>JAEYYB010000078.1 GCA_023430975.1 Bacillota bacterium | reverse complement strand
GCTCCTTAGTTAATTATTGTGGTTGCTTCTCGGTCAACCCACTTCATATTAACAGAGGGGCTTTCACATTTTTACAGGTAAATATTACAGTTGATTTTTATTAAAATTTTTTATGCAACAACAATGTTTTGACATAAAGTTATCAATAATATAAAATGAAAAAGGGTGAAAAAATTGATTGGTATAGGTAGTGATCATGGAGGCTTTAATTTAAAGTCCGAAATAATAAAGTTCCTTAAAGAAAATGGCTATGAGGTAAAGGATTTCGGGACTTATGGTACTGAGTCGGTAGATTACCCTGACTTTGGACAGGCAGTTGCTGAGGCTGTAAGTAAAGGAGAGTGCGATAAAGGTATAATTATATGCGGTACAGGCATAGGTATATCTATTGCGGCCAATAAAGTAAAAGGTATCAGAGCTGCTCTTTGCACTGATACATATATGGCCAGAATGACAAGAGAGCATAACGATGCAAATATTCTTGCGCTTGGTGAAAGGGTAGTGGGTATAGGATCAGCTCTTGATATAGTGGAAACTTGGTTAGGTACCCAATTTATCGGAGGAAGGCACCAATTGAGACTGGATAAAATTGCACAAATTGAAGAGAAATATAGAAATAAATAAAAAATAAAAACATATAAAAATAAAAACATATAAAAATATAAAATTTCTTTTAGGAAAGGATTATAACAAATGAAAAATGTTCATCTTCTTGATCATCCGCTAATTCAGCACAAAATTTCTTTATTAAGAGATATAAATACTGACACAAAGGAATTCAGAGAACTTGTACAGGAAGTTTCCATGCTTATGAGCTATGAGGTTACTAGAAACATGCCTTTAAAGGAAGTTGAGATTGAAACTCCTGTCGGAATTGCACGCACAAAGGTAATTTCAGGCAAGAAATTGGGCATAGTACCAGTTTTAAGAGCCGGCTTGGGAATGGCAGACGGTATGCTCCAATTGCTTCCAATGGCAAAGGTAGGGCATATAGGTTTATACAGGGATCCTGAGACTTTGGAGCCGGTTGAATATTACTGCAAAATGCCTTGCGATATTGAGGAGAGAGATATTGTAATTATGGATCCTATGATTGCAACAGGTGGATCTGCTTCCAGGGCAATCGCTTATATAAAGGAGAGAAATGTAAATAATATAAAATTAATGTGTCTAATTGCTTCAAAGCCTGGTATTGAAAAGATCAATAAGGATCATCCTGATGTTGAGATATATTGTGCTGCAATAGACGAGTCATTGAATGATCATGGATATATAATACCAGGATTAGGAGATGCTGGAGATAGGATTTTTGGAACAAAATAACACGAAATTGTATTTTGTTTTTTCCGATATAATAAAAAGAAATATAAATTTGGGTAATTATTTAATAAATTAAAATTAAAATTGATATCAGCAATTTTAATGTGGTTAATGGAGGTCGGTATGAGGCCGTCGTGGGATGAGTATTTTATGGATATAGTCGATCTTATTAAGAGCAGATCGACATGCATGAGAAGACAGGTTGGTGCATTAATTGTAAAAGATAAAAGGATACTGGCAACAGGATATAATGGAGCACCTACAGGCTGCAAACATTGCACAGACATTGGTTGCCTGAGGGAACAGCTTAATATTCCATCAGGGCAGAGGCATGAGTTATGCAGGGCTATTCATGCCGAGCAGAATGCGATTGTACAGGCGGCGAATTCTGGAGTTAGTGTTTGCGGCGGTACTTTGTATGTGACAATTCAACCATGTGTTTTATGTGCAAAAATGGCTATCAATGCAGGTATAAAGAAAATAGTATTCAGAGGGGAATATCCCGATGATTTATCTATGGAACTTTTAAAGGAAGCCGGTATAAGGGTAGTCAGAGTGTAAGGAATGACTAAAATATTACTTCTGATTTTGAGCGGGTGTTGACGAGTTAAGTCAACACGGGAGCGAAATTTATAGTGGAAGTTATATTTGAGACATTCCTAAGTATATTTTACAAAAGAAGGTGTTATTCATGGGTTTGACATATGAATATATAGTATCCTTTATATTGGCATTTATCGTGGCTCTGTGTGCAACCCCTATTGCAAGAAAAGCTGCGGTAAAATTTGGGGCAGTTGATATACCAAATGATGCGAGAAGGGTTCATAAAAAGCCTATTCCCAGATTGGGAGGGCTGGCAATTATTGCAGGATTTTTTGTTACATTATTGTTTAATATAATAAATGATGCAATTACCAGTGGAGATGCTTTTGAATTAAGCACTCAGATGGTGGGAATGATTGGCGGAATATTGATAATAGTAGTTATTGGTATTATAGATGACATTAAGCAGTTGGGACCAAAGATAAAGTTTTTCTTTCAATTAATAGCTGCAGTAATTGTGGTTATTTCAGGAACGAAAATAAATCTTTTGTATGGATACAGTTTAAGTCCATACATATCTTACCCACTGACTATATTTTGGATTATAGGTATAACAAATGCCATAAACCTTATTGATGGTTTGGATGGTTTGGCTGTGGGGGTTTCATCCATTGCATCCCTATCGCTGTTCTTTGTATCCATAATTACATCAAGATGGGATGTAGCAATAATAACAGCTATATTGGCAGGCTCGACATTAGGTTTTCTTCCTTTCAATTTTAATCCGGCTAAGATATTTATGGGGGATACAGGTGCTTATTTTCTCGGATTCACGCTAGGCGTAATTTCCATACAAGGGACTATAAAATCATATACGGCAATTGCAATTGCAATTCCTCTATTAGTTTTGGGACTGCCATTATTTGATACTATAACAGCAATTGTAAGAAGGTTGGCTGGAGGTAAATCCATCATGGCAGCAGACAGAGGCCATATTCATCACAAGCTTATGGATATGGGGCTGAATCAGAGGCAATCTGTTGTTGCAATATATACTGCCAGCGGAGCACTGGGATTGTGTGCTATTGTATTGGCAGGCAGAGGTGTTCTGAGTGCTATAATTCTTGTAGCAGCGTTATCAATTTTCATAATAGGCGGGGCCAGGTTTATGACAGAAATGGACCCCAGCTCTGATGAAGATAGTGCAAATATAGATACGGCAGAAAACAAAATAAGCACAGATAAAACACTCTAAAATTAACATTTTTGAATCTTCGAAGGAGCTGGAAATGAAGAAATTAAAGGTTGTAACGGTTTTTGGAACAAGGCCCGAAGCAATAAAGATGGCACCTTTAGTAAAAGAATTGGAAAAACATGATGAAATTCATTCAATAGTGTGTGTTACGGCACAGCACAGGCAGATGCTTGATCAGGTTCTTGAAATGTTCGGTATAACTCCTGACTATGATTTAAATATAATGCAGGATAGGCAAACACTGAAGGATATAACAATAAGAGCTTTAGACGGGTTATGTGACGTGTTTGGAAAAGTCAGTCCGGATATTGTTTTAGTGCATGGTGATACAACAACTACATTTGTAGCAAGCCTTGCTGCGTTTTACAACAAGATTTGCGTAGGGCATGTTGAAGCAGGACTTAGGACTTTCGACAAATATTCGCCTTATCCTGAAGAGATAAACAGAAAACTAACAGGTGCACTGGCAGAGTATCATTTCTCTCCTACCTGTGTTAATAAAACAAATCTTCTAAATGAAGGTGTGGGAGAAGATAAAATTTACATAAGTGGAAATACTGTAATAGACGCATTAAAAACTACAGTTAAAAAGGATTATGTTTTTGAAAATGAAGATTTGAGAAAAGTTAGCTTTAACAATAAACGGGTTTTGACAGTTACAGCACATAGAAGAGAAAATCTTGGGGAACCATTGGTTAATATCTGCAAAGCACTTAGGGTTATTTCACAGAAATATAATGATGTAGAAGTTGTCTATCCGGTTCATTTGAATCCTGTTGTGCAGGAAACGGCAAAAACAATATTGGGCGATCGTCCTAATGTTCATCTGATATCCCCAATTGGAGTTTCCGATATGCATAATCTAATGGATTTATCTTACATGGTACTGACGGATTCCGGGGGATTGCAGGAAGAGGCTCCGTCTTTAGGAAAACCTGTTTTGGTACTCCGAAATGAAACGGAGCGTCCTGAGGCTGTTAAAGCCGGAACGGTTAAGATAGCCGGTACTGATGAAGCTACTATTATTAAATTAGCTTCTGAACTTTTAGAAGATATAAATGAATATAATAAAATGGCAAAAGCAGTTAACCCTTATGGAGACGGTATGGCTTCGGAAAGAATTACTAGAGCTTTACTGTACGAGTTTGGGTATATTGCTTCCAAGCCGGATGAGTTTATAGTAAGTCACGAATAAAAAATTACTTTCTAACCATCACATAATGCCTGCTTCACCTATATCAAATGAGCTTTTTACAATCACTATATCAACTCGTCTATTTTTTCTTTTATTGTCAGCGGTAGTATTTGGAGCCTTGGGTCTAAACTCTCCATATCCTATCGCTGATATTTTTTGTGGGTTTAAGCCGGCAATATCTATTAATGTCCTAACTACGTTTGTTGCACGTACAGAGGATAATTCCCAATTTGATGGAAATAATTTGGTGTTAATAGGATCGTTATCTGTATGACCTTCCACCCTTATTTGATTTCCCGAAAGAGATTTGATTATTTTGCCGATTTCAGTCAGGGTAGCTTTGGCAGAAGGTTCATATGCTGCACTGCCGCTTTTAAAAAGAAGGTTTTCTTGCATGGATATTTCTACTCCACGTTCCTTAACTGAAACTTTTACCTGATCTTTAAAACCCTTTTCAATAATTAATTCTTCCACTCTTTCCTTAACCTCTGCCATCTGCCTTTTTTCAAGGTTATCAGGTATCACAGTAGATGAGCTTCCTTCATTCAAGTCAATAATTGAATTTGAAGTGCCGGTATCGCCTATGTAGGTTCCTACTTGACTGCTGCCTAATTCCTCCCTTAAGGATGCAGCCAATTTGTTGAACTTCTCGGCATCTACCTGGCTCATGGAATATAATATTATGAAGAATATAAGCAGCAGATTCATGAGGTCTGAATAGGTAAGCAGCCAGCGGTCAGTGGTATCCTTAACAAGTTTGATTTTGCCTTCCAATTTTTATCACCTCAATGATTTTTAATTTTTCCCACGACAACATTAAGGTTGCAAAATTACTTCGTAATTTTGTTATTAAGTTGCTCTAAGAGCTGGAGGTTTAACTTTTCTTTTATAATCCTTGGGTTTTCACCGGCTTGTATGGATAAAAGGCCCTCTATTATCAGTTCATTGACAGAAACCTCTCTTTCTGCCTTGGACCTAACTCTTCCGGCTAAGGGTAAATATACCAGATTGGCCAGGCCTACCCCATACATCGTTGCTATAAAAGCTACTGCAATACTATGAGCAAGCTCTTTTGTATCGCTGCCCATATTACCCAGAATAAAAACCATTCCCATGACTGTTCCTAGAACTCCCATTGTCGGAGAAAAGCCTCCTGCAGCTTCTAAAATTTTAATATTTGACTCATATATCCGAAACTTAAGATCACTTTCTCTTTTTAGAATGTCTTTTATTACGTCTCCTTCAACCCCATCTACAACCAAAGCCAGGCCTTTCTTTAGAAGACTGTTTACATTTTTGTCATCACTTTCCTGTGCAAACTGTTCTAAACTCAATAACCCATTTTTTCTGGCTTTTTCCGATAGTTCGGCTATTTCGAGTATAACATCTACCTCATTATAATTATGCTCTTTAAATACTAATTTGAAGCCGTATAAAAGCTTTTTAAGCTCGGACAATGGGAATGTAAGTGCTGTTGCACCTATTGTTCCGCCTATAACTATGATTGCAGATGTCTTTTGTAGAAGGGCACCTATTGTCCCGCCTTCCATAACATAACCTAAAATTACACTTGCGAAGCCTATTACTAGAGCTATAATTGCCCCTATGTCCATAAAAAATCCACCCCTGTTTGATATGTTTCTGATGTTACAACTGAATTTTATTCCAATAAATTCTATATGAATTCTGAATTGATTCTTATTGATTTCAATATTTAGTTGTGATATTATTAACAGAAGCCATGTTTTTGCCTATAACAGGAACTAATTGAATAGATTAGATAAATTGAAAATTATCATTTATCAATGTGTTTATCGGAACTATTATAAGTAAACTTTAAATAAATTTTAATAGTATTTTTAAATCAAATAAGGATAAGAAATTGCTCAAAACAAAGTATGAGAAATATATAATTAGAAGATCTGCTATTTTGTTTATTTTGATAGCAGTGCTGGATTTTATATTATTGAATGATAACATTCTTGCTTTTTTAGGCCTATTGGCTGGTAGTATTTTTGGAATAATTAAATTTGGCATGTGGGCTATCTTATTATCTAAGTTCTTTTTACCTTCTTACAATGGAGCCGTGATAGTTAAGTCCATTGTCATATTTTTGCTGTTATTTGGTGGGACAGCATTACTATTTACAATATCCGCATTAATTAATATGTCGTTGCTTATAGGTGTTACAGAGGGTGTCCTTTTGATACCTTTTACGGCATTTTTATTAAGTTTGGTGGGAGGAGCAGGTATAAAAAAGAATGATTTTATAAAATAATTGTTATAATTTATATTTTTTTTAGTAAAATTATTAAAGTAAATAAGGGATAAGTACGATAAAAGATATTATATATTAATTCAATTTAATTTTAGTAGAGTCAAACAATTTTTCAAGAAGGTGATGCAGATGAATAGTGAAGAATTAATGCATAAAATGCAGTTTAGAGGATATGATATCAATGTTTTTGGCTTCCACATCCCTATTTCCGATTCCATTATAGTAATGTGGGTAGTAATGGCTTTTTTAGTCATCTTTTCGATTATATTTACCAGAAAATTGCGTATGGTTCCTACAGGGAAACAGAATGTCGCCGAAACTATAGTAGAGTTTGTGAATAACTTTACAAAAGGCAGTCTCGGGCATCATTGGAGGCCATTTGCACCTTACTTTGGCACTCTTCTTCTTTTCTTACTATTTGCAAATATTATATCAATATTTAATATAATTCCTACCGGCAAGGGTATTGCTGAATTTACAGGCCTAAGTTTTCTGGAACATTTACCGGAAATAGCACCCCCAACAAAGGATCTCAACGTAGCAGGTGCTTTGGCCGTTATGTCTATAGTTTTGGTTTTATTTGCCGGAATCAAATATAAAGGGCCTAAAGCTTGGCTGAAAAGCTTTTTGGAGCCACTTCCAATAATGCTTCCATTTAAAGTAATGGAGTATTTTGTAAGGCCTTTATCACTGACTCTTCGTTTATTTGGAAATATTCTAGCAGCTTTTACTATTATGGAATTGATTTATTTTGCTGAGCCGTTTTTATTACCAGGCGTATTCAGCATATATTTTGATTTGTTTGATGGTGGTCTTCAAGCGTATATATTTGTGTTTTTGACTTTACTTTATGTTGGAGAAGCTATTGAGTAAGGAGGTGAAACGATGGAAGGTTCAGGTTTAATTGCAATTGCGGCAGGTCTTGCTGTTATGACTGGTTTGGGAGCAGGTGTAGGTATAGGAATTGCTACATCTAAAGCTGCAGAAGCTGTTTCAAGACAGCCTGAGGCATCTGGTAAAATTATGTCCATAACTCTAACAGGTTTGGCTTTGGCAGAAGCAACAGCCATATATGGACTATTGATTGCCATACTGCTTTTCACAAAAATAGGATAATAAAAGTTTTACCGTTTGATTGTGTGGGAGGAGACTCCCACACAAAATTGATTGTGCCAATAGTTTCTTCGTAATTAGTGAAGAAATGATACTATAGATTGTTTTGATATAATGTTCATTATGAAAGGATGAATCAAGATATGTTAATTTATTTTGAAAAGTTTAGATTCATTTTAGTATTTATCAATTTATTGGTTTTGTATTTTTTGCTCAGAAAGTTTTTATTTAAGCCAGTTACTCAATTCATGGAAAATAGAACAAATATGATAAAGGATTCACTGGATAACGCTGAAAAAACCAAGCTGGAAGCCAATGGACTCAAACAGAAGTATGAAGAAGAGTTAAGAGCATCTAAAAACCAAGCAGATCAGATCATTAACGATGCAAAAGCTAAGGCAAATAAGGAATATGAGGAAATATTAAATAATGCAAGAAAGGATGCTGAGGCAATTCTTGCAAAGGGTAGGGAAGAGATTGAACGTGAAAGGGCTCAGATGATTAAAGAAGTAAGAAGTCAGGTTACAGGTCTGGCACTTGTTGTTGCTTCTAAGGTGGTTGAAGCAAACATGGACAATGAAAAGAACAGGGTATTGGCAGAAAAATTTATTGATGAGGCAGGTGCGGCATAATGCCCTTAGTTGATAAAAGATATGCAGAGGCATTGGTTGAGATTGCTGATAAGGCTAATGCAATTGATGAATTTCAGCATGAATTAATGGAAATAATAGGTATATATAAAGACCAACAGGACTTCAGGTTGTTTCTTAATAATCCTGAGGTGAAGATTGACACTAAAAAAGGAACTTTAAAGAATATTTTTTCAAAAGACTTAAGGCCGGAGATTTTGAATTTCTTACTGCTACTTTTAGATAAGGATAGGATTAAACACTTGCCTGGAATAAATGATGAGTTTATTAAGCTGGCTGATATTAAACGGAATACACTTAATATGACTATTATATCGGCTGCTGAGTTGGATGAATCACAGATAATAAAGATCAAGGAAAAATATGGTAAATTACACAATGCCACAAGCGTTAAGGCAAGTGTAGAAATAGATCAAAGTCTTATCGGAGGAGTAAAGGTAAAAATAGGAGATAAAGTAATTGATGGCTCTGTAAAAGGCAGGCTTGAAAGCATTAAAGCACTTTTAGGTTAAGATCATTAATCCCGCAATTAACAGATTAGGCATGCCTTAGCAAAGAGAAAGTTTCTATGATATATATTTTTTAACGAGGTGAAAAAGATGAATTTGAGACCTGAAGAGATTACTTCGATAATAAAGCAGCAAATAGAAAATTATGGGGTAAAGACAAAGACTGATGACGTTGGCTATGTTTTGCAATCAGGTGACGGAATAGCCAGAATCTATGGCTTGGAAGGCTGTATGTACGGTGAGCTTCTTGAGTTTGAAAATGGTGTACGCGGAATGGCTCTTAACCTTGAAGAGGATAATGTCGGCTGCGTTCTTTTAGGGGATGCAGAAGGGATAAAGGAAGGAACAAGTGTAAAACGTACAGGTACGACGGTTCAGGTGCCTGTTGGGAAAGAGCTTATTGGAAGAGTTGTTAACCCGCTAGGTGTTCCGCTAGATGGAAAAGGCGAGATAAAGACTACAAAGTATAGACCGTTGGAATATTTGGCACCTGGGGTTGTTCATAGAAAGTCTGTTAATACTCCTCTTCAAACAGGTTATATGGCAATTGATGCTATGATTCCTATTGGAAGAGGCCAAAGAGAGCTTATCATAGGCGACAGGCAGACTGGAAAAACTGCCATAGCAATAGATACGATAATTAACCAAAAAGGAAAAGATGTCATTTGTGTATATGTAGCAATCGGACAGAAGGCTTCAACCATAGCAGGTATTATTAATACCCTCGAAGAGTTCGGTGCTATGGAATATACCATTGTTGTATCATCTACTGCAAGCGAAATGGCTACAGTTCAGTATATAGCACCTTATGCCGGATGTGCAATGGCAGAGGAGTTTATGTACAATGATCATAGAGACGTACTTATAATATATGATGATCTTTCAAAGCATGCCGTTGCATACAGAGCAATGTCTTTGCTTCTTAGGAGACCACCGGGAAGAGAAGCTTACCCTGGGGATGTATTTTATCTGCACTCAAGGCTCCTTGAAAGAGCTGCAAAGCTCAGCGATGAGTTAGGAGGCGGTTCAATTACTGCACTTCCTATAATAGAAACCCAGGCAGGGGACGTTTCTGCGTATATTCCTACTAATGTTATTTCTATTACAGATGGGCAGATATTCCTTGAGTCTGAGCTTTTCTATTCAGGGCAAAGACCGGCTTTGAATGTCGGTATTTCGGTATCCAGGGTTGGAGGGGCTGCTCAGATTAAGGCCATGAAGAAGGTTGCAGGACCACTCAGAATTAACCTTGCACAGTACAGAGAATTGGCTGTTTTTGCCCAATTCGGTTCTGATCTTGATAAAGCCACTAGAGAAAAGCTGATGCAGGGCGAAAGACTGATGGAAACATTAAAACAGCCGCAGTATTCGCCAATACCTGTTGAACATCAGGTAATAATACTTTACGTAGCATCAAACAAGTATTTGATGGACATTGAAGTAAAGGACGTAAGGAAGTTTAACACAGAGCTTATTAAATTTATGGATGAAAAATATCCTCAGGTTGCAAAGGCCATAGCTGAAACTGGTGAATTGAAAGCCGAAACGGAAGAGAGTCTTAAAAAGGCTATAGATGAGTTTAAAAAGGACTTCAAGAGGTAAGGTGGTGCTGTTATGGCAAACATGAGAGAAATTAAATCAAGAATTAAAAGTATAAAGGAAACAAGGCAAATTACAAAGGCAATGAAACTTATTTCAGCTGCCAAATTAAAAAAAGCCAGACAACAGCTTGACCAGACCAAACCCTTTTTTGATAAGGTTAAAGCTACCATTGGTGATATATTGATGCACAGCGGCAATTTGGATAACATATGTTTTGACCTCAGGAATGAAAAAGAGGGTAAGAAAATATGTTATGTAATAATTACAGGAGACAAGGGACTTGCCGGAGGGTATAACCACAACATTATCAAACTTGCAGAAGGTGAGTTAAAGAAACACCCTGATTCACTCCTTTTAGTTGCAGGTCATATGGGAAGAGGTCATTTTGTAAGGAAGAAGTACAATGTGGATATGGAATTTGATTATCCGGTACAAAATCCAACAATTTATAGAGCCAGGGATGTTGCTGAAAAAATATTAGGTTTATTTAAAAGCGGAGAAGTGGATGAAGTATTCCTTATTTATACCAAGATGGTAACTTCCATAACCCTCGAACCTGTAATGATGCAGTTACTGCCTTTAACTATAGAAGATCTCAAGGAAGATGTAAACGCGGCAGAGGTTAAGATTGATGAAAGCCTTGCTTACGAACCGTCTCCTCAAGCTGTTTTTGATGTTCTTATTCCCAAATATGTCAAGGGCATCATATACGGTGCATTGGTTGAAGCGTTTACAAGCGAGCAGAATGCCAGAATGTCGGCAATGGATAATGCAACTACCAATGCAGATGAAATGCTTAAGATTTTGAATCTCAATTACAATAGGGCAAGGCAGGCAGCAATTACCCAGGAGATTTCAGAAATAGTCGGCGGAGCTGCAGCTTTAAGCTAAGTAATGATTGAAAAATTACTTCCCATACTGAGCGTGTGTTGACGAGTTAAGTCAACACGGAAGCGAAGTTAGGGGAAGCTATTTCTTCAACATTACAAGTAATGATTGAAAGATTACAATATATATTACTTTTGAACGGAGTGAGAAAATTATGGCTCTAAATGTTGGAAAGATAATGCAAATAATCGGCCCGGTTATAGATATCAGGTTTGAAAGCGGCAAGCTGCCAAAAATATACAATGCTATAAATATCGAGAGAAGCGGCAATGCCACAGTTGTTGTAGAAGTTATGCAGCATCTTGGAAATGATACTGTAAGATGTGTTGCCATGTCATCAACGGACGGGCTTGTAAGAGGTCTGGATGCTATAGATACAGGAGAAGCTATTAAAGTTCCTGTAGGCAAGGAAGTTTTGGGCAGGGTATTTAATGTACTCGGAGAGACTGTTGATGAAGCCGGAGATGTAAAATCAAACATACAGTATCCTATTCATAGACCGGCACCAAGCCTTGAAAACCTTAAGCCGTCAACTGAGATCCTTGAAACAGGGATAAAGGTTATTGACCTTTTGGCACCATATGCAAAAGGTGGTAAGATAGGACTCTTTGGTGGTGCAGGGGTTGGAAAAACGGTTCTTATTCAGGAGTTAATAACAAACATAGCAAATGAGCATGGTGGATTTTCTGTATTTACAGGTGTTGGAGAAAGAACTAGAGAAGGTAATGACCTCTGGGTTGAAATGAAGGAATCAGGGGTTTTACAGAAAACAGCCATGGTTTTCGGTCAGATGAATGAGCCGCCGGGAGCAAGAATGAGAGTTGGTCTTACAGGACTTACAATGGCGGAATATTTCAGAGATGAATTGGGTCAGGACGTTTTGTTATTTATCGATAATATATTCAGATTCATTCAGGCAGGTTCAGAGGTTTCGGCTTTGCTGGGAAGAGTTCCGTCAGCCGTTGGTTATCAGCCCACTCTTGCAACCGATGTCGGTGAACTTCAGGAAAGAATTACATCAACCAAAAAAGGTTCAATAACATCCATACAGGCTGTTTATGTACCTGCCGATGACCTTACCGACCCCGCTCCTGCAACTACATTTGCCCATCTTGATGCAACTACGGTTTTATCCAGGCAAATAGTCGAAGAAGGTATATATCCTGCTGTTGACCCTCTTGACTCCACATCAAGAATTCTTGATCCTAGAATATTGGGAGAAGAGCATTATTCGGTAGCGTTAAAGGTTCAGGAGATACTTCAAAGGCTGAAAGAACTTCAGGATATTATAGCAATCCTTGGTATGGATGAGCTTTCGGAGGAGGATAAACTGACTGTTTACAGAGCAAGAAAAATTAAGAGATTCTTGTCTCAGCCATTCTTTGTTGCTGAAACATTCACTGGCTATAAAGGAAAGTATGTTCCAGTCAAGGAAACAATTAGAGGATTTAAGGAAATTATTGACGGTAAAATGGATGATATTCCAGAGTCATGTTTCTATATGAAGGGAACTATTGATGAAGTATATGAAGAAGCTAAGAATATGTAGGGGGTGTGGTTATGGCATCCACATTTAAGCTTGAAATAGCTACGCCGAATAGAAGATTCTTTTCCGATGAGGTGGAAATGGTAGTTCTAAAGACACCCGAAGGAGAGATGGGAATTCTAAAGGATCATGTTCCAATGGTTGTTGCCATAGATATAGGTCCAATTAGGATTCTTAAGAACGGAGAGTGGCTGGAGGCTTTCTTAAGTGAAGGTTTTATGGAGATCACTAAGGAAAATACAGTTATACTTTGTGACACTGCAGAATGGCCTAATGAGATAGATATCAACAGGGCAAAGGCTGCAAAAGAGAGGGCAGAGGAAAGACTCCAAAGACAAATATCCCAAATAGAATATGTTAGATCTAGGACAGCTTTAGCAAGAGCTATGGCAAGATTAAAGGTTACAAAATCTAATAAGTAATGGCTAAGAAATAATATCCATACGAATTTATTTCTAAGTAAGGATACGAGGCTGCTTCTTAAGAAGCAGCTTTTAATTTAAAACCGGAAGGACTGTAGAAAAATGATTGAACTTAGCAATGTTAATAAAACGTATAATGGAAAATTGAAGGCAGTTGACAATCTGAATCTGCTGGTTAAAAAAGGTGAAATATTCGGGTTTCTTGGGCCTAATGGAGCAGGGAAGACTACAACAATAAAAATGATAACAGGTATAATAGGCTGTGACAGCGGGACTATAAAGATAAATGACGTTGATATCGATAGAGATCCAATGAAAGCCAAAAGACAGTTTGGCTTTGTTCCTGATGATCCAAATATATTTTTGAGATTAAAGGGAATTGAATATTTGAATTTTATGGCAGACATCTATAATGTATCTGCATCCGATAGGAACACTAGGATAGAAGAGCTAAGCAAAAGGTTCGAAATGGTAAATGCCCTTACTGATCCCATTCAGAGCTATTCCCATGGTATGAGGCAGAAGATTGTTATAATGGGGGTTTTAGTTCATAATCCATCTGTATGGATATTGGATGAACCAATGACAGGTCTTGATCCTAAATCTTCGTTTGTATTAAAGGAAATGATGAGGGAGCATGCAAACAAAGGTAAAACGGTATTTTTCTCCACCCATGTACTTGAGGTTGCAGAAAAACTGTGTGACAGGGTTGCTGTTATAAACAATGGTAAAATACTCTTTTGCGGTACCCTTGAAGAGTTGAAGATACATTTTAAAGGGGAAGAATCGTTGGAAAAAATGTTCTTGGAGATGACTGGAAATGAAAACTAATACTATTTTACTAGCAAAAATACTTTTAAGGGGCAGTGGAAATGCATCGAACAGTAAACGAAAATGGATTTTATGGACCATTCTCGCTGTAGCATTTCTACCCATGATAGGACAATTAGGCTTTTTTACCGCTGTTTCATATGATGTTTTAAAAAACATGAATATTGAGACACTTATTCCGGCAATAAGTCTTGCACTTACCAGTTTTGTGGTGTTCTTTTTTGGAATTTTCTATATTTTAAACACATTTTACTTTACAAAGGATATAGAAAGCCTTCTGCCGTTACCATTAAGGCCTTTTGAAATAATAGGTGCAAAGTTTATTGTTGTAACAATTTATGAGTATTTGACTGAAATTGTCGTATTGGCTCCTGTACTACTGGTATATGGAATTAAAAGCGGAGGCGGGATTCTTTATTATTTATATGCTGCTATTATATTTTTGACCCTCCCGGTTATACCTTTGGTTATTTCCTCGCTTATAATAATGCCTTTAATGAGGTTTACCGGACTTATAAAAAATAAAGACAGATTTAGGTATTTTGCCAGCATAATAGCTATCGGTATAGGTGTTGGAGTTCAGTTTGGGGCAAGAAAGTTTGTTAACGGAAACCTCGACCAGGGAAAACTCGAATCTACCTTAGCACAATTGGAAAGAAACGTTAGCAATGTTACGTCTTTTTTCCCAAGTGCAAAATATGCTGCCATGTCCCTTATAAGGAGTATTGATTTTACAGGAATTATAAATATGCTGTTATTCCTGGGACTCACTGCAATAATACTGGTAGTATTCCTTTACTTAAGTCAGATATTGTATTTTAAAGGGGTCATGGGAATATCTGAAACCGGTTCAAAAAGAAGAGCAATGAGCAATCTGGAGCTTAAGCGTGCAACGGAAAAGAGACCTGTTGCTTTTACTTACTTCCTAAAAGAGATAAGAATTATATTAAGAACACCACCATACTTTATAAATTGTATACTTGGAAATTTAATTTGGCCTGTAATAATATTAATATCGAGTTTTACAAATTCAGACAATGGTATGAATCTTGAGCAATTGGGAGGAATAATAAGGCAGAATGGAGATAATGGCCTCATATTGGCAATCGGTTTTGCATTCTCGATGTTTTTATCTTCAAGCAACAGCGTTACATCCACTGCAATATCGAGGGAAGGACAAAATATGTACTTCAATAAGTATATACCTTTGGGTTATGATAAACAAATTCTAATGAAGGTTATGTCCGGAGTTGTAATCGGTGTTTTTGGCGTAAGTATAACATTAATTTTCATGAGTTATATGATAAAACTTAATATATATACTGTAGCACTTGTGTCTGTAGTTGGATTGATAGGGATAATATTCAGCTCATTTACAGGAATAGTCTTTGACTTGCTTAATCCCAAACTGAACTGGGATAATGAACAAAAGGCAGTAAAACAGAATTTTAATGTTCTTTTTAATATGTTAGCCAGCATACTATTTTCAGGAGCATTTATAGCTGTTACTTTTATTGCAGGATTAAGTCTTTTACAGACATTTATAGCAACAATTTTGATTTTCGGCACATCTATTGCTTTATTATATTATCTTGTATCTACAATAGGTGTAAAACTATTAAAAAGAATAGAGGGATAGTATGGATATAAAATTAAAGAGGAGTGGCTTATGGAAAAGAATCATTATTATAATGCTTATTCCTTTAGGGGCGGTGTTGTTTTACGGGACAGCATATACCCCACATTTAATCGAAAAATACTATTCCAATCTGTTGGGTAAAAAAATTATACAACTTCTTAGTGCTATCACGGGTATATTTCCCTTTTCCATTATGGAGCTTCTGGAAATAGCGCTTATATTATATGTTATATACAATATTGGAATGTTATTTTATAGACTTATTAAACAAAAAGGTCAAAGAAAACAGGTTGCCATAAAATTTTTCAAAAAAGTATTTGTAATTGTTTCAATTATATATATAATATTTATTGCTGGCTGGGCATTAAATTATAACAGGTATCCTTTTTCAAAAATAGCTTCATATGATACCGGCAATGTTAATATCAATGAGCTTGTGGAAGTTTGCGACAATCTTATAAATAAAACTAATGAGTTGAGGCTCAAGGTAAAAGAAAACGATAATGGAATAATGATTTTGGAAAAAGGTAAAGGCAATGCTTTAAATACTGCATATAAAGGGTATGAAGTTTTAGCAAAAACATATCCTGAGTTAAAAGGCAACTTTGGAAAGCCAAAGGGAATGATGTTTTCAAAAGTGATGTCAATGCAAGGTTTGGGTGGAATGTATTGTCCTTTTACAGGAGAGGCAAATATCAATATGGATATGCCTGATTCATCTATTCCGTTTGTGATATGCCATGAGATGGCTCATCAACGTGGTTTTGCAAGAGAAGACGAGGCAAATTTTGTTGGGTTCCTTGCAAGTCAGGAAAACCCTGACGTGGAGTTTAAGTATTCAGGGGCCATTGCTGCACTGAACTATGCTATGAATGCCTTATATGAAAAGGACAGGGAACGTTTTAACTCTTTAAGACAAAAGTTCAGCCAGGAGGTTAACAGGGACTTAAAAGCAAGAAATATATACTGGAAGAGTTATGAGGGCGTAGTAAATAAAGTTTCAAATGCCGCTAATGATGCGTATTTAAAGGTAAACAGGCAAAAAGACGGTACAGAAAGCTATGGAAGAATGGTGGATTTGTTGATATTCCATAACAGGCAGCAAAAGCTGGATAATTAAAATAGGCTGAAATGCTGTTATATTAAAGTGTTAAATCTATAGCATTTTTAGTCACGCCTTTGTTAAATGGGGAGGATAAGGTTTGCAGTACAGAGAAGGAATATTAGGAAGAATATTTGTTGTAAAGGTTGAAGATGGAGATGAACTTATTGACTCCATTAAAAAGGTAGCGGAGGAGGAAGAGATTAAGACAGCTGCATTTATTATGTTGGGTGCATTAGAATGTGCTTCATATGTATCAGGGCCTAAAGAACCTGTTTTGCCGCCTGATCAGATATGGAGAAGCTTTTCTGATGGAAGGGAAATAATGGGTGTTGGTACTATATACAAGAGCGACAATGAGCCTTCAATTCACCTTCATATCAGCATAGGAAAAGGAGAAGAAGCCCATGTCGGATGCCTTAGAGAGGCTGGGCAGGTTTATATAGTAGTAGAGGCTGTTATATTTGAGATAGATGGGATTGAAGCCGAAAGAATATTTGACAAAAATTTAGGCTTGAAGACAATAAAGTTTATAAATTAAGGTATGATTGAAACCACTTATCACCTAAATGAAACTCCATTTATTAATGACCGCAGCAACCGTTGCACTTATGAATATTTGGACATTCATTGGAACTATTTTTTCTGGATTGAATGATATTGATGTTTCTAAATAGGGTTTCAAGTTCATTACTGCCGCATTTTATGCAGGTAATCAACTTGTTGTCCCTATCGCTCATCTTTGCCATTATGTTAAATTCTTCGCCGCACTTTTTGCATTTTAAATCATAAAATGGCATTTTTAGTACCTCCATGTAAATTATTTACTTATCAACATTTATTGTATATTAAAAGATATTTATCTATTACACTTGTCTATTGCAAATCCCTCTAAAACCGTTCGTTATTTGTTCTGCCAAATGTAAGATTACCAACACTTTTAATATAACATACTACGTAAAAGCATTTCAATAGTCATTTGCCAACAGTTTTATTCATACTTTTTTATAGATTAAAAGTGATTGATCTTTTACATTTGTGTATCGCAAATCCCGCTAAACCGCTCGTTATTTGCTCCGCCAAATGTAAGATCAATAACACTTTTAATATGGATTCTGATCTTTATAAAATTTTACAGCTTGCATCTATAATAAATAGGACTGTACATAAGTTATAACAAGTGATAAAATATTAGTATATTAAGATTACATTAATCTTAACCTTTCTAAAATTCCGTTTCACTTTAATAATTCAAAATTTTTACAATTATAGTAATGAGATTTCAAAGGTTTCCTTGGTCAATTTTGTATCTAAAAAATTGAGTTTGTGCAATAAACTGTGATATATTATGCAATTCTGTAATTATTTTTATTTCCCTAAAAAACTTGAAGTTGATGTACTTAAATAGTAAAATTAGAAATATATATTTTATTAGGCTTTCTTATATCGTCAAAACGTTGAAAAATCAATGTTTTGCATGTTAAAAGGGGAATAAATATGAATAAAAAAATAAGAGTTGCAGTAATTTTTGGAGGACAGTCCACAGAACATGAAGTATCACGAGTATCAGCAGAGTCGGTAATTAGGAATATAAACAGGGATAAATTTGATGTAGTAATGATTGGAATTACTAAAGAAGGCAAATGGCTTAATTATAATGGACCTGTGGAAAAGCTTGGCAGTGGGGAATGGGAAAAAGCTGCAGAACAGAATCAAATAGCTTACAGCACACAGGGTTTATTACCGGAAGCCTCAGCCAGAAGTATTTTTAGTGCAGCAGGTGTTGAGGTCAGTGATAATAAAGGCATAGATGTGGTTTTTCCGGTGTTGCATGGTGCAAATGGTGAAGATGGTACCATTCAAGGGCTATTTGAACTTGCCGGCATACCATATGTGGGTCCCGGTGTTTTAGCATCAGCTGTTGGAATGGATAAGGCTTTTACCAAGATAGTTTTTGAAAAAGAGGGGATACCTCAAGGAAAATACCTTGTTCTTAACAGAAAATCGTTGAAAACCGATTTGGATGATGTAATTCTAAAGGTTGAAGGCACATTGGAATATCCTTGTTTTGTCAAACCTTCCAATTCAGGATCTTCAGTAGGAGTGGGAAAGGCACGTAACAGGCAGGAATTGACTGATACATTGTTTGAGGCAGCCAAGTACGATAGAAAGCTGCTAGTTGAGGAGTTCATTGATGGCAGGGAAGTTGAGTGTGCCGTATTAGGTAATGATGATCCTGTTGCATCAACTGTTGGAGAAGTAGTACCTTGTAATGAGTTTTATGACTATAAGGCAAAATATATAGATAACAACTCAAAAATAATAATTCCTGCTGATTTGCCGGATTCTACTATAAATGAAATAAGGGATTATGCAGTACGTGCTTTTAAATCATTAGATTGTGCTGGATTATCAAGGGTCGACTTCTTTGTCCACAAGGATTCGGGCAATGTTTATATAAATGAAATAAACACCCTGCCTGGGTTTACCAGTATAAGCATGTATCCCAAGCTTTGGGAAGCATCAGGATTACCATATGATGAGCTAATTGAAAAGCTTATAGATCTTGCTATAGAAAGATTTAATGAAAAGGTAATTTAAAATTTGGATAAAATGTATTAATTGGGGGACTAACGAATGGACAACAGACCGATTGGTGTCTTTGATTCAGGGCTGGGTGGTCTAACAGTATTAAAAGAACTAAAAAGCCTTATACCAACTGAAAGTGTTGTGTATTTCGGAGATAATGGAAGAGCACCTTATGGTACAAAATCAACAGATACCATTGTTAAATATACTTTTCAGGATATCAGGTTCCTGTTGAATCAGGATATAAAAATGATAGTAATTGCTTGCAATACAGCTAGTGCGTGCAGTTTAAAGCTTGTTAAGGATAGTTTTGATATACCGGTCATTGAAGTTACAGAACCGGGTGCAATAACAGCGGTCAATGAAACAAAAAATAAAAAAATAGGTGTGATTGGAACAGTAGCAACAATTACCAGTGGTGTATATGAGAGGGCTATCAAAGGACTTGACAGTTCAATAGAAATAGTGCAGAAGGCTTGCCCGCTGTTTGTACCACTGGTTGAAGAAGGGTGGTGGGAAAACGATATAGCATTTAGAATTGCTGAAGAATACCTGGAGCCTATGAAGAAAGAAGGAATTGATACTCTTGTTATGGGATGCACCCATTATCCAATGCTATATAATACTATATCAAAGGTAATGGGAGAAAAAGTCAAGCTTGTAAGTTCAGCCCTGGAGGTTACCAAAGTAGTCCGCAATATATTAGGTGAGATGGACATCATGAGGGATGAACGTATTAATCCGGTTTACAGGTATTATACTAGTGATAGTGTTGAAAAATTTGAGAGCCTTGGAAGTGCAATATTGGAAAGTGATATTCACTCAGCTGAAAAGGTTGATATTGAAAAATATTGAGGCGAGTGTGCTAAGGCTAAAAACTTATTCATGAATAATGTTTCCATAATTTTATGCGTGAGTTTTTAGCCTTATAAAAAGCGTTACAAATATAATATTATAGATTAACGCTTTTCATATATGAAAGATTTCTTAAAGATAATGATATAATTCTTTTCCTACGGGTAAAGTTTAGTCATGATCAAAAAATAACTTCCGCTATAAATATCGCTCATGTGTTGACTTAACTCGTCAACACCCGCTCAAAAGCGGAAGTAATTTTTCATTCATGCCTTAGTATAGACATGTTTAAGAGATCAACAATTATATTTAGGAATGGGAGATGAAGTAGTGAAAATAACAGCAGCCAAATATGGCTGACTTTGCTGGAGGTGTGCTCTATGAAAAAGTATGTAATAATTTCCGTTAAGGGAACTCAAACATCAAATAATCAGAACACTAACATACTTGAGCTTGTTACCGAAGGAAAATTTTACAAGAAAGGCAATGCTTACTTCATTACCTATAAAGAGAGCGAAGTTACCGGAATGGAAGGGACCACAACAACCTTGAAAATATCCGATGGTGTAGTTACACTTATGAGATTTGGATCTGTAAACTCCCAGTTTATATTTGAACAGGGGCAGAAACATCTTTCGTACTACGATACCACGTATGGAACATTTACTTTAGGAGTATATGCAAATGAAGTGGAAGTAAATGTAAATGATGAAGGTGGGGAAATAAAGGTTGATTATCAGCTTGAAATAGATAATAATAAATCTGGAGAAAATGATTTTCATATGTTTATTAGAGAGGCAGGACGTATTAATGACAAATGTTATACAGAATTTAACGGAGGAAATTAAAGAAGTTATATCAAAATCACTTATAAAGGCTTATAATAATGGCGAATTGCCCCAGGTTGAAGTGCCTGAAATTATTATTGAGATACCTAGGGAAGAAGAACACGGCGAGTTTTCTACAAATATTGCCATGCAGATTGCAAAACAGGTTAAAAAGGCACCCAGGCAGACAGCTGAGATTATTATCAAAAATATGGAATTGCAAGATACATATATTGAGAAGGTTGAATGTGCGGGACCGGGGTTTATTAATTTCTATTTAAATGTAAAATGGTTATACGATACCATAAAGGTTATTCAAGCTGAGAGAGAGAACTACGGTAAGATTAATATCGGTAATGGACAAAAGGTTATGGTAGAGTTTGTAAGTGCAAACCCTACCGGGCCTCTTCATATGGGTAATGCTAGAGGTGGTGCTTTAGGCGATTGTATTGCAAATGTCCTTAAGGCAGCGGGCTATGATGTAACAAAGGAATTTTATATAAATGATGCTGGAAATCAGATTGAGAAGTTTGGAAAATCCCTTGAAGCAAGATATCTTCAATTACTGCTCGGGGAAGAAGCGGTTGTATTCCCGGAAGACGGGTACCAGGGTGAGGATATTACCGACCACATGAGGGATTATATAGCATTAAATGGGGACAAGCTCTTAAATGTTGAACAGGCAGAAAGACAAAAGATTCTTGTTGAATACGCTCTCCCCATAAATCTCAAAAGAATCCGTACAGCACTTAAGAATTATGGAATAGAGTTTGATGTGTGGTTTTCTGAACAGTCTCTTTACGACAGCGGTGAACTTCAGGAGACATTGGACTTTATCAAAGAAAAAGGTTATGCTGTTGAAAAAGAAGGAGCAATATGGTTTAAGGCTACAGAATTCGGCATTGAGAAGGATGAGGTTATAGTCAGGAATAACGGGCTGCCCACCTACTTTGCATCTGATATAGCCTACCATAGAAATAAATTTTTAAAGAGGAAATTCGACAGGGTTATAAACCTGTTAGGTGCCGATCATCATGGACATGTTGCCAGGATGAAGGCTGCAGTATCGGCAATGGGTATTGATGCAAGCAAGCTGGATGTAGTTCTGTTCCAGCTTGTAAGGTTGTTTAAAAATGGGGAAGCTTACAGGATGTCCAAGAGGACAGGCAGGGCAGTGTCATTGAATGACCTCATTGAAGAGTTGGGTAAGGATGGAGTAAGAAGTGACGAAGAAGCTATTATTTATGGTAAGGATGCTGCACGCTTCTTCTTTAACATGAAAGCATCGGGAAGCCATTTGGATTTTGATATGAGCCTTGCAGTAGAAAAGTCAAATGAGAATCCTGTGTTCTATGCACAGTATGCTCATGCAAGGATTTGCAGCATTGTAAGAGGGGCTAAGGAACAAGATGGTGTAGAGCTGCCGGATATAGGTTCTGTGGATCTTGCACTTTTAAATACAAAGGAAGAGCTGGCCCTTATTAAAGCTTTGGCACAGTTCCCGGAAGAAATAAGGATAGCTGCCAACACTTTGGAGCCTAGCAGATTGACTCGTTATGTACTTGAGGTTGCAGGATATTTGCATGGATTTTACCAAGCCTGCCGTATTAGGAAGCAAGAAGAAGGCATTATGAAGGCAAGGCTGATGCTTATTGATTGTACCAGAATTGTAATTCGCAATGTGCTGTCCATTCTCAGCATAAGTGCACCTGAAAAGATGGAAAAACAGGAAGAATAAGATTTTGTATGGCTATAAATCCGGATTAATTAAAGAATGAAATAAATGAAAAGTGTTAATGATCTTACATTTGTCAGAGCAAATAACGAACGGTTTTTACGGAATTTGCGATAGACAAATGTAAAAGATTATTTAATTTTCATATAGATAACCAGCTGAGTAATTTTTAATCAGCAGGTTATCTGTTTTTTTATTTTCTAAAAAATAAGATGAATTCTACAACGGAATTTCTTATGGCAAAAATCAAGATATGTTACGAAAAAGATTTTACATGATGAAATGCAGTTGAATTGTATGCATTTAAATTATAAAAATGAATTTTTGCAACATATGAATGAAGTAAAATTTCTTGCAATAATTAAAATGCAAGATGATTATTGAAAAATATATAGATTGTAGATTATATAATTACAGGGGATTATGTTCTTGTAGGCTTGGAACTATAGTGGTATAATATTCCTGATTTAGTACGGTTTACATATACTTTAATATTATAGAGGGAGGTCAACTTTGTATAGGATAATATTTTTACTTCAATTTTTATTTCTTATAGGTGGAATAGTTTATACAGGCGGACAGACTGTTCCGACAAGCGTTTCCATAATAGTAAGTATATCCTTTGTTGTTATGGCCTTAATTCAGGCTATACTTGATAGAAGTATATATGCAAAAATTATTGTATTTGTTACAGGTATTTATTTAATCGGAAATTTGGTATTGGCAAATATTCTACCATTTGGATTTATGGTGGGTATGGGGATTTACTTTGTAGCACAGGCAGTCACCATTTTATGTTTTGTTAAGACATCGAAGGAATTAAAAAAGCCCTTTATTAATATAAGCTTTGTCGTAGGAACGATAATTTACAGTATCATGGTGACCATAGCATGGTGGATATTCTTCGAGCCTGGGAAAAATTCCGAGCCTCTTATTTTTATAGCATTGGGTTATGGTATCTGGCTGTCGGTAATGGCAGCATCAGGGGTGTCGTTATTCTACAGTGATAGAAGGTATATCTTTACTGCAATAGGAAGTTTGGTATTTGTGGTATCTGATTTTGTTGCAGGTATTGCGGATATTGCCGGTAAACATGTTCCTTATAAGGTTAACTTTGTTTGGATTACATATGTCATTGCAATCGGAGGGATTGTATATAGTAAAAATCTACTAGTTAATAGAAAGAAAACATAAGTTATGTTAAAAAGTGGTAATATTTTAATATATGGTTTTATTATACATAATAAATTATTAATAAGCTATCTTCAGCCCTTTATGTTAAAAAATATTATCAAATATAAAGGACTAAGGATAGCTTATTTTGGCTTCTTAAACTCACTTTTATAAAAAAAGTTGAAATTATGATTAATAAGTATTATAATTTGCAATAGTTATTAATCATAACAATTATTAATTGTAATAATGTTTTGATTTTAATTTTATACAGGGAATTGTGGTGTATACGATTTTGTTCATGGGAGGTGAAAGGAATGGAAAGGGAAAAGTTGGTCGAGAAGTTTCTCGTCTTTTTTCCTCTTATTTACAAAAAACTTATGAAGGATATCCCTGCTTCTATTATTTCAAAGCAAAAATTTGGACTTTTACAAATTATTCATAACCATGATTGCAATACAATGAGTTATTACAGCAGGAAGATTATGATTTCAAAACCTAATCTTACAGTTATGGCAGATAAACTTATAGAAGAAAATCTTATTGAGAGAACATATGACCCTAATGATAGGAGAGTGATTATTCTTAAAATTACTGAAAAAGGAAAAAATGTGCTTGAGAAGCATAAAATAAAGATTAAGGAAGTAATTGTTAAAAAGTTTGATATGTTAAGTGATGAGGAAATAAATAAGCTTAATGAATTGGTAGACGAAATGGAAAGTATTTTAATAAAAATGATAAAAGATTAAAATTTACACTGAATTTTACTTGTTATTCATTTATAGCGAATTTTGCGTACTAAAAAGAATCATTTATATAAAAATCTATTAAATTTTATATAGCAATGATTTTTATTTAATAAAAGGAGTTGAACCACAGTGATTAGATTGTACAGATTTCTAAAACCCTTTACTGCTATGGTAATCGGGGTGTTCCTCTTTGTGTTTTTGCAAACATTAGGAGATCTTTATCTTCCAACATTAATGTCGGATATTATTAATAAAGGCGTTATGCAGGGCGATACAGATAAGATTTTGCAAATTGGCGGATTAATGCTTTTAGTTGCAGCAGGCGGCGTTATTTGTGCCATTATTGCCAGCTTTTTGTCTTCAAAAGCAGCAGTCGGGTTGGGGACTATTTTAAGAAGTAAAGTTTTTAAAAGAGTAGAGAGCTTCTCACTACATGAGTTCGATAAAATAGGTACAGCAACTCTTATAACAAGAACTACAAATGATATTAACCAGATTCAAATGGTTACAATATTAATAATGCGTATGATGATTGCCGCACCTATGATGGCAATAGGCGGGATTATTCTTGCTATGAGAAGGGATAAACCTTTAACTCTCGTACTTGCGGTTGCAATACCACTGCTAGGAATTGTTATTGGATTGATTGCCACAAAAGTGATGCCGTTTTTTAAAATGGTTCAGGTAAAGATTGATAGAATTAATCTTATTTTACGCGAAAAGCTTACAGGTATAAGGGTAATTCGTGCATTCAATACAGTGGAACGTGAATCAAAACGCTTTGATGAGGCTAATGTTGACCTTACAGAAAACTATATAAAAGTCAATAGGATTATGGCTTTTATGATGCCTGCAATAATGCTTATAATGAATTTCACTTCCCTGGCTATTCTCTGGTTTGGTGGAATACGTATAAGTGAAGGTAGTTTGGATTTGGGGCAATTATCAGCATTTACGCAGTATGCGATGCAGATCATGTTTTCAATGCTGATGCTTTCAATGATGTATATTATGGTACCTCGTGCCCAGGCGGCAGCAGTAAGAATTAATGAAGTGCTTGATACTGTTTCTGAAATTGTTGATCCTAAAAATATAAAAGATTCTTATTCAGGAAAAGGTTACATAGAGTTTAGGGATGTAACTTTTAGTTATCATGGTGCAGAAGAGCCTGCTTTAAAAAATATATCTTTTTCAGCAAAGCCTGGAGAGATTACGGCTATTATAGGAAGTACGGGTGCTGGTAAATCTACATTGATAAATCTTATTCCAAGGTTTTATGATGTTGACAGCGGAAGTATTATTATAGATGGGGTGGACGTAAGGGATATGTCGCAGGAAAACCTTCGTGCAAAGATAGGTTTTGTACCACAGAAGGCTGTTCTGTTTTCCGGAATAATAAAAGACAATATTAAATTTGGTAATGATGGTGCGACAGATGACGAAATTAAACATGCTGCTGAAATAGCACAGGCAGCTGAGTTTATAAATGGTATGGATGGTGGCTATAATCATGAAATCGCCCAAGGTGGTACTAATGTATCGGGTGGACAGAAACAGCGTCTTTCAATAGCCCGTGCACTTGTGAGAAAGCCTGAAATATATGTTTTTGATGATAGCTTCTCTGCCCTGGATTTCAAAACAGATGCGAAGCTTAGAGCAGCATTAAAAAATGAAATAGCTGAATCAACAGTAATTATTGTTGCACAGAGAGTAGGAACTGTTATGGATGCAGACAGGATTATTGTTATGAATGAAGGAAAAATTGCCGGAATGGGGACTCATAAGGAGCTGCTAAATACATGTGATGTATACCGTGAAATTGTATCCTCACAGCTTTCAGAGGAGGAAATAGCATGAGTGAACAAAAAATAAACAATAAACCTATGCAGAAGAGAAGCGGTGGACCCATGGGCGGCGGCTTCGGAATGCCTGTAGAGAAAGCCCAAAATTTTAAAGGGTCTTTCAAGAGACTTGTATCATATTTGAAACCCCATAGGATTAATTTAATTATTGTATTGGTTTTTGCCATTTTAAGCACAACTTTTTCCATAGTTGCTCCAAAAATAACTGCTAAGGCAACTAATAAGCTTCAGGATGGTTATATGGCAAGGATGATGCTTTCTAAAATTGGGGATGGACAAAAAGAAGGATTCAAAAACATTGATAAAATGATGTCTGAGGCACAACTTAAGGCAGCAGATCAGATTCACAAGCAAATGGCAGACGTACAGAAAAAAGCAGTAAATCAGATTGAGACTCAAATGGCAGAAATGCAAAAAAAGATGGTGAACCAGTTGCAGCAAATGCAAGCTGCTGCGATGAAACCAGGAGCAAATGCTGCTGCAATTAGAGCTCAAGCACGTCAAATGGGCCCTGCTGCCATTGGTGCAACACAGGAACTTATGAAGCTTCCAATGATAGATACAATCACTGATCCACAAAAAAAGGTGGATGTGATTACAAAGATGTTTGGCCTCTTGGCTAAAATACCTAATTTAGAGCAGAATGCCAATGAGAACGGTCAACAGATAAGTACCGAGAACTTAAGCACTGCTTTGGAATTATTGAAACTCCCTAATATTGATTCTATAAGTGATTTAGAAAAGAAGAATAACACAGTTGCGGATTTAATAGATATACTTGGCAAAATGCCGAATACGGAGCAGAGTTCTCAGCAAAATCAGCAAATTGATCCTAAAATGATGGCGTCCTTAAAGGATTTTATTATGCTTCCTATGATCAATACTGCCGCAAGTGCTGATAAAAAAGCGGAAATCATTAAAAAAATGACAGAAATGTCAAGTGCAATGCCTAAAGACAACCAGCAGGATGATAAAAAGGCTACTCAAAATGAACAGCAGCTTGATGAAAAATCAGTTGCAGCAATACAGGAATTTTTAAAGCTGCCAAATTTGGGTGAACTTAAAAATGGAGACCAGAAAGCTGATACAGTTCAGAAAATAACTGATTTGGGTAAAAAAGCACCTGTTATATATTATTTTATGTTCAAAGATTCTATTGATAACGGCTCAAAAGAAGATGCGAGTAAAGAAATGAAATTTACTGATGACCAGGTAAAAGGAGCAATAAGAGCCATAAGGGAAACCAATGGCGAATATGACTTCCGCTATATTGGAATGATTGCATTGATACTAATAGGCATTTATATTATAAGTTCATTATTCAGTGTAATAATGGGGCTTGTAATGTCTGGTGTTGCACAGAAGACCGTTCGAGATTTAAGAAGAGAAGTGGACAATAAGCTTAACAGACTGCCTTTGAAATATTTTGACATGCATCCTCATGGTGATATATTAAGTCGTGTGACTAATGATATAGATACAATATCGACAACATTACAGCAAAGTTTGACGCAGATTATTACTTCCGTTATTACCATTATTGGATACATTATAATGATGTTTACTATAAGTGGTGTGCTCACTCTGATTGTACTGGCAACCCTTCCACTTTATGTAATTGCTACAGCAATGATTGCAAAGAAATCACAGAAATATTTTGCTGCACAACAGAAAGAGCTTGGAGAGCTCAGCGGGCATGTTGAGGAAATGTATACCGGTCATAAAATAGTTAAAGCATTTGGACGCGAAAAGGACTCTATAGAAAAGTTTGAAGAGATAAATGTTAAGCTGAATAGTGCTGGTTGGAAAGCACAATTTGTATCAGGTATCATGTTCCCTCTTATGAACTTCATAAGCAACATAGGATATGTCGGTATAAGCATCGTAGGAGGTATATGGATTACAAGGAGCATTCTTGGCTTGGGTGATATTCTGGCATTTATACAATACTCCAGACAATTTACAATGCCTATAGTTCAGACAGCCAACATTGCCAACATCATACAGTCTACAATAGCATGTTCAGAACGTGTATTTGAAATTCTTGATGAAGAGGAAGAAATTCCTGACGGCAAGGATGCTGTTGTATTAGATAATCCAAAAGGTGAAGTAAAGTTTAAGAACGTAGATTTCCGTTACAAGGAGGATGTACCTCTTATTGAAAACATGAACCTTGATGTGAAGCAAGGACATACAATTGCTATTGTCGGCCCTACAGGAGCCGGGAAAACTACCCTTGTTAACCTTCTCATGCGTTTCTACGAATTAAATGCAGGTGAAGTCAGCATTGATGACATCAATATAGTAAACATAAAACGCAGCGAACTTCGTAAAATGTTTGGTATGGTTCTGCAGGACACATGGCTTTTCAATGGAACGATAAAAGACAATATAGCGTATGGAAAAGAAAATGCGACTATGGAAGGGATAGTCCGTGCAGCAAAAGCGGCACATGCAGATCACTTCATAAGGACACTGCCGGAAGGTTATAATACTGTGCTTAATGAAGAAGGTACAAATATTTCACAGGGACAAAAACAGCTTCTTACTATAGCTCGTGCCATACTTGCAGATCCTGCAATTTTGATTCTCGATGAGGCGACCAGCAGTGTCGATACCAGAACAGAAGTATTGATACAAAAGGCAATGGCAAACCTTATGGAAGGCAGAACAAGCTTTGTTATAGCTCACAGGCTTTCAACCATCCGTGATGCTGAATTGATACTTGTTATGAATAAGGGAACCATAATTGAAATGGGTAACCACAAGGAGCTATTGGCAAAGGGTGGCTTCTATGCAGACCTCTATAACAGCCAGTTCTCAGGAGCTAACCTTGAAAGTGAGGCTGTATAGAGTCGTTGTGTAGCGGTAGAAGATAGGAATCTGTTGAAGATGAAAATAATGTTTTACAAATCTAAATTTAGTGTTAAAATCAAATAGTACAATATGTAAAACACTTTGAACTAGTAATAACTAAAACATAACTGATTGTCTGGAGATTTCAAAAATATTGATTTTACTGGTCTTTACCGTAAAAATTGACCAAGGAAATTTTTGAAATCTCCTTAATAAATTTATATTGTTTTACATATTATAGATAATATTAGGCTATACAAAAGGGGATAGAATGAAGCAGCAGTCTTTAGCGAAGGGTTTTGCAATACTATCGGCAGCAGGAATAATTACTAAGATACTTTCATTGCTTTATATACCATTCCTGATTGCAATTATAGGGGATGAGGGCTATGGTATATATGGTGCAGCATATCAGGTTTATGTCTTCATATATGTTCTGGCTAACTCAGGAATACCTGTAGCTATTTCTAAACTTGTCTCAGAGCTTACAGCACTTGATAATCATAAGGATGCCATACGTAGTTTTAAAATAGCCAGATTTATGATGCTGGTCGTAGGGTTAATTATGTCTGTTCTTACAGTTGTGTTTGCACATTTTGTTGCTGATATTATGAATTTTAGAAGTGCTGCACTTTCAATAATGTGGCTTGCACCGTCTATAATTATTACTGCGGTGTCATCTGCTTACAGGGGATATTTTCAGGGAAGGGGAAATATGACTCCAACTGCGGTGTCCCAAATAATTGAGCAAGTAATAAATGCTATATTTACTGTCATATTGGCAGCACTTTTCTTAAAGCACGGCATGGAATGGGCTTGTGCAGGAGGTGCTATAGGTACTCTTTTAGGTGCACTTTGTGCTGCTGTGTTTTTGATCGGTTATCAAAAGAAAAAAGACAGGTATAAGATGCCCGAAATAGAGATTGGTGTTAGAGTTAAAAGATTCAAATATAAGCAACTTGTTAATAAAGTTGTCAACTACAGCCTTCCAATAACGTTGTGTGTAGGTATGCAATATGCAGGGAACCTTGTTGATGTTTGGAATACCAAGAGCAGGCTCCTTGATTCTGGATTTGTGGAAGCTAAGGCATCAGCGATGTTTGGTTTTCTTCTGAAGTACCAGCAGCTTTTAAATGCTCCAATAGCAATTACAGTGGCACTTGCCACGGCTTTACTCCCAGCGGTTTCCGCTGCTGTAGCACGTAGGAATAGTGTTGAAATAGAGCAAAAAGTTAATTTTGCTTTCAGGTCATGCTTTCTTATAGCATTGCCTTCTGCCGTGGGTTTCTCAGTATTGAGCCTTCCAATTTTCAGGCTTCTGCATTATGGCCAGGGTGAATACCTGATGAAGTACGGTTCTTTTATTCTAATTTTAATGGCAATTGTGCAAATCCAGTCATCCATTCTCCAGGGAGCAGGAAAACTATATACAACTACTTTTTTTATGGTAATAGGCATTGTTGGGAAGGTTGTTACTAATTATTTTCTTATTGCTATTCCGGAAATTAATATTTTAGGTGCGATAATTGGATCCATGGTCGGATTTATTATACCTATAATATTAAATGCAATATTAATGAAAAGAACATTGAATGCTGGATTTAAGGCCGGTATTATACTTAAGCCAGCGTTTTCATCTATCATTATGGGGGTCATTGTATTTGTGTTCCATTACAGTTTGAGTTTTGTATTATCTTTTCTAGGTGAATCATATATTATTAATGCTATATTATTATTTCTTTCAATAATCATAGGCGGTATAGTGTATTTTACGGTTCTTGCTTATATAAAAGGCCTTAACAAATCGGATCTTGAAATTATTCCCTCTAGAGTTAAAAGATTCTTCCCGAAACAGATATTATCCATGATAAAAGAGTAAGTATTTTGATTTCAAAAAAGGATTAATGTAATTTTGTGTCGAATATATATTTAAACAATTCTTATCTATGAAAATAATTAATTTTATTTAATTCTTTTGTATCTCAATCAATAGAAATTAAATTTAAAAAAGAAGGTTGATATCTTGGAATTTCTTTGCAAATTGTCAAGTTCAAAAAAGGAATTTTTTGCAATATCATTATTAACGTTGCTTGCTTTACTAGGCAAAATATTTGGGATTACTCTAATATTCGATATGAAGTTAACCCTAAGCAGCGTATTTCTTTTTATAATTTTAAGGATGTTTGGACTAAAATGGGCTGTAATATCAGCGGTGTTGGTTACCGGAGTAGAGTTTTCACTTGCTGAACAGATTACTGAGCCTGTTTTGGCATTTGTTGAGATTCTGACAGTAGGGATTGCATTTAAGATCAAAGAGAATAATACTATTCTCCTTGATACACTTTACTGGCTCCTGGCAGGTGCCATCGTCATAGGATATTCCATTTATTCATCCCATGGAGAGTTGAAAATTGAGGTCATTTCACCTTTTTTTATCTATCTTATAGTTGGAATATTCAATGCTATGCTGGCGGATGTATTTTATACATATGTTCCACACGAAAGATATTTTACTATGTTGGCTGGGAATTATAGAAGGCCTCCTACTCTTATAGCCTTTATGGTGCATCTTTCAATAGCTGCAATTTTAGGGCCATTTATGATATATCTTGCCATTAGCAGTTGGGGTGTTGAGAGAAGCATTGAGAATGATGGAAAAGAAAAAAGCCAGGCAGTAGCACAAAATATCATAGATCAAACAAAGAATTGGACTAAAGATAATATAAGAGATTTAAAACTCAAATCTGTATTGCAGCTTGGTTATCTTTCTGAAATTGCACAGGCTGATACAAAGAACACTAACTTTAGAATAAGTGTTTTAGGCACAGAGTATAAAACAGCAAATAGCAGCGAGGTTCAGCAGTATATTAATAATAGATATATAAATGGACAAAAATTAGATCAGGTAGTTTATGATAAAAACAATGAATTTTATCTATGGATGCCTGATAAAACACATCTAAGCTTTGGAGAAAGCAGATGGAGCTATGCTTCATATGTTCATGAAACGGATTTGTTCGGTGCTGTTATTATCAAGGTGAGCCTCCCTATGGAGTTTTTTAGGAGCGAGATATTCAATAACTATTTGATGCAGGCAAAAATACTTTTGCTTTTTACATTTCTTGTAGGGGTTTTCATAATTGTTATACACAGAGTCATATTAAGATTTTTATCCAAGCTGTTGCAGGTTAGTACAGGGCTGCCGGAAAAACTCAGGGCATATGAAGGTGTTTTGTGGCCTGGAAGCAATGTTTTTGAACTCAATGAATTAACAGTCAATTTTATAGCTATGTCTAATGATCTAAGAAATCTAATTTCAGAGTATAAGTCTATGTATGACAAACTTGAAAATAAAACAAACCTCCTTTTGAAATCTGAACAAAAGCTCCATGAACTTGCTTACTACGATGTTCTTACCGGCTTACCCAACAGATTTAATTTTACCGACTATTTGAAAAAACTTCTCGATTCACTTGGGGAGCAGAATAATACAGTGTCGTATTCGGCAGCCGTATTACTTATTGACCTGGACCGTTTTAAACAGGTTAACGACTCATTAGGCCATCTTGCCGGTGATTTGCTTTTAAAATCTGTTAGTGACAGATTTATTAGCGTACTTGGAAAATATCCGAGAAATAAAAGATTCATGGCAAGATTAGGCGGTGATGAATTTGTGGTTATATTAAATGATATGAATGATCTTGAGATTAAGCAAATAGCTGAATCTTTGATTAATGAGATTAAAAATCCTGTTGATTTGGAAGGACAGGAGGTTTATATCGGTGCTAGTGTAGGAATAAGTGTATTCCCGGATGATGGCAATAATATGGTTGATATTGTTAAGAATGCAGATTTGGCGATGTATGCTTCAAAGGATTCTGGAGGTAATACATATAAGTTTTATTCAAATATAGGCAAGTTCAGCATATCGAACAAAATGAAGCTTGAACATGGAATGCATAAAGCACTTGAGAATAATGAGTTTATGCTCTATTATCAACCCAAGGTATGTGCAAAAACAGGTGAGATTACAGGTGCTGAGGCATTAATACGTTGGAAACACCCTGAAGAGGGAATGATTATGCCGGATCAGTTTATTAGTCTAGCTGAAGAATCAGGTCTTATAGTACCTATTGGAGAATGGGTTTTAAGAAAAGCATGTTGGCAGTTGAGGGAATGGAAGATCAAAGGATATCCTATAAGCCATGTGTCTGTGAATTGCTCAATACTTCAATTCCAACAGGTCGAAATGCCGGAGCTCATTAATAGAGTGCTTCAAGAGACAAGGATAGATCCAGAATGTCTGGAACTGGAGATAACCGAGAGCATGATTATGAAGGATTCTGAGAGGGTTATCGGCCAACTCTTAAAAATCAGAGATGTTGGTGTAAATGTATCCATTGATGATTTTGGAAAAGGATATTCATCGCTATCAGCACTAAAGGATCTTCCGGTTACTCGCTTGAAAATTGACAGGTCTTTTATAAATAACATTCCTGATGACAGGCAAAATGTTGCAGTGGTTGAAGCTATAATCAAACTGGCACATAATATTGGTCTGGGAGTTGTTGCTGAAGGTGTTGAAACACTTGATAATGTTAATGTGCTAAAGACCATGGAATGTGACGAGTTTCAGGGATATTACTTTGAGAGGCCTTTGCCGCATGATGATTTTGTCCAGTTTCTTATGCAAACACATAAATGGGTTGAGTTAGTGTAGAAATCTACATATAGGGAATAACAAAGGAGAAATAAAAATGAGTAGAATTTTTTGTAAAATTACTATTATGTGTTTATGTATATTATTGCTATCTTCCTGCAGCTACAATGGCACTTCCGGACCCAATACCAAATCCGATGATAACAACAGTTTAATTGTTGGGGATGGTAATGACAAAGTTAAGTCATCAAATTCTAACAAATTGTTAATTTGGGGATACGATCCGGCATGGGATAGGCTTAAGTCTGAGATGAAAAAAAAGTTTCCCAATCTTGAAGTGAAATTTATTGAGCAAAATGTAGATATTACAAATGATTTTTTGGATAAAGCTGCAGCAGGGAATGTACCTGATGTGGTAGTTTTAAAAGCAGAATATAGAAGTATTGGTAAAATCCACTATATGGATGTGTTTGATGATCTATTAGAACCTCCCTATAATGCTAAAGAAATTATGGGGAAATTTAGTAAAACTCAGCTGTGCTTTGCTTTATCACCTGATGGTAATAAGCTTAATGCTATTCCTATGGCACAATATCCCAGTGTAGCTTATTATCGAAAAGATATTCTTGAAAAGTATGGTTTCCCTGGCGATCCAGATGAATTGGGAAAATATATGGAGAATCCTGACAACTGGCTTAATATGGCTAAGGAACTGAAGAAACATGACCATTGGATTGCACAATGGCTTTCTGAACCATCGGATATTTATTTAAAAAACATGGGTTTTTATGACAACAACTTTAATTACATAAGGAAAGGTCCGGAAATTGAAAGAACATTATATGCAGCCAGGGTTATGAGGCAATTTGAACTGGCTTCTAACATAGGTGTTTGGGAACCTTCCGGCCAGGAAGCGATAAGAAGCGGTAAATTATGTATGGTTTATCTGGGAAGCTGGGGCGAGAAGAAGTTAGAGGAATGGGCTCCTAATTCAAAAGGGCTATGGAGAGTAACAAAACTGCCTTTTGGGGCTAATGCCTTTGATGGGTTCCATGTACTTGGAATACCAAAAGACAGTAAGAATAAGGAGGCAGCCTGGGAATTTATAAAAATGGTGATCGATAATGAAAATAAAGTTTTCAAGGAAGCATATGACAAGAAAAATGATTATCTAGGCGGACAATATTCTGAAAGGCTGTATACTGAATTAAGGAAAAAGCTTCCTGAGGTTTATTTTACACCTTTAGAATTAAAATTTGATGGTCTATGGCAAACCGAACTTCAAAATTATTACGGTTTTAACTATGAGCAATTGAATGATTCTGAAGCTGTAAAATTCATAGAGAGTAGATTTGATGAGACTTTTAAAAGAGATCTGAACATACTTGAAAATTATGTAAAGAGCCAGAAATAAAAATAAAAAAGCATTTTCCCTATAATGAAATTTAGCTGGGAAAATGCTTTTTATTTTTTATATATTTCAATCATGACTTAGTCATGTTGAAAATATAACTTCCCGTATAATTTCGCTTACGTGTTAACTTAACTCGTGAACACACGCTCAAAACGGGAAGTAATATTTCAATCATGACTTACTGTGATGTTATTTCTTTTTCCATTCTATCAGCATCTTCTTTTAGACCGAGGCTTTTATACATTTGGGCTATAAGCTGTTTGAAATACATATTGTCTTTAGCTTTTTTTTCAGCTTTTTTCAATAGTTCCTTAGCATCATCGGTTTGTTGTTTTTTATAGAGAGCTTCAGCTTTGTTGACGTAGTACTGCACATTGTCCGAGGTTATATCCATACCTTCATCATTCAAGTCAATAACTTTATCCCAATTCCCCAAGTTCTTATAGCACTCGGAAGCCTTTTGGAGAAATGACTCAAATTTTGTCTTTTTGAAGGCAGCTTCGTAGCTTTCAGCTGCACCCTTCATATCATTGCTTTTAAACTGCCTGTAAGCTTTGAAAATAGGATCGGTTATTTCTATTGTTATAGATTTTTTGACTTCTTCAAGCCATGTATTAAGCTTATCTGACTCACCAAACTTCTGCATTAGCATAATATTTTTATACTCATCTTTTGGGTGATATGATGTTGTTATTTTTTCGAGATATACTATGTCATATCCGGCCATATTTTTAACAGGCGGTATAAGAGTGCCGGGTGATGAATTAAATACAGCATCATCAAATTCTTTACTATAAATACCTCCGGATAAATTTTGCATAGATCCGCCTGAGGCTTTTGATTCTTCGTCTTCCGACTTTTCCTTTGCAAGAGTTGCAAAATCTTCTCCGTTTTTAAGCCTGTTGTATATTTCATTAGCCAATTTTAAAGCTTCAGTATCACCACGTTCTTTTGATGATATATGAATTCTTTTACCTGTAGCAAAGGTGGAATCCTGCTTGTGCTTTAAATATTTCTCTTCAAACTCTGAGTCGGGTATGCTTACACCATATTTACCTGCAATACCTGAAAAGAATTTTAATCTTTTTAAATAGAATTCTGTATTTTTAAATACTTCTTCCTCTGATTTAAAACCCATGCCTTCCATGTAAGCCTTAACGCCGCCTAGGGAAGCATAAGCCATTTCGATATACTTTTTTATATAATCATCCACTTCGGCTTTTGTTACATTTACATCAGCCTTGGTATTTATAAAATCCTCAATGACTTGTCTTTTAATTATTTCATCCAGCAGTATGTCATTTTTTTCTTCATCGGTTTTATAGAGCATTTCAGCATTTCTGCTCCATTTTTCGAAAAACTTATTTCTCTCTTCTGTAAAAATATCTGCACTTACATATTTGCCGTTAATTTTTAATGCCTGATAACCAAATGCTTCTGTATCCTCATTTTTAGTACTTATCTCTGAATTATTATTTGAGGCTGAAAAATAAATTGCAGCACCGATGGAGCATAATACAATAATGGCTAAAGCTGTAATAATTATGCTTGTCTTCCTTTTACTCATCCCAAAATTCCTCCTGTTTGTTTATAAGGGCATAATACTATACTATTATATTTTACAGCATGTTTCAATAAGGGCATTTAAAAAAACATTATTCAAGTATTTTTTGTATATGAGAAGCTATCTTATAATGAATTAAATTTCAAAATAGGGGGTATATAATAGTTAAAATCACTATGTGTGAGGAGAGGATAATGAAATACACAAAAGTAATAAAAGGGATATTTTTAGAAAGACCCAATAGATTTATCGCCAGGGTTATTATAAATGGTAACGAAGAAACGGTTCATGTAAAAAATACCGGAAGATGCAGGGAGATATTGAGGCCAGGAACAGAGGTTATTTTGGAAGAGGCTGATAATGAAAATAGAAAAACCAAATACTCTTTGGTAGGGGCATATAAGGGCGATGTACTTATCAATATAGATTCTCAGATACCCAATATGGTTATTAGCGAATCAATAAAAAACAATGAAATAGAAGAGTTTCAGAACATAACATTTTTAAAAAGGGAAGTAACATTTAAAAATTCAAGATTTGATATCTATTGTGAAGGAACTAATCGGAAAATATTTATTGAAATAAAGGGGGTTACACTTGAGAAGGACAAAACTGCAATGTTCCCTGATGCACCTACGCAGAGAGGTTTAAAGCATGTGATGGAATTAATGGAAGCTGTAAAAATAGGATATGAGGGTTTTGTTATATTTCTGATACAAATGAAAGGGGTTAATTACTTTACTCCAAATTATGAAATGGATAGTAAGTTTTCGGAAGGATTAAAAAAAGCAGCAAAAAATGGAGTTAAGATTCTTGCTTTTGATTCTATTGTTGAAGAGGATGGAATAATATTGGGTGAAAGTATAAAAGTAAAGTTTTAGAAACAATAGCTGTAAATTCAAAAATTGCTTGACTAAAGTAAACGGGTATGGTAAAAAATATATTAACAAGTAAAATAGGTCTTCAGGGATAGGTGTAATTCCTTACCGGCGGTAGGCAGCCAAGCTGTGAGCCCGCGAGCTTTTATTAAGCAGATCCGGTCCAAGTCCGGAGCCGACAGTAAAGTCTGGATGGAAGAAGATATTAGTGTGTATTTAACATTCCCTGAAGAGATTATCTCAGGGAATTTTTGTTTATATCTAGGAAAATATGTTGTATTCTATGCCATATTTTCTCACGACAACCATCAAGACTGACAAAATTCCAAGGGATTTCGTTTATGTCTAGGAAGTATAGCTATAATTTTATGATAAGCAGGTGGTTTTATTAAATGGTGACTAAGTCGGATACGCATCAAAGGTATATGATGAAAGCTATGGAGCTTGCAAAAAGAGGTATTGGCAGGACAAATCCCAATCCCCTTGTTGGTGCTGTGGTTGTTAAAGATGGAGAGGTTGTTGCAGAAGGTTTTCATGAGAGGCTAGGATGTGCTCATGCTGAAGCAGCCGCCATAAAGAACGCAAAGGGCGATATTAGAGGCGGCACCATGTATGTTAACCTCGAGCCGTGCTCTCATTATGGCAGGACCCTCCCATGTGCTGATGCAATTGTACAGGCAGGATTAAAGGAAGTTGTTGTGGCTATGGAAGACCCTAATCCCAAGGTTTCGGGAAGGGGAATCGGCATTTTGAGGGATGCTGGTATAAATGTTATAACCGGTGTACTGGAAAATGAGGCAAAAAAGCTAAATGAGATTTTTATAAAGTATATTACCAAAAAGCAGCCTTTTGTAATAATGAAAACTGCTATGACGCTAGATGGCAAAATTGCTGCAGGAACAGGAGATTCCAAATGGATTACAGGAGAAAAATCCAGGCAGCATGTTCATTCCATAAGAAACAGGGTTGCAGGTATAATGGTAGGTATCAATACTGTGCTTAAAGATGATCCTTCACTGACTACAAGGCTTGAAGGCGATATGGGAATAGATTCTGTGAGGATAATAGTTGACAGCAGCGGACGTATTCCACAAGAAGCCAAGGTATTTAATACCCAATCGGATAAAGGTGTTATTTTAGCAACCACTTCTAAAATATCTAAAGACAAGGAAGCTTTGTTATTGAATAAAGGAGTAACAATAGTAAAGGCTGACAAATTGGAGAAAGATACTATAGCAGGTGTAGATCTTGCAAAGCTAATGGATGAGCTATATCAACTTGAAATTGACAGTGTTCTGTTGGAAGGAGGAGGAACTCTTAATGCGTCTGCATTGCGGTATGGGATTGTAGATAAGGTAATGAGTTTTATTTCCCCAAAAATAGTTGGAGGTGCCGATGCACCCACTCCAGTGGAAGGTGAAGGTGCCGAGTTCATGAAGGATGCCATATCGCTCAAGGATGTTTCTATTGAAAGATTTGATGAGGATATACTTATAGAAGGGTATGTGAATAATTATGTTTACCGGAATTGTTGAGGAACTGGGAAAAGTTAAAAGCATATCGTATGGAAGTAAATCGATTAAACTTATGATTAATTGCAACAAGGTTATTGAGGGAACCAGAGTTGGTGACAGTATGGCTGTAAATGGAGTCTGCCTTACTGTTACAGATATGGGAAATGAATTTTTTATTGCTGATGTTATGCCGGAAACTCTCAGAAAAACAAGCCTTAAGGACTTGAATGTATCGTCTTTCGTTAATTTGGAAAGGGCACTTAAGCTATCGGATAGATTAGGCGGACACCTTGTCAGCGGGCATATTGATGGTACAGGTGTTATTTCGGAGAAGGAAGAAGAAGATAATGCTGTATGGTATTCAATAAAAGCAGATGAGGAAATACTAAAGTATATTATATTAAAGGGGTCGGTTGCAATTGACGGAACAAGCCTGACAGTTGCTTATGTTGACGATGGCATATTCAAAGTATCACTGATACCTCATACCCGTGAGGTTACTATCCTAGGTGCTAAAAAAGCAGGAGATACTGTGAATATAGAGGTGGATCAAATTGCAAAGTATGTTGAAAGGCTGACTTTGTTTAATAATAAAGATCAAGATAATAAAAGCAGGTTATCCATGGATTTTCTAAGAGATAACGGTTTTTTATAATGCTGAAAATCACATCGTGATTTAGGGGAGGAAGTAATATGAAGTTTAATACAATTGATGAGGCGATAGAGGAAATTAAAAAAGGAAATATGGTAGTAGTTGTTGATGACGAAGATCGGGAGAACGAGGGAGATCTTGTCATGGCAGCAGAAAAGGTTACACCTCAAAGTATAACTTTTATGGCTACATATGGCAGAGGTATGATTTGTGTACCTTTAGAAGAAGCCCGTGCAAGTGAGCTTGATTTGCACCTTATGGTTGATAAAAACAACGAAAATATGGGTACCGCATTTACCGTTACAGTCGATCATAGTTCATCTACCACTGGGATATCGGCATTTGAAAGGGCTAAAACAGTAAAGGAATTGACAATCTTAAGTGCTGTAAAGGGTGATTTTGTAAGGCCGGGACATGTTTTTCCCCTGGTTGCCAGAAATGGAGGGGTACTAAAGCGTGCAGGGCATACAGAGGCATCTGTAGATCTGGCCAGGTTGGCAGGTTTGTATCCGGCAGGGCTTATATGTGAAATAATGAATGATGACGGCACAATGGCAAGAGTTCCGCAGTTAATGGAATATGTGAAGCATCATGGCTTGAAAATAATTACTATAGCTCAGTTAATTGAATATAGGAGAAGTAACGAAAAGCTCATAAGAAAAGCGGCTGATGCTAAAATGCCTACAGCACATGGTGAGTTCAGAATAGTAGCCTTTGAAAATTCCATAAGCAAGGAGCATCATGTAGCACTTGTCAAAGGAGATGTGACAACAGACGAACCTGTATTGGTCAGGGTACATTCCGAATGCCTGACAGGTGATGCGTTTCACTCGTTAAGATGTGACTGTGGTGAACAGCTTAATGCGGCATTAATGAAGATAGCTGAAGAAGGCAGAGGAATACTGCTATATATGAGGCAGGAAGGTAGGGGAATAGGCCTTGTTAACAAGATCAGGGCTTATGAGCTTCAGGATCAGGGCAAGGATACTGTGGAGGCCAATGTTTTGTTGGGTTTTCCTCCTGATTTAAGGGATTATGGAATAGGTGCACAAATACTTTGTGACCTTGGTGTTAAAAAAATCAAACTTCTTACCAATAACCCCAAAAAGCTTGTAGGTCTTAAAGGCTATGGTTTGGAGGTGGTTGAGAGGATACCACTACTTATAGAAGGAAATGAAGTTAACAGCTTCTATCTCAAAACAAAAAAGGAAAAGATGGGACATTTATTTGATGTTTAGGATTAATCATGTTGAAAATATAACTTACCGAGGAGGAATATATAATGGCAATAAAAACTAATGCAGGTAACTTAATAGCTAAGGATTTAAAGTTTGGTATTGTAACAGGAAGGTTTAATGATTTTATAGGAAGCAAGCTTTTAGGCGGGTGTATTGATGGCATAGTAAGACATGGAGGCTCAGAGGACAATATAGAGATTTCATGGGTTCCCGGTGCTTTTGAGATACCGTTGGTAGCACAAAAAATGGCTAATTCAAAGAGATTTGATGCTATAATCTGTCTCGGTGCGGTAATTAGGGGCTCAACTCCCCATTTTGATTATGTTTCAAATGAAGTATCAAAGGGGATTGCCAAGGTATCTTTAGATACAGGAATTCCAGTAATCTTTGGAGTTTTGACAACGGATACCATAGAGCAGGCCATAGAAAGAGCAGGGACAAAAGCGGGAAACAAGGGCTATGATGCAGCTGTAACAGCTATTGAGATGGCAAACTTGTTAAAGGTTATTTAATGACAGCCGGCTATATAGAAGGGTGATTTTTAGTTTTGAGATTTTCGTGGTATATATAATTATGGTAAGGATACAATATTATATTTGCTATGGAAGTTTGGGGATTTGGAATGGATCAAGATGAATGGAATATAGAGGTTCAGATGCATGGAGATGTAAAAAAACATACATCCGAAATGTATTATACGATTAGTAAGAAAGATGAAAAAGCTTTTATTGATCTTATTTACTTCTTTATTAGTGAAAATGATGCTGATGGTATGATACGAGAAGAAAGCAAGAAGCAAAAATGGTAATTTTTAGGAATTTATTACACACAGACTGCATTCCGTAAGTATGGTAGAATTCTTGGTAATTAATTATACCAAATATATATTGGTTGCCCAATATATATTGCTAAATGTCATGATATTTCAATTTAAATTAATTCATAAAAAGCTACCTTCAACTCTTGAGGGTAGCTTAGTTTTTCTTTAATTTGGTTCTTTCATTTTTTTAATAAAATCTTCCTGCTCTTGCTTTAAGATAAGAATCAGCTTCTTTAAGAGCTTTGGAGTGTTTACGTCGGTATAAATAATCTTTAGGCCATACTCATAATTATTGGTGTCTTTAGACTTCCTTATTACGGTTGCTTTAAGATGAAGCTTGATATCAAGATGAAGCTCAAACTTCAATTCCTGATATAAGGGGAAATCAAACTTTGTGTTAATCATAAGACCGTTAATACTTATATTTTTAACCAAAGCAAGATTCCTTTTCTGGGACTCACCAATCCTTACATCGGCGTAAAAGGAAACAGGGAATCTCTCATAAAGCCTCTTATTGGTGATAGTCTCATAATTGTCTATCTTTAAAGAAAGTTTATTATTATCCTTATCGATATCTAACAGGTTACAGCTCCCCATATAAACTTCATTATCAAGTTCGCATCCCAAAACTACTGGATCGCCGGGAGAACAGTTAAGAAGTGCGACTTCTTCAAACAGTTTTACAGAAAGTATATCGTCAATGGTATCAAGTACAATGCTTTTATAAAGCTTAGTACCTGAACAATGGCGTATGGATACAATTTCACCGGCTTTTATATTCATCAAAATCCCTCCGTATGAATAGAAATCATCAATATGTATAGTAATATGTTTAGTATATCATAATACTGCTTAAGCAGCATAGGTTGCAAAAGTTTGAAAACAAGCAAAACAAGAATTCATAACTTATTAGAATTTGGGTATTATATTGTTATTCTACTTTAATTGCTAAATATCCTTCAAAATTATTGTCGGAAGGATAACAAATTTTTAATAATTTATTTATGTGTGGGAAAAGATTGTTAAAAATTTAATAAAATTGCCCAATTTCTATTGAAAAATGAAATAAAATAATATAGAATAACATTGGCAAAAAATAAAAAAGCCATAAAGTGGGGATTAGTGCTTTAGCTACATAATAGCTGCACGATAGTGATGGAAATATGTTTCACTATTATAACAAATTAACTAATAACATATAGGAGGATGATTTTGATGGCTGTAAAAATAGGTATTAATGGTTTTGGACGTATAGGACGTCTTGTTTTCAGAGCTGCGATTAACAATCCAAACGTGGAAGTAACTGGTATTAACGACCCATTCATCGATCTCGAGTACATGAAATATATGTTGAGATACGACACAGTTCATGGAAAATTCGAAGGTGAAATTTCCGAAGATAATGGTAAGTTAGTAGTAAACGGAAAGAAAATCGCTGTATTCTCTTCAAAGGATCCTGCAGAAATTGCATGGTCAAGCTGTGGAGCTGATTATGTTGTTGAATCAACAGGTGTATTCACAACTACTGAAAAGGCTTCAGCTCACTTCAAAGGCGGAGCAAAGAAAGTTGTAATCAGTGCTCCTTCAGCAGATGCTCCAATGTTCGTTATGGGAGTTAACAACGACAAGTACACTAAAGACATGAACGTTGTTTCAAACGCATCATGTACTACTAACTGCTTGGCTCCTTTAGCAAAGGTTATCAACGATAACTTCGGTATAGTTGAAGGCTTAATGACTACAGTACATGCTGTAACAGCTACACAGAAAACTGTTGACGGTCCTTCAAACAAAGACTGGAGAGGCGGACGTGGTGCTGGTTTCAACATCATTCCTTCATCCACAGGTGCTGCTAAAGCCGTTGGTAAGGTTATTCCTGAATTAAACGGAAAACTTACTGGTATGGCATTCAGAGTTCCAACAGCTGACGTTTCAGTTGTTGACCTCACAGTAAGACTTGAAAAAGCTGCATCATATGATGATATAAAGGCTGCTGTTAAGAAAGCATCAGAAAATGAATTAAAGGGTATCCTCGGATACACTGAAGATGAAGTTGTTTCATCAGACTTCATTCATGATTCACGTACTTCAATATTCGATGCAAAAGCAGGTATTGCATTAAACGGAAACTTCGTTAAGCTCGTATCATGGTATGATAATGAGTGGGGTTATTCAAACAAGGTAGTAGACCTCATTGTTCACATGTCAAAGGTTGATGCTTAATTATCCATAAGTAAATAAATAACTAATTAATGAGTCCATCCTTCAACCCGACCAACAGGGAGTGGTTTTGGGATGGGCTTTTTAGATATTTTATGTATATTTGAGCTGTTGTTTTATTACTATTTTTAAAGAAAGGAATGAATAAAATGAGCTATAATAAGAAGTCAATTGAAGATATTGACGTAAAAGGTAAAAAAGTTATTGTAAGGGTTGATTTTAACGTTCCATTGGATGCAAACAAGAATATAACCGATGACAAGAGAATAGTCGGGGCACTTCCTACTATTAAATATCTTGTTGATAAAGGTGCAAAAACCATTCTGGTATCACACCTTGGAAGACCAAAGAACGGTTTTGAAGACAAGTTCAGCATGAAGCCTACAGCTGTAAGACTCAGTGAGCTTTTAGGAAAGCCAGTCATTATGGCATCTGATGTTATAGGAGATGATGCAAAGGCTAAAGCTGCTGCATTAAAAGATGGCGAAGTTCTTATGCTTGAAAATGTAAGATTCCATAAGGAAGAAGAAAAGAATGATCCTGCATTTGCAAAAGAACTTTCAACATTAGCTGAAATATATGTTAATGATGCTTTCGGTACAGCACACAGAGCACATGCATCAACTGCAGGACTTGCAGATTACCTGCCAGCTGTTTGCGGATACCTGATTCAGAAAGAAATCGATATAATGGGTAAAGCACTTTCAAACCCTGCAAGACCTTTTGTTTCGATTTTGGGTGGAGCAAAGGTTTCGGATAAGATAGCGGTTATCGAAAACCTTATAGACAAAGTTGATACACTTATTATAGGCGGCGGTATGGCATATACATTTATAAAGGCACAGGGTAACAGTGTTGGAACTTCAATATGTGAAACGGACAAATTGGATCTTGCAAAGAGCCTTTTGGATAAAGCAGAAAAGAAGGGTGTTAAACTTTTGCTTCCTATAGACAACAAAGTAGGAAAAGAGTTCAACAACGATACAGAATCAAAGTTTGTATGCTCTAAAGAAATACCTGATGATTTTATGGGTCTGGATATTGGACCAAAATCAATTGAGCTTTTCTCAAATGTATTAAAAGATGCAAAAACAGTGGTATGGAATGGACCAATGGGAGTATTTGAATTCTCCAACTTTGCAATAGGTACTAAGGAAGTTGCTAAAGCTGTTGCTGAGTCAGGAGCTATATCTATCGTAGGCGGAGGAGACTCTGCGGCTGCAGTAGAGCAGCTTGGATATGCTGAAAAGATTACTCATATTTCTACAGGCGGAGGAGCTTCATTGGAATTCCTAGAAGGAAAAGTGTTGCCTGGAATAGATGTATTATTGGATAAATAAGGAGAGATGAAAAATGGCTAGAGTAATAATGGCTGCAGGAAACTGGAAGATGAATAAAACTCCAAATGAAGCTGCAGAATTTGTTGGGGCATTAAAGACAAAGGTTGAGGGAGCTTATTCCGAAGTTGTAGTAGGAGTTCCATTCGTTGCATTGTCAGAGGTTAAGAAGGCAGCAGCAGGATCAAACATAAAAGTGGCTGCTCAGAATATGCACTGGGAAGAAAAGGGTGCATTTACAGGTGAAGTATCAGGCCAAATGCTTGCAGAAATGGGAATTGAATATGTTATAATCGGTCACTCAGAAAGAAGACAATACTTTGCTGAAACTGATGAAACAGTTAATAAAAAAGTACATTCAGCATTCAAATATGGCTTGACTCCAATAGTTTGCTGCGGAGAATCCTTGGCTCAGAGAGAGCAGGGAGTTACAGCAGACCTCGTTAGATTCCAGGTTAAAATAGCACTTTTAGGTCTTTCAGCAGATCAGGTTAAAAAGACTGTTATAGCTTATGAGCCTATCTGGGCTATCGGAACTGGTAAAACTGCAACAAATGAACAAGCTGAAGAAGTTTGTGCTATTATAAGAGAATGTGTTAAAGAAGTATATGGCAGCGAAGTTGCAGATGCTACACGTGTTCTTTACGGCGGAAGTGTTACCGCTGCAAGTGCACATGATCTTTTCAACATGCCTAACATTGACGGCGGTCTTGTAGGTGGAGCAAGCCTTAAGCTTGATGATTTCGAAAAGATTGTTAAGTATAACGGTTAATTTATAAAGAATAAAACAACCTTCTTCTTTATAATCATAGAGGGTTGTTTTTATTATATAATAGTTTACTGTAAATTATGAATGGAGTGTTATAAATGAAGGATAAGTTGGTTGCGTTAATTATATTGGACGGCTTCGGCATAAATCCAAGGGAAGATGGAAATGCAATAAAAGCTGCAAATAAGCCCAATATTGACAGATACCTGAAGGAGTATACCAATACCACAATAAAGTGCAGCGGTATGGATGTTGGACTTCCTACAGGACAGATGGGAAATTCCGAGGTTGGACACACCAATATAGGTGCCGGAAGAATTGTATATCAGGAACTTACAAGGATCACCAAGTCTATTGAAGATGGAGACTTTTATGACAAAAAGGAATTTCTCGATGCGATAGAAAACTGTAAAAAGAACAACACAAAGCTCCATTTGTTCGGTCTCTTGTCAGATGGCGGAGTTCACAGTCATAACACCCATCTCTATGCCTTAATAGAGCTGGCAAAAAGACAGGGACTCAAAGATGTGTATGTTCACTGCTTCTTTGATGGCAGAGATGTACCGCCTGACAGCTCAAAGGCCTTTGTGGAAGAATTGGAAGCAAAGTTAAAAGAGATTGGTACAGGTAAGATAGCAACTGTTATGGGCCGTTATTATGCTATGGACAGAGATAACAGATGGGATAGAGTACAAATGGCATATGATGTTATGACTTCCGGAAAAGGACTTACGGCATCAAGTGCCGGTGAGGCTGTACAAACATCTTATGATAAAAGTGAGTTTGATGAATTCGTAAAGCCTACTGCTATTTTAGAAGGTGATAAACCTGTTGCCCTTATAGAAAAGAATGACTCTGTTATATTCTTCAATTTCAGGCCTGACAGGGCAAGAGAAATTACAAGAACCTTTACTGATGTTGATTTTAATGGTTTCCAAAGGGAAAAAGGATATTTTCCCGTATTCTTCGTCTGCATGACGCAGTATGACAAAACAATAGAAAATGCTGTTGTAGCGTTTAAGCCTGAGTCACTTGCAAATACCTTTGGTGAATACATAAGCACCCTTGGTTACAAGCAGCTTAGAATTGCAGAAACAGAAAAATATGCCCATGTTACATTCTTCTTTAACGGCGGTGTTGAGAAAGTTTACCCAGGCGAGGACAGAGCTCTTATTCCATCTCCAAAGGTTGCCACATATGATTTGAAGCCTGAGATGAGTGCATATGAGGTGGCTGAAGAAGCAGTAAAAAGAATTAATTCAAAGGAATATGATGTAATAATATTGAATTTTGCAAACCCTGATATGGTTGGACATACAGGAGTAATGGAGGCTGCAAAGGCTGCAATTGAAGCGGTTGATGTATGTATTGGCAAGGTCGTAGATGCTATACAGGCTCAAGGCGGAGTGGCTCTCATAACTGCAGACCATGGTAATTCAGAGCAGATGGTTGACTATGATACTGGAGGACCATTTACGGCACATACCACAAATGAGGTTCCTTTAATTGGTATCGGTTTAGGTGATGCAAAGCTTAAGGCTGGAAGACTTTCGGACCTTACTCCTACAATGCTTGATATAATGGGAGTTGAAAAACCGAAAGAAATGACAGGAAGCACTTTGATTGTAAAGTAAGGTATCGTTAAAATAACATTATTATGCTCATAATAAAATTCCTCCCAGGAGTCCTATATATAATTAGGAAGAAACTCTTGGGGGGAATTTTAAATTTAGTCATGATAGTGGTGAGATTTATTCAAGAAGTTTATCTCCAGGATGCCAGTCAATGGGGCAGAGACCTCCTGTTTGAAGTGCTTGTAAAACCCTGAGCGTTTCGTCTACACTTCTGCCTATATTTAGGTCATGGACAACAGAATATTTTATTACACCATCCGGGTCGATGATAAACAGGCCTCTTAAAGCAATTCCAGCTTCTTCTATAAGGACACCGTATTTTTGCGATACTTCTTTGGTAATATCTGAAGCGATTGGGAAATTAATTTTTCCAAGACCGCCATTTTCAATAGGTGCATGAATCCAAGCTTTATGTGAGAATTTGCTGTCTACACTGACTCCAAGGACTTGGGCACCAGCTTTTTTAAACTCTTCTACTCTTCTGCTTATGGCAGTTATTTCAGTTGGGCAAACAAAAGTAAAATCCAGTGGATAGAAGAACAGTACCAGCCATTTTCCTTTATAGTCACTTAACGATACATTTATAAATTCTTCACCTTTACCATCTATACATTCCATATTAAAATCAGGTGCTTTAACTCCAACGATTCGATTCATTCTGAATACCTCCTTATTTCTGTTAATAGTGTTAATGATCTTTACATATTTAACTTTTATATTTATAGATATTTTTCAATTATAATGTTGTATTTATACCAATTTATTTTTAATCTAAAACAATAAAATTGGACATACAGTATAACAAATTTGACATATTTAAATTTATATTTACATAAAATTAAAAATATATTAAACAATAAAGGCGGTTAAAAAATTAACAAGCATTTTACAAAATAATATTTACAATTGTCAAGACTTAAGTTATTCTATTAATGTTATATTTTAAGAATGGAAGGAGATTAAGTAATGAAACAATATCTAGAAATTGAAAGTGTATATGCTAGAGAAATACTTGACTCAAGAGGTAATCCTACAGTTGAGGTTGAAGTTATAGCGGAAGGTGGTTTCTTAGGAAGAGCTGCAGTTCCTTCAGGTGCTTCAACAGGTGCTTTCGAAGCTATAGAATTAAGAGATGGTGACAAGAGCAGATATTTAGGAAAAGGTGTTCAGAATGCAGTTGATAATGTTAACAACACTATCGCACCAGAAATTGAAGGCATGAATGTATTTGATCAGGTAGCAATAGATACTGCTATGATTGCTCTGGACGGAACTCCTAACAAAGAAAAATTAGGAGCAAATGCTATTCTTGGCGTATCTATGGCTGTTGCTAAAGCTGCTGCTGAGGCTCTTGGATTAAGTCTTTACCAGTATCTTGGCGGTGTAAACGGAAAGGTTCTTCCTGTTCCAATGATGAACATAATCAATGGTGGAAAGCATGCTGATAACAGCGTTAATATACAGGAATTCATGATAATGCCTGTTGGTGCTCAAAGCTTCAAACATGCTCTGCAAATGTGTGCAGAAGTATTCCACAATTTGAAGAAGGTATTAAGCAGCAAAGGTTACAGCACTGCAGTTGGTGATGAAGGTGGTTTCGCACCTAACCTCAAGGCTGACGAAGAAGCTATCCAGGTTATATTGGAAGCTGTTGAAAAAGCAGGGTACAAGCCTGGTGCTGACTTCAGAATTGCTATAGATGCAGCAGCTACTGAAATGTACGAAGAAGCTAAGAAAAAGGGCCAGGAAGGAAGTTACTATTTCTGGAAAGCTGACATAATGAAGACTAAGGAAGAGATGGTTGCTTTCTGGTGTGATTTGGCAAACAAATATCCAATTATATCATTGGAAGATGGCGTTTCAGAAGAAGACTGGGATGGATGGAAGATGCTTACAGAAGCAATTGGTTCCAAGATCCAGTTAGTAGGGGATGATCTTTTTGTTACAAATACTGAAAGATTGAAGAGAGGAATTGACCTCGGAGTGGCTAATTCCATACTTATAAAAGTTAACCAGATCGGTACACTCACTGAGACTCTCGATGCTATCCAAATGGCAAACAGAGCAGGATATACAGCTGTTGTATCACATAGATCAGGTGAAACTGAAGATGCAACAATATCTGATATAGCTGTTGCTTTAAATGCTGGTCAGATTAAAACAGGAGCTCCTTCAAGAACTGACCGTGTTGCAAAATACAACCAGTTATTAAGGATCGAAGAAGAACTTGGCGGAGTAAGCCAATATCCTGGACTTGATGCATGGTTTAACCTTAAAAATAAGTAATTTTTTTCATAAAATATTGGGGCATATCCTTCTGATATGTCCCAATATTTATTTTCAGAGGAGTTTAGCCATTATATGTTTCATAAAGAACAACATCTTATTATCTCAAATAAATTCAAATAAATTCCAAATAAAATTTTCCAAAAACAAACCGTATAATGCTTGTTTTTTATTTTTATATATGTTACAATATGAGTTGTCAATTTGCCACGGAGGTGCTGTATAATGAGTGCAGTAAATATCATTGTGAATATATTTCATATAGTATTAGCTTTAGTACTAATAGTAGTAGTGTTGTTACAATCAGGTAAGCAAGCTGGTTTGTCCGGATCAATCGCAGGTGGTGCAGAGACTTTTTTTGGGAAGAATAAAGGAAGAACCATCGATGCATTATTAAGTAAGTGGACAACCGTAGCCGCTATATTGTTTCTTGTTACTTCAGTAGCATTGGAGTTACTTTTAAACAGCTAATAGAAAAGTTTACATTGGTTATACAAGACAACTATCATTATTGGTAGTTGTTTTTATTTATGTTTAGGAATTTTACAGTTTGGTATTTATACATAAAATGATATATTAAAAGTGATAAATCTTTTGCATTTAGTATTTTTTGCAGTATAGTGCAAAAAACCCTGGGAACAATAAAAAATAAACGGAAGGAATAGTTTTTTATGAGTGAATTGAGGAATGAAAGAAAAAACAGAATAGTATTGTTTATGAAGGAAGATGCGTACAAACCTCTTCTCTTTAAAGAACTTGTGACCGTGTTGGATGTTCCTGCTTCGGATATAAGTGACTTTGAGGAGGTTATCAGAGAACTGGAGGAAGAAGGGAAAATATATAAAACTCGCAAAGACAGATATGGAGTACCTGAGAGGATGAGTCTTATTACGGGGCGATTGCAGGGAAGCGACAGAGGATTCGGATTTGTAATACCGGATGAAGAGGAAGCCAGTGATGTTTTTATTTCCGGAGATTCGTTACATGGTGCAATGCATAATGACAGGGTAATTGCACGTATAAATAAGTCAAATACAGGAGGCAAAAGAGCTGAAGGTGAAGTAATTAAAATTCTAAAAAGGGCTAATACCTCCATTGTTGGTACTTTTGAAAGCAGCAAATATTTTGGATTTGTTATACCGGATGATAAAAGGATAACCTCGGATATATTTATTCCTAAGGATGAGATAAATGGTGCAAAATCAGGCGAAAAAGTAGTTGTTGAGCTTATAAAATGGCCTGAGCAGAGAAGAAATGCTGAAGGCAGGGTCATTGAAATAATAGGGCACAAGGATGATCCTGGCAATGATATTTTATCTATTATAAAAGCACATAACCTTGCTCAGGAATTTGATGAGGCTGCCTTAACTCAGGCTGAAAACATCAGCGAAACGGTTACTGAGGATATGATTAAAGGTAGACGTGACTTAAGAGAATTGAGAATGGTTACGATAGACGGTGAGGACGCAAAAGACTTGGATGACGCTGTTTCTGTAGAAAAGCTTCCGGAAGGGAATTACAGACTGGGTGTACATATTGCTGATGTAAGCTATTATGTTACTGAAAACTCCCCGCTAGATAAGGAAGCAGTGAAAAGAGGAACCAGTGTTTATCTTGTTGACAGGGTAATACCCATGCTGCCCAAAAAACTGTCAAATGGTATATGCAGTCTTAATCCCCAGGTTGATAGATTGGCATTCTCTGTATTTATGGATATAGATAAGCAAGGCAGAATTATGAATCACGAAATTTTTGAAAGCGTTATAAATATTAATGAAAGAATGACCTACACAAATGTCTATAAAATACTTGAGGAGAAAAATCCTGAGCTTTATCAAAGGTATGATTATCTAATAAGTGACTTTGAATTGATGAGGGAGCTTGCTTTGATATTAAGAAAGAAGCGATTTTCCAGAGGAGCCATCGACTTTGATTTTGATGAAGCTAAGATAATACTCAATGAAAAGGGAGAGCCCATTGATATAAAGAAATATGAGTATACAATTGCAAACAAAATAATCGAAGAGTTTATGCTTATTTGCAATGAAACTGTCGCGGAACATTTTTATTGGGCTAATGCTCCATTTGTATACAGGATACACGAAGAACCTGATATTGAAAAAATACAGTCCTTCAGTGACTTTATAAACAAGCTGGGATATCATTTGAAAGGCTCGGGGCAAGTGCATCCAAAAGCTTACCAGGATTTATTGAGCAAGGTAAAAGGAACTAAGGAAGAGAGAATTATAAGTACTGTCATGTTAAGGTCTTTACAGAAGGCAAGGTATAGCCATGAAAGCGACGGACACTTTGGATTGGCGGCAAAATTCTATTGTCATTTTACTTCTCCTATAAGAAGATATCCTGACCTTATAATTCACAGAATTATGAAAGAATATCTAAGAGGTAAATTAAATGAGAACAGGGAAAATGAGCTCAATGAACGTCTGCCTGATATAGCCAGACGCTGTTCGGAGAGAGAGAGGGCAGCGGAAGAGGCAGAGAGGGAGACAGAGGATCTGAAAAAGGTTGAATATATGAAGCAGCATGAGGGTAAGGTCTTTGAGGGAATAATTTCAAGTGTCACTTCCTTTGGCATGTTTATAGAACTTGATAATACGATAGAAGGTCTTGTAAGGATGAGCAGTATGGAAGATGACTACTATGTTTTTGATGAAGAACAGTACCTGCTCTTGGGAGAAAGGAACAGAAAGATCTACCGTATTGGAGATATGATCCAGGTACAGCTTGCAAAAGCGGATATTGCTAAAAGACAGATTGAATTTGTTTTGGCAAGCAATGAAGACAATGATGATATTGCTGGATATAATAAATCAAAAGGCAATCATAAAAAGGGGAAGCAACGGTCTAGAGATGCAGTTGAGAACTTGTCCGATGCTGTAGTTACAGAATACATTCACGAAACGAATGATACCGATTCCTCAGAGAAAAAAGACAAGAGGCCGAGAAAGTGGGATAAAGTTGGCCATAAGGTAAGAATGAATATAAAGGGTAGAAAAGTTAGAAGGTAAGAGGATGATAATTGTAAGTGCATGTTTGGCAGGCATTGACTGCAAGTATAACGGTGGTAACAATGCTGATGATAGAATTATTGAGCTTGTCTCAAAAGGGCAAGCTATACCTGTATGCCCGGAGCAGTTAGGAGGATGTCCCACCCCAAGGCTTAAGACTGAAATAGCAGGAGGTTCGGGTGCGGATGTTTTAGACTCTAAGTCCCGTGTGATAAGAGAAGATGGCAGGGATATGACCGAGGAGTTCTTAAAGGGTGCACAGGAAGTTCTGAAAATAGCTAAGCTGCTTAGTGTAAAGAAAGCCATTTTAAAATCAAAAAGCCCTTCTTGCGGCTGTGGCAAAGTTTATGACGGTACTTTTTCCGGAAGATTGATAGAAGGAAACGGAGTAACTTCAGAACTGCTTCTAAGAAATGGTATAGATGTAATAAATGAAAAACATTAGATAATAAAATACAACTTCCGATTTTGATATAGATATTAGCAAATAATTAGCTAATTAATGAGGCATTTCAAAAAGCTCAATTGATGATATTTCATAAAAAATACTTAAATAATGTATTTTTTGAAATGCCCTTATCAAAATCGGAAGTTTAATTAATTCATTAGTATATTGATTTTCTGATTATTCTACAAAGTTTTTACATTCAGTTAAGAATTTTTCGCAATCGTCTGAATGTACATCAACTTTAATTGGCTTTCCAAGATCCAAGCTAAATATTCCCATAATTGATTTAGCATCAACAACATAACGGCCTGATGTCAAATCAACATCAAAATCATATCTGTTTACGATATTAACAAAGTCTTTGACATCATTAATGGATTTTAAAATAATGTTAAATGATTTCATAATTCAAACCCCCTTTTCTCTAAATGCTGGTATTACTATAAACTACGTAATTCTTACAACAATCTCAAATTAATATTATCCTGTTTTTGGTGCTAAGTCAATGATGATATTGTTAAATCACCTGCAATGTTTTATAATTAAGTAGTTGAAATGCCATTGTTATAAGGGTTTTACCACCAATTGTGCATAACTAACAAACTTTTGATTAAAAATATATAAAACGTTATTGAGGGAAATTTAATGAAAAGAGTTGCTTTTTTTACGCTTGGCTGTAAAGTTAACCAGTATGAAACAGGTGCCATGTCAGAGAGTTTTGAGAATGCGGGTTATCAGGTTGTTGATTTTGATAATATGGCAGAGGTCTACGTAATAAACACTTGTACAGTTACGGGTATGAGTGATAGGAAATCACGGAATATCATAAGGAAAGCCAAGAAGAATAATCCGGATTCCTTTGTCATAGTTGTTGGTTGCTATGCACAGACTTCGCCGGAAGAGGTGGAGCGTATTCCGGGGGTTAACATGGTTGTTGGAACCAAGGATAAGGGGAAAATAATAGAGTTTCTTGAGGAAATAAAATCGGGAAGCAGCAAAACAAACTTTGTTGATGATATAAAAGGCTTTAGGGAATTTGAGAAGCTTGATGTAACTTCATATAAGGAAAGGACAAGGGCAATACTAAAGATACAGGACGGCTGCAATAATTATTGCTCATATTGTATTATACCTTACGCAAGAGGACCGATAAGAAGCAGAAATAGGGAAGATATTATAAATGAAGTTCACGGACTTGCACAAAACGGATTTAAGGAGATAGTCCTTACGGGTATACACCTGGCATCCTATGGAAGGGATATAGGATCTTCGCTCCTTGAGATTATAAAGGATATTCATGATTTCGAGGGTATTGAAAGGATCAGATTGGGATCAATAGAGCCTAGTACTGTAAGTATAGAGTTTGTTGATGCTGTAAAGAACCTTAAAAAGCTATGTCCCCATTTTCATATATCTCTTCAGAGCGGATGTGATGAGACTCTAAAAAGAATGAACAGGAAATATACCACCGGTGATTATGCAAATGTAGTTAAGCTCTTAAGGGACAACATACCGGATGTATCCATAACAACTGATATAATGGTAGGTTTTCCAGGTGAAACAGATATTGAATTTAATAAAACACTAGGTTTTTTGGAGGAAATAGCTCTTACAAAAATGCATGTTTTTAAATATTCACCAAGAAAGGGGACTGTGGCAGCAACCTTTAAGGATCAGGTTACGCCTGATAAAAAAGAGGAGAGAAGCTCAATCCTTCTAAAGCTGTCGGATAGAAATTTGCATAAATTTAATATGAGAATGGAAGGCAGGACAGTTAAGGTTTTATTTGAGCAGGAATTTGATTCGTTAAGCGAAAAGATGGAAGGCTTGACAATGAATTTTTCCCGTGTCATAGCGATAGGTAAAAGTGATATAAAGGGAAAAATCCTGGATGTGAAGCTTGCAGAAGCAAAAGAAGATTACATTCTGGGGAATGTTTTATATGATTAAGTGATTATTACCGATAACTGAAATATAAATGTGATAAAAATAATTAGGGTTAGATAATGTTGTCAAATTAGGATTGGTTATTGTTGCATATTTTATCCGCTTGTATTACAATTATAATAATGGTACTAGAGTACTATTATTCAATAGACTAAAAGTTCTATGATTGTTGAAGCAATATATGTCTTTTTTTACGGAAGAGATATTAATAAGATATGTAACTAACCTCACATTATTTTATCAATAAGTGTAAGGAATAGCACTAAATAATCATACAACACTATGTAGTTGGGGGAGTGGTTATAAATGGTTAATAACGAAACCATGATGTTCAAAGTTGACAAGGAAAAACTGAATTCTGCTCACGAGATATTGACATTGGTATATAATGCACTTAAGGAAAAAGGATATAATCCTATTAACCAGATAGTCGGATACATACTTTCAGGTGATCCTACTTACATAACCAGTCATGATAATGCAAGAAGCATAATAAGAAGACTTGAACGGGATGAGCTTTTAGAGGAGATTGTTAGATTTTATCTCGAAGAAAAAAAATAATTTACTTTTGAGTTTTGAGGGCATTCCGGTAGATTAGCTTGCAGCTAATGGTTTTAGGATGTCCTTTTTTGATGCTTAGGCACAATTTAAAAATAGCTTCTGCTATAAATTAGCTCGTCAACATCAGGATGCATGGCGTTTAGTTTAGCCAAGCTAAACGACCGGCCCCTACGATAAGCGGAAGTAATTTTTAATCATACATTAGGAAACAATGGTGGTCTATTATGAATTATATAGTGTTGGGCAACACTGGGTTAAAGGTGTCCAGACTTTGTTTTGGGGGCTTGATTATTGGCCCGCTGCAAGCTAATCTTTCAATAGATGAAGGTGCAAGAATCATAGCAAGTGCATTTGAAATGGGTGTTAACTTTATTGATACAGCTGAATTATATGGAACATATGCTCATATTAAGGAAGCTATCAGGATTTCTGGAATTAATCCGGTGATTGCAAGTAAATCATATGCATACAGTAAAGAATCGGCCAGGGATAGTGTGGAGAAAGCCAGGATGGAAATGGATGTTGATGTCCTGGATATTTTTATGCTTCATGAACAGGAAAGCAGATTAACTTTAAGGGGGCACAGAGATGCCCTTGATTACTACTTGGAGCAAAAGCAAAAGGGTATTATAAAAGCTGTTGGCGTATCCACCCATAATGTTGAAGTAGTTGAGGCAGTGGCAAATATGCCTGAGATAGATGTAATACACCCATTAGTGAATATGACAGGCCTTGGGATAGGTGACGGAACTATAGACGAAATGCTGGCAGCAGTAGAAAAGGCTTATAACTCAGGAAAAGGAATATATAGCATGAAGCCGTTGGGTGGAGGTAATCTTCTAAAAAATTATGATGAATGCATGGATTTTGTATTAAAAATTCCTTTTATACATTCCGTTGCATTAGGCATGCAGTCGATAGAAGAAGTTAAAATGAATATAAGCATTTTTAATGGTGAAGATATATCGGAAAGTGTCAGGTATGCTTTAGTTAATAAAAAGAGAATACTACATATTGATTATTGGTGTGATGGATGTGGAAGCTGTGTGAAGAGGTGTGGACAAGGTGCTTTGAAAGTTGTAAACGGTAAAGCAGAAGTAAATATGGACAAATGCGTTTTATGTGGATATTGTTCAAGTGTATGCTCTATGTTTGCAATAAAGATAAGGTAAAATTACAGGTATGTGCTAAGGCATGAATGAAAAATTACTTCCGCTTATCGTAGCGGCTGGTCGTTTAGCTTTGCTAAACTGCTCGCCGTGCATCTTGGGTGTTGACAAGTTAAGTCAACACATGAGCGAAGTTTTATAACGGAAGTTATTTTTTTATTATGACTATACGGAGGAAAAATGAGAATTATAGGTATTGATTATGGAGATAAAAAAATCGGAGTTGCCATAAGTGATCCGATGGGAATGATTGCTCGAGGCGTGGAGACAATCAGATGGGATACCGATATTAAAAAGCCTTTAAAAAGGATAGTTGAAATTATAATAGAAAATCAGGCAGAAAAATGTGTTGTTGGATTTCCCAGGAATATGAATGGTACTGTTGGTGAAAGAGGAGAAAAAACAATTGAATTTATAAATCTTCTGAAAGAGCAGTCAAAGATTGAAGTAATTCCATGGGATGAAAGATTAACCACTAAAGCTGCTAACAGGGCTATGCATGACATGGGTATAAAAACATCAAAGAAAAAGGCCATTGAAGACCAAATTGCTGCTGTGTATATACTTCAGAATTATTTGGACAGCCTGTAAAAATGGTCATTAATGAAATAGGTGAATGTATAAAAACAAAATATTATGTTAAATATATTTAATGTTTACAATTTAGTGAGAAAATATTGGGAAACTTTTGATACTGTGATATAATTAAATTCTGATAAAGGAAAAGGAGGGATTATAATGTCCGAAGAGAGAGATGATATAGTAGTTTTAGTTGATGAAAACGGAGAAGAAGTTGAGTTCGAACATCTTGATACAATCGAAATGAATGGTAGCGAATATGTTGTTCTTTTACCTGTTGAAATGGAAGAGGAACAGGAAGAGGATAGTGATACTGACGAGGTATTGATTCTTAAGATAGAGCATAATGAAGAAGGTGAAGATTCTTTCATTAGTGTCGATGATGAGCGTGAACTAAATATGGTTTTTGAGGAATTCAAAGTCAGAATGGAAGATGAGTTTGATTTTTCAGAATAATATTCTGTAAAACAAAATGTTTATAGAATAAGTATAAGGCAGAGGGACAATTTGAAAGAATTGATCCTTCTGTTTATATATGGAGGATTTTAGCGTATACACCAAAGTTTCTTAAAACAACATCAAGATTGACATAAATATCTCATAATTTTGTTCATATTTAGGAGATTAGGATTAGCTATATGAAAAGTGTTAATAATCTTACATTTGTCAGAGCAAATAACGAACGCTTTTACGGGATTTGCGATAGACAAATGTAAAAGATTATTCACTTTTCATATAAAGTATTACTTATAATTGATTTTTATGGGGGAAGCTTATGCTTAGAAAAATTTTTATGTTAGTTTGCATTCTTATAGCTATAACAAGCATAACAGCATGCGACAGGGAAGATAAGAATTTAAAACCTACCAATACACCGATACAATTTACTGCAAGCCCATCTTATACCAGTACTCCAATATTCGAACCCACACCAACTCAAAAGGTAAGTGATTTTATTTTTCCTAAGGAAGGTGTAAGGCCGGTAGCGGTAATGATTGATAATGAAGGGAAAAGGGTATTGCCGCAGGGTGGTCTTAATAAGGCACAACTGGTTTATGAGATTACTGTAGAAGGCGGTGAAACCAGGCTGATGCCGGTGTTCTGGGGTGCTAACCCCACCATGATCGGTCCTGTAAGGAGTTCAAGACATTATTACCTTGATTATGTAATGGAACATGATGCTATTTATGTTCACTTTGGTTGGAGCCCAATGGCTATGAATGATATTTCAAAGTTCAAAATAAACAATATAAATGGTGTAGGCTATGGTGGAGAGGTTTTCTGGGATTTGACAAAGGACAAGAGGAACTGGCAGGATTCTTATACATCCATGGAAAATGTAATGAATTTTGTTAATAAGGCCAAGTACAAGCAGTCTACTGAAAAGCAGCTGCTTTTTAGCTACAATCAAACAGATGAAAAATTAAGTTCCGATAATAAGGCAAATAAAGTAACAGTAAAGTATAATTCAAGAATATTCAATACATATGAGTTTGATGCTGCAAATCAAATATATAAGAAGTCCCGTAACGGCGAGCCTCATATGGAAAGAGTCAGCCAAAAGCAGTTAGGAGTTAAGAATATTATTGTTCAACACGTACCTATTTACGAAATAAAGGGTGACGATAAAGGAAGACAAGACCTTAAGGATGTTGGAAGTGGGAATGGATGGTTTGTCACATGCGGAAATGCAATCAAGATCAAATGGTCAAAAAAATCAAGAACTGCCCAGACAAGTTATACCGATGAAGGCGGTAAACCTATTGTGCTTAATCCTGGACTGACATGGATACAGATAGTGCCTGTAAATTCAAAAGTAACTTTTGAATAAGTCATAACTATATGTTACCAATAAGGTTTTACATTAGCAAATGCAGTTGCGAAAATTCATTTTGTAACGCAAATGCAGACGACTCAACATATGAATCAAGGAAAATGTTTTGCAATAATTAAAATTAAAATGATTTTTGCAAAACATATAATAACTTGTTCAGAAATTAGAAATTATTGCCGAAATAGTATATACTATATAAGTTATACGGGTGATAATATGCATGAAGGTCATAGAAAAAGGCTGAAAGAAAGATTTCTTAATGATGGATTGGATGGCTTTGAACCCCATCAGGTATTGGAGCTGCTTCTTTTTTATTCAATACCAAGAAGGGATACAAATGAGATAGCACATAAACTTTTGGATAAGTTCGGTTCATTATCAGGTGTATTTGAAGCAGACATAAAAGATCTTAATAATACAGAAGGAATAGGAGAAAATTCTGCTTTTCTTCTTTCATTGATACCTTCTATTTCCAGAAGGTATTTTAATGATAAATGGGGTGATAAGCCTGTATTGGACAGCTCTGCAAAAGCCGGTCAGTTTGTTGTGTCTTTATTTACAGGAAGAACCTATGAAGCCTTCTATCTTGTTTGTTTAAACAGCCAAAATAGGGTGAATTATTCGGCTTTGATTCAAGAGGGGACAATAAATGAATCGCCTGTATATCCCAGGCTTATAGTTGAGACGGCACTCCGGCATCAGGCAAACAGCGTTATTCTTGCTCATAATCACCCTGGAGGCAGTATGAAACCATCTCGGGCAGATATTGAGGTGACTGAGCGGATTAGAGTCGCTTTAGAGGCGATATCAATAAACGTTATAGATCACATTATTGTTGCAGGGGACAAATATGTCAGTTTTGCAGAAAAGGGTCTTATGAAGGGAATTTAAATTGTTATATTGCAGATAAATACCAATTAAGGCATGATTGAAACATTACTTCCCGTTTTGATCGTGTGTTCACGAGTTATGTTAACTTAGAAAGCGAAATTATTCGGGAAGTTATATTTTTGGCATGCCTGAATTGATTTGTAATAAGTAAAAAGCCAGTTGCTGTAATATTTAACCACCCCCAAGCAACTGGCTTTTATATGACCCGAAAAATTCGGCAATTTCCTACATCTCATCAATTTTTACATGGTCGTCATCAAAGTCCTTATTATCGAAATAGTTTTTGTTCAATGCATATCCGAAAGTTGAATCAAGCTTTATCCACTTGCCTTCATCTTTTAGATATATTTCATTCCATGCATGATATTCCTGGCGTTTACCAGATACATAGTTGCCGCGTATAACCTTTGTTTCCAGGCCGATAGATCTGGACATGGCAGCAAATAGGGTTGAAAAGTCATAGCAAACACCTTTTTTTGTCTTAAAGGTATTTGTAGCACCATAGATATCTGTATAATCATTTGCCAATTGTCTTCGATATTTATCATAATCATATTTTATGTTTCTGGTAATCCAGTTATATAAATTTCTAGCTTTATCACGGTCCGTTTTGGATAGGCGGGTGAGACGCTTTGCGAGATCGGAAATTCCTGGATCATCGCTTTCTACATCCTTGGTGGGAACGAGAAAACGGTTTACATCGGAAACGTTTTCAACGTTTATTTTAGGACCGTATGTGTATTTTCTGTCTTCGAGATTAACCATTATATTGACTTCATATTGGCCTTTTCCTTCAGTAAGCCATATGTCTTCATTAAACTTTCCATTTTCCAGGTCAATATCAAACCACTCCTGATAGGTATCTTTTATTATCAGGGCTTTAATCTTTTGTTTGCTTGTTTGGCCAGAGATATGTATCTTTCCATCGACCTGAGAAGGAAGTTTAGTTAAAGATACTCCGTTTTCGACGATCAAAATTGGTTCATCGGCATTTGATACCTGAAATGGTGTAACTGTAGACAAAGAAGTGATGGTTAAAATCAAAAAAAACTTAATCAATCGTTTCATGATAAAATCCCCCTTTTTCGGTTACTCAGCCGTCATAGTTTTGCCCAGAGATTTCTAAGGATTACAAAGGAGAGTACTTCCATTAGGGATAAGGATAAAGATGCATTAACCAATGTTGAAAAAGATGAATTAAAAGCATAAAATAGCTTTTAATAATAGAATTACTGCCTGGAAGATAATCCTATGAAATTCTGGAGTCCAATTCTTAAGTCTAAGAATTGGTATAAACATTAGACCTGAAGTTTTGCGTCCCTTTCTTTCGAAAGGTTTGCCAGTATCGAAAGGGTTTTACATAATTAATAAAGTGAACATAAAAAAGCTCTGATTGACTTGCCAAACAGAGCTGGAATAAGCTTTATAAAAGCTGACCAAACACCTTTGGCAACCCGGCTGTCATAGTATTAACCTTAGACCCGTGGGCTTTACGTCCCTATCTTTCGATAGGTTTGTCATTATCAGTATGTTTACTATTAAATTAATTACATAAATCTCCTACAATTATATTTTACTACTTTTTGTTATAATTTTCAATGGGTTCATTGAAAATTATAACTTATTAATTATTAATCCAAATCCAAATTGCTGCAAAACTTCCTATATCACAAAAAATACCAGGCTGGGAGCTTAATAGCCCGGTACTTTTTCCTTACTTAGGAGATTTTTTTTGAGATTTAAGCTTTTCAATTCAATCCAGCATTTTTATCTTTCTTGTTTCTGCTTTTTTAGCTGATGAAACCCATTAGACATATTCGCGTTTATGGGAGAATGAAAGGCTGTCAAAAAATTCTTTCTCATTAGGGTTGGAATTTAAAAATTCATGCAATTCTGATGATATTTCCAGTGTTCTTTCTTCTGTGTCCTGAACTATAATAACATGCACCTTATCACCAGGACCTTCCTATAGCATTCCTAACCTTTTGGTTTAATCCGATAAAGTGGCATTTGTGGCCCATCTTGGCAAGAGATCCCCTATACTCATATCCGTCAAAATATGCCTTAACCTTTACCTGCCCCTTCACTCCGAACTCTTCCATCACATCATATGGAAACTCAATATATCCGGAATTAAGGCTCTCGTGCTTAATTATTTCAGCTTCAAACTCATATTTTTTCATAATTAACCAGCCTTTTCTATCTGAATATTTAGGAAATTATGATGTATTACACTATAATTTCTCACGATAAAATTAAGGTTAAAAATTACTTTGTTATTTTAATAGAGGATACCAATCTGAGTGTAAATATTATTATAACTACAATGTACAACCATATAGATGAATATTTTGCAGCAGTCAGCTTAATAACACATAAAAGTAATGCTGCTAATATGATAAAACTATAAAATATTACACGGAATGTTTTCTTGTTTAGCATTCTAACCACCTTTATGAATTGTGATAATAACTTTCTATTCTTTCTATTATTAAAAATTGTTAATATATTACATTTATCTGTCGCAAATTCCGTTGAACTGTTCGTTATTTGCTTCGCCCAATGTAAATTTGCTTAGTATGTTCAACTACTTATTACAATCTAAACTGCTAAATATATTATTTTTCAGATGAAGGAACCAGTTCGATAATATCTCCAAGTTGCCCTAATTCTTCAATACGATTCAGTGCTTTCGCATAAGTTATATTTCTTATAATAGCAAAAGGAAGTTGCTTTGAACCTCTTAACAAATCTCCAATAGACATTTCCAAATCAAAAACTTTCTTTAATATTAAAAGATCTTTTGAGCCATTCTTTGGAGCACTAACTAAAATTACATCATATGGTTCTATATATGATACTGAAGAACCTCCATTCCCAACCATATCCAAATATTCTTTAGATTCTGTTTCTTCAGGGCACCCTTCTTCAATCCAATTTTTAAAGTTTAATATTTTCGCATTTGGGTCTTGAGCATTCATATAACCACTATCCGTAATAAGGACTTCATAAGCATTTCTATCTTGCTTCATTAGGAATACATCTGGCCCGCTATTGTCCCCAATACATATATATCCTGGCGAGTACTCCTTAACTTCTAGTGTTTGATATCTTTCTAATATATCTTTAGTTCCATATATACCAATCGTGCCTTTTGTACAAAAACCATTAACTTGAAGGAGTAGCTCCCTATAAACCTCAGGGAGGATTATATTGCCATCCCTTTCCAGCTTTTCAAAGTTAGATCGATCTAAATTGTATCACATAACAACATATAAACATGGAGGGAAATATGAATATAAAGAAAAAATCTTTAGTAAGTGTTGTTTGTTTCTTTTGTGATATCTTATATTATATATCGGAGAAATTATCACTTACCATGAATATTAAAAGTTACAGACTACTAGCTGACCATCTAAATTATCACCCCAAGCCCATAAACTTCCATCATTCTTCAAGGCTATACTAAATGCATCCCCTGTACTGACATTAGTTACTTCATCCATAATTTTAACTGGATCCTGATAATAAATTTTATTACCAGTTCCAAGTTGTCCTTTACTATTATCACCCCAAGCCCACAAACTTCCATCAGTTTTAATAGCAAAATGACTTGCTTTACAGGTTGAGACAGATAAAACATCATCCATTATTTTTTTGCGTTCTGAAGCTTTCATTAAAATTGTGTTACCAATGCTTCCGACATGATCATTCCCTAAACACCATAAACTGCCATCTGTCTTAATAACAAAACTTTGTTTGCCAGAAGCCATAGATGACACATTATCCAAAAGCTTAATGGGTGAACTTTTAATTAATGCATCGACTGAATCAAAGGAAATTGGCTCAAGTTGCAGATATCCCCATCCCCAAAGACGCCCATCTGACATTAACGCCAAATTTAGCTTTGTGCTTGCTTCAATCTTTACCCAAGAGGCTGTAATGCTAGAAATATCATCATGTGGTTGATTTGTCTCAGCAAAAGTATTTATGGGTTTCATGCTTAACATTAGTGAGAAAATCAAAAAAATATTATTTTGTTTTTCATTTTGAGCCCTTCCCTATCATTTTAACTTTAGATCTTTTATATCAATAATCGGTATCCAAAAAAATTTAGTATGTGCAATGAAATATTATTTTGAAATGGTTACTTAATTCTAACCTTATTTAATTCATATAATATCACATGCTTTAGCACAAATAAACTAAAATATGTAACTAATGAGTAAGGCTTATTGGAAAAATTTCAATGGTTGTATCGGAATGACTGGAGAACTTCTAAGTAATCTTACATTAGTTTAAGATTATCTATAAAACCTTTTATTTTCTCTTTGCATAATGATTTAATTGTATTTATTTCCTTATTTGCTTCAGAAATAAATGCAGGAAAAGCAATAACGTATTGCTTAAATCAATGGAATAAGCTTATTAACTACTTACTTGATGGAAGACTTTATTGTAAATCATTGCACTCGAGGTAGCTCTGTTTGGAGTATTGTAAAACAGGAAGTTTTTACGTGATATAACAAAGCCTTTTATACTCCGTTCCGAAATGTTATTATCGCAGTATTATTGAGACTTCCAGAGCAAATAATCTTAAGCCCTTTGAATACCTGACTTACTTGCTTAAAACGCTTCCGAATGTAGATGTCAAGGAACAGAAAGTGCTAGATTTAATGCCTTGGTCGGCTGAGTTGCCTGAATCCTGTAGACTTAACAATAACAGTTTACAGCAAAAGGAGCAGCAGTTGTAAACGGGTTATATTTTACGCTTACTTTAAAAGCGATGATACTTATTTATTATTGCTTTATTTTATCAATAAATATATATACATTATAGATATAATGTTAGAAAATGATAAAGTTGATGTTATTGCACATCCAGAGAATAAAGATGACGTAATAACACTTTCTATATTAAATCTTCTAATCACTAATTATCAGCAATTGCTTAATATAAAAAAAGTTAAAACAATTGAGTTATTATCTGAACTACTAAGGACAGATAAAGGATAATAGTACGGATATTTGCAATATTTATTCTGTACAACTACGTCAGTTCTATTTCTGCTATAATGACGTAATTTTGTACAAGAATGGGAATGTTAGCGGAGCGGAAGCAATATAACTCAACCAAAATTTGAGAAGCAGTATAACAGCACAAATAAGGCTTAAAAAAATTGATGCTTTTACCGAAATATAGAAAAGAATGAAAGCGATACAAAACGGTATATGGAATTTATTAAAAAACAATTAATTGACACCAGTAACAGAAGTGTTACTGAGTAACAGGAGGAAATTAAATGAAAGAATTTAACAAACTTGGTTACATTGCAATCGGAATGGTACTTGCACTCATTATCGGTACCGCAACACCTGCTTTTGCAACTACTAAAGATGTAGTTAAACAGCTTACCGCATATTTTACATCCAGTGAAAAACCGATCAGTCTTTACATTAATGGTACCAAAGTGGAGAAAGATTCTAACGGTAAAGATGTTACTCCATTCACTGTTGATGGTACTACATATTTACCAGTCAGAGCTATTTCTGATGCTTTGGGAAAAGATGTTAAATGGGATGGTGCTACTGCTTCAGTTAATATTAATGATAAAACAACATCTACTTCCAATACCCAAGATAATAAGGATGCTGATGAATCAAATCCGTATATTGAAAAAGACCCGAATATCATCGTAAGCAAAGATGCTAATGGTAAGATTCAAGAAAATTTTAAAGCAAGTGGTAATAAAGAATTAGATAAGGATGCGGTTGGTAAATGGGAAAAAGTTGACGAGGTTTCATCACCTGAATTATTTGACCCTGCTAAACCAACAAAATATAATTTTGAACATTATTCACTTAATATCCTTGATAATATTAGTGCAAGAATTATAGTGACTGATGAAAATGATAACCTTTCAGGTTTTATTGCTTCGACAAAAGGTTATCTCGTAGACTACCACTATGCATATATTGTTTCACATTATCAAATACAGCAGATTGATGGTAAATCATACCTGTTTGCAGAATTGAAAGATGAGGATTATTTTCTCAGATATATGAAACCGAGATGGGAAGTATTTGAGAAAATCGCTCAAAATAATCAAAATTTCAAAAATGCAAGAGATTTTTATTCTGGTTTTCTCTTAGATAGTGAAGGCCGATTAATTGTGTCTGATGAGGATGCTAAATACTTCTCAGAACATCCTGAGCTTGAAATTAAAATGGAATATGTGGCATTTTCAGATAGTGAATTCAGTCCGAATTACAAAGCTCCGGAGATAGTTGTTGATCCAAATATTATAATTACAAGGGATAGCGACGGTACAATACTATACGAATCTATGGAATACACATTTACGGTGGATGAAGATATCATTGGGAAATGGTCAGTACTCGACTGTGTTAAATCGCCTGATAAGTTTGACCCAACTATTACGGCTCCAACGAAAAATGTTTGGCCGCATACTTATGACTTTTATGATGATGGCGTGATGGTCGGAAACAGTGTCAATGCTGCTGGGGTTGCAGAAACTTATCAAAACGACTGGACTAAAGGGTATATCGTAAATGCTGATACTGTCGAACATTATGAAATAAAGCAGATTGATGGTAAAAAGTACTTGTTCATGGAATTCAAGAACGGGGATTATTTCAGGGGAATTATAACAAAACCGTGGTATTGTGTGTATGAGAAAACTTCTGACACTCCGGCTGCAAAGACTACCAAATAGTTACATGTAAAAAGTAAGATAAGTTAGGGGGATATGAATTCCCTAACTTATTTTTTACACCCTAGTTTTATCAATATACGAGGAGACGAATAATATGAAAATGATTCATTTGGATTATGTTCAGCTTGCCGGCCGCTATAATATAGATTTTGAGATTGAAAATATCGAGCCGTAAATTGATTGAACAGGCTCAATCCTTGAATAACCAAGTTTTATAAGGACGTTAAGGCTAAAACCTTTAACGCCCTTTTATTTACTCAAAATACGAAAGGAGAAATTATAATGGACAAAAAATATGATAAATCAGAATTACATAAAGCTATTAAGCTTATACACTTGGAATTAAATACTTTATACTTTAGTTGATGCTGCTATCGAAAAAGGCGAGAAAATAAATGAGGCTGATATTATGAGAATAAGCAAGGAATTGGATTTGCTTATAAATCAGTATATGAAATCGACCACTGACACAGATAATACTTGTATCTAAAACGGTCGTTTTTGAGCCTATATTTTACAAAGCTACAATACCCCAAAATCGGCGTGATTTTGAGGGAGATTTTGTTTCATTACTCGTTCCAGAATCAAACTCGCATATTTCATACATTGGACTAAGCCGCACAGCGGCAGCTGGTGCCAATCAGATTTTCAAACAATTTCATCAAGAATATAGCCAATTTAATAGGCCTAATGGGAGCATCTGTGTTCTCTACTGAAAGGTAATTCTGAAAACCGCTTATATCAATGCTTTTAAGTTTTAGTTTGAAATAATAAATCTTTCTATAATAAGAAATTTGTAAAGAACTCAAAAGCGTTGATTTAAGCCACTTTTTAAATTTACTTTTCAGTACAGAGCAGCTATGCTCCCATTGGGCCGATAAGTATGCACTATTAACATCAATATGAAAGATAATCCTTTTACCCATCTAGTCCCACTCCAACTATTTATAACCACCATTCACAGAATGTATGTTCGTTATAAATTATAAGTCGGAATATTTTTATTGCAAAGGCCTATAATTTTTCAAAATGACTCTAGATTTATTTTAGTAATTCTAGAGAGCTAGTTTCTGAGTGCGTGAAATATTTTATAGTATCACATTGACTATATAAAAAATAAAGCGGCAGGACGTTATAAACTGCTTTGAGCCTTAAAGTAAAGCTTCGGTTATATAAATGATCGGGGATCTTTTTTGTATAAATAAATGATTAATAATTGTATGTATTGTTAATAAGTGATAATATTTAAGCGAAAAGAACGGCGGGAAGCAATTAGTTAAGTTAAAGCAGAGTTTCGTGTAATCAGTTATATCATATATCATATTCAAATCAAGAATTTAGGGGCATTGTGGCTACAGCCCTACAAGGTAAATTTTAGAGAATCCACCTCACGGTGGACAACCTTGCTCTCGGCTAATGGTTGGCACTATCGGACTTTCACCTACGAGAGAACGCTCATGCTGAGCATACACAAACAAAGACAGGTATTCCATTTGAAATACCTGTCTTTGTCGAATTAAGTTATATAAAAACTACTAAACATAAAACAAAGTGTTACAACTTAATTATTGGTAGCATATAAACTGCCAACCGTAAGGACCTGTACAAGTAACTGTGTCGTGGGACCAATAATACTTCACTGCCGCTGAGAAATTATGATAACACGATCTACACGAATAACTTGCACTGTAGTAATGTGCATGGCATGTGCAATTATCTGTAGTCACGCAAAGTTCATGAGGTTGATCAGCGATAAATTCGTAATATCCATAAAAGACACAGGCTACAGATCCACACTCCGGACATGTAACAGTCAGATGAGGCAAACATGGTGAATCCGGTGGATTATTGCTATGTGCATAAGCTGGCAAACAAAAACAAGTGGTAACTGATAAAATAAGTATCAATGATAGTAATAATTTTTTCATGATTTTTTACCCCTTTTCATTTTTAATATTATTTATAATAACTTAACTCGATTTCCTTAATGTTGAAAAAGTGCGTTTATCAATTTGACAAAAAGTTTATGCCAGGATCAGCCATACTCTTCATATATTATCGTAGGTTATGGCATTATTCACGCCATTTTAAGTATGTATTGAGCCAAAGAACCTATATGAAATATATAGTTTCCATGGGTTAACCAATTTTCCTTAATATTTAATTGATACAAAAATATTTTCTTGAATTTAAAATGTTAGTAATACCTATAGATGGTTAGTTGGAATTATTTCTATATGATGCTACTTTTAGTATAATATATATTAATAGTATTATTTGTAGAAATTTGGTGTCGTTTTTTATTCTTTAGTATATGATTTGTGTAATATCTTGGTATGTTATGTGTCTATTAATAAGTATTGTAAATATTTTTATATAGTTAGTAAGTGTATATGCCATTATCATTTGATAAAAGTTTAACATTACACGAAATTAATCTTCGTTCGAATGGGAGCATAGCTGTAACCAAGGGCAAAGTAGCATTGAAAAGACAGTATAAATGTTTGAAAACCCACATGCCATGTGCACCTATCATAATCTTTTATAATCCTTTCTTCTAATTTATTTAATTAATAGATTAGGTTCTTGACAAAATTGTTAAGGAAATTATGTAAATAGACAATTTATTTTTCATTGTATAAAAGATATATTAATATATATATATTAGAAATTGTTATATAAAAAAACAATTGAATTAAACCAATAACCAATTAAATGCCTTGAAACGCTTTTAATTTATTGGTTTAAATAAATTAAATTTTTAGGAGGAGAATTTTATGAAAAAGTATTTTTTTTTAGTAATTGTTTGTTTAGCGTTATTTAGTATTGTTTATTGCTCTTCATTTGCTGATTCAGTGAGCAAATGTAAAATTTCCGGCTTTGTAAAGCCTGAATTCAGTATCGGCAATAAAGATGCAACTCCAAACAACAAAGGTACCAAGATTGAAGTTTTGGGTACTCAATTAAGTGCTACAACAGATGAAAAAGGATATTTTGAAATTAAGGATGTCCCAGTTTGTTCGACAGGCTATTCACTCAAAGTGACAAAACCAGGATACTTATCAAGGGATTTTGATTCCGATATCATTGATGGAGATTTACAGATTAATGATGAAGATTCTCCGATTAGTATTTGGGCTGGGGATGTAATAAAAAATGGTATATCTGATGGTGCAATCAACTTATCCGATGTTGTTACTTTAGCTGTGGCATTCAATAGCACTTTTGGTGACGGTAAGTATGCTTCTCATCTTGATTTTAATATGGATAAATCAATAAATCTTTCAGATGTTATCCTTATTGCAAGGCACTTTAATGCAGTATGTAAGGATTATCCAAGATTTAGACCAATAAAACCTACACCAATTGCAACTGCTACACCAAGTAGCTCACTTATGACTTTGACAGGTAATTTATGGTGGAATAATCTTGAAGGAGGATTCTTCGTACTTGATACCGGAATGGTTAAATATGATGTTGGTAGTTTGAACAGTAGCTTTGATAAAACAAAGAATACTCCCGTTGAAGTTACAGGATATATCAGCCCAAACCAAGCTTCAATTCATATGTATGGAATAGTATTTACTGTAGTTTCAATAAATGATCTAAGATCACCTGATCCAACCCCAACAGCTACTCCAATTCCATCAGTTACTTCGACTCCCAAACCAACTCCTGTGCTAAAAACTATCTATGGAACATCACTTCAATGGAAGAACTTTGAAGGTGGTTTTTATGTTTTAAAAGCAACTGATGGTGAGTATTATGATTTAGGAACAATGACAAATATACCCAATTGGGATGGCACATTAGCTGGGCCAATACTTAAAGTAACAGGCTATATTGAATCTCTATATTCTTTCCATATGTGTGGTATTCCACTTATTGTTGTTTCAATAGAAGGTGTGAACTCAATACCAGACCTGGGTGATAACGGTTTTACAAAAATAACTCCAACTCCTGCTTCAACTCCTATTCCTGACCAAAACTATGGCTATATAACAATTATGCCGACACCAAAATATATATTATTTTGATCAAAAATGATAGTAAAATGAAAAGAATATAAGATAAAATTAACAAATCAAACAAAAAGCCAAAGAATTCAAAATCCTTTGGCTTTTTATTTGATTAAAGTACGATGTAAAAACATAGCGGTTTTTATAGCATTTAGTGCAAAGGAAACGTTAATATTTGGTAAAATATAGATGGATTATATTTTATTTTGAAAGGTGGAACAAAAATGAAATTATTTTCCACAGGTATACCAGATGAATGGAAAGAAGTGCTTAGTGAAAAAAGTATTGAACCAAAGTTCACTCTTTGTCCTTCATCCAAACTTTTGTAGCCACTTGACTGGATTGAAGAAAAATGAACGAATACATCATCTCCACCATCCACGGTAATAAACCCAAATCCTTTTTCTGTGTTAAACCATTTTACTGTACCATTATTCATATTGGTACCTCCATCAATTATATTATATCTCGTTGCAAAAACAAAAACACTTAACCTTGTTATAAACTGTTTTAATCCACACAAATATGTTTAAAAACATATCATCCATATAATACCAAATATACAAAATGTAATTTCAGTACAGAGCACGGAGTCAGTCAAAAATTAAAAGCCCAAAACCGTTTATTCGGAAAGGTTTGAGGGCTTTTTCATCTCATTTCACTGCAAAAATCAGATAATATCATGAAATTCAGTGATGAACCAAAGATTTTTCTAACATGGCCAAAATTCTGTAACGAGCCATATACAATCAGTATCTGAATAATATTCATGCCATGGATAAGAAAGTTTTAGCGAATTTCTATTTTTGTCAACTTCCTCAATAACACAATATGCGTGTGATTGTGTATTTCCTGGGGACATATACTGGCTTTCGTAAATATTCATATAATCTTGATCCGAAAACTTAACCATTCTACCAATACCCGATATTTGTGTATGAATCTCAATAAAATTATGCTTGTTATGAATTCCGCAGTGTGTCTGTAACGGTGTAAACCACACGTAGTTTCTCATTTTAAAACACATTTCTTTCTCCATATCATATTCAGAAGTCATACCTGTCAAATAAAAAGGGTCAAGCATAAATCCTTCGATATCGGTTATTTTTTCACTTTTTGTTTTCCATAGTGGTAGGTGATTTAAAGATGGATATTCTTTTGAAACATGCTCCCATTTGGAATCAATAATTTCTTTTCTTGCTTTTTCATTGTAACAAAGAAAATTTTTCAATAAATCCAGTTTAATATTAGGGAAATTTATAATTTGTTCGTTATTAGTATCAGGGTTTTCTAAGCTTTTATCTTCAATGACTATTATAGTTTCTGCATTTTTCACTTTTACATTTTTAAAAACATCAGATTGCCACATACCAAGTTTTCGTTGAATACAAATCGCTTGCGGATTATTTGGCAGAATTAAAATGCTTTTTGCATCAAGGTTTAAGACTATACTGGAATTTATAATTCTATAATTATCAACATTTCTTACAAGTTTTACATTTATATCTTCGTTTGAAAAACCAAAAACATATTCCTCATTTAACATGAAATTCCTCCTATATCTGTGGCATTTGCTCCATATATAACAAAGTTGGTTAAATTCTTAGAAGATCTGTAATGAGGGTTTATCCTCATGAGGAAGATAAAATTACATTTCATTGTAAAATACCATAATCTTAGGGTTTTCTGTGCGAAAATATCCCTCGACAGAATATCCATTTGTAGCAAACCCCAATTTCCCACTGCCATTAAAATCACCAACAGCCAGACGAGCTGCTGATTCACTGGATACTCTCCACTTAGTAAACACACCATTTCGAGCGTCTATGGCTTTATAGTAAAATACTCCCTGCCATGGCATTGGTCCTCTCAATGCAACTAAAAATTCATCTTCACCATCATTGTCAAAATCAGCACACACGACATGATGTGCTGGTCCTTCTCCCTTATCATTTGGATTATCAAATACATCTAATACAACTCTTTTCCAATTTGCACTCTCAAAATCATCTCTATCCTTACAATAAACTGCTATTGTATTGCCATGAAATGGTTCAACAGTTGCAATGTAGGCAAAATCGTCATTTCCTATTCTGCCGATATCTATATTTCCAGATCCCTTAAATGAAGTTTTTGTAAACTGAGTTAATTCACCGCTTCCAAGAAGTTTAATAATCCATTCACACTTATTAGGATCATAGTACATCCATGAAATACCTTCTTCAGAAGCTATAAATAGTGAATCCAAACCTGTTTTGGGGTTTCTTTTCTTTACTCCAGCATGGATAACACGATAAAAATCTTTACTTATAACTTCACTATCCCAGGACTCAGCTGTATATAAATCATGAGGCTGCTTGTATAGTATGACAGGAACATGCGTATGAACTTTAAATGGTGCACCTACTATAGGAAGTCCAATTATTTCTAAATTATTATTCTGCGTAAAGTTTCCAACTCTTAATCTATGCATAGCAGTTGCTTTTCCAACATAATGTCTTTTCCATGGCTTATTTAATTCGCCCGGGTTTTCTATCCAATCAATTTTACCGCCTTCTAGGTCACAATCGACCATTGTTTTGCCATACTGATAGCAAATGATAATATCATCAAACCCATTCCCATTTATATCACCATGATCCATTCCAACAGGTCCACTCAGTGTAACAATATTTTGGATTCTCCAGTCCGGATTTCTATACCAATTAACTTCACCTAGACCTAATCCATATCCAATTAAATCGAGCTTTCCGCTTTTAGTAATATCCATAGCTTCAACCCAGTAACCATCATTTCTATATTCCTCAACAACCTCTCCTCTAAATTTTGGTTCTATATACTTCCATTGATTTTCCAAAATGCTTTACCTCCGATTCTTGTTTAATATTTGGATAGCTTTTTAAAATATTTACAATTTCCTTAATAATTATAATTAGTATAAATAAAAGCAACAAAAACAATCGAAGATAAATCAGGACGATTTAACAGTTAATCCCATACCAGCTGTAACTAATATACTTTTGAGCTTAGCATAGGATTCTAACAATTAGAGTGCATTAAATTGAATGATTTGGGCATAAATTAAATGTGAATAACTCTATAAAAATAACAAATCAAAGGAGGAAAAATTTATGCCAGCACCTATGAAGAAACAAGACAGTTCTTATTTTGAGTTAACTCAAAAAGATATGTCAAAGGAAATATTCACCAACAAAGAAGCGTATAGATTTCTCAAAGTTGAGCAGTATTTTTATCGTTACAAGGAATGGGAAAAACTAGGTGATTGCAAAAAAAGCAGCTTCGATAAGGATTCCAATACACTAACATTGGATTTTATCAGGGCGGATAACGCAGTATGCAGTATGCTTATCCAATTTATGCAGAGTGATACCTTCCGCGTTCGTTTCAATCCCGGGAAAATGGGTAAAGATTACACCAGCAAGAATTCCAGGACTGTTGTGCAGGATACAACTGATGACCTAACGAGGATTTTATATGAGAAAGAAAACTTTCAAATTGATGTAAATGATTTAAATGGAAAACAAGGAATTGAAATGATTACAAAAAGAAAAGATGAATCTGGCAATTTTACACAGTCAGCTATGAAAGTAAAAGTCAGTTTTGCTCCATTTTCGGTTAAGGTATATAATTACATTGACAAAGTAGAGTTCCTGGTTTGGGAAACGGCAGAAACGCCAATCTATTTTACTCCTAACGGCGAAAATGATTACGCAATCATACAGGCAGTGAATAAACCGTCTTCAGCTAAGTATATTGGTTTCGGCGAACAGGGCGGACAAAATCTGACTAAGAATAGTACCCAGGCAAACTATTTTAATTTTGATAATATGCGATATAGACAGGTCTACAATCAAGGACCTCTTGACTGCAGGGAACCCCTTTACCATTCTGATCCTTTCTTTCTTGAATTTAATGGCTTACAAGATAAAGACAGCGTAAATGCCATATTCATTGACAATCCGGGACAGCTATTTGTTGATATAGGATATCTCAATTCCAACAGGTATATGTTTGGAAGCCGTTTCGGCGATATGGATTACTATTTCTTCATGGGAGATACTCCTGCAGATGTTGTTGAAAGTTTTACTTCCATTGTTGGCCGTTCAAGATTAAAACCGCGGTATTGCCTGGGCTATCATCAGGGATGCTATGGATATGATTCACGAGCAGCAGTAGAATGGGCAGTAAATAAGTATCGTGAGTACAAAATCCCTCTTGATGGAATGCATATAGATGTTGATATACAGCACAATTACCAGACATTTACCATTGATGAAAGCAGATTCCCCAATCCAAAAGAAATGTTTACTGAATTGAAAAAAAAAAGGTATAAAATGCAGCACAAATATTACTCCGGTGATAAGTAACCAAGATATGAATTATTCAACATATAAAGAAGCTCTTGATAAAGGCTATTTTGTGGAAGATAAACGATATGAACCGGATGATCCTGATAGCAAGAAATACCAGCTTTATGGCGGCGGTTATGAATACCAACCCAATCAAAATGACTATGTGGAAGGATTCAATAGCGGTCAACCTTATATCGGAGGAGTCTACTACGGTGACGACAGTAATGGAAAACAGTTAGGTACAGCGGGGCATTATGCAGATCTTGGCAGGAGTGAAGTGCGCAAATGGTGGGGTACCCAATACCAATATCTGTTTGAAATGGGGCTGGAAATGGTATGGCAGGATATGACAACACCTGCAATTCGTGACTTTCGCGGAGACATGAAGGGATTTCCTTTTAGATTACTGGTAACTGATGATTTTACCTCTGATAGTATTCCTAAACTTACACCTGCTATTAAAGTGTGGAATTTATATTCTTATAATCTCCACAAAGCTACCTATCACGGACTCAATAACTTAAAAGGCTTAGATGAGCAAAATAGAAAACGTAACTTTATTTTAGGACGCGGGAGCTATACGGGAGCTCACAGATTTGCGGGCTTGTGGACCGGTGATAATTCTTCGGATTGGGATTTTCTAAAAATGAATGTTTCCCAGGCATTGTCACTCGGTATGTGCGGTGTTGTAATTAATGGGCAGGATATTGGAGGATTTGAAACTTCGCAAGTAGATGAGGGAAAATGGACAAGTCCTGAACTATTGATCAGATGGACAGCAGCAGGTGCATTTTTACCATGGTTCCGCAACCACTATGTACGTAAAGGACGTAAAGAATTCCAGGAACCTTTTATGTGTGTTGAATGGTTTAATCAATATAGAAATGGTAATCTGCCCGAACCGCAAGATTTATACCGTAATGTTCTACCGATTTGCAAGCATTATATAGAACTGCGCTATCGTTTACTCCAATTATTTTATGACGCAATGTTTGCAAATACCTTTAGCGGATTACCCATTTGCAGGCCGTTGTTTTTAAATGATCCCCATGATAAAGCCCTTTACAACGATAAATTACATTTTATTGACAATGAATTCTTTGTTGGGCAGGATTTACTCGTAGCTCCTGTTTTAGAGCCTGAAGTTCAAAATGGCAAAAATAATTACGGAAAACGCGATATATATCTTCCAACAGATAGTAACTGGTATTGTTTCATGAATAATACAATGCCTTTAGGTTCTGCAGTTGAAGGAGGAACCACAATTCGTGATTTTGATGCAGGTTTGAGTTTGAGGGGCGGATATGATCCGCACATTAACTTTATAGTTCCAATTTTTGTCCGTGAAGGTGCTATTATACCGACAATTGAGATTGAACAGTATGTCGGGCAGCTGAACGACGAAGGCAAAGCCAACCCGGTTACTTTGAACATCTATCCTGGTGATAAAGGTAATTATACTATGTATCTGGATGATGGAGTCAGCAGGGCATCCGCCAGTACGGTTGCCCATTCTTCCAATATCGGAGGAGATTCGTTGGCGGCTGACCAATATCGTGAGATAAAGATTAGCCATAAATACATTTCTGAGAGCAAAAAGACACGTGAGATTATTCTTGAATGTGCTCATAATGGATACATTCCTAAATATGAAAAATATTTATTTGTTTCAATACTCCATGATCCTTCAGAAAACAAAGATGCTTCCGGGTGCATACAGAAAGTCAGTATTGGAGGACAGGATATTCGTCTTATTCAAGGAGGCTCCATTGAATATAGAAGTAATGCTCTAAATGCCTCTACCGATAATGCATGGTATTACAATGAAAATATCAACAGTAGTTTTATCAAAGTAATGGATGACTTTAAGAATAACCCAAAGGTTAGTATTAAAATAGATTACGTTTAAATTGGAACTGATGCGAAAAAAGCGGTTATGTTGCAAAAATTTTATTTTAAATATTAACTCAGCTATATCTGCTTTTTGTTTGGTACTTACTTAAGCACAAAAGCTACCTTAAAAACCAAGGTAGCTTTTGTCAAAATTATATAAGTTGTTCTTATTTCTTATTCTTTTGTCAGTGAATTTGTGTGATCTCACTTAAAAATGGTTCAGGGGTACCGCCAACATTTCCGACAAAACCCACGCTAAGACAATAATTGGAATTGAATTTGACCTCTAACACATTTTTGGCCTTCTTTTAAAGCTTATCAATTGCCTCCTGATTATTGCTCTGCTGGTATTTTTCCAGCAATCTTGATAATAGTGCAGAATTATAATAAATAATTGCATTTGCAATCAAACGACCGCATTCATTAGCAATTTCTACTTCGATATCAGTTCTACCGGATAACTGTTTTTTACCATTTACCTGTGAGATGGCTGCACGTAGTTGATGGTATGATATATCGGTAGCATTTGCTGGCTTATGCAGAGGTATTTCCTCCATAGGCTTGTGAGTAGTATTTTGTGGAGGTGTATTTTTATGGTAGCTTTATCGTCTGTCAGGAGTCATTGGCTGGATGATTTTCCTGCTATAGTGGTTTAGGCTGAGTGGCTTGCCACCTAAGAATGCTAGATAGAATTACGCCTTCCTCTTGCCAGGGTATCCGAGGTAGTGGGAATGTGTGTTTGATCAGCATTAGCAATGTTGCGAGTCCAATGTGATGGAGCACCAGTGGGAGGAGCAGTCATTCCCTGAATTAGCCAACGATTACCATGTTTTATTCTTATAATCCATCCATTAGATGCATTAGAACCAGTAGGAGCCGCGGGGTCTGGTGCATGTCCATGGACTTCCCATTTTGTGTTATCTCCATCGGTATTTCTCCATTCGAATTTATAACCAAATCGGATTCTATCAGTGGGTCCAGAAGTCCAAGTATTACACACTCCACGAGGTATAAGTGTGCCTATCCTGGTAAAGTCAATCTGTCCCCCTATAATGATTGCCTCCACATCAGGCTCAGTCAGGTCTTTTTGTCTACGACTTGGAATTATCATCAAATCTCCTCCAATTTCTAAAACAATGTACAGAATAGAATAGCATATGGTTATTATACCATAATGCAACATATATGCAATCTATAACCTAAAGCAGACCATGCACTCAATAAAAACATCTTTTACATAGAATTGAACGTACCCCACTTGTTATGATTTCTCCTGTACCTATAGCCTACATAACTATTTGGCAATAAATATTAACAAATAAGAAAAGCTAGTGCTTGTCCATCTGATATTCCTTAATGGCTTTCCATATAACTGTATTTCTCCTATATCTAATTGCATCTTAAATCAAACCAAGCTGGATAACCACTATCAATAATATGTATTATATATTTCTCTTTATTGCTACTGATATTCTGTTCTGTAATTACATTCTCTGTTTTTCTTTCATAAACCATATTGCTTAGTAAATGTATAGCATTATCTTTAAGAATAACATCAACTCTAACGTTATGTGGATGTTCAAAAGGGTCGAATTTTATAGCAGGTCTAAAACCTGCATTTTTATAGTATTTATCCAAATCTATTTCGTTAAGTTCCGATGACACCTCTATTATTGCTGCAAAATCACAGCTGTTTCCAGTCCAATTGGAATTTCCTACCTTTGCATACTTTGCAATAATAAAAGATTTTTCTGGTAAAGGATAATTAAAAAGCTGCGAAGAAAAATCTTATATTATAAGGATTTCAATAGCACCCATTTTATTGAATGCTATTATCCGTTGAAATGAGCGGTTCACGGTATTTTTCTTCATTCGTTAACCACCTATCTTATTGCTTTTTAGAAAAAGTATTAATAAAGGCCGGAATAATCGGACTTCCTTTCTTATAAACTTTACTTAAGACTCAATTCATATTCTTTTACCCTCCTATAAAAAGTATTGCTTTTCATACCTAACCTTTTCATAGCCTCTACAGCAGTTATATTATTTTGTTTCCAATCAGCATATATAGATTTAAAGCTTTCACTGATTCCTATTTTTTTTCTGCCGAATTTGATGCCTTTATTAAGTGCAACCTTAATGCCTTCTTCTTGCCTTTCCTTTATTCTTTTACGTTCGTCTTCAGCCATATAGCTTAACAACTGCAGTATTAAGTCTGAGATTAATGTCTCAATACCGTTTAAATCCTTATACTTTGTAGTATTCAGAAGTGGCATGTCTAAGACAACAATATCAATTTTCTTGAGCTTTATTAATTCCTGCCATTCATCTAATATCATTTGTTTGTTTCGTCCAAGCCTATCAAGTGATTTAATATATAAAACGTCGCCGCTTCTGAGCATGCGCTTCATCAATTGGTATTCTGGTCTTTTAAAATCTTTACCGCTTGCTTTTTCTATAAAGATATAATCATCTTCAATACCAATTTCTTTAGCAGAAGCAATTTGTCTTTCTAAAGATTGGTCTTTGCTACTGACCCTTGCATAGAAAAAATTTCTCATAGGTTTGTTAGTCTCCTGTTAAAAATTCTATATAAAAATTGTAAATCTATTTCTTAAAGTATACAAGTTTATTGCACTATTTCAAATCAAATTATGTTGTAATTATGACATGCAAAAATTATTGTAAATAGCCTCTTTCAAAAAGTATACTTTTTGAAAGATCAAATATTCTTTCAAATAGCTGTTTCTGTGTTGAGTAACCCCAAAGAAAAGCCTACAAATGCTTATTTTTATGAATATTATAAAAAGAAACTGTCTGAGGGAAAGACTAAAAAGCAGTCTATCAAATGTATCATGAGAAAGCTGGTAAATATCATCTATAAAATGATGCGAGATAAAACAGAATACAGGGAACCAGTAATTCCAATGGAATAATTGAAATGATATAATTAATACAAATCCAGAAAAAGGTGTTATTATAAATTGTATTGAAATCTATTGATAACCTGTTTAGAACATTAGGAGATAATTATATGGCTACATATAAAAAAGGAAGTAAATAGATTGTTATCGACAGTACAGAATTTCGCTGGATTGCTACAGGTAATGATGGATGGATAACAGTTGTAATCTGGGCTCCTGATAGAGATAGCCTTAAGTTAATTGGTACTTTTGATTATCACCATAATTATGTTGAAAGTGGCGGCGGTTGGACTTTAAAAGGACAAATAATTATAACCAATAGAGTTATAAGAAAAATAATTGAAAATGTTGGTGTTGACAAAATCTTAAACTCAAAAGGACAACTTAACTTAGGTGATTTAGCGGAAATATATGATATAAATAATGCACTTAGGGCAGATAATTAGTTATATGGAAAGCCATTAAGACCAGCTAAGTGTTGTCAAGTTTTTTAATAAAAGTTTTTTATAATAATACTAATTTTTGTCTGTTAAAATGAATGTATAACAAATAAACCACCTCGTCAAGTCGACATAATATATAAAGCTGGTTTCATACAATTTTTAATTACATGCTCTAAATAACAATTAAGCAGCAGTGGATGATTTTGCTCTTATTTGTTTTTGATGTTCTTCAGGTTTTCTTAGCTCAAATGGCTTTTTATCTCTAAGGACCGCAAATATAAAGCATATTAATTTTCGCATTACTGCAACTTGGGCTACCTTCTTTGGCTTACTTACACATTTTTGTCCATAGAACTCATGAAGTATAGGATTTCTTAATTCTCCATTTGATTTTTTACCTATACTGGATTTTGCCAACATATATAATACCCTTCTTGCTAAGCGTGATCCTCTTTTGGATATATGATTTTCGGTACCTTTGAATTCTCCTGACTGATTTACTGAAGCATCAACACCGAAGTAAGCTATAAGCTTGTCAGGGCTTTTAAATAGCTGGAAATCTCCCATTTCAGCTAATAATGTTACTGCAGATATAATACCTATTTCAGGGATAGTACATAGTAAATCAACCATTCTGCTAAAAGTATTACTCTCGGATCTATCATTTTCAATTAAATCGAGTATTTGCTTGTATATTTTATCTTTTGAACACTCTAGCGTTCTGAGAATATCAATATAGCACCTTAATATTGTAGTATTAGCCTCATCATTTAAGCTCAGGAACTTAAATTCATTTGCCTTTAAACATAAGCATTCATATTTTTCAGTTGCCCATTTCACACCTCTTCTAGAAATACTCGCAATAAGTTTTATAAGTTCTTCCTTATCTGCTTTCAATATATTATCAGGTGTGGGATATTCGTATAATAAAGTTAGAGCGGTATTTGAACAGATATCACTGAAAACCTCATCAAAGTTGAGCAACAATTGATCCACGATACCAATAATTCTATTCTTATAGACTGTACACTCATCTGTAATCTTATAATACTGCCTACACAAAGTTTTAATCATTTGAGTATTATCTCTTAGAATGATTGATGTCTTGACTTCACCAAGTCTGTATATAATTGCAAGTCTTCTTGCATCTATCTTGTCGTTTTTTACTTTTCTCACACTTAAATTTTTGATACAATTAGTTTGAATAGGGTTAATTACAGTTACCTTATATCCGTTATTTGTAAAGAAGTTGAAAAGGATCTTGAAGTAATGCCCAGTGGATTCCATCACTATATGAGGCTTTGCTTTAAATTCCTTTTCTGCTTTTTTAAGAATATCAATTGATTTATTGAAACATTCTTTCTTACGATGATATATCTTGATTTTCTGGTATATTTCATTATTAGGTGTCAATAAAGCCATCTCACTGAAATTTTTACCGACATCTATACCAGCTACTGGTACTTGCATTTTACAAAACCTCCTGTAATTATATTTGGTATTTGGAGCTACCATTTCCTTTCTTGTAAGCATACATCCTTGCATGTGACACGAGAAATCAACTAAAAAAAGTTGGCCTCAACCAGCTTAATCATATATTCCTACAGAAACGGATTAATAGTCTTAATGAAGGGTAGTCTTCTTAAATAAATAAGAAGTCCCAGGAATATCAACAGATAATCTCCAATCCATGATAATTATATAAAATTCTCAAGGGTTAGGCCAACCTCTTTCTAATATAAAGGCTAAGGTAAGAAGCCCATGATGAAGTGAATTTTGAATAGCAGTTGTTATGTCAACATTTAAAATGTAACAGAAAGTTAACTTGAAATGATTAAATTATACTACAACTATATTGTACAAGGAATATCAGGGGTCCAGGTGCAGACATATATCTTTTCAAAAGCGTTGGAAGTTCTAGAAGAACCAAATGTAAAATGGGAGGTAATCCCACGATCATATTTCAATAAAGTAAGAGATACTATGCATCAAGGAGGGAAACTTTATGAGATTTAGCATATGGCAAAAGCCTGCACTTTTTCTCATCCTAATATTATTGGTAGTTATAATTTTTCGTATTGCTAAAAGTCAGTCTTATATTAATAGCACCGTTTATGAAAAGACATATTTTGAGTCATATATAGGACAATCCCCTGGAGGCGGATTGAAGTATAGTGATATTTTTCAAAACAAACCGATAAGAATAAGTATATATAAAAAAGAATTTGATATTGATGTCAGATGGTCAAATAGCAATGAAATACTAATAGAAAATTAAATTACTATTGATGATATGTTCACTTCACAAATCAAATCACCCTATCCAATTCCGAGATTAAGCAGTTTGTTGAAGCAGCTAAAAAATTGAATGGTAAATAACATGAGTAAAGGTGGCGAATCTATAATGCATAAGGTAAACAAAACTTTCTTAATGTAATGTCTTTGAATATTTTCTAGTATTTATTTTATACATTTATTTTTCAAATTTCAACAGTTTTTTACAGTTGTTTTCCTTAAATATTATTCATCAGGACACGATAAAAAGTTATTATATATCTTGTCCAAGAGGACTTCATCGTCTGGTAATTTATTATTTAAGTGTAATAATATAAATATAATACGAAATTATGTAAATGAATAATAGACTTTTTTTATTTTTTATGTTAATATAATACAGTGGCCACAAACAATTACAAATACTAGGAGGAATCAAGATGAAACATTTAAGTAAAAGATTGACAAGCTTAATTATTATTTCTGTATTAATTATTGTAACATCAATTTGTGTTTACGCAGAAGACCAGTATTGTAATGGTACATATAATGGGACTAGTTACACAGGACATTTAGATGTAACTTGGGGATATTTGGGTACGAGCGATAAAGCTGATGCTGAAACATATTGGGGTGGTAAAGCTAACTATAAGGTTAGGGTTGACTTGAGGAGAGGCAATTCTGATGGTTCGACAGATAATTGGGTACACCAATCTGGCCAATATAGTGCTTTTAGGACCTTAACTCTTGGAGATGCTTGGCAATTCATAAGCAGACATTCAGTTGTTGATTGGAATGATACCGTTTATGTTGATTATGGATTAGTTTTAAGTGATTGGTAAGATCAGTTTCAAACCCATTGATTTTTATCAATGGGTTTGTTTAATTTAATATTATTAGAGTCAAAGATTCATGATAATAAATACAAAATAAGATTATAATACACATAAAAAGACTTTTTGAGCTTGCACTAAAGTCTTTTTTGTAGCATCTACAAGTTTAAGGAGCGTTTAATAATGTATTTTATAAAAAAGTTACAAAGGCAGATAAAATCAAATACAATTTCTACAATGTTTGTAATACTGGGATATTCTATTTCCTTATTACTGGTATCATTGGGGACCAGTTACGCACTAATAATGTCACAACAGGATAATATGAGAGACAATGCAATGCCTGAAAATGCTATAGGCACATTAATCAAATGGTATTCAAATAAAGACATGTATTCTATTCTAAGCACTTTCAAGAATATATCCATTGATGGGGGTGTATTGATTTCGGGAATTTATGCTGATTTGGACAGTTCTGATGGCAGTGTTTTATTTCCGGTAAGTGCAGAATTTTTTCACCGGAACACAGGATTGTATCCTATTGTGGAGGGGCGTTATTATACAGCAAATGAGATAGCTCAAAATAAAAGAGTTGCACTATTGGGCAGGGGTCTGAAAAAATATACTGAAACAAGAAATGGTAAGACCTATACTAAAATATTTGGTGAGGAGTTTGAAGTTGTAGGTATTATAGGTAAAAAAGGTACAACAACTCCCTGGGAGGTTAGAATATCTATCCCTGTTGGGTCAATTCCGGAAACTTGTATTGATATGCTTATGTATGAACATAATATGAGTTCGTATATCTATAATGAAAAAAACAATGCCAATTTGGAAATTGAAAGAGTAAAAATGGCTTTGAAAGGTATTAATCCTAAAATCGAAGTTGATACAAATCCATCAAAACATAAGAGTAACTTAATAACATTTCTTTTTTCTGGAAGTACGGTTGTTCTTCTTGCCCTGTTCGTTTTGATGCTTTCACTCATAAACTCGGTTCTGATAACTTTATGCTGGATATCTCAAAGAGGATACGAGATAGGAGTACGTAAAGCCTTTGGACAAACAAATTATCAACTGGGAAAACTGATTTTTACAGATATGTTGATCCTAATTTTCTTATCTTCTGTAATATCAATTCTATTAGAATTTTTATCAATAAAATTTATCAGTAGTAATATAAAAGTATCCAGTTTTCTTTTTGGCAGCAACATTAACTTTGCACCTAAAATGTTTATTGGAAATTTTATTGTTTCCATAATATTTGTGCTTTTAATAACACTCTTAACTTCTTTACCGCAATTTATTAAGGCAGTGAGAATTCAACCAATTGAAGCTTTAAAACTATAGGAAGGATTTAATATTAATGTATTTACTAAAAAATATAACTAAGTCTATTACAAGCAAAAAAATAGTATGTTTACTTATAGTAATACAATTTTCATTATGCCTGCAATTTTTATTGGGAGGCATTATAAAAATAAGGGAAATTCGATATTCTCAAGAATTGTTTAATTCAACATTGAAATGTAATCCGGAGAGAGTAGTAAGGTTTAGTGCTTTAAATGGGAGTACGAGTGAATACTATATTTCAAGGTTGAATGAAATGTATGAGTACATTGGTAAAAAAGTTGGAAAAGATTCTTTTGGCAGTTACATTACTTCTAAAGAATATTATATACTTGGCGACAATAATATTGCTGATGTCCGTGTTATAAAGACGGACAGTGTTTTTTTCAACATAATAAATATAAATCTTATAAGTGGAAAAAGATTTATGCCTCAAGATTTTTCCAGAACAGATAGAATACCCGTAATAGCTGGCTATAATTTAAGAAACTCATTTAAGTTAGGCAAGGAAATAATAGACAGAGAAACGGGAGTTAAATATTATATTTCCGGTATTGCAGCAAAAAACAGCTTTTGGATAGGAGATTATGGTACGCCAGTCACAGATGTTGTAAATATTGATAATAGTTTTATTATGCCTATATTGAAGCAGGAGATGAAAGAAAAAGATACATTACTAGGGTGTATAAACAATCAATATTGTATAATTCCGGAAGGAAGCAACTACGGAAACATAAGGAGAGATATATTTAAAAAGTCAAGAGAATTAAAAATTAATTTTACTTCGCGTTTGCTTAAAGAACTTGTTAACGAAGTTGATACACAGCAAAGAAATTCAGCTTCATGCTATGCATTCCTGGGGATTTTCGGAGGAGGTTTTTCTGCATTAGGACTTCTGACGGTATTTTTAGCACAGATTAACTCAAAGAAAAGAGAGATTGGTATTAGATTGACAGCAGGTGCTTCTTTCAATAATATTATTAACCTAGTGTTATTTGAAATACTACTAATTCTATCTGTAGCTGGTACTATTGCATTATATTTGCTGTACACTACAAAGCAAAGTGAAATAGAGTGGTCTTTGCGACATAAAAATACAGTAAATGCCGGTAGTTATGTAGATAATGAAATAATACTCGTAGCCTTTGGTATTGTTGTTGCAATGAGCATTATTGTCACGATCTTACCTGCTTTCAGGATTTGCAAACTTCAGATAAGAGAAATGATCGGGGGAAGAGATTAATGAAAGTCATTGAAATAAAAAATGTTTCAAAAATCTATGGAAAAGGCGACTCTAAAACAATTGCTTTGGACAAAGTAAACTTTGATGTGTTTAAAGGTGATTTTATTTCTATTATGGGACCTTCAGGTTCAGGGAAATCCACATTATTGAATATAATTGGCTGTATGGATATTCCAACTAAAGGAGAATATAATTTAAATGGTAGAGATGTATCAGGTTTATCCAATAGAGCCTTAAGTAAAATAAGGAATAAGGAAATAAGTTTTGTTTTTCAACATTTTGCTTTACTGAACAATTATTCAGTTTACGAAAATATTGAACTTCCTCTTGCCTATAGAAAGATTTCCAGAAAAGAAAAGAAGTCTAGAATTGAAAACTTTGCTCAAAAGCTTGGAATTGCAGATCTTCTAAGGAAAAAGCCTTTAGACATTTCTGGAGGTCAACAACAGAGAGTCGCTATTGCGAGAGCTTTGGCAGCAGGAGGGGAAATTATTTTAGCAGATGAACCAACTGGAGCACTTGATCAAAATACAGGAAAAGACCTTCTGAATATTTTAAAAAGCATAAATGAAGAAGGATCTACAATTATTATTGTAACTCATGACATTAATGTCTCAAAATACTGTAAAAGAAACATATACATTCATGATGGAAATATTATTGAAGATAAAACCCAGAATGATCCTTGTATAATGTTATGACAATCACATTGAAAAAATAAGTGTATATGAAAAATAATTTGGAGCATTCCTGCAATGAAATAAAATGGCCTTTGAAAATAGAATACCACCAGCTTAGAATATATAAAGCAACTGTTAGACATCAAGGGTATTGGCGTTGTGACATGCTATATTCATTGACGAAGTTAGGGATATAGGAAGATTTGAACATTCCAAGCAAATAAAGAAACTTGCTGGACTTGGCTTTTAAGGAAGCCTTGCATCTCCAATGCAAATGCTATAGGTTTAAGAGTACCTTTAAATACCAACCGGTCAAAACCTTCTATACTCACCTTGATTATTGTACTGAATCTGCGTAATAATGTATCCATGCGTTGCTCACTCATCCTTATTTATGTTTTTGGGTAAATTCATTATAAGCGATTGGCAACGCATTTTTCAACTGTTTACTTGATTTACGGCTTTTATTGGGTTTTGAGCAAAGCCCACTTTAGTATCCTCATAAAATCTAACTCCTTACTTTACTATTTCCAATTTTTTTATAGTGGTTTGTTACTGCATCTATAAGATCAGGATCATAAGCATCTTTACATTTTAATATGTTTTTAATGTCTTCTGGAGTATATATATCCATTGTACATTCAGGTAAAGGGAAAGTAACTCTTTCGCCTGTTACTGTCCATATATTTTTAAATATTGATGGTTCAAAAACATGTGTTAGTCCATAACCATTTTTATATACAGCTAACCCATTTTCATATTTATAAGGTATTCTAACTTTACCAATAGCTTTGTTGAATGTGTCAATTGATTTACACAAAGCATCAGTGACATTATATGTAAATCCCGAATCAGTATCAACATAAATAAACCTTGTACCAATCTTATCTAATGTTAAAATTTTAATGCAGCCTACTAGTATTTTCAATTTATCCCTCCAATAAGAACAACACCAAATTAAGAGTATAAATCTAATTATACTCTAGTTTTATTTTGTAGTCTAATGTTGGATTTAGATTTGCAAAAATTCAAAGTTGATAATTATAGTGTTAGTTAAGTAAGTGATTATTCTTGCAACGTTCTGGGGACAATGTGAGACAATTGACGAAAAGGAAAACTAGTGCCGGCAAACCCCTATATGGAAAAATATTTTTCCCTGATATTCTCTGGTTTCCAAGAGCTTTAGTTGGCATCTTAAAATTTGCCATTCATTAGGCAAGTAACTTCTTCTAGAGACGGAGGATTAAAAGCTAAAGGAAATCTTGCACATACAGAAGCTGCTGTTGCAGCAGCAAATCTAACTGTTTTTTCATCATCCCAACCTTTAAAAATACCGTAAACAACTCCTGCCCTGAAAGTATCTCCTGCACCTAATGTACTTTTCGCTTGGACCTTATAAGGGATAAATCTATTGGCCTTACTCCCTCTTCTTCCATAAAGAATTTCCCGTGCACCAAAAGTAAAGATTACAAGGCTGTTGGTCATATTGGTGTATCTTTCAAACAAACTACCAATATCTTCTTGTGAAAAATTATTCTTTATAAACTCATTGGATATAACAACTGCTGTTGCATTTTTAAAAATTTCGCTGTCCGGCATACAGTCTATTGTTACATAGCTTTTTCCTTCCTCAACACAAAATTTTGAAGCTAATGTTGATTCCCCATTGAAAAACGTATCTATCGAAACAATTTTTGATTTTCGTATGGCATTTCTATCAGGAATACTCCATCTCTTCGGCCCGCTAAAATAATTTGCAAATTTTCCAAAAACAGTCCTGGAATTTTTATCGATTAATACCATATCTTCTACCCCATCATAGGTTGAATCATAAGTTAATCCGGTGCAATCTATTCCCCATTTATCATAGAACTGAGGGATATTGTTTTGTGTTTTTATTCCAAGAAATGGTCCGTCAAGCTTAACACTAAGGCCGAACTTAGCAAGAACTAGTGCTGAGTTACCAGTTTCACCACCTGGAACATTGTAGGACTCCTTTAATTCGCATATTGTAAATGCTCAATAAGCGCTACAGTGTCTGGCTAACTTCCCGGTCTTAACACCAATCTTTGAAATATATATGTATGTATATATGTATGTATATATGTTTTAAAAAGTATTGCTTGTCAAAAACCTTCAGGGGCCTATGATTGCCTATGCTTCCATAAGCTCATATGGCTTAGTTACATTCATTTCCCAAAAGTGACTACCACAAAAGAAAGTTTTAGTATGCAAAACAGTAGTATGAGTATTTTAGTATACTTCCAGTGCCACTTATAATAGTTTTATTGTTTAAGAGCTCACATGTGCAATAGGTTTTAAATAAATCATATTCCATAACTATTTCTTTTCTTCTTTCTTCTCATCTATAGTACATAACCTTTCCCTCACGAACAAACAAATCTTTATATTCAATACAGCTTATATTCCCCATCAATCTTACCTACTACAGAATCCAAGTTGTATATATATTTATAGGCTATTCCATATCTATTTATCAAACTGATTAAGTCACTCAAAGTGCATCTTGGCAAACCGTCTTTCAATTTATTAAAAATTTCGTTTATAATCTCATCATCACTTGTTTCAATCCAAATTATTTTTGTCATGTTAAAAAACATTATCTTGTAAATCCTTCCATCACCTTTAGAAAACAACATTTTTATTTCTTCCTTCTATTTTATTATTCAGCAGCTCCCTGGCATATTAAATTATTCACTCTCAGCTGATCCGCCGTTTGATATCATCCAGAATCCTGTTCCAGATCCTGATTCTATAGATTCAAGTTCAAGTAAACATCATCCATCTGGTCCCTGGTAATCCCTATATATGCAAGAGTAACACTTGGTGCCGAATGGTTCAGGAGCTTCTGTATCAAAGTTATATCTACACCTGTTTGATATGCCTGGTAGGCAAATGTTTTTCTCATAGTGTGGGACCCAATCTTCTCGGTTATGCCTGCAGCTCTTGCAGCTCTGTTAATTACCTTATAAGCCTGGTTTCTAAGAAGAGCTCCTCCACCTTTCCTTGATGGGAAAAGTGCTTCATCCAATGAGTAGTTTCCACGCAGCTTGAGATATTCTTTAATAGCCTTTTTAGCCGTATCTGATATTGGAAAATCCTTTGTCTTTCCGGTTTTCTTTTCTCTCATCTGGATCCGGTTCCTGGGTTGCTTCTTTTCATCTACAACATCTGATATTTTAAGATTAAGAAGATCACTTATCCGGAGAGCAGAATTGATTCCCAGGGTAAATAAGCAGTAGTCCCTGAAGTTATACCCTTTCAAGTACATTTTTATAGACTCTATTTGACTTTTTTCTCTTATTGGCTGAACAAACTCCATAGCACACATTCCCCTGTTCTTCCTATTTTAATATATCATCCAAATGCATTTGGTTATCTTCAGAAAGCTCATCTTCCATACATCGTCTATGAAATTCTGTATCTCCTTTTAAATACTTAATAGCATATGCATCCTTGCCATTCTCATCTGCAGGAAAGCAGAAAACAATTTGTGCAGTATATTTCTTATATCTTACATGCTGGCCAGGTGCATATTTCATATTTACCTCCTGCTTTTTGCTCCGCCGTTTCCTTTGGGGTCCCTGCCTGGATGTCATTAATTATGAAGATTACATATCAAAATATTTTGTAAATACTTTTATTTCTCATACACTTCAATAATTCACATTATTATTATAATATACAATTTGAATCATTAGAAGCTATATACAACTTTTAACAATTTAATTTTAGAAAATAAAAATGACCTTCACCCTATTTGCCTGTAAGCGTGAAGGCCATTTTTGCGAAAGATACTCAATTGATTTATGTATGCTTTCCATATTATTACATCCAAACTTTTTTGGTATCTGAATAATCCCATAAACCTTTTAGATATTATAATAATCAAATCAATTTGAATCCACACGCCCGCAAGGGGCACGACTAACTAAGAGTGTTAAGAAAGGAGATCAAATTACAGTTTCAATCCACACGCCCGCAAGGGGCGACACAATTCTTATGTCTTTCACATTCGTTGTTGCAGTTTCAATCCACACGCCCGCAAGGGGTGCGACCATGTATGGAAAACTGCAGCTTAAGTAATATGACAGTTTCAATCCACACGCCCGCAAGGGGCACGACTAACTCCATGCTTTTATTTGCAATATCATCTGCAGTTTCAATCCACACGCCCGCAAGGGGCGACCTAAAAGCTATTCTTTTAACTATACAGGAGGTAGAGTTTCAATCCACACGCCCGCAAGGGCACGACTTATATATGTATTATACCATATAGTCAAGGTATTGTTTCAATCCACACGCCCGTAAGGGGCGCGACAGGAGCAAGTGAAAGTAATGAGTCTTATATCAAAGTTTCAATCCACACGCCCGTAAGGGGCGCGACAAAAACTCACGGTATGACAACAGAAGAATTCAAAAAGTTTCAATCCACACGCCCGTAAGGGGTGCGACTTCTTTCAATGGATCAATCCATGACCATCCTGGAGGTTTCAATCCACACGCCCGTAAGGGGCGCGACAAAATGATACAACAAGTTACTGGGCCGACATGTGGGTTTCAATCCACACGCCCGTAAGGGCGCGACTCAAGCTGCCTTTCAATCATCGGGAAGTAAACTGTTTCAATCCACACGCCCGTAAGGGGCGCGACCTAATGTTTTATACTTATATTGTATATTTATGTGGTTTCAATCCACACGCCCGTAAGGGGCGCGACGTCCCGCTCTTTACTGGTTGGAAGGTTCATACAATGTTTCAATCCACACGCCCGTAAGGGGCGCGACATACAGTCTTTTTTATCCCATTCCTTCATAAAGGTTTCAATCCACACGCCCGTAAGGGGCGCGACGAAATACTTATAATACTATAATTACAGGTAAAACTTTAGTTTCAATCCACACGCCCGTAAGGGGCGCGACTTAGATCAAGTATGTGAAAAGACTGTTAATATAAAAGTTTCAATCCACACGCCCGTAAGGGGCGCGACCCGCCTGATTCATCATCAAACAGCAAACCATCATGGTTTCAATCCACACGCCCGTAAGGGGCGCGACGTGCTGCAGTAGATAAAGAACAGGCTAAAATAGTATGGTTTCAATCCACACGCCCGTAAGGGGCGCGACTAAAGCTATTATTAGTAATTCAACAAAGCTTAATGTTTCAATCCACACGCCCGTAAGGGGCGCGACAAACCCCAAATCATCTTGGTTAGTAGCTTACGAAGTTTCAATCCACACGCCCGTAAGGGGCGCGACGGTTTCGCCTGGAAATAATGGCGTGCCAGATAGTTTCAATCCACACGCCCGTAAGGGGCGCGACCTGTTTTTTTAGATGAAACCGACACGCAAAGTATCGTTTCAATCCACACGCCCGTAAGGGGCGCGACGAAAGCGTCAAAGAAAATGGTTCACTCATGAGAAAGTTTCAATCCACACGCCCGTAAGGGGCACGACTGAGTTCGGTATTGACTGGACTCATTACAATAATGTTTCAATCCACACGCCCGTAAGGGGCGCGACTCCCTAAACAATTCGCCATGCTTGCCATTCTCTAGTTTCAATCCACACGCCCGTAAGGGGCGCGACAAAAATATTTAATCTATCAAATAGTATTATAGGTGTTTCAATCCACACGCCCGTAAGGGGCGCGACCTGTTTATGATTATTTTAAAAATGAAGATAATATGTTTCAATCCACACGCCCGTAAGGGGCGCGACAAACTTGATAGGTGTTGGTATAGAGGTCACTTTTGTGTTTCAATCCACACGCCCGTAAGGGGCGCGACTGATGCAGAAATCGGAGGCACTGGATGGGATATTGTTTCAATCCACACGCCCGTAAGGGGCACGACAGATAAAGAATTACATAGTCGACAAGGAAACCAAGTTTCAATCCACACGCCCGTAAGGGGCGCGACGCACCTACATGTATTGATGATTTCCTTAAAGATATTGTTTCAATCCACACGCCCGTAAGGGGCGCGACGTTATTCATTACTCTTTTTTATTATATCTTTTGCTGTTTCAATCCACACGCCCGTAAGGGGCGCGACTCTTCAAACCAACCTACTTTTTTAGCATACCATTGTTTCAATCCACACGCCCGTAAGGGGCGCGACGCAGATAGAGTCCTGGAATTTGAGAGTGATAAAGCAAGTTTCAATCCACACGCCCGTAAGGGGCGCGACGTACAAAAGATATTTTTAAATTAGTCGGTGATGCAAAGTTTCAATCCACACGCCCGTAAGGGGCGCGACGGATTATATTCTTAAGCAAAATTCGTATTCCATGGTTTCAATCCACACGCCCGTAAGGGGCGCGACATAAAATTAGAAATAGCTCTGATCTCATCATTTGACAGTTTCAATCCACACGCCCGTAAGGGGCGCGACTAATTCCTCTTCCACCATATTTCAGATAATCTTTTGTTTCAATCCACACGCCCGTAAGGGGCGCGACGTATGTATAGTTATCATTGCTGTACCTCCTATTTAAGTTTCAATCCACACGCCCGTAAGGGGCGCGACCCAATTAATTTTGAAAATTCAGTGCTTTTTTCATCGTTTCAATCCACACGCCCGTAAGGGGCGCGACTAAAAATGATTTATCAAATTGTATTCCATCTTGTGTTTCAATCCACACGCCCGTAAGGGGCGCGACAAAATGAATTAACTAATCTCATAAACTTAAGAAGTTTCAATCCACACGCCCGTAAGGGGCGCGACTCATTATCCTTTTCCAGAGCCGCAATAACTTGTTGTTTCAATCCACACGCCCGTAAGGGGCGCGACTAAGTAATTAGCGGGAACTATTTACTTACGAACGTTTCAATCCACACGCCCGTAAGGGGCGCGACTATCCGCTATATCGCATAAACCATGACTTTTAATTGTTTCAATCCACACGCCCGTAAGGGGCGCGACTTAATAGCCTCTTCAAGTCGGCAACCGGTGCTGTAGTTTCAATCCACACGCCCGTAAGGGGCGCGACTTTCATTATCCTCACCTTCCGTAAACATAGTTGGAGTTTCAATCCACACGCCCGTAAGGGGCGCGACTGGGTGTTGGGTCTATTGAAGGAGCTACCGAAGGTTTCAATCCACACGCCCGTAAGGGGCGCGACATATTTTGGTGTTTCTTTAAGTTACTTATGCGGAGTTTCAATCCACACGCCCGTAAGGGGCGCGACTCTTGAGCTTTAAGGCTTGATTGCATAATGGCATTGTTTCAATCCACACGCCCGTAAGGGGCGCGACTTATTTATTCTAATGGCACTGATAGAGTATCAATAGTTTCAATCCACACGCCCGTAAGGGGCGCGACATAAACCAAATAGCTGCCAACCTGATTGATCCTAACAGTTTCAATCCACACGCCCGTAAGGGGCGCGACGGTTTTTTCATATTTCCTTACCAAATAACATTGTCGTTTCAATCCACACGCCCGTAAGGGGCGCGACACCTATCCCAAGATACTTTATAAAGCAGTTAATGGTTTCAATCCACACGCCCGTAAGGGGCGCGACGGTAATCAGGTTGAAGGATGGAAAGCAGTTGAGGGTTTCAATCCACACGCCCGTAAGGGGCGCGACAAACAATACTACCAAGATATCAAGCCAATTTTGCTGTTTCAATCCACACGCCCGTAAGGGGCGCGACCAAGATATACTTTAGAAGATGGTAGTTTTGCTGAAGTTTCAATCCACACGCCCGTAAGGGGCGCGACCAAATGGCAACTTTAAAGCCCAATATCCTGATAAGTTTCAATCCACACGCCCGTAAGGGGCGCGACGTATTCCTGTTATAGCATTGGCCCAGTTAAACAGGGTTTCAATCCACACGCCCGTAAGGGGCGCGACCCAAACAGCAAGGCATGTGCGGAAATGTTTGGAGTTTCAATCCACACGCCCGTAAGGGGCGCGACTTACATATGATACTTGTTCAGATACAGAAATAATGTTTCAATCCACACGCCCGTAAGGGGCGCGACCCTATAGTATGGCCTAAACCAACACATGGGGATAGGTTTCAATCCACACGCCCGTAAGGGGCGCGACGTACCGAAGGAGACAATGACATCTGCACAAGTGAAGTTTCAATCCACACGCCCGTAAGGGGCGCGACAAATGCTCCCCTACTCCTTAATATATCTTCTCCAGTTTCAATCCACACGCCCGTAAGGGGCGCGACTCTTCTGTCAGCATAGGTGTTGCTTTAATATTAAAGTTTCAATCCACACGCCCGTAAGGGGCGCGACTTACAGAATCAGTAAAAGCATTGATTTGTACATTGTTTCAATCCACACGCCCGTAAGGGGCGCGACGTTCCAATCTATAGCAGCTGACAAATCGTTACCATGTTTCAATCCACACGCCCGTAAGGGGCGCGACAAAAAAATTGGTGGGTTAAATCCGGATTAGTTGTTTCAATCCACACGCCCGTAAGGGGCGCGACTAAAGGGGGGGGCAAGCGTGAGAGTGTTAGTAGCTTGTGTTTCAATCCACACGCCCGTAAGGGGCGCGACCAAAGACAGCTTTTGAGAACGGCAAAAAGGCAGCATTAGTTTCAATCCACACGCCCGTAAGGGGCGCGACTGCTCTCTTTGGTTTGCTGTGTCTCTAACCTTGGCGTTTCAATCCACACGCCCGTAAGGGGCGCGACTAAATTCTTCTCGTATTAGTCTTTCTTTAAGTGTTTCAATCCACACGCCCGTAAGGGGCGCGACAGTTATTATGCAAAAACTTACTAATTCTATTATTTCAAGCCCTATTGCCGCGAACCTAATAATTAATAGCGGAAAAGAACGAATTAACCTTATCAAATACCTTCAACTCATTGAAGACACTAATGTGCGAACCTAACTGAAAACTAATGTTAACATTAATATCGCGGACTATGTAATCAAAACTCCATCAGGATCATATCCTGGTTTTGCTCCTACATGTTCAATTTTTGGTTTCCAATTACTTCCGATATAATAAAATCTTAAACTATCCTTATCTTTATCCATAACATTCAAAAGTTTATTTTTTAATAAAGCCATTTGATTAGGATCAACTAAACACTCAAAAACTGATTTTTGAACCCTTTGTCCATAATCCCTACAAAGCTTTGAAATTCTTCTCAACCTTTTCTCTCCGACAATAGTAGTTGTATCAACATCATATGTAATAAGTACCATCATAATCTATCACCTACTTCCAAAAGAACGGAGGGTAATCATCCAAATCACCTCTAATATGCCTGGCAATCAACAACGCTTGAGCATATGGTATTAGACCAATTGGTATTTTTTCATTCAAATATGGATGTTTAATCTCCTCCTTCTTTTTATTTTGCCATTCTGCCAGAATGATTTTTTTTGTATCATCAGTCATTATGACTGCACCACATTCTTTTTTTATAAAGCCATTTCCATTTACCTGTTTCCTGTTAATCAGTGACAATACCATTCTATCAACAAAATAAGCTCTAAATTCTTCCATCATATCAAGAGCCAGACTACTTCTCCCAGGTCTGTCTCTGTGAAGAAAACCAACTTGTGGATCTAAACCTACAGATTCCAAAGCAGCTTCAACATCATGTGATAATATGGTATACAAAAATGAAAGTAATGCATTTACATTGTCAGTAGGAGGTCTACGAATTCTTTCATGAAAACAAAACTCTTCTTTTTGACAAAGTATCATATTATCAAAGCATTTAAAGTATTCTCTGGCTGCCTCTCCTTCAACTCCTCTTAATATACTTAAATTTATGACATCTTCAACAACCTCTGCCAACTGCTTCAATGTATTTACTGCTGCTGTTATATCTCCTGTTTCTATTTTCCCTCCATGATCCCTTAATGCCCTTTGAAGGCAAACTCTGGAATTCAAAATTTTCGCTTCCAGAAACCTTTTTGATAAACGTAAGGTTATTTCCTCATTGTCCGCCCATCTATATTGGGTTCTTCTTAACAACACATTTCCATGTGCTTTTCCTGTTACTCTTCCTAAGAAATAACCACTAGAACTCAAAAATGAAAACGCAACTCCTCGTTCACAGCAAAGTCTCATCAGTGCGGGACTTGCCCCTGAATATCCAAATGTTATGATTCCTTCAAGGTTATGAATTGGTATTCTGAATTTAATTTCATCATCTGCCTTCACAAGAACATTTTCGCCTTCACAAGCCAAATAAGAATCTGGCGTAACAACATATAGAGTATTTAAAAGTCTTCTCATTCTCCCTCCTCACTTTCAATGTCAAGAAGAGCTGTTTTCAAATAATTACTGACTGAACGGTATTTCTTGGTCAGTCTTGGACTACATAATTCATTCAAAGAACAAATTGTGCAATGTTTTCCTTCCTCTGCTGGAGGTGTTTTCCCATCTTTGAACATATCATGCATTTTTTCTGACAAATTATATACTCTGTTCCGTAGCTGTTCATCTATATCTATTCTTTGTCTATGGCGTGTTTGTGCATAATAAAGATCACCATATCCAATTTTTAATTTCATCATTTCTTCAAGGCAAATTGCTTGAGCACATAATTGAACAGCATCCCTATCGTCTTTTTTAGGCTTTCCCCTTTTAAACTCAACAGGACAAACAAGCCAGAATCCCTGACGGTCTTTTAATGTTGTAGTATATTCAGTTTCCAACTCAACTCGCGTAAACTCCACAACGTCAGCTATGCCTCTTAATCCTAAAGAATAGGACACAAGAGGCATTGCTTTTACGTTTCGAAGTCCCTTTCTGCTTTCATCCTGGAAAGGGTCATCAGAGCGTTTATGTAGAAATTGACCTTCTATAGTTCGAACATTTTCAGCCCAAAGTTGTTCAATGTGAATTAGAGCCCATTGACGCTTACAGAAGGCAAAGTGCTGTATACCGGATAGCATTAGAATTTCTTCTTCCGGGTAATCATATACCATCTATAACCTCCGGAACTAATCCATCTAATTCAGTAATTTCAATATCATAATCATTAATATCCTTGGGATCTTCTATGCCATCTTTTACCTTTACATTTAGCGAACGATGAACTTTAGCAGAAGAATATTGGCCATTTGGATTATTATGCTTCCACCAATATACTTTGTAAACTTCCATACTTCCTTCAGGTCTTGCTGTTGATGCATCATTTTGAAATAATTTCTTTAGGACATCCTTTATTGCCAAAGCATCCTCATCACTAAAACCAGTCTTACTGGCAAGTTGTGGATTTATACTTCCGTAAAATAAATATAACCCATGATCAACACGATGTTTCATACCCATTGTATCTGAAGCTTTTTTATTTCCATCACCTTCACCACTAACACTTTTTGTTATTTGCATACTGGAAATATTTATTGTATTTACACTAAATGCAGAATGGATAGATACAGGTCCCCGAATTCCGATTGAAATTCCTTTCTCTTCGCCCTTTTCTCCGGAGTCTCCTTCCTTCTTTGATTTTTTCTTGTCCCCACTATACGCAAATACTTGTCCAAAAGATCTAACATCGATCCATTTTTTGCATGCCTCTTCCTGTAATTTTTTCTCATCCTTTAGTGCTTCCTTTAGTTCTCCTTCAAGCCTCGATCGCAAGCTTCTATATTCATCAATTCTATTATCATCAGATTGAACAAAAATTCCATACCCATTTTCTAATAAACGATTTCTAATTTTCCTTTTTATACATACATCAGATAACTCACCATATCCCTCAAAATTCATCCTTGGCCTATTTCCATTTAGTGGATCCCCATTTGGATTAGCATTTTTAACGTTCAAAACTACTGCAAAGTCTACTTTATTATTTAAAGTTTTCATATAATATAGTACCTCCTTATAAAAATTATTTTTTATTTTAATTTTCACTTTGGTTCACTACTTTGTTTCACTCCACAGAGCATCTCTTTGGCAGTGATATCCGAGTAAAAACTCTCCACTTAGTTTTCTATCTGATGTAAAATCGTCAGGTTCAAAAAGTGCCATAACTTCTGAAATAATATTTTGCCTTTTACTTGATGCTGGTCCTAATCTAGCTTTATATGGAGTCAATGCTAATTCAATAGTCCTCCATGTGCTAAAAGGACGTTCAGCAAACCTTTGCATCATTCTTGCAGCGTTTGTTTGCCTATTTTCTCCACTTTCTTTCAAAGCCCATTGTTCAAGACTATCTGCAAGGGCTAATAACCTACCAAACAGATAATCCCTTGATTTCCTATTGGTGTCAAGTGACATATCAAAAACCTCCTCTTCGTAATCTAATTTAAACTTCCTAATCAACGAACAAGCTATACTCAAAGTTTTATTCCATTCCCATTCTTCCATGCTTAATCTATTTGAAGCTCTTTTAATAATTACATCAATGAAATCTCGAGGAATTTTTTGTCCATCAATAATGCAAGGTACTATACGTTCCATAGCGGCTTTTCTAAGTTTATCATCTACCTTTAATCCATAAATTGCTTCAATAATATCCTTAGGTGCTGGGGCTCCAGTAAACTTAATATTAATTTTCTTGTTTTTCCCGGTTTTTTCATCTTGTACTTCTTTTTGAATATAATTATGTACCCAGCAACAAGTTTGATGCCATTGTTCTAGTCGCATTAGAAAATCCGATCCGGTCAATTCTCTATAAAAAGTTATTGACAACCTTCCTGGTGTAGCCGAATCCAATCCTATCATAACAATCGAGGCTGTATTTCTCAATTCAGCACTATATCCAGCAATTTTAGAGTTTAGCTTTTTTGCAAATTCTTGTGCTGTTGATATAATGGTAATATTACTATCATCAAATCCAAATAACCCTAAAGTATCTGTTAATGGATCGGGTATATTTTTTCCAACAGTTGACCATGCTACAAAGACTTGATCACCTCGTTTATATCCTTGTTTTTCGATTAACCACTTTAAAGCATTATGTGCTTTTTGTGTAATTTCAAAACCGACTCCACAAGCTTGATCAGAATTGGTGAACCTTCCTAAAAACGTAAACCCACTCGTATCATTTGATGAAATTATTTTAGCCTTATCACCTTCATTTCTAATTTTTGCAGGATGTTGGTCTGCATATGGTAATACCTTTCCGGTAACATAACATAATGCTTTATTTTTTTTGTATTTAGAATAATAATTTATCCAGCTTTCTTGTAAACTTTTATCTGTCCAAACAGCAGACTGAGGAATTTCATCTTCTTCTACTAACCATCTAATAAACACATCATCTTGTCTGGAATTATTTGATACCTTAAATATTTCTGGGGTTTCTCCAATATCTTCATTCCATTTAGTAATAAATTTATTGTTCGAATCTAGAAACATTATTCCATGATTTACAAGGTCAGTAATTATTGAGCCTCTTTCTACATACTCCAATATCGCTTTTGCCTTGGGATGTGCAAACTCAGAGTCACACCAACTTTTTAACAAATTTATAAAACTTTCATAAGGCTCATTTGGATTATTCAAATACCCAACTGTAACCTCCCCTCCATGCAAATCAAAATCTTTAGCTAAATATTGAAGCTTATCGCACAATGGGTGATTAATCGGCTTTTTACCAGCCCTTCCTCCTGAAGCTTCTGTGCATGGAATAACTGTTTTTCCATATTCTTTTGGTACTATTCTAGCTCTTTTGAAGTATCCTTTTTCATCAATTACAATTTCGATCTGTGCTTTCTGTGTTGTATGACAAATAGGTATTAACTGTATTTCACTATTCATATGAACATTATCTTTAAAGCAATTTTCATAGGTCTCATGAAGTTTATGTATCCATCCCATTAAAGCACCATCCCCTCAACAAAACCATCCAGAATTCCTTCTTCAAGTAGTCCAACAGTTTGTATATCCTTCATTTTCATTGTTTTAACATACTTCCTTATACTACATTCATCAGGTTGTTCAAACTTTATAATGCCATCAACCATCTTTGGTCTCCAAAACCTGGAGCATACTTCATTATTTCCTGTTTCATCCGGATAATCAAACCCATGGAACATTAAATCAAATCCCAATTCTCCATATTGATCATAAAAACTCTCTTCTTCACCAAAACAGCAAGATTCCACATATCCTTGACATTCTCGCGTTCCTAGAAAAATATCTCTTCTTCCTCCTTTCTCTATCATTCTTTTTGCAACAAAATAATGCTTGTTCTCATTTCTATCATTTTCCATGTCGTTTCTTTTAAAATTCCATATAAAATGTGCACGAACTTGATATTCTACATCATAGAGATAAGTGTAAATAGAAAGAGAATTACCACCGCCATAATTAAGAGGCTTAACTCCTTGGGTTTGAGTTCGTATTGGTTTCATTATCCTTACTTCATCAATAATCCAAATGATTGTCGGTTTCCAATATACACTTTCCAGTATTCCCTTTAATGCTTGATATGTAGGAATTTGATAAGAATATTTTTCACCTCCAATCTTTGTTAATGGATCTGTAAACATTGCATACTTTCCATAAACCTTAAATTCAACAATATTCTTCATATTACGCCTCCTTAAGCGTTTGCAAATTCCATATCATTAACTATTGACTCACTAATTCCAAATTCCTCACTGTAATACTGCTTGTCCAAATAATAGACACCCGAACCATTCTGAGTTTCAAAAATAATTTCATTTTTTATAAGCTTGTCAAACAAATATTGGTATAAATTTACGGTATACCTTTGAGCTTTCTTCAACAAGCGATATTGATTTTGTAAATCTTGTACCTGGCATAAGTCATAGATAATTTCCTTACCATCATCATAAGGCACTATTACACCTCTTGTAACTGAATCTATTGCATGAAACGCCTTTGATGCGGTTCTATATGAATGTAAAATAGCAATATCCGGATTCTTATCTTCATTACTTCTCCTGTATGCAGCTATAGAATTTGAATTAACAGACAATAGCTCAAACAAATTATCATCTCTGCCAACTATTGAATTGCTGTTGACATTATAGCTCATTTCCCCAGTTCTTTCGTAAAAATAGTACTTATAATACCTTTTAATTGCTTCAACTCCTAAAATATCTTCTCCAAATTGCACCGGATTCTTTTGAAACTCACTGAATATCCGTTCAGTCATGTTAATCCCAATTCTAATTTCTTTTAGTTTATCTAAATTCTCATCTTTTGGGTTTACAACTATTACCTTTCCGGTCTTTGGTCTAATTCCATTTCTATTGCAGCGGCCTGCAGCTTGTGCAATAGAATCCAAACCTGCTATGTATCGAATAACTGAACCAAAATCAACATCTACTCCTGCTTCAATTAGCTGGGTACTAACACAAATTACAGGTGCTTTATCTGTGAGGCATTTTCTTACCTCTTTTAGAATATTCATACGGTGTTCAGCACACATATTAGTACTTAGATGAAAAATTTTTGATTTAGTTTTAAGGTGCTGAACTTTTATAAACAAGTTACTTGCAGATTTTTTAGTATTTACAATAATCAAAACACTTCCTGTTTCCTTAAGTTCTTCTTCTACCAATTGAGCAATTTCACTTTCATTCCATTTACTATTTTTACATTCATTATAGACTTCAACTCTTTTTAATTCATTAAATAGCTTTTTAACATTTGGCATAATTTCTTGTCCATCACTTATATTCAAAGACCTCTCTTCAGGTTTAACTTCATCAAGAAGTGGTTGTGTCGCTGTACAGAGCACGACTGTGGAGTTGCAACTTTTTACAAAAAATCTAATTGCAACGTTGAACATATGGACACATTTGATAGGCAGTGTCTGTATTTCATCAAAAATAATAACTGAATTTGCAAGCTGGTGCATTCTTCTTGCGTCTCTTGTTCCTGAGCCAAATAAGGTTTCTAAAAATTGTACCATTGTTGTAAACACAACAGGAGCATCCCAGTTTTCCGAAAGTAATTTCTGCCTTGTATTCTCCTCATCTGGCGTCAAATTAGAATGATGCTCTAAAACAATACTATTTTTATACACATTTTTTGAAGTCTTTTCCTCAAATATTTCTCTAGCTGTTTCAGCATTTTGATCAATAATAGATGTAAATGGTATTATATAGAATATCCGATCCATACTATATTTTTTCGCATGATTTAATGCAAATCGTAAACTTGAAAGAGTTTTTCCACCACCAGTTGGAACTGTTAATTTGTAAACTCCCTTTGGTTTACTTGCAAAAGCCAGACATGAATCTGAAATCTCTTTTCTAAGTTTATTAACATCATTACTACATGAAAATTTCTTAATATGTTCTTCCAATTTTTCAATCAGTATATCCCAATTGATATAATTACTATAATTCCTAATATGTTTATTGTCGGGAAATTCAAAATCTGCTGTATCCAATCTATCTGCATCAATTACACAGCTAAATAAAAATCTTGTTAATAATCCTACTTTGAACATTGCTGAATACCCTTGGTCGTAGCTATCCTTTAAAGACCTAATAATATTCAAAAGTTCACCATTTAAATTTATATCTGATAAAATGGTATCAACTTGGGATTTAATATCTTTATTGAGCTTTTTAATAGCTTTGCTAGTACCAGTGAGGTCATCTGATTTATTCATTCTTGTGGTATAATTATCCACCCCATCGCAAGTCATACAATCTATCAACCCAGAATGATGCGAGGCTATAACTATAGACAATATTTGTGTTAATAGCTTATATTCTTTCCCCTTTCTATTAAAAATCTGATAAATATATTGAGCTCCTGCAGTCGAATGATCTATCTTTCCTTTTTTGCCTTTATAGTCAACATAATCATCTTCATCTGGATCTATAAGACCTGTTGCTGATTTAATATAATTATTAAAAACTTCAGTTGCTTTACCTAAATCGTGTAATAATCCAGCTACCTTTCCATGCTTTTCAAGACCTATTTTTGATGCAAATTCACCAGATAGACATGCAACTCCAAACAAGTGACTCCATAGCCCTTGAATTTCGCCATCATCATCACGCCGATGTGCAACAAATTCTTTTAAGTGTTCAAATTTATTACTATCCATAAGCTGCCTCCGATCTGAAGTGAATAAGATCCTTATTTTGAACTATCAAATATTTTATGTTAAAGTAAAATTGATCCTTTAAGATTAATTATATATTGAGAAGCGGTCATATATTGTCAGGAAAAAAATTTAATAATTATTTTTGATTTTTTCTATTTCATCCAATAGATCTCTCCTTAATTCTTCCGGTTCTATTACCACAACACTGCTTCCCATACCAAGAACCCAGGTTTTTATCTCTGTAAAGCCTTTCATTTTTGCTTCAAAAAGAATTGATCTGTCTGCATATTCAGATATTTTTTGATCTTCAACCCATATTTTTTCCTTTACAATCTGTGACATAGGAAAGTTGATTTTAAGCTTTACATTGAACTCTTTATCCTTATAAATACCAATACAGCTTTTCATAAAGTGTTTTAAGTTAAAATCAGTATCTATTTCAAATCTTTCGTTAAGAACCTCATAACTTTTTATCCTACTTAACTTAAAGTCAATTACTTTTTTTCTAAGTTCACAAAAAGCAGCAAAGTACATATCGCCATTATATTGATAAATGGCATATGGCCTTATTATCCTATTTGAAAACCCGGATTTTAAAGAAATGTACTCCATCTGAACCTTATTTCTTGATACTATTGCTGCATGTATATTTATGAGCTTTCTTCTTTCATTGATGAACTCTGCATTTCCTTTTGTACTTTTAACCATATAACTATCAATATAAAGTGAATCTTCTGGATATTTTTTATAAACATGATTTATTTTTTCAAGAAATGTATCAAAATCATTTGAGACAGGGTGATTAGTATCAGAAAGTTGTTTTTGTGCTATTAACAATGAAGTATACTCCTCATTGGATATATTAAGTGATAAAAGGTAATCGTCATTTTCAAGGTAGTAACCTCCATATTTGCCACCATTAGAACTTATATATACCCCTGCTTGCAATAAGTCTTCCTTGTATCTTCTTATTGTTCGTTCATCAACTTCCAGGATTTCTGCAAGATGTTTAATTTTAAGCTTACCTTTACTTTTTAAGACAATAAGCATTCTTAGTGCATTTCCAACTTGGCTCATACTATCCCCTAATTATACTTTGATTAATAATATATTTTTATTTATGGAAAAACTCAAAATAAAAGTAATTAAAGAATTTCAAGGTTACTTAGATAAACAAGATCTATTCGTCTATCAATATTCTACATTTTTATCCAAGTTTTAAATTCCAATAACAAACATTATCTATTATCCTTGATTACACGAAATTCAGATTTAATATAATAAAAACCCGCCGTTTACACCTAGATATTATCACTTTTTAACAATATATACAATTATTAATTATAATCTTACAAAAAAACAAACTATTTAGACTCTAGTCATAATTTTTTTCATTTACAAACACCTTCTTTTTTTGTTCTGCTCGAAGTTTAGGATGTCTGTAAAATGGACTATGGGCTATTTTTAAAAAGTTATGACAATTGGCAGTAAAGTTGTGACAAAGTGCTAAAAAATTCTGATGTATAATTAACCTAATTTAATTTATTATGGGGAGATAAAAATTGGGGGTGGTAATAGGGAAAAGCATTTGGTAATAACCAGTTAGGGTAGGGGTTAAAAAATAAAAATAAAGGGGGATAACTAGAAATGAAGCTTTTTTTTAGAATCGCGTTACTTGGGGGGCTTTTTACTTTTCTCTTTGCAGTTAATGCATTTGCAGATACAAGAACAGTATCACTCAGCTCGGCGATTACCGGGAATGGAAAAGTAAATAGGTATGAAATTACACTTGTAGCAAAAGCGTCACCAGTACCAAGTCCTAATTACAAAAAGCTCTCAACATCAACTACTACTACAGAAAAGTATGAGGTGTATGTTGAGGGGAATGCAAATTCACTTATTAGGGGAGTTCAAGTTTTTTCATATGACATGAGAAGTATAAAGCTGGATTTTTATGATCAGGGGTATCTAATAGACCAGCAAAATATTGAAACCGATGGAGGATTGTTAAGTGAAAGATACAGCATTCCTACCCACTCTAATACGGTTATTATTAAAGTAAAACCGTTTAGAGACGGTGTAACCGCGGTATTTAACCTATCTCAAATCCAATATAAGATTGACACCATGGAAGCAGCTAACAACACTATTTCTTATACTGCCATAAAGAGCTTCATGAAGGATGATGAAATGCTTTCATTTCAGAAGGCCTTTGGAAAAAGCACTGTAACTTCTTTAATGGATGAATCACAATATAACAGGGCTACTGGAGGCTTATTATATGTTTCTACCCACAGTGGTGGAGGCAGTATATATACTGATTCGGGTTCTGGCATTATTGTAAACAGTTTATTTGATAACCAATCAAATACCAACTGGATATTACAAAAAAGCTGTTATGTAGTCAATTTAGATAGTGCACTTGATTGGAGAAATTATTTCACAACCAATACAAATCATTTGGTTAAAGGTGTTTTTGGTGTTTCAGGTGCTTACAATGCATTGCCATTATCTAAGAATTATAAGGATTTTGCAAAGAAAAGGGCTTTGTTGTCTGTAACAATGAACGAAAATGCATATAAGTTTAATCAAACATGTGCGTCGCCATCAAATGACATAAACAGAATCAACAATGATACTTTGGCGTATACAACAGTACTTATTAATGAAAAAAACATTTTTGATTCAATGTTTGAAATCACAGATTCTAATAGCACCCCATCACGTTACAGATTGTACAGGTTCCAGAGAACATACGGTACTGTCAATATTACTCCTGAATCTTTAGGATTGGTGAATGTTGATTGGTCAAAAAACACTACCACAAACAAATATACAGTAGTCTACAGCTTTACGACAGATAACGAAATACTAAATATAAAGATTGAAAAAGACTCTTTGGAGGCAGGAAGCAATCTAACTGAAATAAAAGATAATGAAATTAAATATCTCGCAAATTATCTAAATAATCTTGATGTTACTGCATTTGATGCATTGATGAAAAAATCGGAGGGTCCTGTTGGTTATGGCTTTAGAATGAGCGATGTTCTTGCGGAAATAAATGAATTAAAGAATCAGAGTTCTCCAAATTACAATCTGGGAGCTTATAAGCAATGGATTCTTCATTGGCTGACTCTTGTTGATGGGGAAAATACCGATGATAAAAATATCGCACAGGTTCCATTAGTTCAATCCATTGTATGTGATCAAGACGGGTATCCAGAGGTTGAATACGCGGTTATATCACTTCAAAGTGGAACGTATAAGTATGAGACTACTAACGGAGCGATAAAATGGAACCGTGAATATTTAAAAGATCATAAAATAGGAAATGGGGTGCCATTAAAATGAAAAAATTATTATTAATGATTGCACTTCTTTCTATTGCTGTTTTCTATTTATTATCAGGTAATGCCTATGCTACTGAGGCAAGCTATGGAGACGGATACTATTCATTTGCCAACGCTCTTTTAAGAAGCAGCGGAATGGAGAATTGCTGGATGGCTGCTTCAAACGATGGTGATAAGCTAAGCTTAGGGTATGGGGGAAACAACTATGATCCAGATATAACAAAAAATAGCACATTCCAAATAGTATCCAATGCTGATGGAACTATAAAAATAAAGTATAAAGGAAAACTCCTTATAGCAGATGAAAATTATGTTGTTAAGCTGGTTCCAGAAGGTTCTGCGTCAATAGTTAATGGTACCGGTTGGAGGATTGGCCAAAATGCAACATCAGATGGTGCATGTTTTATTGATTGGATTGGTAATAATGGAGGAGTAGGCTCTTGCTTGTCGGTTGATTATGCAGGAAACTTTACTGTAGTTAGGCCCACTAGCAGCTGCACATGGGATATATACAGGGTCGATAGCAATATTGTATTCCAGGAGCAGTTCAAGCAGCTATCAATGGATTTGTGGCAGCAGCCAGCTGGATATTGGTCAATTATTTCAGGGACAATGGAAGTAAATTCACCAGTTAATGAGAAAACATACAATATAAATAAGAAGACTAACAGTTTTGGGTACAAGGATTATACCCTAGAAGGAAATGTAAAGCTTAAAACGGGAACAGCAGGGCTGATATTTAGAAATGATGGGACAAACATGTATTTATGGAGTCTTGATAAAGCTAATAAGCTTGCTGAACTATTTAAAGTAAACGTGGCAACAAGCCAGAAAACAAAGCTCTCAAGCAAAGCATTTACGGTATCATCAGATGCTGATAAATGGTACAATCTAAAGATTACAGTAAAAGATAACAAAATGGCAGCTTACGTAGATGGTACAATTGTTGATTCTTTTGAGGACAATGCCATAAGTAGCGGAACTATAGGCTATTGGGTTGGAGGAACTTCTTCTGTTGCAGGTTCAGCTGTTTTTAATAGTATATTGGTTAAAAAACAGGTTCAACCAATGTGGTACAGGTCAATTTCTAGTGTACATGATAAATTTAAAGGTGCTGATGGCAAAGTTATAACAATTGATGACAAGACAGATATAAACACTCTTGATATACCTTCGATAAGTACTTCGAATTTTTGGGTTCCATTTACAAGTAATTTTAGTGCAACAAGCCGTGGTTATGAAAGATATTTGTTCCAAACATCGGTTGATGTTCCAGAGAATGTGTCAAATCTGGTTATTAGCGGCGATGCAGCCAGCACTATATCTATTGATGACAAATTATTGGTTTACGTAAATGGACGTACTGTTGCAACTGGTTTGGTATCAGGCATTCAATCAATAACAATTGATAGAAAATATTTGATGCCAGGAGCTAAGAACGATATATTACTGGTTTTAATTGATACTGCTCAAGAGTATACATCCCTAAACTCACTTAAAGTTACAACGAATCTTGACGGGAGCTATAATAGTAATAATATAATCGAGTATAACGGTTTTAAGATACAATATGATGCTGCAACTCCGGTTAACAGCAAAATAATTGCATATCCTTCCAATATCATGATTGATGGTATTCAAATGAATACAGCAGATGCTGTAGTATTTGATGATAAAGGAAGAGTTAAATCTGCTAATTTCAATGCACTTCTTACAGGTCCTGTATATAAATACAATGGGTGGCATAAGTGCCAGAAGATATTTTCCACCAATTCAACATCTAATATTGATATTAACATAGCAAGAGGAGCCGTGGGTTCTTCACACGCAATAATTAAAGATGTGATACTGGAACAGGCCAACCTTGATATATTTGATTTGAGTCAGTATATTTCAAGTGTTGATGCAACGGTAAATCAGGATCAATCATTGTCTGTTACTTCAGATGCATTGGTTAAAATCTTTGGAGAGCAGGAGGATTGCTCACTATCTTTAACAATAAAGGACAACTTTATAAAAGTTGCTGCTTCTGCTCGATTTATGCTGGATGAGTATCTGACAGCCAGTAAAAAAATGAATGGCTATTATAAAATGAGTGATTTAAACTTAAGCGGGGGATTTAATTATGATATTTTTAGTAAAAAATTTACTAATTATAACATAACCTTAAAAACTTTTGATGAGACTGTAAATGGAGCAAAAGTAAGGCTTATGATCCCGCAGTTTGGAGAATTATCCTTCTCAAATCTTACAATTGATGAGACTTACATAACTGCAACCAATTTAGGATTTGTATTTGCTGATGATTGCGTATTTGACGGACTTAGAACATCGCAGGATTCAAAATGTACTGTAAGTCTACATAGTCTTAAAATAAACAAGAAGGCTTCAAGCTTGACTGATTTAATTGCAGCTTGTGATCTTAGTATTAATTTCATCCAGGATACTGATATATTTGGCGGCATGAAGATTAAATCGGGATCAACATTATCTGCAGTAGTAGATGGCAGCTTCGGAATTAAATTTACCGGTTCGTTTATATTGCCAGATGACCAAAGCACTGTTGTAGATGCAGATTTTACAGTAGACACTGCAGGTAACTTTGCAATGGGATTAAAGAAGAATTTTCCTAACGGTATAAATATTAAGGGGATAAGCTTAAGTGCAACTCCTGGAAGCAGTGCGATTGGATTTAAATTTACAAGTGCTGTATATAAGGATAACGTTCTCGATACACCTAGGAAATGCTCCTTCCAGTTTGATAATGTTGGAACTACTATCAATATACCAGGTGCAGGGGATGTAATATTTAAAATCAATAACTTCGAATTTAGTGACAAAGACGGTGGAACAATTGAAAATATTGATGGATCGATTGCTACCAATATAAGCCTATTTAGTGGCAACATGGTTGTAGCTACCGGTACAAACGGAACAATTAAACTGGCATATAATGCCACAACAAAGTGGACAATTTCAGCAACCAATGTAAAAGTTGATTTTCCTAAGGTTGGATCTCCAGCACTTAGCACAACAACTTCCTTTGTCATAAACTCGGTCACAGGACTTCAGACATTTCAATTCTCATCTTCCAATACGATGAAGTTCATGAAAGACTTTGTTTCTGTAAGCGGTTTTACGGTATCTATTATAAAGGGAACATCTTCATATTCTCTTACACTCTCTACAGATCAGGTTGAGTGCGACCTTACCAAAATAATTCCATTAAGCGGTGAGGCAAAAGCATATGGAAACAACCTGCAGTTAAAAATAAATGATATTTCCAATCCTTTAAATATGTCACTTAGCTGTGGGGAGATAACTTATGCTTCTTCCATAGAATTTGACATGGGAATTAAGTTTAAGGCAAGTGGAGTATCAATAAACCTTAATAGTAATACAGTTACTATCCTAAATCCTACATTCAGTGTTCCAACATTTGAAGGCATCAAATATTACAAGGATGCAGCAATGACTCAGCTTGATGACAGGATTGAAATAAGCCCTTCCTACATGTCGGTTGGATTTAGTAATGACTCATGGAGCTTTTCCATGGGAACCGTAACTATGCCAGGGGCTGCTGTATGTAACCTCTTTAATCTCAATGTTTTGAAGATTACAATGATTGGGCTTAAGATGTCATATAATGCAGGTAAATATGAAATAGGTATAGATAGTGCCAAAGCAACAGTTGCAAGCGGTTATTCCGTTGAAGTGACTGATGTAAAGATTACCAATGACGATGTAAGCATCGGCGGCGGTACAATAACAATTCCAGAGCTTTCATTTGGCGGAATCGGTATTAACAATCTATCAGCTACATTTGGCAGAGAAAAAATAGGATCAAAGGAATATCCATACTTTGGTGGTGCATGTGGTGTAACAATTCCAGGGCTTGGCAGTATAGATGGAAGCATTAAGGTACAGCTCTACAGTAATAACTTCTTTGGTATAGTAAAAGAGGCATCTTTTGAGCTTACATTAGCTAAGGCAATACCTTTAGGGAGCACAGGCCTCAGCCTTAAAATGATAAGAGGAAGCCTTACAAGAGGGGAGCTACCTAAAAACTTCCCAAGTGATTTCAGATTTATGTTTGGAAACAGCACTGATTTAAAAGTTGTATCCATGGGATTAGGACTTGTAGATACAGCGTCAGGTGGATCGGTACTTAAAGCTGGAGCTGATGTGTGGGTTGAGCTTACCAACTGGGGATTTGCAATGGATTTAACAGCCTCAGTATTTGAAGGTTTTGTACAGGCTCAAGCTGGTGTAGCATATGCAAACGATATATTTGCAGCTCGTGCAACAGTAAGAGTATTGTGCCTTGAAGGAAAAGTAATATTCTATGTTTACAAGTATGACGGATCAACTGCAGTAAGCGGTGAAGGTTCAGTTGCGGTAAGGCTTGATGCAGGAAAAATCTTAAATAAGAAAATATGGAGATGGAGAATCAAAATACCAAGACATGATATTTGGTTTGATGGTCTTGGTGCTAAATTTGGAAGATTTACAAATGGAAAAGTTGGATTCCAGGTAAGAGTGAGCTTCCCTGTACTTGGCAGCATGTCAGCATTTGTAGGAGACGGAGGACTTAAGTTCTTCACAAGCTACAATATCTATATACCTCAGCCAAAGACAACAACAGCACAAATAAATGGGAAATCCATTACATCATATGCAGCAGTTCCAATGATACCTGTAGTTGAAGCGTTATCTTACAACAAAGATATTGCGGCAGTGGCATCTAATGTTGTAGCTGCAGCAACTCCAGCAGCACCAACTACAGAATATATAATGGAAAATGGTGTTAATAAGGGTGTCAGGGTTACATTAAACAATCAGTCAGATCTTGAAAGGATCGTATTATCTGCATCAACAGATAAGATCATACCAAGTATCAATATTAAATATAACGGGACAGTAGTTCCGCTTGATGCAGCTAATATAAGTACAGACATCAAGGAAGTAGAAGAAGATCCTGATAATTCAGGATACAGTGGAAAAGTTGGTGTTTCTTACCTCTTGGGAATAGAAAAACCAGCAAATGGAACTTTGGTAGGAACTTGGGTTATAGAAGTAAGATGTGATGAAACTGTTGATGTATCAGTTCTTACAAAGCTTAGTGACCCAACTCTTAAGATCAATAGCAGTACTTACAATTCATCCGGCAGCACTCTCACAGTTTCAGGAAAGATAAACTCCTACACTGGAAGTGAAAACGTTACATTGGCATTAAAAACAGTTCCCAAAACTGATGCTGACAGTGTTGTTCCTGGAGAAAGGGTTGTTGCAGTCAGTAAAGCACTTTCAGATATGGATGGTGTTAATCTTATTAATATTGCTGCAGATGGCAGCTTTACAGCAACTATTGATACAGGTGTTATGAAAACAGGTACATACAGCCTTGTAGCTGAATTGGAAAGGAAAGTTACTGGAACTTATGAAGGAGGAGAACTTTCAGTAGGATCTGAAACTACCGAATACAACGTATCTGATCGCCAGGAGTATACAGAAAATAGCCTATTAAAGAAATATGACATTGTTAACGCAAACCTTAAAAAGGTGACAGGCCTTAATGCATTTGTTACAGCTTACGGATCATCACCAAACTACAGGTATAACCTGGACGTAAGCTTTAAAAACACTGGAGTTGCAGATGGATATATGCTTTATGCAGACTGTTATGTGGATAATGTCTTAAAGGGAACAAGAAAAATAAACCTTGGAAATATGTCAAAGACTAGAATAGGTCAATTTACTGAGTACCTCTCAGTAACAAATGGCGTGTCATCATTAAAGCCAGTTAAAATGCTGGTATATATTGTTCCATACAAATATATTGATCCAACTAAAGGATTTATATATGACTTTGGAAATAACCTGGGCTTTGAGACAATTACAAACAATATAACTACAGTTAGCGGCACTGAGTCGGACAAGGTTGAGGTATGGATAAAAAGATCAACCAGTACGGCAATTTCTAGCTGCAGTACCACCTTTGGTACAACTGCTGAAATACCTGTTGAGGGTACTTTAAAAGGAAATCTTACAGTTAATGCAACATTATCAGGCAAGGTGCTTGTGATGGTTAAGAGTGTTACGACCAGATCAGTAGAACTTGGAACTGGTAAGGCTGATCCTAAAAAAGTAATTCCTACTTCTATATTGGGTGAGGCTATTAGTGTAAAAATAGGTAATGATAATTCAGTTACAGGAGATGTATGTGATATAGTTTCAGGGGCAAACAATATTGATTTAACTCTGATAGCTAATGTAACAGCAGCAGAAGCGAAGTTAATAAATGATGCAAATACTCCTATATCAGTAACATTAAGCGTCTATAATGCTGAAAATCCTGATAATTACAAGGAAATTACAATTCCGGTTAAATTCATGATTAACAACCTCACTGTAGCCAGCTTAAATCAGGAAACATTCAGCTCCATGACCGGTGGAATACTGGATATATACGGAACTAATCTTTTGAAAGGAACCAAGGTTAAGCTTGGTTCAACATACCTTGATTTGATTACAGAAGAAACTGGTATTGGAAGAATTGCAGCTAAGATACCTCAGGGTTTTACGCCAGGACAGTATGACCTGACTGTTGAAGGACCGATTATTGCAAGCGGTACAGCAAACACCAATACTTGGGGTAAGAAAATAGCTATTGTAAATTCTGCATATGATTTCATTAAAGTAAGGGATACAGGAAATGTTAAGATGGGAACTACTAGCAAGTTCTATTTCAGGCTTGAATCAAAAACAGGCTACAGAGGAACTGCTGGAGTAAAGGCAAAAACTATTCCTTCCGGTTGGACTGTAGAGCTAAACAAGAACATAGTGGCAATGGGTGAAGAGGTTGAGGTAGCAGTGACAGTTCCTGCGGCAGAAGCGGCGGGTACCAAACAGGTGGTATTGGAAAGCTGCAGCGTTGCTGGAAGTGTTTACGGATATGTTTACAGCGATCTGGGAACTCTTAATGTTACGGTTACCACATCCGATATAGCTTCTGCCATATCATCCCTTTCAAACACAAAGCCAAATGCGGGGGAAACAATTACAATTTATGGCGAGGGCTTTAAACCAACAACAAAAGTTGAGATTGATACAACAACAGGAACCAAAGATGTTGCTGTTGTAGGTAGAGCTGACAATACACTGACAGTTACTTTGCCTTCTGATGCTGTTTCAGGATACCTTAGAACAAACGACAGTGGAGTATATTCGACGCCAACAATACCTTTGGTAGTAGTACCTACAGGTGTAGTGGCAAACTTTGAAAGATCTCCAATATCTGTAATATTGGCTCCAGGAGAAACTACATATATAGATGTGGCAAGTAACGGAAAGTCTGTTACAACCTCATGTGAAGATTATATAACCACATCATGGAGTGCAACAGATAGCAAAGTTAAAGTAACGGTGCCAGCGACTACAAAGCCTGGAAAGTATTTGGCATGTGCAAACATCAAATATCCAAATACAGTTGTACAGCAGGATATTGAGGTATATGTCGTAGATAATGGCAAATCTCTGGAAGATTTGACGAGACAGGTAATATTAACTGGAAGAAATCTTAAAATAAAGGTAAGAGGCACTAATGTATCATCAGTTCAATTAGCCAAGCTTGAGCTTGATGGAACTGCTCTTGCAAAGACGCCAGTTAAAGGATCAGACGGATGGGACATAGATGTAGGAGTAGTTAACAATAACTCGTTAGTAAAATATCAATTTAAATATGTGATTTCAGGTACTACTTTTACAACACCTGTTTATGAATACAAGGTACAACTTGTGGATCCAAACAATAATGATGACCTTTATTCTTCATCACTTATTGAAGATTCCACTGGTAAGCAAAGTTTAGAGGTTAATCCAAAAGGCACCTTTAGCCCTGGTTCAATCACTGTGAAGTTATATGATGGCAATACAGAGATAAAAACAGGTACAATGATCAAAGACGGTACGAGCTGGACATTCCCAATAGACAGCCTGGCTGATGGACGTAGTATTGGATATACTTTGACATTTAAAGCAGATTCAACTTTACCTGATATGACTACACCAAAAAGAGTGCTTACTAATACAACCAACAATCCTCCTGCTGGCAGCAGCTTAACATATGGATTAATCAGAGGATCGGATGGAAAGGTTACAATTGAGGTTACCGAGGTCAAGTTGGGAAGCACCACTGTTACACCCACATGGATAAATGCTGTGTTAACTACAGGTACTGGTACACCTCAGACAATTACCTTAACTTATTCCAATAATAAGTTTTCTGGGGTAGTAGGCGACTTAAGTAATGATACGAAGTTTGACGTACAATTTATATATGTTGTTGATGGTGTAAAGTATGGTGATGGTTATAAAGGCTATGTATTTAATGACGAAGGATATAAGAACAGCAAAAATGGCTTTGTTGGTGAATTCTACGACAACAAGTACTTCTCGGATTTAAGGATTAAGACCATAGCTCCACAAATTAATTATGACTTTGTAACTAAAGCTCCTTTAGGAGGAGCGATACAAGACTCAACCTACTCTATGAGATGGTCAGGAAAGCTTCTTGCAAGATATTCTGAAAGCTACACATTCTACCTTACAGTTCCAAATGGAAAAGCTACATTATGGGTTGATGGAAAAATAATCGCAGATGGAATGGGTGCATTAAGTGGTTCAAGCACACTTTCAGCAGGCAAACCAACAGACATAATTGTTGAGTATGCAACAGATGGATATGGTGCTATAAAGCTTGAATGGCAGAGTGCGAGCCAGGTAAGGGAAGTAGTTCCACAGCAGAGGGTTATTGGAGTAGCTTCAACGAAGCCTGTAAGCACTGATTTTACAGCTTCTGTTACAAAAATTGCATATGATATGGTGAGCTTTGGATGGAATCCACCTAGTGGTGTTACCGGAATAGCATACTATGAAGTGTACGAAGGAACAAATCTCCTTTACACTATATGGGAAGGAAATACCTGCACAATAACAGGGCTTGCAGCCAACAAAGATTATACTTATGTGATTAAAGCAAAAGATTCAGCGGGAACAGTTCTTGCAACAAGCTTAAACCTTGTGTTTAAAACTGAAAAAGCACCAATGGATTTGGCTTTAATGAAGCCAGTGACAGCCAGCTCTACAGCAAGTACTCTGCAGCCAGTAACATATGTAAATGATGGAAACTCATATACCGGATGGACTTCCAATGGGGCTGATCCACAATGGGTGAGAGTTGACCTTGGCAGGGAATATGACATAGTAAAGGTAAAACTAAACTGGAGAGAGGATTATTATGCTAAATCATACAAGATTCAAGTGTCAAATGATGATACAAACTGGTATGATGTGTATTCAACAATTTCCGGTGACGGTGGAGTAGATGAAATAAGGCTTTCAACCGTAAAGGCAAGATACATAAGGATGTATGGAACAGAAAGAGGAATGTCTAACGCTTATTCCTTGTGGGACTTCAATGTATACGGTTATGGCGTGTCAACTGTTAGAGTCCAGTTCTACAACCAGATAATTGATACACAAAACAACAATATTACCCCTACATTTAAGATAATTAATACTGGAACGGAAGATCTTGACCTTAATACTTTAAAGCTTCGTTATTACTACACAATAGATAAGGAAGTTTCACAACAGTTTACTTGTGACTGGACACCAATAAGTCCAAGTGTAACAGGAACATTTGTAAAAATGGCTTCCCAGAAGGATAAGGCTGACTATTACCTTGAAATAGGATTTGCTACAACAACTCCTATAGTTAAGCCTGGAGAATTCGCAGAGGTAAAGGCAAGGTTCAATAGATCAGATTGGACACCATATACCCAGACAAATGACTATTCATTTGATGGAGTAAGCAAGGATTACGTTGACTGCAACAAAATTACAGTATACCAGTACGGTAATTTGATACAGGGAGTTGATCCTACATAACGATAATTTTAGTATAATTAGATGGAAAAAATCCAGTCTATCATTGTTTAAAGAAGTTCTTGATGTAAACTATAAGGTAAATATTAATATATTAAAAAAGGCTGCCAAATTAATTTGGCAGCCTTTTACAAGCTCAGCCAGATTGGAAATATTTTTGTTTGAGATAACAACCAACCAGAAAGGTATACCTTTTTGGTTGCATGAGCATGACTCGCACTCTTCATTAGATGTTCATCCTTTCAGCCTGCTTTATTCAGTTCAGTAAGGGAAACATTACAGAGCATGTGAGGTGTAATGTTAAAAACATCTTATTTTTAAGTTTTTCAAAACCAGATACAACATCTGAATATTCAATTGGATGATATTTGTTTTCTCCGGAAAGCTTCTTATTTTCATATGGATTCTAGATCCAATATACTATAGAGACACCAATGACAAAATTAAGTTATTATATAAACAATGTCATCAAGCTAACGTTCCATAAAATTACAGGACATCTTTCTTGTTCATGTGAAACCGTTTCTTTCTTGGAAGCTTTCTCTCGATCTTCCTGTCAGGCCGTATTGGTATCCGATTCTTA
>JAEYYB010000162.1 GCA_023430975.1 Bacillota bacterium | reverse complement strand
TAAATATACTCATGGTATCCTATTTTTCCAAATACTTTTTCATTATTTACATTATCACTTTCTTTACTGGCTTTTTACTATTGAAACCTATTAAGTTTAGGCTTCGCTTTAAGGCTGCCATTGTAGCGTAGATTTTATTTCTTTAAACTTCTCAACAATGATAAAAAAATATTCTCATAATGATATCTAACGTTTGTAGATGATATTTTATGTCTTACTATTCTTAATTTTGAACCACATAAATGGTTATTACCATCTACATGAATGATTGTTGTTAAATCTTCTGGACTAATGGCTATAACCCCTAAATCAAATAAAGTATGATGATTTGGGCAAAGAATTAACATATTTGTCTTATCATCAATACCTCCATCCCACAAAGGATGAATATGACAACATTCAGAGTACGAGAGTTCTTCAATTGGAACTAAAGGCTCACCACAAATTTGACATATATTATTATATTCCATTTTAAGAATTTTTACTGCTTTACTATCGCGTATTTGCCTATTAATCAGATATTGTTTAGCTTTATTGTCTCCACCAGAATCTATATCTAATAAATTAGCTTCTTCTAGTGGAGCTGAGTAAAAAAAATGATTATCTTCAAACAGTATATTTAAACCATTACACAAGTTATCATTACAATATCTTTCAAAAGCATTTTGAACAAATGGAGGATACCCAAAACTTCTAATTATTTGATGTAAACTAGCTCCTTGGGACTTATATAATGAATGTAATACCATATTGCATTTTAAATCTTTTACATTAAGTTCTCTTTCCAAATTTAATGATTTTGATATATATTTTAAAAAGTATAATACCAGAAGTTGTACCGTATAAGGTTTTCTATCTTGGATTGTTGTATCATAATCTAGCTTATATGTATCGTATATCATAGTAAAAAATATATCCTTTTCTTTTTCAGGTATAGCATTATATCTTATTCTTAATTCATAGTAGTCAATGATATATTTTGCATAATATCCAATTATTGTAATCCATTCATTCATAGATGAATTATTAAAATTTCTTACTCTAACCATATTATCATTTAATTCAATATCATTAAGAGTAAATTTAGCTGGTTTTCTGCTTGTAAAAAACATTTCTCCACTATCATATCCCGCTGCTAGTCCTAATGAAATAGAAGCTTTTATGATTTTAACGGCAATATCATTATTCAAATGTTCATAATATGAATCATTAAATAACTGACTAAAATCAAATTTTTTTTCTAAGTATACTGCTCCTTTCTCCTTCATAGCACTTTCATCTAAATCGCTGTTTTCTATATCAAAAGCAATTACATCATTTCTATCAATAGGAAAGTTAACTGTATTTTTCGGCTGATTTTCAATTTTTATTTTTGTAAAATCATAGAAACTTCTTAAAGCACTATATTTTCCAAGTGCTTTATGTATCCCATCATAAATAAAGTTTTTTAAATTTTTATCACTAAAAGCTTTTTCATCATTTATATATAGGTTTCCTACATATGAAATATATTTCTTAATTTTGCCACCATGTTCACGTGCTGTAGCTGTTTCAATACTTTTTTCATAAATATCAAAAGCTTCAGATAATCTCATTTATTCACCCCTTTTACAAATAAATAATAAACAAATTGTTTGCTATTTGCGACTGTTGCTGAAATGGATCTCTCAAATTCTCAATATCTTCTCTTTATACATGTCATGTTCTTCGACCCTGGCAGATCCTCCAGATTCTTGCCTTTTCGAATCTATTGTGTTAATTTCTGAGCCATCCACCACACAGTCATCTGCATTTAACGAGTTTACGAGGATGATTTACTCCATGAAAGCGGTTTCCCTTTTGATCTATATAGTTCTTTTTGTACGCTTCATTTAACTGTTACTAGATTCAATGTAATACTTGATATGGTCGGATGGCCAGACTTCCTAACAAGGACTATCACCCTTCAAGATGATGTTGAACTTAGCTTGACACACTAATGACCTCATAGAAATTCTTTCTGTTACACTATACGCACCTTTATGGGAATATGTTGATATATTGAGTTTTGACAATTTATCCGATTAATCTATTTATATTTTCTATAAAAGAATCTCTTTTTCTTTCCCATATACTCATGTCAATATCTTTCAAATTAAAAGTTTCAGTAATTTTCTTTTTAAAGGTATTCAATTTATCCTTCTCGTTTATCTTAAAGCCTTGAATCGAAGGTATTACACCTTTAATATCCTCGTAACCAAAAGGGGGTATTAAAATAGGAATATGTTCTTGAGTTTTTATCCAAGTAGCCCCCATTTCACAAAGACAAACTGGACTACTATAAAAATTATTCGACAATGTAAATATTACGAGAGTATTTGAATTTAATTCCCTTTTAATTCTCTCAAGAAAATTCTCTCCTAACCCTATACCATATCCTTCAAATGATGTACAGAAAATTCTTTCTGATGATAATCCTATACCTTCTATAAGATCAATAAGATATTTAATATAATCTCTATCATTAGAAGAATGGCTAATAAATAACTTTTCAATGTTATCCTTCATTTCATCACCACCAATATTATTTGATTTATTAGAAAGCAATTTTTCAATATAAATCTTACAACGCTTTATTATACCAAACCCTTTTAAAAAACTATTATTCCAATTTGATATGCATTTTTGTTTGAATTCCTGATAATCCTCCGATTCTTCGCCAAAATAAAACTTCAGAAACCCTTCTGCTTCACTCTTCCAATCATTAAACATCTCTTTGTCAACAAATGTTCCCGCTACATTTACAGGTGTATACTGGGTTAAAAGTAATTTGTCACCATATTTAACTAGGTCAGTAATTTCTATCAACGCTTTACTATCAATATTCTGTTTATTCATATAATCTTATTCTCCTCACTTTCTACTCCGAAGCAAATTCAAATAAAAAACTGTCAAATTTCTATATAGGATATGCATATGTGACGTCGCTGAGGCTTAAGGCGAAGTCTTGAACCGGACCTTAAATAAAACTAGGTTGCCTCTAAACTTATTATAGAATTCTACCATTCTCTCCATTCTTCAGTTATATCTTCTTCTCCAATTACTAATCCTGCAATAGCTGCTTTGAGTATATAAGGTACTAATTCTTCACGTTGATCTGTCTCAATAATACTATAATTACATCTTTCGTTTAACACGTTCAATTCCTCGATTACACTTTTTACGTACAGCAGTATTTGTCTGTGAGATTTTGCTTTTCCAATATTTATTAAATTATCTATATATCTATCCAATATTTTGCCACATTCATCAATATCTGATTGTGTGTATCCAACATCATTTGCAAACTCACTTTTCTCACCTGTTTCAAAGTCATTATACAAATAATCTTTCATTGTCTTTAATATATCAGTGTTTCCTTTAAGGTTTTCTAATTTCAAAAATGTTCACCTTCTTATCATTTAATTATCGTATTGCTCATTATTGTTTCAATCTTACCCCTATAAAATCCGGGGGCCTAGGACGGCTCTCCCCCTCAGAAAAGCCTCATTTTGCTATTCACTATCAACTTCTGAACTGTATGGGTTAGCATATAAGTCAATTTGAATCTCTGTACCAGTTTTTGCACAAAACTCAATTATATCTTTCTTAAAGCCTAAAGCAGGAGTATTTCCATTCTCAATCTTTGGAACTTGCATAAGGATAAACCGACAATCATACCGTTCTTTTATTAATAGCAACTCCTCAACTTTAGACAATAATGGCGATATTAATATTTCTGCCTGTTCGTCAGCTAATAATGTTTCAATGTAACCAGTCCCGTACTGCCAAGCAGCCCAATCATATAAACCTGGGCTATGCTTTTTCTTTTCACCTATTGAATGTCCTCCTGTATTCTTTATTCCTAGAATACTTGACACCTCATCAAGATTAATTCTGCCCATAATTGTAAAATATGTCATGCAAACAGTTTGATCCTTCATTTAAGCCCTTACCTCTTTAATAATAATTCTTCAAAGCTCTTCTTGTACAATCCGCACACGGATATGCGATTTTCGGTGTATTTTGGCTAACTAATGTATATACGAACTTTTTAGTAATAGCTTGGATTTATTTATTACAATATTATTTTATTAAATACTATTACTAGAGTCTACAATTATTTATAATAATGTTTATATGAATTGTATAAATTTAATCAAAATCTATATAGATATACTTCACCTTAATACCTTAATATGGGTTAAAATTACAACCAGGGAAATGGAGAATTTACAATAAAAGTATCGTAAATTCTTCATTTTATGGCACCCCAAGTCAACCATGAAGTATCCTACTGTCTGCTAAGAGTACCTGCCAAGGCTCTATAGTACAACTTCACCAGCCATTATAAAGAATGGGGGGATTGGTTTGCCTTGGATTGGCTACAATGGCAGCCTTAAAGCGAAGCCTAAACTTAATAGGTTTCAATAGTAAAAAGCCAGTAAAGAAAGTGATAATGTAAATAATGAAAAAGTATTTGGAAAAATAGGATACCATGAGTATATTTA
>JAEYYB010000157.1 GCA_023430975.1 Bacillota bacterium | reverse complement strand
GCTTATGTAGATGTATCAGTCTCCATAGGCTAGCTAGTAGTATTTATGGGGGTGTATTATATGGTAGCTTTATCATCTATCAGGTCACATTGGCTGGACGATGCTCCAGCTGTCACAGTAGCAGCTGAGTGGCTGAGGGATTTTGGTTTTGAGATTGGCTGTAAGGTGGTTATTGAGGTTTCACAGGGTGTCATTACTATAAAGAAGATTGACAGCGAGGATGAGATATGAGGAGTTTTGAGAGATTTTTACGTAGGGCTGCCAAGGATTATGGCAGCTCAGTCTATCAGTTTCGATTGGTGTTTTTCATCATGTATATTTTCACGAAGCATTGATATAGCAGCTTCCGGCTTTAGTGCAAAGGCTTGTATTTTTTACAGGCTTTTTCAGTAAATCTGGAGGTTTTACATATGAAGGTTTTAGTATCTGGAAGCCGTTATTATAGGGATTACCATAAGATTTTATCTGTTGTCAAAAGTCTTGATATTGATTTGCTCATTGCCGGAGGGTGTCGGGGTGCTGATACTCTTGCTGTTCGTGCTGCTCGTCAGTGTGGCATCAAGTATGTTGAGTATCCGGCAGACTGGCAGAAGTTTGGCAAAAGTGCCGGACCTATCAGGAATGGCTATATGATAAAAATGGAAAAGCCTGATTTGGTTTTGTTTTTCCATGAGGATTTGTCATGCAGCAAAGGCACTGCCGACATGCTTTCCAAGGTTTTGAAAGCTGGCATTCCTTATAAGATTTTTACTTAAATTGACTTTATACCATGAATAAGGGCTGTTGATATTTGTGCGGGTTTCCGGCTTGCCGGATGCTAACGCTTTGCAGAGAATGCCTTTATTCTTGGTTTTGAAGTTTTTCTAAAGGCTGTATTTTTACAATATGGCTTTTATAAAAGTTTTAAAACCTTTGCTTAGAAGTTGATGCGGGACTTTTTAAGAAGGTCTAACGCTGGAAATTAGGGATGCTTAAGGTCAATTAATGTACCTTGAAATATGAATAACGAAAGGATGATTTTAATGGTGTTACACCCAAAAATGCAGCATGTATATGTGGGAATTGATATCCATAAGCACCAGCACACGGCGGTTATTGTTGATTGTTTTAGTGAAAAGCTGGGAGAATTAACGTTCCCAAATAAAAAACAGGACTTTCCCAAGTTAATAAGCTTTGTTAAAAAGCATACAGCCAAAGGAATTACACCTGTTTTTGGCTTGGAAGATGTGCTGGGTAATGGGAGGGAACTTGCAATATTCCTTCTGGAAAGGAACCAAAAAGTCAAATATGTAAACCCTTCATTGTCACAATCAGAGAGGAAAAACCAAGCCAGCATAAATAAATCTGATAGCATAGACAGTCAATGCGTGGCGAATGTTCTTTTAAATAAGCTCGATTCCTTGCCGGATGCGGCTCCAAATGATTTGCATTGGGCTTTAAATGAGCTTGTAACAAAGCGGAATACACTCGTTAAAAACAACGTTGTTTTAAAAAATCAAACCCATACATATCTAAGCCATCACTATCCAAATTATAAAAACTTTTTCTTTTCCTTGGATAGTAAAACGGCACTGGAATTTTTCAAAGAGTTTCCGTCCCCATCAAAACTAAAGGGAACCACCCTTCAAGAACTTACAGCCTTTCTAAGTCAAAAGAGCCATCATAACTGTTCTGGGAAAAAAGCACGTCAAATACTTCAGTTTGTAGAGAAAGACGGAGATACAACGAATGAATTTCAAGACCTTAGGGATTTTATTGTCACATCATCAATTAAGCAAATCAATGATAATTTGGCTATCATAGCAAGCATAGAAGAAAATATGAAAAAACTTATCCCCCAATTTGGTTACAAGCTTGAAAGTATGAAAGGCATAAATACAGTTACAGCGTCAGGAATAATTGCTGAAATAGGTGATATATCAAGGTTTCCCAATGCTGATACTCTCGCTGCTTATGCGGGAATTTCACCGATGCGATATGCAACGGGTCAGACTAATAAGAATTTCAGTAACAAGCTAGGTAACAGGAATCTATATCAAATATTTTTCCAAATTGCTGTGTCGGTGCTGAGTAACCCTAAAGATAAGCCCACTAATGCTTACTTTTTCGAATATTACAAAAAGAAACTGTCTGAAGGAAAAACGAAAAAACAGAGTATCAAATGTATAATGAGAAAGTTAGTAACTATAACATATAAAATGATGCGGGATAAGACAGAATACCGGGAACCACTTATATCAACTCATAATAGCATCCAATAAAATGGGTGCTATTGAAATCCTTATAATATATAATAGAAGCAACAGATTTATATTACAAAGGTGAAAACTTATGAAATTATTAAAGAGAATGATTATAAGTTTAATCATATTAGTTTTGGTGACAATAGTTACCCTGACTGCTTTAAAAGTCTATACATATAATATCAAGGAGAGATTAACCATTTTTCCGTTAAAAAACTTTACCTTGATAATTCCAGAGTATGAGGATTTTGATTATCTAAAAGTAGAAACAAACCCATATGGTGATGATTTCTACATGTTGTTTGATTCAGAACTAAATAAATTAATTGAGTATATGAAAGAAAACAATTTAGTAATTAAACCTGGACATTATAAACTTAATGAATCGGACAGATTTGTAAAAGTGATCAAAATTCTAGAGTTTGAAAAAAAGGAGAATTCTCAGAAATAAAAGGTTTTTATTTACATATGGAAAGCCATTAAGGAATATCAGCGGTCTAGATATGTTCTTTTCGATTGTTTAAAGCCAAGAAATTGATAGATTGAAGTAATTTTATGTTATTAGGACGCCGCTTTTAAGAATTTAATGAGGTAACTATTAAGAATTAAGAAATATAGCAATTTAATTGTATGTTAAGGAATAAAAAAGCCGAGAGCTACTTCCACTATGGAGCTATCGGCTTTTAATTTGATATTTTAATAAACATATCTTTGAAACCAGCAGATTTGCATTCCACTGAAAAACCATTAGCCCATCAGATTAGTTTATGTTACCATATTGTTCTACTACATAGCCGGAAGTAACCATTTCTCCATACCAGTTTGCAATCATTGTACCATCAATGGGATTTGATAGTGTGGGACAGTTTTCCAATGTAACTGTAGTACTTACGTCTTGTAATATTTTAAACCCTAGTTTTGAAACAATTCCGGTAGTTTCAGCTATACCGCCATCTCTGTAACTAGCCAGAAACATATACCCCCTCATAGCGTCTATTGTGCCATTGGAATGATTAAACACAGCTGCTTCATATGGGTAAAAACCACTGTTTAACAAAATCTCTCCCATTAGTTTGTTCTCAAAATTTATTGAATTAATTCTTTCGGGATATGGTTGTCCTGTGACTAGGTCTACTGCTTGTAAAACTGTGGGATCATACTTTAAGTGGAATTGGATTCCGGAGAAGTTAGAAATGTTTTCCACTTTGATATTAGCAGTAATGATTTCCCCAACAGCTGCATTGGATCTGTCAAAGCTTAAAATTACTTTAGAAGGGGCTACATCAGTGGCACTAACTGTTAGAAAGTTGCAACAAACGATTGATATTGCTAAAAGAAATACACAAAAAACCTTTAACCTTTTATTCATAATAAGTATCATTCCTTTCGCTGTACTCAAGGCACAAATATTTAATGAAATATTTAACCAAACCCCTAATTACTGATATAATGTATCAGGATAAGCAGATACACTACAGAGCACGGGGAGGTG
>JAEYYB010000148.1 GCA_023430975.1 Bacillota bacterium | reverse complement strand
TGGTTAAAGGATTTTGGTTTTGAAGTAGGATGCAAGGTGGTTATTGAGGTTTCACAGGGTGTCATTACTATAAAAAAAGTGGATAGTGAGGATGAGATATGAAGGGTTTTCAGAAGTTTTTACATAGGGCTGCCAAGGATTATGGCAGCTCAGTCTTCCAATTCAGGCTCTTTTTTTACATTATATATTTTTTTAAGAAGCATTGATTTAGCCGCTTATAGTTATTCCAGCTTTAGTGCAAAGGCTTGTATTTTTTACAGGCTTTTTCAGTAAATCTGGGGGGTCACATATGAAGGTTTTAGTATCTGGAAGCCGTTATTATAGGAATTACCAGAGGATTTTAGATGTTATCAAAAGACTTGATATTGATTTGCTCATTGTCGGAGGGTGTCGGGGTGCTGATACTCTTGCTGTTCGTGCTGCTCGTCAGTGTGGCATCATGTTTATTGAATATCCGGCAGACTGGAAGAGATTTGGCAAAAGTGCCGGACCTATTAGGAATGGCCATATGCTAAAAATGGAAAAGCCTGATTTGGTTTTGTTTTTCCATGAGGATTTGTCATGCAGCAAAGGCACTGCCGACATGCTTTCCAAGGTTTTGAAAGCTGGTATTCCTTATAAGATTTTTACTTAAATTGACTTTATACTATGAATAGGCTGTTGATATTTGTGCGGGTTTCTGGCTCTGCCAGATTCTAACGCTTTGCAGAGAATGCCTTTATTCTTGGTTTTGAAGTTTTTCTAAAGGCTGTATTTTTTGATACGGCTTTTATAAAAGTTTTAAAACCTTTGCTTAGAAGTTGATGCGGGACTTTTAAATAAGTCTAACGCTGGAAATTAGGGATGCTTAAGGTCAATTTATGTACCTTGAAATATGAATAAAGAAGGGATGATTTAATGATGTTACACCCAAAAATGCGGCATGTCTACATTGGCTGCGATATACACAAACACCAGCACACGGCAGTTATTATAAATTGCTTCAGTGAAAAGCTGGCAGAATTAACATTTCCAAATAAGAAGCAAAACTTTCACAAGTTGTTAAGCTTAGTTAAAAAGCACATACCCCAAGGAATTACTCCTGTTTTCGGGCTGGAAGATGTGCTGGGCAACGGTAGGGAATTAGCAATGTTTTTACTAGAAAAGAACCATAAAGTCAAGTATGTAAACCCTTCATTGTCACAGTCCGAGAGGAAAAACCAAGCAACTATAAACAAATCAGATTCTATAGATGCTGAGTGTGTGGCTAATGTACTTTTAAATAAACTCGATACCCTTCCAGATGCAGCACCGAACGACCTGCACTGGGCATTGAATGAGCTTGTAACCAAAAGAAACACCCTTGTTAAAAACAATGTAATCCTGAAAAATCAGCTCCATACATACCTTAATCATAATTACCCGAGCTACGGAAGGTTTTTCTTCTCGCTGGATAGCAAAACAGCACTGGAATTCTTCAAAGAATATCCATCCCCATCAAAATTAAAATCAGTTCCACTTCATGAACTTATAACCTTTCTAAGTGATAAAAGCCATCATAACTGTTCTGAGAAAAAAGCTCTTCAAATCCTTAAGTATGTAGAGAAAGACGGAGATACAACAAATGAATTTCAGGATCTAAGGGACTTTATAGTTACATCATCAATTAAGCAAATCAACGATAATATAACCATTATTGCAAGTATCGAAGAAAACATGAAAAAACTTATTCCTCAGTTTGGTTACAAGCTTGAAAGCATGAAGGGAATAAATACAGTGACAGCAGCCGGAATTATAGCGGAAATTGGTGATATATCAAGGTTTACCAATGCTGATGCTTTAGCTGCCTATGCAGGGATATCACCAATGAGATATTCTACAGGTCAGACAAACAAGAATTTCAGCAACAAACTTGGTAACAGGAATCTATATCAAATATTCTTCCAAATAGCTGTGTCGGTACTGAGTAACCCCATGGGAAAGCCTACAAATGCTTACTTTTATGAATATTATAAAAAGAAACTGTCTGAGGGAAAAACAAAAAAGCAGAGTATCAAATGCATCATGAGAAAGCTGGTAAATATCATTTATAAAATGATGCGGGATAAAACGGAATACCAGGAACCAGTAATTCCAATAGAATAATAGAAATGGTATAATAGATAGAATCTAAATCAGGTGCTGGTGATAGGAGGATTAAATCATGGGAAGAGTAACTTGTATAAAACATGGTGCGAGCGGAATATCACTTGTTTGCTTCCATATATCAGAGGCTTTTTTCAAAAATATTAGGGTTGATCTTAATACTATAACTGATGAATTTTGGGGAACACATTGGCTATGTACAGATTGCCTTAAGTTTTATAAAAAGAATACTCAAACAGAAGAATTTATTAACGAGTTTCTAAGCATTTTTAAACCGATTTGTTGCAAGTGCTTTAATGAATGGAAAGACTCATTAAATATTAGTACATTGGAATCACATGATGTTGATATAGATTCACTTTAATATAACTATCAGGAAAGCCATTAAGGAATATCAGCGGTCCTGGAGCTGCATTTATATTCTGAGTATTTATAAAATAGGTATAGAGGTTATAGGTACAAGATAAGTTTTTATATGTAAATTTGTTCCCATTGTTTCTATTGTATTTGTAGTTTACCTATTTCTCTATACTCCAATATTAACCTCTTTGAAGTAACATACTGACTAGCTATTTATATGTAATTATTTACTGCAATTAAGTAAGAATAAGGATTCGTCCTAATTTTTTCTCTTTTCTCGTAATTATATGCAACAACAGATGCAGTAAGGGAAATGCCTGCTCCAGCTAACAATGCTTGAGGAACGGAAAGCCCAATTAATGCTATAGGTAATGCTGTTGTTGGTGCTGAAATAAACGATATTTTCATAAAGTTATCTGCTATCCACTTAACTTTGGAGCTACTTAATGCCTTCTTGAAATTATTATAAGCTGGTAAAAATTCATCTTTGTAAATATCCTCGATTTGCTGTTGCAATGCTTCCATCGGTAAGTTTTTTGATACACCTTGTGTTAATTTTGCGATATTTGCTCTAAATAGACCCAACTCATCCTGATGCTGTCTTTTAAAACTTAAAATATCTTCAAATGTTGAATCTTCAGATATTTTAATACCACGAATTATTAGGTTTGTTAATAAACCTTGTTCCAAGGAAATCGGTCTGTTTCTTTGAAATCTATACTCAGAATTTTGCATATTAAGTGGCATTTGATTGCCTAACCGAACTTTATCTGTAAAGTTGGAAATAAATGTATTATCGGCTAATAAAGCAATAGAGTATTTCTCACATAATTTATTTGCAAGTAATGTCATATAGAATATTGCAAAATTCGAATCAACTTGAAACCATCCATCACTGGTAAATTTGTCCCGCAATTGATACTGTATTTCATAAGGAAGCTTGTCAGGATGGATATCAAACAATCTACTTATATCCCTTGGAAGTTTATCTCTATGGATTATTGAGTTTGTAGTATTATATTGTGTTAAAACTTGAAACCCTTCTGTTGAATTCAAATAATTCAAGGTATCGGTGGATAAATCCTGAATGAAATCTTTATCGGGACTAACCATCAAGGGCCTCAAAATACCTTCATCAGAAAGATATTGCGTTGGATAAGAATGATAAGGTGTGCTAATCGAATATGGTACTATTGTATTTATTTCATCCCAAAATAGGATTGCTGACCTTAGCCAACCCTCGTTGATTATATCAATGGTTGGATAGTAAAGAGCTTTAGTAAACCCCATATAAGTTTCTCCCTTCCAGCTTAACTTTAATTTCCATATATTAGTTGACTAACCAAATAACAATAGCAAAAAAATTACATTCTAATAAGTTAAAGATACTATGTTGCAACTACAATCAATTTTCTATTCCAAACTATATTTTTACTGATATCAACCTGAATACTTTGTACTATTATAACAAATATTTGGTTGTATTGTATATTAACACTACTTAATCAGAGGCATTTTGGTAAAATTCCAGTTTTCCTTATCGCTGACAAAAATCAATAAAAGTATTTCTGCGAAGCTCCGAAGCCCCTGACATAGTGAATCCCGGGAAAAGGGTCCTCCATTCTTTAGTAAGGCTGGCGAAGCCATGCTTTAGAGTCTCACGAACCGCTTATAAGCAACTGCATAGGTTCAGTGGAGTGAGCTTGGAGAATCAGAGCTGGGGAAGTATACTATAAAACTTTTATGGTATACTTCCCCAGCTCCTGAAAGCCCCTGAATATTATCTTTTATGTGGCCCCAAGAAATTTCCAGTTAGTTTAGACTTCAAAGTGTTCAAGCAGTGTAAATCCAGTCAAGTTATCACTAATAGGAAAGGTCTTGTTCCTTGACATGCCTATGGTATCTGGTGAGTGGACACCGCACTTAAAATGGGGCTTTGCAGCGACAGTAAATTTGAATAGATTTGTCATTGTTGATTACTATTTTATAAATTTGTTTTAACAGAACTATCTTACTTGGATTTTAAAAGTGATAAAGTCCTTGACTACCTTTAATAATTCAGAATCATTTTCTTTTTATCGCTTGTTTCAATATCTTTTTTAAAAATTCTATTTGTAAACAATGCATTTTCTAAAAGTGTTATCATTATATTGGAATTATTGTAAACTTATGCGATAATAAACAAGTAATTATCGATTAATGATAATAGATTTTTAATTTTTTACTTATATTTAAAAAGTGTAATACACAAAAAAATTTCCATAACCTTAAACCGAGTATGGTAGGTTAATTGGGATTAAATACATTCTGTGTCTATTGGGAGTTCTTACTACAAATTTTAAAATAATAGTTGTTAACGAAATAAAGAAGGTGGCTAAATGAATGAAAAAGAACATATTGTCCTAATAAAGCATGTAGATAAGACATGTGAAGTTAAAAGTGTCATTTATTTTAATTCAAAATATCAGGTTACATTTAATAATTTAAAAACTTATAGTTATAATAGGGATAATGTAATTTTTCAACCCATTAATGAGCATTATGAGAATTGTGAGAAGTTGTTGGTGTTGGTTAATAATAAAGATACAGAAGCAAGAGCAGTTTATAAAAGTCTAAACTATGCTAAGGTCATAAGTCTTAAGGGAAGTAGTGTATATAAATCATATGAGGTTAAAATATTACCCTGTATAGATGAAATATTAGAATTAGACCTACATGCCAATAATGGCACCAACAATGGATGAAACATAGCTGAAAAAGTTGGTAAATATATTATAAGGCAAAAGCAAGAGAACGAGTTTTACTGGAGCTATAAAGCCCGTGAATT
>JAEYYB010000146.1 GCA_023430975.1 Bacillota bacterium | reverse complement strand
GTACAGAGTTAAGCAAGTTCTTTAGGTTTTGCCTTAACTATATTCTTTTTTCAAAGACCATTTTTTATGGTTTATTTGTCATGCTCTTTTATTGGCACTGCCAACTTGTGGGGTGTTTTCAACCTTATCTCCTCCTTCTGATTAAGGATATATATTAAAGAATTCCTATATTTTTTAGTTAAAAGTGATAAATCTATTACATTTGTCTGTCACAAATCTATTAAAATCAGTTAATCTTGCTATTTGTCTATCAAAAAATAACGTTAAACCGTTCGTTATTTTGCTCTGCCAAATGAAAGATTAATACTGTTTTAATTATGCTGAACCGTTCGTTATTTGCTCCGCCAAATGTAAGATTATTAACACTTTTAATATTGTTAAATTTCTAAGTTAATACTATATATATATCCTCTATACTTACTTCTAATCATTTTTTAAATCATTTTTCAATTCATTTTTCAATTCATTTTTTAACCATTTTTTAGCCATTTTTTTGCATAGCAAATTAATTTTTATATTGCAGATCCAGATACATTAACAAAGTTCACTAATGCAATTTCTTTTTCACAATATATAAACTAATATTTTTTAGCAAACTACAAACAATATCTATATTAAAAGTGATAAATCTATTACATTTGTCTGTCGCAAATCCCGTTGAACCGTTCGTTATTTGCTCCGCCAAATGTAAGTTTATTAACACTTTCATATACATTAAAAGATTTAGAAACGTGAGCAAAATTCCTTGCGATTTTTAAGCCTTGATCGTTGTCGTGAGAAATTGTGGTATGGAATACCACTGTTTCCTAAAATAAAAAAATAAATCGGGTGGTTATAATTTTGAAAAAGTATATAACATTATTTCTTAAAATTTTTAGTATCTTGGTTATTGGAGTATTATTATTTCTGAGCTTAGGGAAATCAGCAAATGTAAATACCGGGAGTGCTAATAGCGATGATACCGATGTTTCCCAGAATAATAACACAACTTTGGTGTCAGGACCTGAAACCAACCTTCCCTGGGACTTTGATATGGAATTTATTAAATCCAAAGAGCTCAGCAACACACCTGTTTTAATGGGTGCATACAGGACAGTACTCCGTGATCCTTTACCTGGTGAAGAATTCAATGTTCATTTGGCAGCCAGGATGCTCTGCGGCATAGTTTTGGAGCCTGGAAAAACATTTTCTCAAAATGGCACTGTAGGCCCCTATACTGAAGAAAGAGGCTTTCAAAAGGGACCAACATACATTGGTTCAAAACTTACAACAACAATAGGTGGTGGAGTGTGCAAAATCGCTTCAACCCTTTATAATGTTTGTGTGTTAAGTAATCTTAAGGTTGTTGAAAGGCATAACCACAGCATGCCTGTACCTTATGTTCCATACGGACAGGATGCTACAGTTTCTTATGGTGCAAAGGATTTTAAATTCAAGAATGATACCGAGGGCAATGTAATGATTTGGGCACAGGGAATCGACAATATATTATATATGGGATTCTACGGAACAAGAGAAGCACCTTCTATTAGTTGGAATCATGAAGTTCTGAAAAAAGCTGCAGCTCAAAAAATATACAAGGTAAATCCGGAATTACCTAAGGGATACGAAAAAGTGCTTATTGATGGTATGGATGGTGCCTTGATAAAGTCGTCCCTTACCATCCAGCAAATTGATGGTACAACCATAAATAAGGAAATGGGCATAAGCAATTACTCACCTTTTCCAACACTAATTGAAAAAGGACCGTAATATGTTTATATCCATAAATTGATTAACGGGCGTTTCAAAAAACTTAATTTGTTTAAATTCCGTACGAAATATTAAACATTATTCTTTGTGAAATGCCCTTAATCACAAATCTTTATTCTTTCACCTTTCACCAAATACTTCATCAGTTGTGAACCTGTATCATTTTCCAATTTTCTTATAATGTTTTCTAAAATCTTTACATTTTCATCGTTCATATATTTAATTTTCACACCAACCTCATGTGATAGCTCTTTATCCATTATTCTCACTATTTCAGCATCAAAATTAATTATAGAATTAGGACCTGCATTCAAAGAAAAATTCAATCCATAATTGTTATTAATGTCCTCAAGATTTTTCTTTGGTATAATTCCATAAAGTCCTCCAAGGCTCAAATCCTTAACATAAAGCTTTATGTCTTTTTTAACAGTACAATTAAACTCATTATAAACTGATATCTTAGAACACATATCAACATTAAACCGTTTAGTTTCTCTTTTGTTGTCATGCTTGGAAAATTTGTCTACGTATATTCTTATATAAGTTGGATAAATAAGGTTAATATTATTTATATTGCTCTCTATTATGTACTCACAATCTATGCTTTTAATCTTGCAGCATATAGGATCTCCCAATTGAACATTATAGTTTTTAAACTCTTTTGGATAAGCAATATAAAGATATTTCCCCTCCGTCTCCTGCACAAGACTTAAAACCGAATCTGGAAATATTTCATGTTTTATACTCACTATCGCACCAGGCTTAAAAGGTAAATCATCTTCCCTTTTCTTAAACAGCCTATTCATCTTAACATTAAAACTACTATACATAAAGCCCCCTACTGGTAACACAAAATCATGAAACGATTTTGTCAACCTTAATTGTTGTCGTGAGAAATAATGGTGTACACACATCACAATTTCTCAGACATATACAAATTAAATTTCAAGTTCTACCTAAAAAAATATCTCTTGATTTCTATATATATGATAAAGATTAAATAAAATATTTCTTCCTATTTCTTAATTATAATTTTAACAAAGAGTATTGCTATGGTCAATAAGCTTTCTTTGTTCAATTTTGTCCAAATTGTACAGTTTTTTAATATTATCTCTCATGCTTCTGGTCATTTTTACAAATTGATCAAAGTCTGATTTCAAGCCTTTTTCATAACCTTTCCACTTTTCAAAAATTCTTTCAAGGAAAAAAATACTTTAAAAACCAACTAATTTGTACTATAATATATATTACATTCATACAAAAGAAAACATATCCACAAATTAAGTTTCATATGGATATTAGTTAAAAGTGTTACTAATCTTACATTTGACAGTGCGAATTAGTAATAGCATTAATATTATTTCCCACATACAAATGTAAAGTGCTATCACTTTTAAATAAGTTAAAATCAATATGCATTGATTTTAATATAATAATCTTCATATTGCTCAACACTGAATTTATGTGTTTCTTTACAGTGGCCAATCGGAGATTATTACCAATACTTAGTATTATGGAGGTTTTCGAGTGAATAACAATATTAGCAGTACCAGCAGCAGCAATCCATTAGATACAAAAGGCACTAACTATTTATCCAGTTTCATAAGCACTGAAAACATGTCAAACTTAAGCTGTCCCGATATCCTTGAGGATATCCTGAAAAATGCAGAAGAAGAAATAGCATTTACACATAAACACACGAAAGATTGGGACAATTTTCTAAGTACTTTGAATAATTCTACCGCTTCTATTTTAGATAATATCAATAGGTTGAAAACCAACGGTATCAGCAGCTTAAAAAAGTGCCTTGATACTGCGTTCAAAGTAGCTCCTTATATTAAAAAAATAAACTACAAAAGTATGCTGCAAGATAAAGTTGATAAGCTATCGGACTTTTCCCGTAGAATTTACAGGGAAGATATTGATCCAACAGTTTTATTTGTGTTTGTAAAAAAACATAAATTCATTGTCCCTGTGCCTGCTTTCATTATAATCGGTACAATAGCGGCATTCAATATGGTTCCAAGCGAAGAAACAATCCCAGCAAATACTGCTTCAGAGGGCAAATCGGTTGTTTATAATTCAACAAATGAGGTAGGTCCTCTAAGTGAAAATAAAAAGGCGTCGCTAGATAGTCAAATTTTATCAAACTATAATTTTTATAGCTATTATGATATATATTCTACTAATAATACAAAAAATAAAGTTAAAGATAAAAATGCTTTAAATAACATTCAATCTGCTTCAGGAAGCAGTAAAAACACCAAAGTCTCAAGCACTACCACAAAAATAAATGCTTCATCAGGAACAGCAGGTAAAAGCATCCTTTCAAGATCAGCAGAACAAAGAGAGAATATGGATGATATTATAAAAAGTGCCAAATCCAAAAGGCAAATGGTGGCAACAGCTTATGACCTATCTGTAAAAAGCTGTGGAAAAAGTCCTTCCCACCCTGCTTATGGGATTACAAAAACCGGCACAAGGGTTACAATAGGAAGAACTATTGCCGTCGATCCCACTGTTATTCCTTTAAGAAGCAAATTATACATAGAATTTCCTGATGCATATAAAAATTTAAACGGTGTTTATATTGCTGAAGATACCGGAAGTAAAATAAAGGGAAATAAAATAGATATATTTTTCGGAGAAGATATACCTGGAGACCTTACAATAAACACCCTTGCAAGAAAATTTGGAGTTCAGATTGTGAATGTCTATATTCTAAATAATGATTAAAGACAATTCTAAATAATATGACATAATTTTAAATATTATATAAAAAGTTATCTTTTTCTATTTCTTATTATCACTTTTTCGTTTATAATGTACTTATGTTAAATCAAATTAATCTATTGCAAATGTGATAGATTAATTTATTTTAATGTGTATAGATAAGATTATCTATAGATATATAAATTCGAAAATGGGGGTAGTTTATGAAGTTATCAAGAGTTTTTTTAATTTTAATGAGTCTTTTAGTCGTTTTTAATCTGGCAGCATGTTCTTCTTCAAAGTTTTCCGATCCTGTTGCCAGTGTAGGAGAAGAGAAGGTTTCATCTACTGAGTACAAGTTCTTTCTAGGACTGGTAAAGATGGATATGGAAGCTACAGGCGGAATTACGGAAACGAGTACAGATGCTGATAAGAAAACATTCTGGGATGGTAAAGAAGGTAACGAACCACGTAAAACAGTAGCAGCAAATAAGGCAATTGAAAAACTTCAAGAGCTGAAAATACTTTTAATGAATGCAAAAAAAGAAAAGTATAAATTGGAAAAGGCCGATCTCGATCAAATAAAAGCAACAATTGACCAGCTTATTGAGTCAGAAGGCAAAGGAAAAAGAGAAGATGCAGACAAGGTTGTAAAGGAAAAGTTCGGTATAACCATCGACCAGTACGAATCAATTTATAAGGATTACTACCTTGCTTATAACAGGTACGCTACAGATATAGTAAAGGGTATAACCATTAAGGAAGACGACATTAAAGCCCGTTATGAAAAGAATGTACCAACATACAATACAGAAAAAAGAACAGTTAAGCATGTACTTGTTATGACAATTGACGAGGCTACACAAAAAGAGCTTGAAGGTGACAAACTTAAAGAAAAGGAAAATCTTGCTAACGATATATTAAGCAAGGCTAAAGCAGGAGAAGACTTTGAAGCCCTGGTAAAACAGTATTCAGAAGATCCGGGTTCAAAGGATAAAGGCGGACAATATTCTTTTGCAAAAAATGAAATGGTTCCTGAATTCGAAAACTTTGCTTTTAAAGAAGGTATAAAAGAAGGCGAAATAGGAATGGTTAAAAGCTCCTATGGATACCACATAATAAAGTTCATTAAAAACGGTTCCGAATATGATGTAGAGAAAGATCAGATTAAATCAGAACTACAGTCCGAAGCTATGAAAGCCAAGCTTGATAAGTGGAAAACAGAAAAGGAATTTACTCTCACAAAAGATCAAGCAGCGATGGATAAAGTTGAATTTTAAATTATATAATAAAAAATGGGACTACACACAGGTAGTTCCATTTTTTTAATACTTTGTACTGTAAAAAGAAAGGATATGTATTTATGAAAATGTTTGATTCACATGTTCACAGCTTATTTTCCGGTGACAGCGAAATGGATTTAAATATTGCCTGTAATACCTCAATTGAAAAGGGTTTAGCCGGAATTGCATTTACAGACCATCTTGATATAGACTATCCGAATTTCGATGTCAATTTCATGATTGATTTTGAAAAGTACTCCAATGTAATGGATGATTTGAAATCTCAATTCTCTTCTAGTTTAAAAGTCTTGAAAGGTATTGAGGTGGGCATTCAACCACATGTAACTGAAGAAACCGACGAGACGATAAAAAAATATGACTTTGATTTTGTAATTGCTTCAATTCATGTTATAGGTGGTATCGACCCATATTATGGAGAATATTTTAAATGTAATCCCGATAAAAAGACTGCATTTACAAGATATCTGTCGGAGATTTTATACAGTGTCGAAAACTTCGATAATTTTGATGTAATAGGCCATATAGGCTATATAAGAAGATACTGCAATTATGACGACAAGTCCTTAAAATATAACGATTATTGCGATATATTGGATAGTATACTTAAAGGTGTCATTAATAAAGGAAAAGGAATCGAAGTAAACACCTCAGGCTATCGTACTTTAGGAACACCAATACCTGATCTGGATATAATAAAAAGATACAGAGAGCTCGGCGGTGAAATAATCACAACCGGTTCCGACGCCCATGCCCAAGAGCATATTGCATATAATTTCAGCACAATAAAAAAAGCCTTATTAGATATAGGCTTTAATTATATTGCTCATTTTGAAAACAGAAAACCATTATTTGAAAAAATAACATAGTATTCTTAGTATTCTTAGTATTCTTAGTATTCTTTAATATTACTTTTATATTGCTCTAATAATTCTTTTATTCTATAACCCCTCCGCCCACAACTATATCTCCATCATAAAATACCACAGATTGTCCAGGGGTTATAGCTCTTTGGGGAGTGTCAAACAAAACCTTGACTCTTCCTTCTCCAATAGGGCTAATTACTGCCGGTGCTTCCTTTGCAGAATACCGTATCTTTGCATTTACTCTCATTTCCCCATCAAGACTTTCTATGGAAATAAAGTTTAAATCAAATGCAGTAAGTGTATCTCTAAATACCTGGTTTTCATCACCTAATATAACCTGGTTTTTGGAAACATCAATGCCAACAACAAACATTGGTCTTCCAAATGCTATTCCAAGGCCTTTCCTTTGGCCTACAGTATAGTGTATTATGCCCTTGTGTTTTCCTAAAACATTACCATCCAAATCAACAAAGTTACCGGGCCTAATTTTAGTCCCATTCTTCTCCTCAATAAACCTGCCGTAATCATTGTCCTCTACAAAGCATATTTCCTGGCTGTCAGGCTTTGATGCAACAGCTAACCCAATATCCTTTGCCATTTCCCTGACCTGATCCTTGGTATATTCACCTATGGGCATCAGAGTATGGGCAAGTTGATCCTGTGTCATGGTGTAGAGAGCATAGGTTTGATCTTTTGCGGCAGTTGCCGATTTTTTAAGAAGATATCTTTTTCTATCGGCATCATATTCTATTTTGGCATAGTGGCCTGTAGCTATATAGTCTATACCCATCGATTTGGCTTTACCGAGCATTTCTTCAAACTTTACATATCTATTGCAGGCTATACATGGATTAGGAGTCCGTCCGCTTATGTATTCACTTACAAAATAATCAATAACCTTTTTTTCAAAAACACTTTTGAAGTTCATAACATAATATGGTATTCCAAGCTTATTTGCAACCCATCTTGCATCATCAACTGCAGATAAAGAGCAACAGCCGCCCTCACTCTTTTGCCTGTCTTCATCAATATCAGGCCAAATCTGCATGGTAACCCCTATTACATCATAACCCTTTTCCAAAAGACAAGCGGCTGCTACAGAACTGTCAACACCGCCGCTCATACCCAACATAACCTTTTTCTTTTCCATTTTAACTTAAGCTGCCTTTCTCACTTTTTGAACAATGATTACTTATTCATCATCGTCTTCGAAATGCCCGTGATCATGGTGAACATCATCGCAACGCCTTCCACAGGCGGTAGTACAGTCACATTCATTGAGAAGCCCATTTTTCTTCTTGTAGTCTTCAATTGCTGCCCTTATAGCTTCCTCTGCAAGGTTTGAACAGTGCATCTTTGCCGGCGGAAGTCCGTCCAATGCCTCTGCAACAGCCTTATTAGTAATCTTAAGTGCTTCATCAACAGTCTTTCCAACTACGAGCTCAGTAGACATACTGCTGGTAGCAACAGCTGCTCCACAGCCAAAGGTCTTGAATTTTGCATCCACAATGATGTCGTTCTCTATCTTAAGATACATTTTCATAATGTCTCCGCATTTAGCATTACCAACTTCGCCAACTCCGTCAGCATTTTCAATTTCCCCTACATTTCTAGGGTTCATAAAATGATCCATAACTTTTTCACTATACATTTTTATTACCTCTCTTCACATTTTCATATAATGGTGACATTTCTCTGAGTCTTTCCACAATAACAGGAAGTACTTCCAAAAGCTTATCAACATCCTCATCTGTATTTTCATCACCGAATGTAAGTCTTAATGATCCATGAGCTATTTCATGTGGTAAGCCAATTGCCAAGAGTACATGTGACGGATCTAATGATCCTGATGTACAAGCCGATCCACTTGAAGCTGCGATACCTTTCATATCAAGCATCAATAACAGGGATTCACCTTCAATAAACTGGAATGAAAAATTCACATTACCCGGAAGTCTCTTTTCTCTATGCCCGTTCAATTTTACAAAAGGTATTTTCTTAGTTATTTCATCAATAGTTCTATCCCTTAAAGCCATAATTTTTTTGTTGTACTCGTCCAAATTGGCAGTTGCCAGCTCTATAGCTTTCCCAAATCCCACTATAGCAGGAATGTTTTCAGTACTTGCTCTCCTACCTCTTTCCTGTGCACCACCATGCATAAAGGAAACAAGCTTTACTCCCTTTCTTACATAAAGTGAACCTACACCTTTAGGTCCATAAAATTTATGTGCTGACATTGACAATAAATCAATATTCATTTCTTTAACATTTATAGCAATATTACCTATAGCCTGGACAGCATCAGTATGGAAGTATATACCCTTTTCCTTTGCAATAGCACCAATTTCTGCAATAGGCTGAATAGTTCCTATCTCGTTATTTGCGAACATAATTGTTATTAATATTGTATTAGGCTTAATTGCATCTGCGACTTGCTGAGGTGTTACAAGTCCGTTCTCATCAACAGGCAGGTAAGTCACTTCATAGCCGTCATTCTCAAGATACTGGCATGTATGAAGAACAGCATGGTGTTCTATGTTAGTTGTTATAATATGGTTACCCTTAGATTTGTTTGCATAAGCTACGCCTTTGATGGCCCAGTTGTCGGCCTCAGTCCCCGAACCTGTAAAGAATATTTCTCTTGCCTGAGCTCCTATGGCATCAGCAACCTTTTCTCTTGACTCTTCTATTGCTTTCTTACTGTCTCTTCCAATTGTATATATGGAAGAAGCGTTACCGAATTTTTCTGTAAAAAACGGAAGCATCGCTTCAACCACCTGAGGCTTAACATACGTAGTTGCAGCATGATCCATATATATAAATTTTTCTCCCATAGCAATATCTCCTTAACTGTTATTATTTATCTTTTCCCAAAATAATTGTTTATTAAACATTTTGTACTATTGATTTTGTAATTTGTCAATTTATCAAATAAAGTACATTATGTCGTCATTCTTGTTCAATCTGTGGTACTCATTAATAAGGTCCTGCAATGAAATGGAATCAACCACCTGATTTACTCCATTCATCATCTTTTCCCATATCATCTTTGTCACACAAAAGCCATACCTGTCACATGATGAATCATTATCCTCACTGACACAGCTTACGGGTGCAAGAGAACCTTCTAATGCCCTTAAAACTGATCCCACCGATATCTTATCGGGAGAATCTGAAAGTATGTACCCCCCCTGTGCCCCCCTGACACTCTTTACAAGTCCGGCTTTTCGAAGGGATGCAAACAGCTGCTCAAGATAATTTTCTGATAATTCCTGTCTCTCAGCTATACTTTTAAGAGAAATGTTACCTTCAGAGATATGGAGTGCAAGATCAAGCATAGCCTTAACCCCATATCTTCCCTTTGTTGATAGCTTCATATTTCGACCTCCAATTCCAAGTAAATCACTTGGATTTCTTGTTATTAGATTAGCACTTTGGATATAATTAGTCAATATATTTTTCAAAATAATTTTTATACTTTAAATCCCTATTCTTCGCTATTCTTTTTTACACTGTTAAAATCTTTTCTTAGAATAAACCAGTATAACAAAGCAACAACAGCATAAATTGTAAGACTTTGGACCATAAAAAGATGTATAAAAATTATATTAATAAATAATAAAACAAATCCAACCAACAAAACCCATGCAACAACTCTTTTCATTATATCTTCTCCTCCTTTAAAATGTTTTATTAGTGTAATATTGTAATCAATATTATTGAACGACCCAAATCATTCCTTTTTCCTGTTTTTCCATCTGTCAAGCCATTCCTTGATCCTGGCTTCATATCCGTTTACCGTGGGTTCATAGTAAATTGTGCCCTTCATTTCTTTCGGCAGATATTCCTGGTCTACAATATTGCCTTGATAATCATGTGCATACTTGTAACCCTGACCGTATCCTAGATCCTTCATACCACCAGCCGGAGCATTTCTTAGATGCATGGGAACCTCACCTGTACGTTTGGTTGAAACATCATTTAATGCTTTCCCAATAGCTTTGTAGCTGGAATTTGACTTAGGGCTCGTTGCTACCATAACTGCAGCATGTGCCAGAATAATTCGTGCTTCAGGCATACCTATCATCCTTACTGCCTCTGCAGCAGACACTGCCACCTGCAGAGCTGTAGGATTAGCCATTCCAACATCTTCTGATGCACATATTATTATTCTTCTTGCTAGAAAAACTGGGTCCTCGCCTGCATATATGGCCCTTGCAAGATAAAATACGGCAGCATCGGGATCACTGCCTCTCATTGACTTGATAAACGCACTTATATTATCATAATGGCTTTCACCCGATTTATCGAATGTAATATGCTTTTTTTGCACGCATTCTTCAATTGTTGCCAAACTTACATGGATTATCCCATTTTCATCGAGTTCAGAAGTAAGAACAGCCAATTCTATGGCATTTAAAGCGGTTCTTGCATCGCCATTGCTTATTTGTGCCAGATAATTAAGTGCATCTTCGTCCAATATCACATCTAAGTTGCCCAATCCCCTCTCTTTATCCTTTAATGCATTTAGTATAATATTCTTAAGGTTTTCTTCCCTGAGAGGCTTTAGCATAAAAACCGACGATCTGGAAATAAGAGCTTTATTAACTTCAAAAAACGGGTTTTCAGTAGTTGCACCGATAAGAACGATGGTACCGTTTTCCACATATGGAAGTAAAGCGTCCTGCTGTGATTTATTAAATCTGTGTATCTCATCTACAAACAAAACAGTCTTTCCGGAAGGGTTTATTATGGGATTTTGTGTATCCTGAGCTATCCTCTTAATATCTGCAACCCCTGAAGTTACAGCATTTAGCTTCTCAAACCTGGACTTAGTTGTAGAAGCGATAATTCTTGCAAGAGAAGTTTTCCCTGTACCCGGAGGTCCGTACAGTATGATTGAAGATATCCTATCCGCCTTAATCATCCTATAAAGAAGCCTTCCCTGTCCGACTATTTCCTCCTGTCCAAAAAACTCGTCAATTGTTCTTGGACACATCCTGTATGCAAGGGGTTCCTTTTTATCTTTAGAATTTTCTTTAGTGTTTTCTTTAGAATCTTCTTTAGTGTTTTCTTTAGAATCTTCTTTAGTATTTGCTTTTGAATTTGCTTTTGAATTTTCCATTGATATATTTCCCCTCTCATAAAGGAAGTAATATTGAGTATTCCTTAAGTCTTCTTAAAATGCCCATATACGTTAACAAGACCCAGGACACTCTCCCCTGAGTCTTGTTAATCATTTCTATGGGTATAACTTTAATATAATGGATATTTGCCGCAAAGAGTATTAACCCTTTTAACAACCTTCTCCTTTGAATTTTCAAAGTCTGTCAGAGTCATATGAATAAGCTCTGCAATCTCTTTCATATCCTCTTCCTTCATGCCCCTTGAAGTAACAGCAGGAGTACCAATTCTTATACCGCTTGTTATGAAAGGACTTTGTGTATCAAAAGGTATTCCGTTTTTATTTACTGTTATAAATACCTCATCAAGCATAAACTGTGCTTCTTTACCTGTAACATTAATATTTCTTAAATCCAAAAGCATAAGGTGATTGTCTGTTCCGCCTGAAACGATGTTGAGTCCTTTATTCATAAGGCTCTCTGCAAGAACCTTTGCATTTTTAACAACCTGACTCTGATAAGTCTTGAATTCTTCTGTCATCGCCTCTTTAAAGCTAACAGCCTTAGCAGCTATAACATGCATTAAAGGACCGCCCTGAAGGCCTGGGAAAACTGCCTTGTCAATCATTTTTGCATACTCTTCCTTACAAAGGATCATACCTCCACGAGGTCCCCTTAAAGTTTTATGAGTAGTAGTTGTAACAAAATGTGCATGCGGAACAGGATTTGGGTGTATACCTGCAGCTATGAGTCCTGCTATATGGGCCATATCCACCATGAGGTATGCTCCAACTTCATCGGCAATTTCTCTGAACGCCTTAAAATCCAATTCTCTTGGATATGCACTTGCTCCAGAAACTATCAATTTAGGTTTGTTTTCCTTAGCAAGTTTTCTTAATTCTTCATAATCTATTCTAAAGTTGTCGTTTCTTACTCCATAAGGTACTATTTTGTAGTATTTACCCGATATATTAACAGGGCTTCCATGGCTCAAATGTCCTCCATGTGCAAGATTCATACCCAGCACAGTGTCACCTGGCTCTAAAACTGCAAAGAATACTGCCATGTTTGCTTGTGCTCCTGAATGAGGCTGCACATTTGCGTGTTCTGCTCCGAATATTTTTTTAGCCCTATCGATTGCCAGCTTTTCAACTTCATCAACAAATTCACAGCCGCCATAATATCTTTTTCCTGGATATCCTTCTGCATATTTATTGGTGAGCGGTGTTCCCATAGCCTGCATAACCGCATTGCTAACAAAATTCTCAGATGCAATAAGCTCTATTTTGTTCCTTTGACGACCAACCTCGTCATTAATTGCTTTTGCAACTTCAGGGTCAATTTTTAAAACTTCATCAATATTGTACATAAAAATCCTCCTAAACATTTATAAATAAACATATTTAAATTTTCAAAGATGCTATGATTTTAAAGCATTAAAAAAAGCCAAACCAGCATGATTTGACCTCTGAAATCAAGTATTTATTATACTTTTAACTCTGTCCTTTTGCCTGAGAGATTATATTCCCACATTATCTGTGGCGAACTTGCCCCTTCGGCGCCTTGACGGTCTCTCCAGAGGTGCGTCCTGTTATAGTCTTTTTACCTGAAAGTGCAGCTTCTTCGGTGTACCCCACTTATAACACTTTATATTAAAGTGCTCATGATGTGATGGTATCTCTCCCATAACACTCATCCGCTATTATTCAGTTAATTATTACATTAAACCCCATAAAATGACTTTTTATCTATTCAATGACCTTTAACACTAACCATCATTAATTATAATAACAATTATAAAGCATGTCAATTAAATGACAAAATTTTTTTATCTCCATATATAACACAAGATTATCATTTTGAATTTTTTATCATTACTTTAATTTTTTATCATTACTTTAATTATTTATCATCACTTTGATTTTTCAGAATTTTCTGGATTTATATAATAAGGTTATCCAAAACAGAAACAACCCTATTGCAATAATCATGCTAAAAAATGCCTGCAGTATATTTTTAGAGAACAAAGATACGACACTTCCCAAAAGAATTAAAATAATAACAGGCAAAAGCAAACAAGTTGCTATTAATAATTTAATCCATTTAGGAACTTTTTTATTATTCAAAATAATTTCAATTATATTACCAAACACTTCTAACATACGCACTCTCCATAAAGTAAACATTTCTGGTATATTCTTTTTTGAAAGTAAAAGCTGCCACACCAATTTATTAGTGCAACAGCCCATGAAATATTAATTATTTAATAAAGTTCATCGATAATACATCTGCCATAATTGTAGCAGCATCACGCTTTATGCACATTATTTATTAATTATCCTTTACAGTTGAGAAATAGGTATCAAAATCCTTTACCATTCCACCGAATTGCAATAATACTTGCCTCAACTGGGTATATTCCCACTTTGAAATCTTATGAGCATATTTTTCTATATAACCCCTTATTGCAGGTAGTGCTCTTCTATCTCCATAAACTCCTAAAGCATTTGCTTCAATAAACTTATATTCGCTTTCTTTAAAGTATTTTTTTAAAATATTGTAATAATAATCAGATTGGTTCTTTGCTCCGATCCTTGCGAGACTAACCAACAGGAACCTGTAAATCTGGCCTTTCTTATCGCTGCTGTCTATAGTACTTATAATCCTTTCAACAGCTGGCTCATCAATTGCCTGTACCGCATTCATAACTGTAGTCAATGTGTTGGCATCAGTCTTCTGATTTTCCATTTGTGATATTATATTAAACAAAGGATCTATTAATTTTTCGTTGGCAATTATCTCTGCTGCATGAATTATAGCCTTTTGTCCGTATTTAATGCATTTTTGCTCATCGAGTTCGATACAATTCAGCATTGAAACCAATTCATCCAAGAACTTGTCCCCATTATCCTTTAAATGCTTTGCTAAGCCATTAGGTATAATGCTGGAGTTTTCTACTTCAAAAGCAGTAATTAATTCTACTATATCGGATAAGGCAGTTAATGAAGTAAAATATTCAAGAGGTGTCATTGCATCAATTTCATCAAAACGGATATTTTCCCAGGCATTCATAACATCATAGGACTGAATAACAGCATCAGACACTAATTTTGTATATGCTTCATCATAAGTATTGTTTTTTATTGAAGCTTGGAGATACTCCTGATTTTCCTCCTGAAATTTCTTAGCATGTTTCTTTAATTCACTAGACAAACTCTCAGATATAAATTTATGCTTTTTGTTATTAACTATCATCCCTACACCCCATTAATAAAGTTTAGTAATTCCAAATTATTTTTTATTATAACATATATGTGCTAAAAGTGCTATCAGTCTGTAAATATCGAACTATAAAACTGGTTACGAATCATTCATATAAACCCCAGAATCTATATTAAAAGTGTTAATAATCTTACATTTGGCAGAGAAAATAACGAACAGATCAACGGGATTTGCGACAGACAAATGTAATAGATTTATCACTTTTATTCTAAAAGACCACTTATTTATAGAATGAGGAATGAACATAACTGAGATTAATTAATTTATTTTATCACAGTAAAATTTCATTTATTTTTTAATATTTTAGATAATCCTTAATAAAATACTAGAGGATACTTTTTAATAAGGAAATACTATGACAACAATTATTTTTATTATATCGATTCTTTTACTTATACTATTGCTCTTTTTCAAACCCATCAGGATAAAATTCACAAGACCTCTTGCATTACCATTGTTTTGCATCACATTTATACTGGCTCTTGTGTTCTATCCAAAAGTATCTGTCTCTTCAGCTTTAAAAGGTATAAATATATGCTTAAACATTGTTTTTCCTTCATTATTTCCTTTTTTGGCGGCATCGGAACTTTTGAACAGAACAAGCTTTATCAAAGCAGCAGGAATTCTCTTAGAACCTATCATGAGGCCTCTCTTTAATGTGCCCGGCTGCGGCTCTTTTGCTGTTGCCATGGGTATAACAAGCGGCTATCCTGTTGGTGCAAAGATTACTGTAGACCTTAGAAATTCGGGTCAAATTTCAAAACATGAAGGGGAAAGGCTTTTGGCATTTACAAATAACTCAGGCCCTCTGTTTATAGTGGGTGCAGTTGCTACAGGCATGTATGCCATGCCGCGACTGGGCTTTTTCCTGCTTCTATGCCATATTTTGTCAGGAATAACCATTGGCCTTTTATTTAAGTACTACGCTTATGGAATAAACAAATCAATAAAATATGATGACAAAAACACAAGCAAAAAGTCCAGGAATCTTAGAAATAACCTGGACCGTTTTAAAAACGAACTATTTAAAAATAAAAATTCCAATGGATCTTTAGGAACATTATTTGGAGATGCAATAAAAAATTCAGTTATGATTTTATTATCAATAGGTGGGTTTATAATATTTTTCTCCGTTCTTATCAATTTACTTATAGAAACAGGTATTATAAACATAATTTCAATCCCTCTGACATATATACTATCTTTTGCAGGATTGACCAAAGAAGCTGTTTATTCTTTGTTATGCGGCTTTTTTGAAATAACAACAGGATCAAATATGATGGCTAATACAGGAAACATCTCTTTTGCATTAAAGCTTGCCTTATCAAGCATGATAATAGGATGGGCAGGCTTGTCCGTTCACTCACAGGTATTAGGAATAGTATCCCAATCCGATCTAAGTATAAAACCTTATCTTATGGGAAAATCACTACATGGCTGTATTGCTGCCGTATATACTTTTATGATGTATAAATTGACAGGAAATCTTTTTAATTTTGAAAACGAAGTTATTGCTTCATCCGGCAAAGTACTTCAATTAAACTGGCTTGACTCATTTCTATATTCCTTTAAGACTATGATTTCTGTAGTCATTTCTATTATTTTAGTATGCAGTTTGTTAAAACTTCTGAATTTCATTTTTACTTTACGAAAAAAATCTAAATTCCCTTGGTAATATTTTTCTATTCCTTATCGTATATCTGTTTTAGCTGATCCCCTAGTCTTTCGAGCTCTTTAAAGGAGCCCTCGATTGAATTCAATATTTCATTCTGATCCTCTATTGAAGCTAGCACTTCCTGGGTTGATGCCGCACTCTGCTGAGATATACTGGCCACCGACTCAATCCTGTTATACATCATTCCAAATCCGCTTCTTACACCATCAAAACTCTTTCCGGCATTTAAAATTTCCTTCTGCGAATTTTCTGCATCTTTTCTGTAGGATTCAAAATACCCTTTTATATCTTCAATTATCATATTGCCTTCACCAACTGCTTGAAATCCTTTTTCAGCTTCACTATATGCAGTTGAAATCTTCACACTCATATTCTCAAGTTTTGATGCTATCTCCCTAGCAGCATTATCACTTTGTATGGCAAGTTTCCTTATCTCATCAGCTACAACAGCAAACCCCCTACCGCTTTCCCCTGCCCTTGCAGCCTCAATTGCAGCATTTAATGCAAGAAGATTTGTTTGATCTGCTATACCGCTTATTAATTCCAAAAAACCGGTAATATCCTTCATACTATCTCGGAGAATACTTACTGCAGATAGAGATTCCGATACTGCAGAATTCAATGTATGCATTTTTGAATACATCATCTCTATTTTAGTTATTCCGCTTTCAACTCTTGAAAGCATACCATCTGATATGTTGTTTACATTTTGGGATGCTTCACCTGCATGATTTACATTTTCAGAAACATCTACCGCTTTATACATTATTTTACTTATATCATCTGCTTGCTGCTGTATTCCTTTTGCCATTTCCTGCATAGATCTCTGAATGTTATTGCCAGCTTCTATCAAACTATGCAGACCATCTTTAGAGTTATTTATTTTTTCAAATAGTTCCTTAATATTGTTTTCCATAATTACCGTAGTGTCCTTATCTTTATTAACAGACACTTTGGGCTCATCCTTCTTTACCCCTGCATCTTTCCCAAGCCTTGATAAAAAGTATAGTACTGCAGCGATTACATTAAAAAACAGTATTATCGCCAGAAATTTACCAAAGTTACTGCCCGTCATGTTTTTGGCAACAACAATATATTCCAGTACCAAAAATGTATTAGCAGCTATTACATTAATTAGGATGTTTTTCTTTTCAAAAAATGCAAATTTTTCTGCCTTTTTTTCATCTTTTCTGCTCACTTTCATGACAGCACCTCCAAGGTATTAACCATTAAAAACATTATCGTCAACTTTCTAAAAAGTATTAATAGGGAAACACTTAGAAATAACCACCTATTCTCAAGAACAAATCCAGACGATTTAACAGGGTTATAAATAAACACAATAAAGACATAGATTATTAACACTTTTAATATAGATAAAAGCAGGCTATATTTATAACCTGCTTTTATATCCATATCAATGGTTAGATTAATGGTAATTAATTACATACTCATCTTTCACATTCATCTTTCACATTCATCTTTCGCATCCATTTTAAACTTTGATATAGCTTGGACAAGGCTGTCACTGCCTTCCTTTACAGTTTCAGCCGCTTCAGCCACTTTATTTGATTTCATAAGTACAGTGCCAACATTTCGAGCGATATTTGTTGTTCCTTCTGCACCTTGGTTTGTAGCTGCAGTAACTTCATCAATAGCCTTCATCATGTTCTGAACCGAGGATAAAAGTTCTTCAGATGTAGCACTAAAATCCATATGCATCTCGCTTACACTGAAGGCATCGTTATTGTATTGAACAGCAGCCTCCATCATTGAATCGTAGTCTTCCTTGACATTTTCCGATACGAAATCCAATAACCTTCCGGAACTTGCAGATAAGTTTGAAACTGATTTTTTAACCACATCAATCATTGCTTGTATTTCGACTACTGTATTTTTTGAGTCTTCAGCCAGCTTTCTGATCTCTTTCGCTACCACCGCAAAACCTCTTCCAGTTTCTCCTGCTCTAGCTGCTTCAATAGCGGCATTAAGTGCTAAAAGATTTGTTTGAGCTGATATCTCAAGTATAGCATCAGATAATACTGTGATTTTTTCGACAGAATTGGATTCATCAATAGCCCGTTTAAGCAACTCCTTTTCCTTATGTAAAATTTCTGTGGCATTTTTCTGAGATACTAAAAAATTCTCTTTTAGTTTTTCCGCTCTTTTTTTAATATCATCAGATATTATTGTACCATCTTGAGCTTTATTTGTTATCTGGCTTATAGCGTTTTCAATATCCTGTGATGTTGCATTCATTTCCTGTGTTGATGCCGCTGTTTGCTCCATTCCCGCCGATATTTCCTGTGTTGTTGCCGCTACTTCTTCTATTCGTTCCTTAAGTAAATTAATTTCATCATTGACCTTCATAACAGTCTCGGCTGAGTTCTTTGATTTATTAACCACCTCAGACAACATACTTCCTAATGTGCAAACCATATTATCGAGAGATTTTAATATCATACCGCTCTCATCCTTCAAAGCTAAATATTTTTCAGGTATTTTTACAGTAAAATCTCCCTTTGATACTATATCAATCAATTGTGCTGAAACCTCTATAGGCTTTGAAATCCTTTTTCCTATAAAATATGACATTATGGAAATCAACAAACCAGTTAATATCCCCAAAAGTCCTATTACCATGAGTTTTGATTTTAGCTGCTTATTTAGCAGGACAGATTCATTACTTATTATCGTATTAATATCATCAATGTAATTGCCTGTACCGACAACCCAGCCAAACGGCTTAAATTCCATGGAATAAGCTCTTTTAGGCAATGGAACATTTTCTCCCTTTTTAGGAAAGTAATAATCCGTAAAGCCGCCCCCTTCTTTTTGAGCATTCTCTATTATTTCCTTTATAAAATACTTACCTTTTGCATCTTGACTATTCAGCCTGTTTTTACCTTCAGTTTCGCTGCCATATAATACAACATTTGTCCCTTCAATAGTATCCACCCAGAAATAACCATCATTGCCATACCTTATTTCCCTTACAATTTCTTCAGCTGATTTCTTTGCTTCATCAATACTTCTTCCCTGCTTTAGAGCAACATCAAGGTGTTTATCAAGCATACTTACTACATTCTGTACCTGGGTTTTAATTATTTCATCATGATCTTTTTCCATAGTTTTTTCCAACTGTGTCAAATAGGCTTTTTGTCCCATCAACATGGATATGGAAGATACTGTTCCAAATATCAATATTATAGTCATTGTAGTACAAACACTAAATATTATAATTCTGCTACTTATCTTCTTCAAAATATCACCCTCTTATCAGGCATTTTTCACTGACGGAAAAGTATAGTGAATAGCTTTTATGTAATATTTATGTCGCCTTGCAATATGTTATGGAAGCTTAAAGAATCATCCTCATCGTTAGGTGATTTCTCGAATCTCACACCATATTCACAAACACCCTCATCTAATTGAGAATACCTGCTCCACATAATGTCGCATTTTACGAAATAGCTTCCTATGACCTTAACAAATGGTCTTGGCAGTTCTAAATACAAGCTGTCGCATGGATAGTAATTACTGCACTTTATCATGGCACCAGTTCCTGAAATATTTACAAGACTTGCTTTTTCCCAATCAGCTTCATTATCAGATATTAAAATTGGATAATCAAACATGTTATACCTTATATTCTTTCGTCTTTCATCCATATTTTTTCACCCACAATTCAAAGTTTTTTTACAACTTGTGTAGCCTGTTATTATTTTCGTATATTTCATTAAATTTCTTAACAATTTATATTAATTTTCTTAACAAAATATATTAATTTTTATGGAATAGTTTAAAGAAATGCCAAAATAAGATTATAACTTTAAAAAAAGACATTAATAAATGTATAAAGATTAGCGATGTCACAACAGTGATTTTAAGTAATATTATATGTTACGAAAAAGGTTTTACATGGTTTCCTAACTAGAAAATTCAACCTGTTAATTAATTGGTAAAATAATTAACAGGTCATTATCAATGGTTTTATAGATAACGCAATGTCCACTTTTATTTTAGCATTACGGTATGTTTTCGAATTGCTTCTCCTGATGGTTCTTGCTTGTACCTTCAGCCAAAAACTGGCTGTACTTAAAAAAATTATCATAGCCACTTGTCTTTTCTGTACCCTTTTTCAATCTTAAAAGAACATCTTTATCATGCTGAGTTAACCTGACATACTTACTTTTTTTAGGTTTAATCATTTTAACACCTACTTTTAATTATACTTTTATTCATTTCTTTATTGCCCTGTCTCACCAACCAAGTTATTTTTTGATCATAACTAAAAAAGTTTATTATCAAATCTCACCTCCAATCGGTGGTAATGCATATGTATTTAATTATATAGAATTTAATACATATGTATTACTTTATAAAAGCAAAAACTAATTGCTTTTATATTATGTGAAATAAAGAAAATTTCTATTATTATTTTGATATATCTAAATGAAAAGTGAATACTCTTTTACATTTGTCTATCGCAAATCCCGCAAAAGCATTTGTTATTTGCTCTGACAAATGTAAGATCATTAACACTTTTCATATAATTAAGAGCATTATAAGGAATAATTTATGATATCTTATGATAAACAAATGTATTTTGACCATCTTATTTTTATAATACAATTAAAGAAAGGTTTTATGAAGTGAATATTTCAATAAGAAACGCATGAAAATTTCACATATTCGAATTATTAAAGATAATAAAATCCCTGATTTTCCATACTTTAACCTAAATGTATTACTGTTACATTATATCCTTATCTACTTTCCTTAAAATTCCTAAGAACACTTTCAATAACATTGGAACTATAGCCCCTATGTCTTAAAAAATAATATGCTTTTCTGACTATCTTATCATCATTCAGATCATACTTGCCGAACTTTTTTCTAACCAGGCCTTCTGCAACAACACTTTCATCTATATCCATTTTATCCAAAACTTCATTAATGATTAAGTCCGATATACCTCTATTCTTAAGCTCAAACTTCAGCATTCTTAAAGATTTAGGCTTTAGTTTAAACCTATCGTGTATAAACTTACCTGCATACAGCAAATCATTTATATAACCCATTGCCTTTAATTCTTCTATGGTTTTTAAAACCGTATTCTCGTCAAAGCCCTCATCATTAAGACGATTGTATACTTCCTTCTCGCTTCTTAATTTCAACGATACAAACCTGATTGCAATGGACTTTGCATTTCTATAATTTATTTGGTGATTAATATGATCAAATTCTTCCTTTGTTATTTCAGTTTTTTCATACAAGTTTAACCTTAAATATTCCTCCTCAGAAATCACCAAAGTATATTTCCCGTCTATATTCAATATTACATTGTCTTTGTTTTTTTTAATATCAGTTATAATCATCAGATCACCTGCGTAGGGATGATTAAAATATACTTAATCATCTTCTACATCCCTTAAATGCCTTTATAAACTTTAATATGTAAAAAGGGGCCTTACATTAGGGTAAGCCCCATTATATTTGAAAAGTGTATAAGATTTGATATTGGCAAATAGTTGACTTTCCATTTAATTTATTTAAATGCGATTTATTTTAGATTCCATAACAATATAAAGCTTTATACATCATCTTCAAACATATCGTTGTCATCTGTTTCTATACGATTCTCGGCATTTTTGCTCACTGTTATACTTAAGCTTTCTCTTATCTTGGCTTCTATTTCATTTAAAAGCTCTCTGTTTTCCTTCAGGAACTGCTTGGCATTTTCCCTTCCCTGTCCTATTCTCTGTCCATTGTATGAAAACCAAGCTCCGCTCTTATTAACAATATCCAAGTTAACTCCAACATCCAGAATATTTCCTTCTTTTGATATACCTTCTCCATAAACTATATCAAATTCAGCTTCTTTAAATGGCGGTGCAACCTTATTCTTAACAACCTTTACCCTGGTTCTGTTTCCCACCATATCACTGCCTTGTTTTATAGTTTCAATTTTCCTAACATCCAATCTGACTGATGCATAGAACTTTAAAGCTCTACCGCCAGGAGTTGTTTCAGGGTTACCAAACATAATACCAACTTTTTCTCTCAACTGGTTTATAAAAATCGCTGTGGTTTTGGACTTGCTTATAACGCCGGCAAGTTTTCTAAGTGCCTGAGACATAAGCCTTGCCTGCAATCCCACGTGGGCATCTCCCATCTCACCGTCAATTTCGGCTTTTGGAACCAACGCAGCAACAGAGTCAATAACTATAACATCAATGGCTCCGCTTCTTACAAGTGCTTCTGCTATTTCCAAAGCTTGTTCACCTGTATCTGGCTGGGATACAATAAGGTTATCTATATCAACACCTAATTTTTTTGCATAAACCGGGTCCAGGGCATGTTCAGCGTCTATAAAAGCAGCTTCTCCACCTGCTTTTTGAGCCTCTGCAACAATATGAAGTGCAACAGTTGTTTTACCAGATGACTCAGGTCCATATACCTCAACAATTCTTCCACGTGGAACTCCACCAACACCCAGAGCTATATCGAGTCCCAATGCACCCGTCGGTATAACTTCCACACTCAAATGGGAATTTTCTCCCAATTTCATAACTGCACCCTTGCCAAATTGCTTTTCTATCTGACCTAATGCCATCTCCAAAGCTTTTTTCTTATCCATTAATTATTCCTCCTTGCAGAACATGTCGAACATCCGTTCTAGTTTATTATATATCATTATTTCAAACGAGTCAATAAATTTTGTTTTTTATGTCTAGGAAATAATGGTGTATGCTGGACAACAATTTCTCTCAATAACATCCTTGACTGCTTTAAATCTAGTATTTAAGAACCTTCTTAGTCTTCATTTTGATAGTATTTACAGCATTCTGTGCTTCATCAATTTTCAATATCAATGCTGCCGCAAAATAAATTATTACTCCAATAATTACATAAGCAGCCAGGATTATCAACTGAATAATCTTAGAATAATCAGAAAATTCTATAATGCTATTAATTGCATAAAGTGCCATGCCCATTAGAAGTGCTGAAGGAATAACCTTTGACATAAAGATCATTATCTTATCTATGTATATTCCTTTCATCTTCCTATTTAAAAACAGCATCAACAAAATTGCATTTACGGTACTTGCAACCGAGTAAGCAAGTGCCATTCCCGCAACCCCCATGGATGTGTGCCTTAAGACATAGCTTAACGCTACGTTTAACAAAATAGTTGAAATCCCTATAAAAAGAGGTGTCTTGGCATCATTATCCGCATAAAAAGCCCTGTTTAAAATAGTTACCACAGATTGTGTTATTAACGCTATGGAAAAAAACATAAGAATATTACCCGCATTCATTACTGCAGTATCGCTGAACTTCTTGGACAGCTTAAAAATAGAAATAACAGGATCCTTCAACACCACAAAAGCAACAGCGGACGGTACTGTCAGAAACAGAACTGTTTTTAATCCCTTTAATAGGGTATTCTTGTACTGTGCTATTTCTCCTATTGCCAAGTTTGCCGATAACATAGGCAGCATGGCTATTCCCATACCCTGAGCAAAAACGCCATATGGCATCTGCCATATCCTATCTGCTGTCTGAAATGCAGTAACATTACCTGTACCAAAAAACGGAACAAAGAAAGTTGTTATTATTATATTAATCTGAACAATTGAAGATGAAGCCAAAGATGGTACAGCCAAAGAAAACATCTTTTTAAAGCCTTCATGCTTCCAGAAAAATGACAGCTTGTAAAATTTAAAATTTTTAAATCCAAAGGCAAACTGGTATAAAAAGTATACTATCGAACTTGCCATAACTCCAACCGCTACAGCTTCTACTCCAAACCTTGAAAGCAAAAGTATACTTAGTGCACTGCCTATATTATATATTGAAGGTCCATATGCAGCGGCTGCAAACTTGTTGTATGAGTTTAAAACTCCATTTGTAATGCCTGCAAGCATCAAAAAGGCTACTGATGGAAACAGTATTCTTGTAAGCCTTACTGCCAGCCCTAATGACTTTAAGTTCATATTGAAAACATCATTGGAAAAACTAACGATCTGCGGGGCAAATATAACGCCTAAAGCACAGGTAAAAATCATGGCTATAAATACTATATTTAAGAAAGTGCTTACAGCTTTCCAGCCTTCCTCTTCTTCATCCCTCGCAAGGTAGCCCGATAAAACCGGAATCAATGCTGCGGCTATTGCACCTCCCACCAGCAGATCGTACATCAGCCCTGTAATTCTGAAAGCTATAACATATGCATCTCCAACCTCATTGGTTCCAAGAATATTAGGAATAAGAATTTCCCTTAAAAACCCGGTTATCCTGCTTAATACTATAGACATCATAACTATAAGGGCAGTTTTGGTTAATTTTTTCTTTTGTACAGGACTCAAATCAGTATCCTCCCAAACTATATGAAAAGTGTTATTAATTATTGATTATTGATTATTTCACTTATAGTTTTTCAAAATGTACCGCCTTATCATATCAAGAGCATTTAAAACGGTGTTATTCCTTATTCTATTCCTGTCCCCCCAAAGGTTTAACCTGGTGCATACAACATCATTCTCATCAGCCAATGCGACATAAACAAGCCCAACCGGTTTATTTTCGGTAGCACCACCTGGGCCTGCAATGCCGGTTACAGATAACCCAAGCTTGGTATTCATTTGTTTTCTTATGTTAATCGCCATTTCTTTTGCAGTTGAACTACTCACAGCACCGTGGGTATTTAGGGTTTCCTCATTAACGCCAAGGCATCCTGCCTTAATCTCATTGCTGTATGTAACCATACCACCTGCAAACACAGCTGATATTCCGGGAATCTCAGTAATTTTAGAAGCTAAAAGGCCGCCTGTGCACGATTCTGCAAACGAAATTGATATGTTGTTTTTTATAAGAAGCTTACCTGCAACCTCTTCCAGGTTTTCATTATCAATTGAATAAACTGCATCCCCAAGCCTGTTTTTTATTTCATCAATCACAGGCTTTATAAGCTCCTCACCTTCCCTGTCATTATTACACCTAGCCGTAATCCTCAATGTAACCTCTCCATCCTTGGCATAGGGTGCAATTGTAGGATTGGTCTGACCATCTATAAGGTCGATGATCTTATCCTCCATAGCCGATTCACCTATCCCGAATACCCTCAAGAACCTTGATACTATTTTAAAGCTTGCCTTTTTTGAGAAATATCCGATAACCGTTTCATCAAACATAGGCTTCATTTCCTTTGGCGGTCCAGGCAGCATTATAACAACCTTTTTTCCGTCTTCAATAATACATCCGGGTGCTGTGCCGTTATTGTTTTCAATTATCAGTGATCCCTCGGGTAAAAATGCTTGTTTTTTGTTATTTTCCGTCATAGTCCTGTTTAGTTTATTAAAGAATGCTTCAATCTTTTGGAGGCTCTCCTGATGCAATACCAGCTTTCTATTAAAAAACTCCGCTATTGTCTCTTTTGTAAGATCATCCTTTGTTGGTCCAAGTCCGCCTGTCATAATAACAACATCTGCTCGTTTCAAGGCTAAATCCAGGCAATCTTTAAGTCTCGATGGATTATCTCCCACTACAGTATGATAATAAACACCAATTCCAACTTCCGGAAGCCTTGCCGATATATGCTGTGCATTTGTATTGGCAATCTGGCCCATAAGTAGTTCTGTTCCAACTGCTAGTATTTCAGCTTTTATAAATTCATTCATTGTTTAGTCCTCGCAATATCATTATATTTACTCTATGCTAATTATAGCCAAATCTTTATAAAAACTCAAACACTGTTTAAAACATTATAGGAGAGGTATACTATCAGTGATGGAGGTGATCTTTATGAACAAAGAGAGAATAGTAAAAGTGGCTATTGTAGGGGCAGGTTTTGTTGGATCAACCACAGCATATACACTGATGGTAAGCGGACTTGTTTCCGAGATTGTTTTAATTGATATAAACAAAGAAAAAGCAGAGGGAGAGGTTATGGATATGAATCACGGCATGCCCTTTGTAAGACCAGTTGATATGTATAACGGGGATTACAAGGATTGTGCAGGAGCTGATATTGTTATCCTCACTGCAGGTGCAAATCAGAAGCCGGGTGAAACAAGAATTGACCTTGTTAAAAAGAACACTGAAATATTCAAGGGCATAATAGAACAGATATTAAAATATAATACCGAATGTATTATACTTGTTGTTACAAACCCTGTTGATATCCTGACTTATGTAACCTATAAGCTTTCCGGCTTCCCCAAAAACAGAATTATCGGCTCGGGAACAGTGCTTGATACCTCCAGATTCAGATATCTTATCGGACAAAAGGTAGATATCGATCCTAGAAACGTTCATGCTTACATAATAGGGGAACATGGAGATACCGAAGTCCCTACATGGAGCCTTGCAACCATTGCAGGGATCCCAATGGAAAAATACTGCCAAAGCCTTGAAATGTGCCTTGGTGAGGCTACAAGAGAAGAAATTTTCCAAAATGTTAAAAACGCTGCATATCATATAATAGATAAAAAAGGTGCCACTTATTATGCCGTAGCATTAGCAGTAAGGCGTATTGTAGAGGCCATAGTGAGAAATGAAAACTCAATTCTCACTGTATCAAGCATGATCGAGGGACATTATGGAATTAGTGATATAGCCTTAAGCCTTCCGTCACTGGTAAACAGGCAAGGAATCGTCAAAGTTCTTGATGTGCCCATTAGTGATGAAGAATTGATGCTACTTTCAAAATCTGCCAGTGCTTTAAAGGAAGCCGCCGCTACACTGAGATTGTGATAGTCATACATATCTTTGTTTTATGGCACACATGAAGATAACTTCCGCTTTCTAATACTTAAGTGAAATTTATAGCGGAAGTTATCTTTGATCATGGATATATTTGATCATGACTTTATATATTGCACAATATTTAATATGATTACTGTAAAGCATTAAGAAAATTGCGATATGGTGTGCACAATTTTCCAAGCCAATTTTACTTTTACTGCATTTGTGTAAATCCTTGTCACATTTTTTATTTCCGGCCGTTTTCATATTTTTTCTCTTCAATATCTTATAATTTTATAATATAATATTTTTATTAAAAGTTATTAATCTTTTACATTTGCTCTTGTAAATACAAGATTAATAATACTTTTAATATATATTTAGATATAATAAATTCGACTATAGTGCTTTTAAGTAACAAGTAATGTTTGAAAGTTAGCTTTCACAACATTACTAATGCAATGAAAACTCATCATTAGACAGAAAAAGGAGAAAATAATGGAGAATTCAGTTAAAGTACTAAACAGCATTGTTGAAAACGTGGAAAAAGTAATTGTGGGCAAAAGAAAATCTGTAGAATTGGCACTTATATCTCTAATATGTAACGGACATGTACTCATTGAAGATGTTCCCGGAGTAGGAAAAACAAGTCTTATATCATCTCTGTCAAGATCAATAAGTGCATCCTTCAAAAGAATTCAATTTACCCCTGATATATTGCCATCGGACATTACAGGTTTTTCCATGTACAATCAAAAAACAGGTGACTTTGAGTATCGCCCTGGTGCCGTCATGAGCCAGATTATACTGGCAGACGAGATTAACAGAACTTCACCCAAAACTCAGGCAAGTCTTCTAGAAGTTATGGAAGAAAATCAGGTAACAGTCGACGGAGTAACACATAAAGTTCCAAAACCCTTTATGGTGTTAGCAACTCAGAACCCCATCGAATATCTAGGTACCTTTCCCCTTCCAGAAGCCCAATTAGACAGATTCTTTATGAAAATATCCATCGGTTATCCAACTCCAGGTGAAGAAAGCTACATACTAAACAGGTTCAGGCAGTCAAATCCCATAGAGGCTTTAGAAAGCGTAGCCACCGGTGAGCAAATAATTAAAATACAGGATGAGATAAAAGAAGTACATGTAGATAAAACTCTTAATGATTACATAGTTGATATAGTTTCAAGCACAAGAAAACACAATGATATAATACTTGGATCAAGCCCAAGAGGATCAATTGCACTGTTTAAGGCAGCCCAGGCATGGGCCTTCTATAACAACAGGAATTTTGTTATGCCAGAAGATATTAAATATATGGTGGTTCCTGTTCTTTCTCATAGAATTGTACTTAAGCAGGAAGCCAAACTAAAGAAAATAAATGCAGCGGATATTTTAGACTCAATTCTGGAAAAGATAAAGGTCCCTGTGGTGGATTCCAATGTTTAGGAATAGGGTTTTATACGCCTGCTTTTTCTTATGTGCCTTAATATTTACTTATTTTTACGGCGGCAAGATTCCTTACGGCTTTCTTTACATAGTCATTTTGATGCCTATTATATCATTCTTGTACACGCTTGTTATACTTATAAGGTTTAAATATACTCAAAGTATTGATAATAACTTCATAACAAAGGGTGACATTGTAAATTTCAATTTAAGTATACATAACGAGGATTTCTTTCTTTATCCTTACATAAAGATTAACTTTTGCGGCGATGATACAATATTTAAAAACCAGTTTCATTCAAAAAGCCTTTCTTTATTGCCATTTAAGGATAAAAAGTATTCTTTTCAATTGGAATGCAATTATAGAGGCAATTATGAGATTGGCATAAAGACTGTCCAGTTTGAAGACTTTTTCGGGCTCTTCAGGTTGACATACAAAAACACAGAGACCAAGCATATTACAGTTTACCCAAAAATTGTGTTTTTAGAAAGATTCAATCTGAAAACAAATTACATGAGTGAAACCAAAAGTGTTTTAAACAACAGGTTTGAGGATATGACTACAGTATCGGACATTAGAAAATATGCTTATGGTGACAGCTTAAAGAAAATTCATTGGAAGCTTACAGCCAAAACACAGAGAATGATGGTTAAGAATTTTCAAAGCACCACTCAGACCAGCTGCGTTATTTTTCTTGACCTTCAGAAAAATCCGTACACCCATGAAATAAACACAATCATTGAAGATAAGGTACTGGAGTCTGCAATTTCAGTAATTTATTATTGCCTTAATAGTTGGATACCCTTAAATCTGGTTTATTACAAGGATGAAATAATAGATACTTCTGCCAGTTCGCCACTCGATTTCGATGAAATTTACAAAACCTTGACAACAATTAGTTTCCTGGAAAAAGTGGGACTTAGAGACCTGTTGAAAGTCCACCTTATGGATAACATCAACAACTCAAATGTGGTTTTATGTACATCAAATTTGAGCTATGAACTTTATAATGAAATCTATAATGCAAATTACTCCGGATATGACATTAGCATAATATATGTATCGCCTTCTGGTCTTACCGGAGGTACTGACAGTGATGCCGATACTATTTTATCCACCCTTACGGAAATAGGTGTGGATGTTTATAAACTTAACATATCCGATGACATAAAACATGTATTGGAGAGATAGCTATGTCCATAAAAAAAGCATTACCAAACTACCTTATGAACTTTATATTGACAGTTTTTATGAGTTTTAGCTTTACATATGCACTTACTACGACACTGAACTTAAAATATCACCCTTTTATAATTATATTTGCAATATCCATTGTCACTTTGTTTTACTCTGCAATTACCATAAATAAGAAAGTCTTAAAAATATCACTTTTGTCAATACTTGTAATCTTCCTGGGCACTATAGGACTTCTTTGGTACAAGTTCGGATTTAATGAGATCTATGTAAACATTGATTACTTTTGCAACTGGCTTTATGACTATGTCTTAAGCTTCAAGGTACAGCTTATATGGGTTTATGGTATTTTAATAGCAGCCTTCTTTATATTAACAGTTACCCTATTTGTATTTATTTTTACTATTAAAAGGTTTAATTTTGTCGTTATTTTGATTAGCGGTTCGCTGCTTTTTACAGTGCAGTTCGTAAACAAATTCCTTGTAGCAACAAACACATTCTATTTGTTTTTGTTCCTCATGGTCATATACTACATGCGGTATATTTATGTAAAGAATTCTTCTATGGGTGCAAACGAATATATTAACCCATCTTCATTTTTACTTTTTATTGTGCCTTTATGCGGAATTATACTTTTTGTTACATACATAATTCCTACCCGGCCAAAGCCAATTGAATGGAAGTGGTTGGATGGGAAGCTCAAGACATTTTACATTAGTTACTTTGGTACAGGAATCCCCAGCAAATTTGATTATTTTTCACTATCAGAAACAGGCTTTGGTAACAATAACGGCTCCCTTGGCGGTAAGATATCAAAAAATAAAAACCTGGTCTTGAAAGTAAAGTCACCCAGGTCCATTTACCTTAAAGGTGCAGTAAAAGACACTTATACAGGCAAGTCGTGGATAAACTCCGATTCCAACACCAATAAAATAGCCAGTAAAGGTGATGATTCCCAGATAAACTATAACGATTTCATTAGGAAACTAACAGACAACTACTATACATACAGTACACAATTTGACAATAATAGCCTCTTACTAAACTATATTGAACTTATAAGCGGTATAAGCCTTATTACTCGAGATGATAATGTTATTAAAAACTACTTCACAAGAGACAATATAGAAATAACATATCATAATCTGTCCACCAAGACTATTTTCCTTACTGAAAACGCTTATCAAATCAATGCACCCAAAATAGATCTGATGCTGAATTCAAACGGTGAAGTAACGACATCCAAGCAGATGTCAAAGAATTCCAAGTACAGCTTTTATTCACTAAACATGATTATGAATGACAAAATGGAAAATTTACTTCGCAAGAGCAACATGAACTTTTTTCGAAATTTCCAAGATGATTATAATCTCCTTACAACAAAGATAGGTGAGAAATTAAGTCTGGTCTGTAATTCCTACATTGATAACATTGATACGCCTGTTGAAGTAATTGATGTAAATGGCTATAAATTTGTAGTGTTTGCAGTTGGCCAAAACCTGATTACTTCTTCCCTGTCATTTGATTCAACTCTTAATAGTGTTGTTGAAAGTTTTCCTAAGATAGATATAAACAACATACCTCAAAGAGTATTGGATGTAATTGAGCAAAATAAAGGCCAGGAAAACGTAACTCTATCAGATGATAATGTGATATTTGCAGGCAGGACAGAAAATGCATATGGTTATTTGATTCCTATTAATGATATCAGCTATAAAGTTATTGCCAACTATTTCAACTGCCAGCTAAAGGACATAAATGTGACAATTAATCCTCTAACTCCCTATATTATGAACCTGTTCAACATCAACTTGCAAGAGGCGTATACAAAATACCTTCAATTGCCTGAGAATCTTCCACAAAGAATAAAAGATCTTGCCGAAACAGTAACTGCATCTTATAATAACAGATATGACAAGGTTAAAGCAATTGAAACATTTCTTTCGGATAATTACAAATACACCCTGACTCCGGATGATACTCCTCCCGGCAGAGATTTTGTGGATTATTTCCTATTCGACCTTAAAAAGGGATATTGTACGTATTACGCAACATCCATGGTGGTTATGCTAAGATCCCTTGGAATCCCGGCTAGATATGTTGAAGGCTATATTGTTACTTCCGGATCAAAAAAGGGAAATGAATACCATGTTACCAATGAAAAAGCACATGCATGGGTTGAAGCGTACTTTGAAGGCTTTGGCTGGATTAAATTTGAACCTACCGCTGCTTATGCCAGCACTGTAACTAACGAGAACAGAAATGACGGCAGATCGGAGGGATCAAAAGGAAGCAAACCGTCCTGGATTGATAACAAAAACAACCCAGGCAACAGTTATGACCTGCAGGTTAATCAGCTTCCTGCCGACAATAAAAAACTTATCGTCCTTGTTACAGCTATAATACTTGTAAGTTTGTTTGTTTTAGCTTTTGCAGCATTAATACTATTCAATCTTATCAAAGGAAAACGGAAGCTTAAAAAGCTCACTAAAATGGCCCCTCGCGAAAGCATAATAAATGCCTATAAGCTTATTTTATATTATATGTCCATCCTCGGGTATGGGAAACAGGATGATGAAACCCCTAAAGACTATGCTGCTCGAATGGGAAAATCAATTGTAGCAAACCATACCAACCTTAAAGCAGTTACCAATGTGTTTATAATAGCCCGGTACAGTAATAATGCTATTACAGACAAGGATAAAGCTTATGTATTGGATAGTTTTAACAACTTAACCTTATACACAAAGAAAAATGTCGGAAAGCTTAAGCACTTTGTATTAAAGTATTTGCAAGGAAAAATATAAACACTGTTATACCTTGTCTACTTATTAAAATTTAGTTAAAATAGTTATAATAACTTTAAGAAAGAGAGTGTTTGTGATGAAAAAAAATCTTGTTATTATTTTACTTCCAGCATTAGTTGTGGTACTTGCTGTCCTGGGTATCTTAAGTTTTAAGGGGAGCAACAATAATCCATCAAATACTACATCCAATGTTACTTCTCTTCCAAGTAACAGCAGTGACTCAGATTCTAACAGCGAGCCCTTAAAAATGGCATCTGATTTTACATTAACTGACCTTAACGGCAAGCAGGTAACACTTAGTGAGCTTAAAGGCAAAAATGTATTTTTAAACTTCTTTGCAACATGGTGTGCTCCATGCAAAAAAGAATTACCCGAAATTCAAAAAATCGAAAAAGAATACAAAGACAAAGATTTAGTAGTATATTTAATAGATTTGGGTGAAGATCATGATACTGTTAAGAATTTTATGGAAAAGAACAACTATACCTTTAATGTTCTTATGGATACCAATAGTGATGCAGGAAATCTATACAGAACTACAGAGATCCCTACCTCCCTATTTATAAATAAGGAAGGTAAAATAGTACAAAGACACGCAGGTATTATGACTTATGAAGTGGTTAAGGAGTATGTAGAGAAACTTTACAAGTAATTATTATTGCAAAATATATAAAAGCAGCCAAATGTGAAATATACATCTGGCTGCTTTTAATTTGTTAACAATATTTTTAGATTCTATTCACAAATTATTTACAAAATCGCATTTATAGAAATTGACTATAATATAATCATAGTATATACTTATTCTGCGGTAGGTGTTTATTGGTAAAGCAATTATTAAGCATTATGTAAACTTAGTTTAGAACCGATATATTATACATTCTGGATAAATCATTTTCTGATATGCATTTGCAGTAAATTTCAGAAAATAATTATAGGGGCAAGGAAATGAATATTCGTAAATTTTATTTAATAATGACTACAACTGTTACAATTTTTTTATTTTCATCAGGTGTATGGTTGCTCTTTTTGATTAATACAACAGCAGTCGCTAAAGACAGCAAGGCAAACGCACAAAGCAACCTCATCAGCCACATCATACAGCCTTTTGTAGCGGATAAAAATCCAGTAAACATATTAGTTCTTGGCGGTGATAAAGTAGCTGGTAATACCGATACAATGATGCTGGTAAATTTCACACCGGGTACAGGCAAAATAAGTATCATTTCAACACCTCGTGACTCGAGGGTCAGGGTAAAAGGACTTGGTTTTACCAAAATCAACGCAGCTTACCCGAAAGGCGGAGCAGATCTGGCAGTTGATACCCTTTCCAATTTTCTTGGTGTAAGAATCAAATACTATGTATATGTTGACACTTCCGCATTCAGAAAAATAATTGACTTATTGGATGGAGTAGACTACTATGTGCCCGTAGATCTCTATTACAACGACCCTTATCAGAACCTTCACATAAACCTGAAAAAAGGTCAGCAGCATTTGGACGGCAAAAAAGCAGAACAGTTTATGAGATTTAGAAAACCCCAGCATGGATACTCTAAAGAAATGATGAAATTTTATGACGGCAGTGACTTAAAAAGAATAGAGGCACAGCAAAACTTTATCCGTGAATTGATCAAGCAAAAGGCAAATATCAAATATATATCCAAAGCAAGTGATTTAATTGATGTTATACTAAAAAGCGTTGAAACCAACATAACAGCAAGTGATGCCCTAAAGCTTGCCCAAAATATAAGCAACATAGATATTTCAGGCATGAAGACTTTCATGGTTCCAGGAGAATCAGCATCCGTCAATGGAATCTGGTATTACATACCCGATCGCAAAGCTACAGCAACAATAGTTGAAGAAAATTTTCATTCCGATTTGGGTGCAGCACCATCAAATTATACAAATGAGGAAGACAGGGAGCTAACAAATAGCAAAAACAAGGCAAAAGCTACAAAAAACCCGTCTAACTCCGATACGTCAATAAAGGGATCAAAAACCCCAAAACCATAAAAAGGAGACAGTTATAAATGGATTTGATAATGCAGTTGGTCGACTTTGTTTTACACATTGATAAGCATCTTGCAGAGATAATAAAGGATTATGGTGCCTGGACCTATATGATTCTATTCTTGATTATCTTTTGTGAGACAGGATTGGTAGTTACACCGTTTCTTCCCGGGGATTCGTTCCTCTTTGCGTTAGGTGCACTTCACAGCAGCCTGGATTTAAAAACAGCATACATCCTTTTGGTTATTGCTGCTGTTCTTGGCAATACAACCAACTACCTTATAGGTAAATTTATAGGAACCAAGATGCTTGAGTTTAAGAAAATCAGGCTTGTAAAGCAGGAACATTTGGATAGAACCCATGCCTTCTTCGATAAGCATGGAGGTAAAGCAATCATATTGTCAAGGTTCTTCCCAATTATACGTACATTTGCACCATTTGTCGCAGGCCTTGGCAAAATGAGCTTTGGACGCTATACTTTGTACAACGCCATAGGAGGCATTTCCTGGATAACCACATTCATTTTCTTAGGATACTTCTTCGGTAATATTCCGGCTGTTAAGGAGAACTTTACCTTTGTTATTATAGGTATTGTAGTTGTAACGTTTTTGCCTGCTGCCATAACATTTATTAAAGGCCGCAAATCATCTAAAAAATAATTATTTTGAATTAATTTCTAGACATAAAAAATAACGATCTGAGACTAACTTAGATCGTTATTTTTATTTAGTTAACCGTTATTTTTATTTAGTTATTTGGATTAAAAGTTAAAAATATATTAAAAAATATATATTATGTTGTTAACCCTTCATAATCTCCTTTAAAGTATCTATAAATTCCTGGGGATTCTTAAAACAATAATCCGGATTGTGTTCCTTAAGCCTTTCATCACCCGATGAAGCCCATAGAGCCAACACGGAATTTACACCGGCTCCTCTGCTTGCATATATATCCACCTCAAAGTCACCAACATAGAAACTTGATTGTTTATCTGCTGATAGAAAATCAAGTGCTTTTTCTATGCCTTCAGGGTCAGGCTTGGGATTTTTTGTATCATCCCCCGTTATCAAAATATTAAACATTTCCCTAAAGCCTAACTTTTCAACTATTATCTCTGTAGCCCTGCTGCTTCTCCCTGTAAATAGCCCCAGCTTTATTCCATTTGATGCTATAAACTTCAGGAGACGTTCTATTCCCTCTATTGGCTTTACAAAATCGTTAAAACTGCTTTCAAAATGCTTTAAGTAAATATCCGGTGCAATGTCATCATGTTTATAATCCAGAAGCTTTTTTACGATCTCTGTATCAATAGGTCCGAATTCATTAAGTATTTCCTCATCCCTGTACTCTTTGCCTGAGAGCTCCAAAACTGCCTTTTTAAGTGCATATATGGTAAGTGGTATAGTATCTGCAAGTGTGCCGTCAAGATCAAATATTATGGCATCAATTTTCATAAGACCCTCCTATACTAATAAAAATCATAAAATGATTTTTGAGCCTCTAATATTGTGGTATAAAATACACCACAATTAGGAGATCTCCTTATAAAAGACCTTATATGCCTTATTCATTATATAAATATCGATTTTGCTTGTAATCTCAAAAGGAGAATGCATTGATAAAACAGCTATTCCACAGTCTATAACCTCTACACCCAGGTTGGCTAAAAATTGAGCGATGGTACCTCCCCCACCCTGGTCAACCTTACCAATTTCTCCTGTTTGCCAAATTATCTGGTTTTCATTAAATATTTTCCTGAGCTTTGCAATAAATTCAGGGTTTGCTTCACTACCGCCTACTTTGCCTCTTGCTCCGGTATATTTCTGGAGTACAAGCCCTTTTCCCATAAATGATGCATTCCTTTTATCCTGCACCCCCTCATAATTGGGGTCGACACCTGAATTTACATCAGCTGAAAGCATCATGGAATTTGAAAGACATAATCTTAAAATCATGTCATTATAGCTATCTGTGCTAAGGAAACAGAGCTTTGCCAGGAAATTTTCAAAAAACACCGATTGAGCACCTGTGTTACCCATGCTCCCTATCTCTTCCTTGTCGGTAAGAAGGCAAATCGCTGTCCTATCCGCTTCATTGATGTCCAAAATCGCATCTAATGCAGCGTATGAACATACCCTGTCATCTTGCCCATAACTGCCTACAAAGCTTCTGTCGAGGCCAACATCACTTGCCTTAAAAGCAGGCACAATCTCCAGTTCTGCCGATACAAAATCCTCTTCAGTAATGCCGTACTTATCGTTTAAAAGCTTTAATATGTTTAGTTTTACCTTATCTTTGACCTTGTCATCATCATATGGAATTGATCCGAATAGAATATTTAAACCTTCACCTGTAATAGCTTCACTCATTTTCTTTTGCATTTGATCCTGTGCCAGGTGCGGCAGTAAATCGGTTATTGTAAAAACAGGATCTGAATCCTCTTCGCCAATATTAACATCAATAATTTCACCGCTGATTTTTACAACAACGCCATGTAATGCCAATGGAATTGTAACCCACTGGTATTTTTTAATTCCGCCATAGTAATGGGTTTTGAGAAGAACCATACCTGTATCTTCATAAACGGGGTTCTGCTTAAGATCGATCCTTGGGGAATCTATATGTGCCCCTACTATATTTACACCATCCTCAAAGCCGTTTTTGCCTATGACAGCCAGTGCAACTGCTTTATTTCTATTAACCTGGTATACCTTCATTCCAGGATTGAGCTTCCCATCTTTCCCAAGGCTGTCTATAGATACAAACCCATTTTCTTCCGCTTTCTTAACAGCTAATGCTGCAAACTCTCTTTCAGTTTTAGCACTGTTTAAGAATTTCTTATATTCTTCTGAAAACTTAAATGCCAGTTCCTTTTCCTTCTCATCGGATTTTTCCCATATATTTTTGCTGCTATGAGTGAGTTTTTCATTTAATAGCTGCCCATTTGTTTTGTTATCTTCCATAAGTGCCTCCAAAATTATTGTAAATATTAATTTTATCATTGTTATTATATACCCATTTTCTATTAAAATAAATAAAGTTTTACTATTAATCTTTCCACAAAGAAATAGTGGCAATATATTCCACGTGTAAAAATAAAAAAAATTAAAAAAAGATGTTGACACAATCACTATATGCTAGTATAATAAATTTGCTGCTTGAGACAGCGACCACTTGCGGGAGTGGCGGAACTGGCAGACGCGCACGTTTGAGGGGCGTGTGGGCGACCGTACGGGTTCAAGTCCCGTCTTCCGCACCAACAGTATCCGTACTAACGGATATAATTAAGGAGCCTTATTATTAAAATAAGGCTTCTTTGTTATTCTAAAAAATTTCATTTCGTACTTCGGCAGTTAAATTACAGAAAAAGAACAAAGGATAACTATGCTCAGAATATTCATCTATGTTGTAGCCTGAAATATAAACAACCCATCCTCGACTGAAAACCGATATGCACCGCCATGCTTTTCCACAATATGAATCATACTTTTTGTGCCAAAACCATGCCCCTGTTCTTTCGATACAGGAAGGCCCTGCCGGAATATCGGCTCTGTCTGATAGCTGTTGCGTATGTCAATGCAAAGCTTTTTATTTTTGGAATACATTCGCAACTTGATATAGCGTTTATTGCTATCAGCGATATTTTTCGAGGCTTGTATTGCGTTTTCCAAAGCATTTGACAATAGCGAACAAAGCTCGGTGTCGCTCAATGGAAGAGATTCCGGCAGCTTCGATTCTATAATCAACATGATTTCCGATTGCTTTGCCTTGGCAGCGAAAGCAGACAAAATCAGATTGACGGTTTCGTTCTCGCAAAAGCGTATGGGTGTGATGGCATCCATGTCGGACTGGGCAGTCTGTAAATATTCTCTGATATCCTCCAAGCGTCCCTCGGATGCCATGCCCTGTAAAAGAGCCAAATGATGGCGCATATCGTGCCGGTAGTTCATGGCATTCTGCTGCATCTGCCGTAGAGAAATAAATTCCGTTTGTGCCTGCTTAAACTGCGTGTCCAGCATATCCCGCTCTCTTTGGATACTTGCCTGTTTTTGCGTTTCGGCATGGTAAATAAGGACAAACACAAAATAGAATGTCGCCGTCACGAAGGGCATGAACTGTACCGCCGCACGTTTTCCACTATACAAAAAATCGGTGTAAACAGTAGTGGTGTGGTCGAACAGATAATAAAAGGCCGGCATGGCACCGAACATCAAGCAGGATTTAACAGAACGTTCCATTAGATCCCTAACAGATTTCACCACATATTTTCGCAGGAACCAGTACATAAGAAACGCAGTGGCTATATAACCGATGTGGTCCATGGAAGCACTGTCAAAAGCTTCACCTGCAACCGTGCCGATCCACCGGGAAGGCTGGCAGCACAGGAAGGAAACAAACACACTGGTTATTGAAATCAGCCATGGGCGTTTCAAATACACGACGATAATAACAGCCACCGGCAAATGAGAAAGCAATGGATACATTTTCGTCGTCACTCCCATGCCCAAGAGCCGCAAACAGACTATTTGCAAAATAAATAAAACAACGGTGAAGCATCCAACTGCCAAATAGTTTTTCCGTGTGCGTTCTATCCCTGCGAAGTTGACCGCAACCACCGCACCGAAAAGCAGAGCAATCAAATAACGAGAGAATTCAATGACTTCTATCATTTCACTCTTTCCCCCTCCATTTGATAAGCCAGATACGTCTCTTTGATCTCCCGTGCCTTGCCCTGTGCAACAGGAATAGAGGAAAGGGTCTGTAAGGTCAATTGGTGATTTTCAATGGTATCCACATACTGCATATTCACAATGTAGGAGCGGTGGGCTTTGATAAACTGCCCGTATTTCAGAAGATTATCGCAGACGGAAGAAAAATTCTCTGTGCATTCGATTACCTTGCCGGACAGTAGATGATACAACACATTTCTGCCAATGACCTCGGCAAAAACCAAGTTGGAGATCAGTATTTTTTGAATTCCCTCATTGCTCTTTACGACAATGACATCATCATTTTTTTCTGTTTTTATCTGCTCCAGCATGTCGTCAAAGGTAAAGAACAATTTTTCTTTTGATATTGGCTTTAGTACATAGTTGATGGCTTTCACCGAATAGCTCTCCAAAGCAAATTCGGGCGATGATGTAAAGAACAAAATCGGAGCAGTTTTGTCAAAAGCACGGATTTCCTTTGCGACATCAATACCCATAAAGCCCGGCATTATGATGTCCAAACAGTATATATCAAACCGCTTTCCTTTTTCTAAGGCTGAAACCAAATCAAATCCGTTTAGAAAGGCTGCGTACTCACAGTTTATATGTCTTTCTGCCCGGTATTGGTTTATGAGCTGTACCATATTGGACAGCTCGCCTATATTGTCATCACAAACCGCAAGCTGTAGCATAAGTACTCCTCCTCTTATAAGGCTCTCCATGTTAAGTTTAGCATACAAATCAAAAATCCGAAACTATGATTCATATGGAAAATATCGGTCGGCGGCGTAAAATTTTTAATATGATTCATGTCGAAAAAATCATGTTTCATGCAACGGACGGTTTTTAGGGAACGATTTTTGATATATTGAACTTAGGGAATGTTCCCTAAATGCAGCCAAACATAAAATGGACTACTCAAAAAATAATTTTCCCAAAGACGTAAAATGGGCAGGATGGATAAAATCGTGGTCTGTCCTTTTCAAAAATGAACGAGGAGGACCTTATTATGCTGCAAAATTTCATCGCAATCATCGCAGTTGTTGCACTAATTGTTTTATGGGCAATCTCTACACAGCGTAAACTGGTAGTGCTTGATGAGAATATCAGCAATGCCATGAGTCAGATTGGGGTGCAGTTATCAAGCCGTTTCGATGCACTGACGGCCCTTTTGAATTTGACAAAGGGCTATGACAAGAACAAAAGCAAAACTCTGATTGAAACGATTAAATCCAGAAGAAGCTTGATTACGGCAAAATCCACACCAGATGATGTGCTTAGGCAGGAAGGGGTTATTTCCGAGGCCTTGGGCAGAATTGCCATGGTGACGGAGCAATACCCCGAACTGAAAGCGAATCCAAATTATATTAATACAATGGATGCGGTGCAAACCTTCGAAAACATGGTACGCACCAGCCGCCTTATCTACAACGACAGCGTGACAAAGCTGAACCGTGAAATCCGAATGTTTCCGGTTTCCATAATTGCATGGACACTAGGCTTCCGTAAAAGAGAATATCTATAATCGACAGTCCATTCTGAAACTAATAAAGTGTTAACTTCATCCTATAATATGTCAAAACACACATAGGAGACTGTTATGCGGAAAAATATAAAATCAACAATTTCATATATAATTTTGATTGCGGCATCTACTTTGTTTATGCTTCTTTTTGCATACAACACAAGCCCTCTTTTTAAATATATTGGCGTGGATAGTGGTATGTATCTTGTTATGGGCAAGTCAATGGCTCAAGGAGGAACGCTTTACATAGATCTTTTTGACCACAAAGGCCCAATTATTTTTATTATAAATATGCTTCCCCAGCTTATAATTGATGGAACGCTGGGAGTATGGCTTACAGAACTTATTCTTATAATGATTTCTTCTATAATGATTTATAAAATTGCATACTGCCATATTGGAAATGCTTTATCACTTTTAGTACCTCTTATCTATATTTGGATAACTGTTACCTTATTAAACGGCGGAAATTATACTGAGGAATACAGTAATTTCTTTTGCGTGATTTCTCTTTGTGTTTTCGATAAGTGGCAAAGGGACAAAAAGCTGACCTCATCGATGCCATACATACTTGGATTGTGCTTTGCTTTTGCATTTTTCCTGCGCCCTAATAATGTTGCCTTCATTGTATCGGTTATTCTTTTTATGGGAATTTATATGATTACGAAAAGTCGGGATGAAATCAGAAGTGCTTTAATTTTCGGCTCTTTAGGAATTCTGACTGTGTCCCTTCCTATAATTATATATCATTTATGCACAGGAACACTCAATGATATGTTTTATGCAACAATTTTACATAATATTAAATACTGTGAAGTAGGATCAGAGCAATTTCGTCTTATTCCAAACGGAAACAGTGCACAGCTTTTGTGTTTTTTTATTGCTTTGGGAATAAATGTTTTTGCCATGTGCACCTGTTATTCAAGTAACGAAATAAAAATGGGCAACTTCATCTTACTTAGCTTTCCACTTATTTCAGCTGCAATATTGATTGGCAGGCATTCTTTTATATATTATTGGACGCTTCTTGCACCGCTAGCCGCGTATTCTTCAATATTTCTCATTAAGTATGGAATAAAGGTTAAGAAAAAGTCTCTATCGGTGATTGCGTTGACTTTGATTTTTGCATTGATGTGTACAAACAGCTTTTTGGGAACGAAAATAACAGAGAAAAAAAGTTTTATTACCGAGTATAAAAGCAATGCACACCAAATGTATGATGTGATACCTGACGGGGAGAAAAACGATTGTTTTGCTTATAATATGCCTTCAATATTCATTTATGAGGTAAACTTAAATACTCCCTGCAAGTATTTTACAATGCAGACTTGGATGGCTGTAACAAATCCCGATATTGAGAAATATTGTACCGAATATGTAATGGAAAATAAGCCAAAATGGATTTTGTCGTATTTCCAAAACAACAATACAAATACAAACCCTGAGCTTTCAGAAATTATAAGTACAGGCTACACCGAAGTATTTCACAACGACTGTGGATATTTATACAGGAAGGTTGAGGGTTTGCACTGAAAAGGAATATAATTAAATGCTTAATTTGTTATCTGAAAAAAGAAACAATTTAATAAGGGTAATTGTTTTGAGTATATCCATTCTTGTGGTATATGTTCTGGTGTATATGCTTGACCTTCAAAACAGCGTGCAAGGCCTTATGCTATTTCTTATTATTTCAGTCGCTTTAATAGGTGGCTACAACCTATGCCAAAAATTCGAAGTAGAAGTGCTGGTAAAATACATTCTATTTATCGGATTTATTATGAGAATAGGCTATATGCTCTATACACCCTGCACCTTAAGACAACATGATTTAAGGGGTATTTCTATAGATTCTGATGGGCACGCTGCATACATACTGAATATTCTTGATGGACATTTGCCAATGAGCAACGAGGGACAATTTTATCATCCGCCTCTTTATCATATTTTAAGCGGAATTGTTATTTTTGTACTCAAACCTATTTTGCATTTAACCAATGAAACTGACATAATGAACTGTGCGAGGCTTGTTTCCTGCTTCTTCTCCTGTATAACACTTTACTGCGTAAAATCACTTTGTGCCGAGCTAAAAATAAATAAGCTTATTCCTCTATCACTAGTTGCCTTTTTGCCAAACTTTTATCTTATGGGCGGACGGGTGAACAACGATGCTATGTCAGTTTTTTTTATGACAATGATTTTACTTTTTAGTATCAGATGGTATAAAAATCAGAGCATAAAAAATACTGTTATCCTCGCCCTGTCCTTTGGACTTGGAATGATGTCAAAAGTGTCGGTTGCGGTATTTGCAATACCCACAGGTCTAATGATGATATATGTTTTTGCAAAAAGTTTTAAAAAACATAATCTCTTTAAAACGCTTAAAAGCTTGTGTCTTTTTGCGGCAGTAAGTATACCTCTCGGTCTTGCTTATCCGATTCGTAATTTGATTTTGTTTAATCAACCTATTAATTATGTGCTTGATGTAAGCGATGCGGGATTTGTATCACAAAATTATTCATATATACAAAGGTTCCTGACATTTCCAATAACCAAGATGTTTACCCCTGTATATAACGATGTGTATAGCGATTATAACCTCTGGATGTATCTTTTAAAGGGTGGGGTGTTTGGCGAATTTCGGTTTAATATTGCAGCTGCCATACCCGCCATAATGCTTTTTATATATGCAATAATAAGTATCCTCATGGTTATATCATCCGTTTGGTCCTTTAAGGACAAGGATAAAAGCATAAGTTATATTGTGTTGTCGGCAGCGGTGCTTATGGTATCCTATATAGCATTTAACATAAAGTACCCATATGGTTGCACAATGGATTTTCGATATATTGCAACTGCATTTGTTATAAATGCACTTCTTTTCGGAAGATTTCTTGATTTGAAAAAGGATAAAAAGTACGGCAAAGTGCTTTACCGCATATCGGCTGCAACGGTTTTAATCTTTTCAATTTTGTCGGTATATATGTTCTGTGTAATTTAAATTCTGTATAATTTAAAATCTTAAAGACTTAAACTTTGCCAAAAGGCAAGTTAAGCATATATAACAAAAATTACAATATTATTTTAAGGAGGAAAATCCAATGAAACACTTTTCAAAAAAATTATCGTGGCTCCTTGCATTTGTGCTTTTCTTTACAAACATAGTATTCACAGGCATCCCAGTTTACGCAGCAGATACAACTCCCATCTTGGATGAAGGTACCAATGCAGTATTTGCCGACGGAACGTATGTGCGGTGTGAGAATTATAAAAGCATTTGTTATTATGAATCTAAAGATTCGGACACTGTTGTGTATGAGTACAAAGATAGCCCGTGGGGAGGCAGTATTTATATTGGCAATGAGTATATAGCCATTAAACCATATGCATGGCATATTAAGTACATAGAAACCAAAATTGATAATTTATCTTCCTCTGAAAGCGTAACAAGATCCTATTTCAAAGCATATCCGGTTACCACTCTTGAAGATATCCCTGTAAACACAACAATGACCTTTCCCGAGGGTACGACTCTTACTACTACAGGTTCAGCCATCAATGTCAGCATATATGTGGGCACTACCGAGCTGAAGTATTATTCCATAGCTTCCTCTGAATATAAATTACCGTCTGCATCAGACCTCCGTTCGGATGTAGGAGAAACAACGTTTAATTCTGCTTTGACAACCTCTGTCTACAATTTGCCTGATTTGACAAAGCTTTATTATACTGTTGAGCTTACAGACAAAAGCACAACTCCCTATAGCCTTAAGCTTACTCTTGTGCCGACAGTGGAAGTAACCTTTGACGAAAACACAGGTACAATTAACTCGGGTGAGAAAAAAATGTACGCAATACCCAAAGCCATAATTGACACCTCAAAGTTCCCGACGGTTTCCAAGGATGGCTTTGATTTTTACGATTGGAAAATCGGTTCGGGATATATTGAAAAAAATAATCCAACGGTTAGCAGTGCGAGCGTTTTTAAGTCCATGTATAAGGAAAGGATTCCTACCTTTAAACTTGATTTAGATAACAAAAAGGTAACCAATCTGTTGCCGAACAGAACATATGCATACTCACCATGGGATAATACCGTTGCAGATGCTAACGGTGAAATTGTTAATTATGATCAAATAAATGATTTTGTTTTTTATGCACGGCTTCGCTTGATTCCAGAGAATACAAATGTATCTGTAGCTTCCGATTTCGTTTCCCTTCAACACGTAATACCACCGCTGGTGGTTGAATATACCGAAACAACCGCAAGGGTTACAAACAAAGATGAATTTACAGGTTTAAAAATTAAGTTAACAGGCGGTTCCTCAACATCAGACTGGGTAGAGTTTTCCGAATTTCCAGAGTTATTAACAGGGTTAACGACGGGAACAAGCTATACTATATCTGTCAAACATGAGGCAGACGAATATGGATTTGAATATACAAGATATGCAACTTTCAGAGCCTCAAAAGCAGTTTCCAACGAAAGTTCAAAAGGTGTTACAATCGCAGATATTCCGGATCAAACTCACACAGGCAGTTACATAGTACCATCACTTACGATAACAGACGGTGAAGAAACACTTGTCCAGGGTACATATTACACTGTTTATTACTCAAACAATGTTAATGTAGGAACAGCAACTGCAACTGTAAATTTTTTGAGTAAATATAGCGGAAGTATGACAAAGACCTTTAATATTGTAAACTACAAGGTTATTTCCTTTGCTGGAAACGGTGGCACAGGAACAATGGCAAATGTATCAGTACCGAATGGCGAGCAATATACACTTCCAGCTTGTGCATTTGTTGCACCGTCGAACAAAGAATTCAAAGCCTGGGATATTGGCGGAACAGAATATACACCAGGTACTAATTACACAGTTACCGACAATACAACCGTTACAGCCATTTGGAAGGATAAAGTAGCAATTCCTATAATTTCACCTAACGGCAGCACTTTCAGTAGTTCACAAACGGTCACTATTACATGCGAAACTGCTGATTCGACAATTTACTATACAACAAACGGTACAACACCTACAACATCAAGCACAGTTTATTCGGGACCTTTTACAATCAGCAGTTCGATAACAGTAAAGGCTATTGCAGTTAAAGGCGGTATGGCTAACAGCGGAATTGCTTCCGCAAGCTTTACAAAACTCTCATCAAATAGTGGTGGAAGCACAGCCCCAACACACACTGCTCCAACATATACTGCTCCAACATACACTATTAAATTCGATACAGATGATGGAAGCACTGTTGAAAGTAAGGATATCAAGGAAGGTTCAACAATCGGAGAAATCCCGGAACCTACAAAAGAGGGCTATGTATTTGAAGGCTGGTATTCGGATAAAGAGCAAACAAAGGCTTATGATGCCAATACAAAGATAACAGCATCAACTACACTTTATGCAAAGTGGTCAAAAGTAGAAACAAAGCCTGCCGATAACTCTAAAAAAGAGCTTGTTTTAACAATAGGTAAAAAAGAAGCAAAAGCTTTTGGTTCGGATAAAACAAACGATGTTGCTCCAATTATCAGAAATGACAGAACAATGCTTCCTGCAAGATTTATAGCAGAAAGCTTAGGTGCCGAAGTTCTTTGGAACGGCAAAAAGCGAGAAGTTACAGTTAAGGGAAAAAATGAAAAAGGCGAAGATGTAACAATCCTTATTTACATCGACTCATACTTTGCCTATGTAAACGGCAAAAAGGTAATGCTCGAAAGTCCTGCTTTCATCGAAAATGACAGAACATACACACCTATAAGATTTATCGCAGAAAAACTAGGTGCAATGGTTGAATGGATTGAAGCAGAACAGAAAGTTGTTATTACCAAAAAAGGCGACTAATTAAAGCTTCTGTTGAAAAGAAAACCTTACTATATTAAAAGTGATAAATCTATTACATTTGTCTGTCGCAAATCCCGTTGAACCGTTCGTTATTTGCTCCGCCAAATGTAAGATTATTAACACTTTTAATATAAGTGGCTTGGTCAGAAAAGTCTTGATTGAGCCACTTTCTAAATATTTCTCCGATGTATAATCGAGAAGTCAGAGAATTTTAAAGCCTGTACTAACATTGCAGTATACCGAGCACAACACAAAAACAGTGGCTGCTACAAAACTGAATAAGTTTTGCAACAGCCACTTTGTCTGTTTTAAAAACTAAATGGGAATAACCCAGTAATTATTTATTCACCTTTACCCTCTCAAAAATCGGCTGGAAGCTTTTTTCATCAGGTTCTGCCACGACATTTCCAAAGGGCATTTGTGCAATGAGTTTCCAATTCTCCGGAACATTCCACTCTTTTCTAACATCTTCATCTATCAAAGGATTGTAGTGCTGCAATGATGCACCGAGGCCTTCAACCTCAAGAGAAGTCCAGACTATAAACTGGAGCATTCCTGATGCTTGCTGAGACCATACCGGGAAGTTATCCTTGTACAAAGCAAACTGCTCCTGAAGGTTCTTCACCACATTTTGATCCTCAAAAAACAATACAGTTCCATAACCGCTTTTAAATCCGTTAATCCTTGCTTCCGTCTGTGGAAAGCTTTCCTCGGGAACAATTTTTCTTAAAGCCTCTTTTGTAATATCCCAAAGCTTATCATGATGTTCCTTCAAAAGAACTATGGCCCTGCTGCTCTGTGAATTAAATGCTGTAGGTGCGACCTTAACTGAGTTTTCTACTATTTCAACAACTCTGTCTTCAGAAACAACTTTTTCCTTGCCAATCCCATAATATGTCCTTCTATTCTCAACAGCTTTATAAAAATCCATGCTCATATCATCACCTCAAAGTTATTATCGTTTTTTATATTAAAGATGTTAATAATCTTACATTTGCTACAGACAAATGTAACAGGTTTATCACATTTAATATTATATTATTCTTTATTGCAGCATGTTAACCATGTATCTTATATTACTATATATATACCCTATTGATTGAGGAAATAACAGGTGTCTTTCATAAATTGATAAGATAAAATTCTCTTGACCAATAATATTAAGCAAGTCCTTTTTAGGCTCTACATTATAATTTCAGGTTTTACAATTAGGTTTGCATTACCAATAGCGTCAAGATGTTCCTTTAATTCACTTTGTATTTTTCTTTAGTGTTATAGATTTTAAATTTAATTAAGCTTAATAAACTCATGCATACCCACATATTCACTTTCAAATACAGGTTTAGTTATTACACACCAATTACTGGATACTGCAACTTTGGATTAAATCAATCCCAGCTCTCTAAGTGCATTTAACAGTTTAACCTTTTCATAAGGCTTTACAAGGTATGCCTCACATTGTTCCCTGAATGCTTTTCTAATATTCTCAGCATCACCAAGAGCTGTAGTCATAATAATTTTCACCCTATCCAACCCTGCAATTCCTTCCTTCTTCTCATACTCCCTTACTTTACACAATACTTCCTGCCCACTCATCTCCGGCATCATAATATCTAAACACAAGAGATCATACTGTTGTCCTTCTTCCCGTGCCGCTTTAAATGCCTCAAATGCTTTACGCCCGTTTATTGCAACATCACATACACCATAAGGAGTAAGAAAAGCCTCTAAAATACTCTGACTGACAATGTCATCTTCTGCAATTAGAATTCTCATGATAATTCCTCCTGGAAATAAATTATAAATTTAAATTTTAAATCATCTCTCTTTTTCAATCACTTTTATCAGCCATTCTGATGATATCTGTTGGATTTAAAATGAGAACTACCTGACCATTACCTAAAAGTGTGGAACCTGATATACCAGGAATTGATGCCAGACAATCACTCAGTGTCTTTACAACAAACTCCTGCTCATTCTTTAGCTTATCAACAATAACAGCAACCCTTTCCACTCCATTTGAAATAATCACAGAATTAACTTCATCATCCAAAGCACCTTTTCTATTACAATCGCTATCCAGCATAAATATCCTGCATAGCCATTCAACTCCAACCACTTCACCCCTCAGGTGCGTAAAGTATTTCTTATTGTACTCATGAATATTGCTTGTATTTATCTTTACCGTTTCAACTATATTTTCTATTGGAATAATATAGTTTTCACTCATTACTTCTACCAAAAGTCCTCTTGAAACAGCAAGCGTAAGCGGAAGTTGTATTATCATTTTGGTTCCTTGATTAACTTCACTTTCGATATGAATCAAGCCGTTTATCTTTGAAATATTGCTCTTAACAATATCCATTCCAACTCCACGTCCCGACACTTCAGTTACTTTTTTTGCCGTACTGAAGCCTGGAAGAAATATCAAATTCAATAATTGGCTTCTACTCATATTATCCGCTTCCGCACTTTTTATAAAGCCCTTATCAATAGCTTTTTGCTTTAATTCCGCAGAATCAATACCTTTCCCATCATCTTCCACCTCAATAATCACATGTTTATTCCTGTTATATGCCCTTAAGTTTATAGTTCCAATATCACTTTTGCCTTTAATCCTTCTTGTTTCCGTATCCTCTATACCATGGTCGGCAGCATTCCTTATAATATGTACTAAAGGGTCGCTTATTTGCTCAATAATGGTTTTATCTATTTCAGTGTCTTCACCTTCCATAATCAAGTTTATCTTTTTTCCGGTTGATTGAGAAATATCCCTTATTATACGCGGCATCTTCTGAAATACATTCCTTACCTCAACCATTCTTACCGACATTATCGTGTTTTGAAGCTCATCGGATATTCTGTTTATTGCAAAGCCGATTTCCTTTACTTCCTTTGCCAGTTCCGGGATGTTATATTCAATGTTCAATCTCTTTGACACATGCATAAAGGAGTTTTTAGTAGTGATTAGCTCAGCTATGGTATTCATCATCTTATCCAGTTTATCCTGACCAACCCTTATACTCTGTAGTACAGTGCTTTTTTGCCCTAAATCCTTAGGTTTTACCTCATCTGTTTGAGTATTTTCTCGTATTGTGATATTTTCCAAACCTTGATCTATATCAAGGGACTTGTTAATTCTACCGATCAGTTCCTGAATAGGTATATCCAAATACTTATTGCTGTTTACAGCCTCAATACATGCCTTAAGATAATCTACAACTTCATAGCTAAGTGATACCATCTGCTTGTTGAAAACTAATTTCTTATCCCTGAATGTAGCTAATATGTTTTCAAAGGAATGTGTAACAATTGATACATTTTTGACTACAGGAGAAATAGGGCTTGTGCTTTGTAAGGTACTGCTTATGATTCCAGTTCCTCCTTTTATACTATGTATACATCTGAACAATTCGTTTATTGTGTCATAATCCTCCCCTGATTTATCAAGCTTTACAAGTAAATCTCCTTCTATCCTTTCTATATGCTCTGCTGTCTCTACAACAAATTGTTCTGTAAATCCCGATGCTAATTTATTCTTAAACTCTTCGGAATTGAGAATGTCAATATCAGGCTGATTAAAGGAATTATGAGAGGTATCATCATCCTTCTTGTCTAAAACTTTCTGTATACTATTTATTACATGCTCCAGCTTATCCTCATTTACAAGGACTATCTCGATTTCATTATTCCCATTGATGCTGTCTGCATCTTTTAGTCTTTCGTTTATTGAATAAATAAAGCTTCCAAGAAGGTCAACGCTTTCCAATAGACAGTCAATTAACTCAGAGCTCACCTGAATCTTCTTTTTCCTTATACTATCCAAGGCAAATTCAATGTGGTGACTTAGCTTGGTAATACAAACAAAACTCAGAAATGAAGATAATCCTTTTATGCTGTGAACCCTTCTGAAAATATCATTAACCAATTCACTGTTTTCATTGTTCGATTCAAGCTTTAAAAACTCTTTCTCCAAGCCCTCAAGGTATTCTGTTGATTCTTCAATAAACGATTTTAATAACTCCAGATCATCACCAGTAAAAGTATATCCCATAAAATTCACCCTTCATTTTTTAGAAGTAAATTTATTGTAGTAACCAGCTTTTCAGGTTCAGTAGGCTTTACCATATATGTATTGGCCCCATACCTTATTCCCTTCATCCTGTCTTTCATTTCGTCCTCTGTAGAAATAACAATAATTGGAACGTTTATTTCGCTTTCCCTTATTCTCTTTATAAACTCATATCCATCCATTTTGGGCATGTTTATATCAGTTACGATAAGGTCAAAATTTCCGCTCAACACCTTTTCTAACGCGATCATACCGTTTTCTGCAGTAAAAACTTGATATTTGAACATCCCAAGAATAAAACCGTGGTAATTTCTAACCATTTCAGAATCGTCAACTACTAAAATACTTTTAGCCATAAAATTTTCCTCCGTTTAAGGTTTTGAATATACGATCGTTTTTCCAATCCTCTGTACATTAAACGCAGAGGAAATTCTGCCTATGGATTCAGAGTGCCCTAAGAAAATATAACCACATGATTTTAAGCTGTTATACATGCTTTCAATAACCCTCTTTCTGGAATCATCATCAAAATAAATGAGGCAGTTTCTGCAAAATATAAAATCACAACCTATTATGTTCCTCATTTCTTGCGATTCCATGAGGTTTAATTGCTTAAAGGCAACTGACTTCCTAACGTTTAAATTGATTAGATGCTTTCCATTCCTTGAAGTAAAGTATCTACCCAGGTATTCTTCGGGGACATCTCTTACTGACCTATTGTCGTAAATCCCCCTCTTTGCCGTAGCTAACACCTCAGTATTTATATCTGTAGCAAGTATCTGTATGTCCCATTTATCATACTTCTCCAGCATTTCCATAAGGATAATAGATAAGGTATATGGCTCCTCTCCAGTTGAACAGGCTGCACTCCATATTTTTAATTTATAATCATTTTTTGCTTCCTTATATTTAATATATTGGACAAGTATTTCTTCAGCAAAATTCTCCAATTGTGGAAAATCCCTAAAAAAATAAGTTTCATTGACTGTGAGATCATTAATGAGTTGATTAAATTCCGACTGGTCCGATGAGAACTTTATAAGCTGGTAATATTCTTTGAAACTTTCCAGCTCCAGCTCTTCAACACGCTTCTCGAGCCTTTTCTGGACAAAATACTTCTTGGCTGGTTCATAATAAAGCCCTGTTCTTTTGTATATTACATCTATGAATTTTACGTATAAATCATCCAAAAGAATCATATTTATACCCCCAGTCTTTCAAGTGCTTCCTTTGTACTGTCACATATATCGGAGATATCACTACCAGTATATTTACCTAAAAAGCCAATTGCTCTCTTATCGCCATAATGTCCCAGAGATTCAATGGCTGAAAGTTTCAGAAGTATATCATCACAATCTAAATATGATATCAGAATATCAAAACTTTCAGATTCTTTAAATTTATATATCTCAGATATAATCTCATACTTGTTATCACCATTTGTTTCATTTTCCAAAAGTGTACTTAATAATTTAAAAGAGCTGTGATTTATTCTTTTAATAAGAGATTTTATTACATTTCTTCTTACAAGGTGATCTGAGTCATTAGCAAGTATATTGATATAAAAATAGTAGGATTCATTTTCAAGTAAATCTATTATTTCAACAAGCTTTTTACGTGTACTTGCAGTATCACAATCGATTATCTGCTTTATCAAGCTCTCTGCCTTTTCATTATCCAATCTCAAAATGACCTCCAAAGCTTCAAGCCCTATTGTTTCTTTAAAGTCTTTTACTATAGCTGTAATCTCATCAAAATCTACCTTATCTTGGCTTGATATCAGCCTTTTAACAGCCATTTTTCTTATAATTCTATTCTGATGCTTTAAACACTGGATGGATAATGCATTATCAAGCTTTCCATGATTTATCAAACCTTCAAGTGCTATGGTACTTAAATAACTTTCTAGAGAATCAGAGAACCTTTTTAAAATTTCTTCATTCATATAGCTTTCTATATCGCATATAATGCGAAGTGCCTCACTCACTACCTTGATTTCATCTACATCAAGCATCTTTTCAATCTGAGGCCTTAGTCCTTCAACCTTTTTATTCCTGATTAACTTTAGAGCAAAAACTTTTATGTCGGTGTTGTTATCTTCAAGTAAACTTATTATAAATTCTATTGGAATAATATTTAGCTGGCATACTATTTCTAAAAGGCTTTCTTCAAAAAATTCCATATGTTGAAACCTTTTCATAAGCCCGCTTACATCCTTAAGATAAAAACTTAGTTGAATCTTTGTAGCAGCCTTAATGAACATAATTGTATCTTTTTCATTTTCATACCTTAGCTTGTCCTTGAATAAACTTCCTATTATCTCCAGGGTTCTTAAACTTAAAGATTCTATTTCATTTGAGTTAATGATTTCGCTTATACATCGTATAAGGGTTTCATCACTGATTTTATATTCGTTTATATAAGTATTAACAACCTTTTCCAGGTCACTTATTGTTCCAACTTTACCTAAAACTCTGACAAATGAATTCATCAGAATATTCTTCTCTAGAATATCAAAATTACCAGTTTCAATCTTTTCCTCTACAATTGCAGCAAAGCCTTCATGCTGGAAGTTTCCAAGAACATTAATTAAAGAATCCAGGACCCATATATCCTTTTCTGTTTTGAATATTGATAAAAGTACAGGCAAAGACTTTTGGTATCTATGTATTCCAATAACTTCAACAGCTGTTTGAAGCACATTGTTGTCAACATCCCTCAACGCTTCCAAAACCAAGCTGCTGCTTTCTTCTGTTCTTATTTCTTTTAATATGTCCAAAGCAAATTTTCTAATATTTTTATCATTATCTTCAAGTACCTCTCTAAGTAAGTTTACACTTTTTTCGCCTATTTTTTGCAATATTTCAATTGCAGCATTTCTTAGATAAGCATCTTCCGATCTCAATAATGGAATGATCTGGCTTGCAGATTGTTCCGACTTAAAACAGCTGATCTTTTCAATCAACATTTCCTGATTAAATCTATTTTTTTCATTTTTTAGTTTGCTTATGAGTACAGGTAGACTTTTAGCATTATTTTGCTTTGAAAGGCTCATATGTTCACCCCATCCTTGGTTTTATACCTGCCAATAATCCTTAGATTTCTTTTACAATTCCCCTGATTGAGTCCCTCCATCTTTCCAGCTTATCTATTGACAAGTTAATTATGCTAATTACATACTCAACACTTTTAAATGGCTTTAGAATATAATCATTAGCACCACTTTCCAATGACTTAATTGTCTTATCCATAGTTGAATAGCCCGTCATCATTATTACCTGAGCCAAAGCATCATAGGATTTAATCTCCCTTAAAAGCTCAATTCCATCCATTTTAGGCATAACTATATCAGTCAAAACAATATGGAATTTGTCATTCTTGATCCTTTCCAATGCTTCTTCTGAATCGTCAGTTGTCTCAACACAATAGCCCTCCAGAACAAGATTTTTTTTCAGGGATTCAAGTATATCCCTTTCATCATCCACAATAAGAATCTTGTAGTTTTGTTTATTCATTTGTCTATCCCTCCATTCTAAAGTGTTTTCTTCTACTGCCCCAGTTAAATCCCATAATTGTTTCAACTTCTGAGTAATATATTTTAAAGGGCTCAATATCATTTATTGAGTCAAGTATATTGCAAATCCTTTTTCTGTAAATTCCATTATTAATCAGAAAAAAACCGATATTGTCATCAGTAAGATCTCTGTTAATTGTAATAAACGTTTTTATATCTTCCGGCTCAATCATATCAATCTCACTGATGTCTATTATAATATTTTTAAAAACATTTTTATCAATGCGGCAGATCACCTCATGCAGTGATGATATTTGAGATTTTCCATGCAACTTGATTTTTCTAAAAACAATGTTATTTTCTATCAATTCATAGATTTCTCTTATAATATCTATGTAAACTTTTTGCAATAAAGCTATGGTATTGTTAGATGCATAATTGGGATATTCCAAATAATGAGCCAGAATTTCAATTAAAACAAATATATCCTCTTTAAACTTTACAAGTCTCCTCGTATCTATATGAAATCTGAATTCTTCCAGAGTACCTTCCAGTACTTTATAAAGCCATTCTATAGTTTGTGAGCTATTCAACTCATGGGAATCCATATCCTTTGAAAAATTGAATACCAGATTGGCAATGGCCTTAAAATTTTTAAAAAATGTATCAAAAAAATCTATGTCTTTTGACTTGAATCTAATCTCACTATCTTCTATAAATTCACCGGTAACATTTATAATCTTGATCATCTTTACATCACCAACATCAAGAAGCTGTGGCAGCTCATCTTCATTCCTGTTTGTTGATATAATACTTTGATATGTTTTATTGCTATCCTCACTGCTTATGTCAACCATAACTTGGTGGGATGGACTGGAATACAAAACCGCTCCCATATCGTTTATTGCATTTAAAAGCATGAATCTTCTGACATTTAGCATGGGAGTATCCTTCTCAAATACAAGATATACAAAAAAAGTGTTGCGATATTTTTCATGATCCTTATGAAAGTTCATACTTATCTCTCTATGCTCAATCGTTTCGTGCTTGTCCTTTAAGAGCTTTGATATTTCAGCTTCAATTTCTTTTGAAAAATCAGCCAAATCTTTAGGAAGGCCTTCACTTGCAGAATCAGCCCTTATACAGACAAATTTTTTGGTAGCATCAAAGGCCTCAAAACAGAGATTTATAATATATTTATCCAGCTTTAAACTTCCCTTTCTTAAAAGGTCCAGCATATCCTCAGTTTTATGTGTAAGGCTTGCAATTTCATCAAATCCTACAGAAGCAGAAGAGCTTTTTAAGGAGTGGGCAGATCTGAATAATTGATTGATATCCTCTTGAGAATACCCTTCCTCTAGCCTTAATAGTGACTCCTCCGCATTTTGTAAAAAGTCAAAAGCATCTTCGAAATATATATTAATATGCTCATCCATTTTTGGTCCTCCTTCTACGTAATCCTGGAAATTCTCACAACAGGTTTTTCTCAAATAAAGGCATGGTAATAATTATTTCAGTCCCTTCATTTAACCTGCTTGACACGTCTATAGTGCCATGGTGTTCTTCTATTATTCCGTAAACAATTGAAAGTCCCAGTCCTGTCCCCCCTTCATCAAGATGCGTGGTATAAAAGGGATTAAATATCATACTTAAATTTTCTTCTTTAATGCCGCATCCATTATCCCTTACAATAATAGATGCAAGATTATGGGGTTTTGTTTTCGTCCGTACTTCAATACAGCCTTCAGATGCATTTTTCTTTGCTATCGCTTTTATTGAGTTAAGTATTAAATTTATAAAAACCTGCTCCAGTTGTTGTTTAGAACCATTTACTATATATTCGCCCTTTTGTATGCTGTTTATAAATGTAATCTTATGCCTGACGACTTCATTCCTAACTAATTTTAATGAATCATTCAAACATTCAAATAAATCAATAGGGCTGTATCCTACCTTTTCCTGTCTTGAAAAAAACTTCAGTCCATTTACGATATCCATTATTCTCTCAGTGCCCTTGTACATAGACTTTAAGACTTCATCAAAATCCTCTACCACAACTTGTATCCTCTGATCGCCTTCCATTACGATATGGTTTACTGCAATATTCCAATACTTTTGCAATAACTCGATGTTTGATCTTATGAAAGTTGTGGGGTTATTGATTTCATGAGCAACACCAGCTACCAGATGCCCTAGGGAAGCCATTTTATCGGCCTGCATCAGTGCCTTTTCTTGTGCCTTTATTTTGTCAAGCTGTTCCTTATTGGCCTTTTTCAGGCTTTCAAGGAACTTATTCTTCTCTTCATCATTTCTAAGGAGGCTTTCGTTGGATTTTTCAAATTCCTGAACAATTGCCAAAACTCCGGAATTAGTTTCCAAAAGCTCCTCAGTTAGCTTGTTTATTTCATCCTCCAGCCTCTTTTTTTCATCCATCATATATTTAAATAACAGATACCAATTTATACAATCTTTTTTCATATTCATCGCCTTATATAAAAGCAACTAAAACAGTTGCATCATCATTTTCCTTGGCGAAGTCCCTCATAATGGAATTAGATAAAATAGCCGGGTTTTTTAGCAGTATTCCCGGGTAGTTATCAATACCCCACCTTGTGGAAATCCCATCCGAACAAATTACTATGGCTGCACCGCTATTGTAAATTCGTCTATGCACCTTTATACTGTTTACTTTACCGCCCAGCATACCGTTTGTAGGCATCATAATCTCAGTCCCGTTCTCACCAATGTACCTTATGTCTATATTTCCTATTGAACAATATTCAAATTCTTTCTTAAACTTATCTATAATTATAATTCCCATTGTAGCTCCGCGTGTCGGTTTTAATGCAGAATCAACATCAACTACAATTTCAGTGAGGTTTTTGTGAATATTGTCTTCTATTATCGTTGCAGCTAACGCTGAAGCTATATGTGCTTCATGTCCATGCCCAAGGCCATCTATAACTGCAAAGATCTCTTTGCCCTTAAGGTTCTTCACATAATATGAGTCACCATTGATGTTAAATCCAGGATACGGCCTGCTCATTACACTTAGCTTTATCTCATCATTAAAGGGAATGTATTTGCCTGTTAACCACTTCTTCACTGTAACCACTGTACCTTCAAATATTTCTTCAAAGGGGTACTTTAAATATTTATTCCTCTTTATATTTGAATAAATCTCAAATGAATCCATAAGCCTTTTAACAGCCCCTAACCCCGTACCCATAGTGCCTTTTGTCGAAAATCCATCTCTTAAAACTTCATCTACATCAGCAATCCCGGGACCTTTGTCCTCAATAGTGATCTCTATTCCCTTTCTACCTCCTTCACAAAGTTCAGTAAATATTACTTTTCCATCAACCGCATTATGCTTAATTATATTGGTGCACAATTCCGTAACAGCAATAGAGATTTGGCCTATTTCATGCTCACTAAATCCCATATCAGTACATTTTTGTGCAATACTCCTCCTTGCTGTTCCAATATCATACTCGCCCCTGATGTCTAATATCTCTATCTTGATCACGCCCTCTACAACCATTTTTTGATTACAACCTTTGTCCCTTTTAAAACCTGAGAAGTTATTGAAAAGTAGTCCATAAGCTTTTTACTTCCCGGAAGCCCCAGCCCCATGCCCTTTCCGGTAGAAAAGCCTTCTCTCATAACAAGCTCGATATCTTCAATACCAGGCCCTTCATCTATAAATGAAAACATCAGACCTTTTTGTGATCCGATAGAGACAGCTTCAATAATAACCCTTCCTTTTCCGGCATGTTCATAGATATTTCTGGAGAGCTCGCTTACAGCAGTTATGATCCTGGTCTGATCCACCAAACCGAAATTCATTTCCTTTGCTGCTTCTCTTGCTTTCTGCCGGGCAGTCACTATATCACGTTCCTCATTTATATAAACCTCATAAAATATCATCTTGTTCCTCTCCTGGCTGGTCATCCAGCTCTACTACATTTTCCGCCATATACCCTGGTAAAGATGACTCATCAATTTCTTTTATGCTATGAAGTCTAATTTCTCTTTTAAGCTTCTCCATCCCTGATTCCATATCCAAGACCGTATTGACACTGCCTATATGAAGCCCCAGTTCGACCAGTGTTATGGCAACACAAGGCTTCATACCTATTATCATGATTTCAGCACCCAATAATCTTATCATCCTGGCTGTATCGGAAATAACCCTACCTAAAAATGAATCAATTATATCCAATACCGATATGTCAATAAGGACACCTACCGCTTTTGTCTTGTAAATTCTATTCAAAATATCCTGCTGCAGGTTCTCCAGACTTTTGTCAGTCAAATCCCCTTGTAAGGATACAATAAGTATGTTGTTAATTTTTAATATAGGTATCTTCTCCATTTATACCTCTCCATCGTCTCTAGATCTTTTTCACTTTGATTACTCTATAATCCAGCATATCATATGCCAATTTTATACCATCTGCCATCAGAGCTCTGGTAGCAACCCCGGACAAATCCACCCCCAGATGAACCATAGTCTGGGCAATGGCAGAGCTTATGCCGGTAATAATAATTTCTGCTCCCAATAGTTTGGTAGCACTTGCTGTCTTAAGAAGGTGATTTGCAACAAGCGTATCTACAGCAGGCACTCCTGTAACATCAATAATTGCAACCATTGAACCTGTTGAAACTATCATTTCAAGAAGCTTCTCCATAATAAGCTGAGTTCTTTTGCTGTCCAGTGTTCCAATAAGGGGTATCGCCAGTATCCTATCCCACACGCTTATTACAGGTGTGGACAGCTCTATCATATCCTGTTGCTGCCTTAAAATAATTGTTTCCCTTTCCTTTACATAAAGGTCAAATGTATATAAGCCCATTTTGTCCAACAAATCCGACAACCTTATAATTTCTGAATTTAATAAAGCAATATCATCACCGTAATTTTTCTGTAGTACTTTTAAAAATATTGTTTTAAATGAATATATATACATGCTTATTTCAGTAGGAGTCATACCTTTTGCTGCAGTTGTTCCGGAGTACAACTCTAATGATCTTTTTACATCATTGGAATACATAGAAATTAAAATTGCCTTTTCCTCTCTGACCAATTCCATAAATACTTCCACAAGCTGAGTGCAGAAACTTTTTATATCACTATCTGATAAAACACCCTTTTTTACAATTTTGTTTAATTTTATTTCTTCTTCCCATAAATCCACAATATTTTCTTTTTCATGTGCTAACACTTCCCATGTCTTTTCTTTAACTTTAATGTCCATAATTTTCTCCATTCTCTTATCGCCGCATTACTGCCCTTATTATTTCATTGGGAATTTTATGTGAGGGTGCCACTATCTCAGCACCACCTCGCTCTATTGCCTCTCTAGGCATACCGAAAACAACTGCGGTAGACTCGTCCTCTGCAATTGTTATTCCTCCAGCCTTCCTAATCTTAACCATAGCATCGGCCCCATCATCACCCATACCCGTCATCAAAACGCCTATTACATTTTTTCCTCCGTAGCATTCCAGTACAGACTCCATTGTGACATTTACAGATGGCATAAATAATGTCTTCGGAGTACTGGTTATGCGAATTCCCTCTTTTCTCACTACGAGGTGGTACCCTCCAGGTGCAAGAAAGCCTTTACCGTTAACCACTTTGTCACCTATTTCTGCCTCTTTTATATCAAAATTACTTGCCTCATTTATCCTCTTGGCAAAGGTTGACGTAAATGCTGGAGGCATATGCTGAACAATAATAATAGCTGCATTAAGATCAGCAGGTATCATAGGCATGACCTCCATAAGTGTGTTGGGCCCGCCGGTTGATATTCCAATAACCACAACCTTTGATGCCACGGTTTTGGTTGTAGTAACGTAGGAACCTACTATAGACTTTTTTTGAACCGGTTTTATAATTTCTTTAGTTCGTGCAATCCTTCCTCTGATGGTGTTCTTCCTTGAGTATTTATAACCTGCCTTTACCTTTTCAATAATCTCTTTTCCAACAATATATATGTTTGAAGACACAGTTCCCGACGGCTTGGCAACAAAATCAAATGCACCAAGTTCAAGTGCTTCGAATGTGATGAGTGCTCCTTCCTGAGACAGTGAACTTAAAACAATAACAGTAACATTAGGAAAGTCATAAAGAATATGCTGCATAGAAGTAAGACCATCCATAAGAGGCATATTAATATCCATGGTAATTACATCCGGCATCAATTCTCTTGCCTTTAGAATAGCATCTTCACCATCTCTAGCAAAACCGACCACTTCCAAGCTGGAATCAGTTGAAAGTATTTCTTTTATAGCTTTTCTCATAAGTGCTGAGTCATCAACAATTAATACCTTGATTTTTACCATGAAGCCGCTCCTCCAATATATAGGATATCAATCATACTCAACTAATCATTGCCACCAAACCCCCTCCCAAAACACCTTTTCAACTAACATCATTCATTTTGGGAGAGGAAAAAACCAATTGCAGCATCTTTGCATCGGTTAATGGTGAGTTAAACCTGTAATTATACTGATAACTTCTTAGTCTTTCCTTTTACAGTCTCAGTCTTTTTTTCCGGTTCAACTATTTCATTAGGTTTTTCATTGTATTTAAGAACTTTTCTAAGGCTTAGAATAAGTATCATTCTCTTACCGCTGTCAAGCTTCCCGACACCCTCAATATACTCAGTATCTATGCCGTTTGACAATATCTTAGGTGGAGCTTCAATAAAGCTTTTCTCAAACCTTAGGACCTCAGATACCGCATCAACTACAATACCTGTTTTTTTACCTTCCACATCCACTATAATAACCCTGGTAGAGTCGGTTTTTTCCTGGTCTGAGAGGCTAAATAGTTTTCTTAAATCCAGTGCAGGTATTATATTACCCCTTAAATTTACTATACCCTCAATAAAGTACGGTGCCCTGGGTATCTTTGTTATTTCCGTCATCCTGTTTATTTCCTGCACATCGGTTATTTTTATGGCAAACTCCTCATTATCCAGTTTAAATGTAACCAACTGTTCCTCATCCATAAGTTGTTTTTCAATACTTTTCATCTCTTCTTCTGAGGATGTTTCCTGATAACCCTTTATATTACTAATCTCATCCATTGAAAGAAGCTTTGTAGGTTCCAATAAAAGAAGAAGTCTTTTCCCATTATTCAGCTTGGCTATTCCCTTGATCTGCTCACCCTCGGTGTTGTAAAACACTGGCGGCGGCTGTATAACACTGGTTGGAATCCTGATAACCTCTGTAACCTTGTCAACTAGGACACCTGATGTGGTATTACCCATATCAACTATAAGAATTCTGGTATGGTCCGTCAGCTCACCGTCTTCCATGCCAAAATACCTTCTTAGATTTACGATGGGCAGAAGATGGTTTCTTATGGATACAACGCCCTCAATATAATGCTCGCAGTTTGGCACCTTTACTATATCAGGCACTCTTATGATTTCCTTAACCTGCATTATACTTAATGCGTACTCTTCTTTCCCGATCATAAAGGAAACAAGCTGTTCCTCTTCTATCATTTCTTTTGTCGATGTGGCTGTTGATTCCACAGATCCTGAAACAGACGGCATGTTGTCTATTATTTCAGTCAACCCTTCCATATCATCCATATTCAGTATCTTTATCAGCTCTAAGAACATAATAAGTCTTTTTCCGCTGTTTAGCTTCACAACACCGCTGATATAATCGGTATCAATGTTTTTAATGACTGCAGGTGGAGGTTCTACATCAGATATATTAACCCTCATCACCTCAGATACCTTGTCAACAATCATGCCTGTGGCTTTGCCGTTTATATCGATAACAAGCACCCTGCTGTTTTCATCCTTCTCTTTCTTTTCCATACTTAGCCTGGATCTGCCATCAATAATAGGTAGGACGCTTCCTCTTAAGTTGCATACGCCCTCTATGTATGATGGAGCATTAGGAACCTTTGTTATGTCTGTTACCCTGACAATTTCTTTGACATTCATTATATTTGCTCCAAACTCCTCATGTCCAAGATGAAAGGTAACCAGCTGTATCTCCGTAAAGCTTGATGCATTTACCTGAGAAGCCATTGCTATCCCCCCCATTCCATTACATGTTTTGTAATTCATCAGCCAAGCTTGATATTTCCTCTATGGCTTCTGCCAGCTCCTGCATACCTCTTGACTGTTCAGATGCTGCATTTGAAGCTTCATTAGAGGCCTTTGAGGCTTCCTGTGCTGCTGCTGCAATCTGATCAACACCCTTCCTCGCCTGCTCAAGTGCCACCATTGATTCACCGGCTCCCTTACCTACCTCATATACACCTGAAAGTATAGCTGTCATGTTTTCTTCAACCTTGGTTAAATCAACAGTTATCTTCTTAGCTTTTTCCACCTCAGAAAATGTGGTTTTGCTTGATAACTCAATATCTGATGATACCCTTAGAATCTGGCTTTGAATTCCTCTAACAAGATCTTTGATCTTATCGGTATTCTCTGCCGACTCATTTGCCAGTGTTCTTATGTCACCGGCAACCACTGAGAATCCTCTTCCGAATTCTCCTGCACGAGCAGCTTCTATTGAACCGTTTACTGCAAGCATGTTTGTTTGAATAGTGACATTTACAATGGCATCTACAATTTTGTCAATCTTTCTGGTTGTTTCCTCAAGGTTCTTGATGTTCTTGGCTGCTACAGTACTGGACTGTGCAGCAGATGTTATACCATCAATAAGGTTGTCAACTGATATTTTATTATCTTCCAAAAGCTTCCTAAGCTCAGTGACTTTTTCACCTGACTCTGTTGCTATTTCACTCATCTGCTTGGCTGCTACAGCAAGCCTATCTGCTAGTGACGCTGCTTTTTCAGTTAACTCACTTTGAGTGGCTGCTCCTGAAGATATCTGTGTCATAGCACTCATTATCTGACTGGATAATGCATTTGCTTCCTCAACATTTGCTGATAGCTCTTCAGCGGCTGCTGCCAAAGTCTCTGAGGATTTCTGTGCATCAGTGGATACCTTAAGCTCTTCAGCCATTTGAGCAAGTTCTGAAGCTGCCACATTCAGCTCCTCAAATGCTTTGTTCTGCTCCGAAAGAGACTTGTCAATCTCTTCTGCCGCACTGCTTTGCTGTTCTGCTGCTGCAGCTACCTGCTCTGCAATCCCTAAAAATTCACCAGCACCTTTATTGGCATCAACAGCATTCTGTGCAACTTCCTTAACGCCATTCTGTACTATAACTACTTCCTCATTTATCTTTATAAGATCTGATGTAACCTTTTTTGCCTTTTCAACCTCTTCATTTGCAGATTTACCGGCTGATTCAATGTCAACAACCACAACCTTGACATTATTTTGTATGTCGCTTACGAGTTCTCTTATGTCTCTGGCAGATTTTTCAGATATCTCAGCCAAGTTCCTGACCTCGTCGGCAACTACAGCAAACCCTCTCCCGTGTTCTCCTGCTCTTGCCGCTTCTATGGCTGCATTTAGTGCAAGAAGGTTTGTTTGGTCTGCAATCCTTACTACTGCCTGTACTATGTTACCAATCTCATCTGACTGCTTTTCCAGCTCGGTAATCAGTTTAACAGACTCAAGGTTGGTATCCGCAGATTCCTTAATTCCTCTTATTAACTGCTCAATATCATTTGATGTTGTTTTTATTAAAATTTGTGCATCATCGACTTTTTGTAGGGATTCCTTTGCCCTCTTGTCAGCTACCACTGAAGTCTTATCAATCTGGTTAATAGCAGCTCTGGATTCTTCAGCAGCTGATGATGCCTCATTTGCACCTGTTCCTATCTGACTCATTGTTGCACTTAGTTCTCTTGCAGCATTGCTGGATTCTTCAATACCTGACGCAAGCTGTTCTGTAGTTACAGCAATTCTCTCCGCCATCTGCTGCTGTTTTGCTAGGGTTCTGGCTTTTACTTTCTCCTGTGCCTGCTTTTTAGCCAACTCTCTCTTCTTTTCAATATCATTAGCATTATTTTGTGCCAAGTTTTGTTCAATCCCTTTTTCACTAGCTGTTGAAGCTCTTGATGTAGCAGTAGGCTTTGCAAGTCTTTTTTCCATAAAATTCATACCTCCAGTTTTTTGATTTTTGAAAGTATTTACCAACTTCAAATACTGCACTTAAAGACACCCATACTTATATAAACTTGATTGTCTCCTCAAAATTATATTGAAAGAATTATAAAAGAAAACAACAAGGCTGGGCCACATTATATCTAACTCATTTTAATATTTGACCAGTACAAGAAAGTAAATGATTACAATTAAACCTAGTTGCCGGTATTACTTGGATAAACCAATAAGAAATAATAAAAGGCCAATATTATTAACATAATATAAATATACATTCTTTTATATCATGTTAATAATATTGGCCTACATGTGACTAGCATTACTTAACCTTTCACAAAGTCAACCGCTATTAAGAGAATTACGGTATGCATTGAACTAGCATATTTGCCTTTTCAAAAGCACCCTCTATCTTATATTAAATTTATAATTGGGACTTAAAATATTTGCATATTATCAGTTATATGCTTATTTATCAATGCACACTTTAGTATACCCCCATTATCTTACAGTTAATTTTTCTTCTATATTCTCTGTCATTGCAAGTATAATTAGATTTTCTCCAGTTTTAGTACTTGTCTCATAATGTGAACTTTTAACATCACAATTCACAATTTTTATAATAAGGTTTGTAAGATAATCTTTTGTCGCTTCAAATTGAGTTACTTTAAACTCCTTTATTTGTTTTATGCCTTCAATATTCTCAGCAATTTTACGCTGAGCAAAACTTATTATACTCCTTGTTCGAATTATTACAAGATCTTGAACGATGATTGTCCTGATGGATTTTGGCCCCTTTCCGTAAACCTCAGTTTCAAATTTACTTACTGCATCACTTATTTTGGCCTCTAGTTGTCTTTTTATCATCTAATTAAAACCAGCCTTTAGAATATTATTGGCTCTTTCAAAGGTATATTTCTTAATTCATTTTATTAAGTAGTTACTAAATTCTTATCGGATATTTATGCATCATTCTTTATACTGGATTTTTATTTTATACCATTTATTTTATAGCGAATCTAATTTTTTTGTACTATTAATGGCATACCAAGCTAAAACATACTTTATAGTGATATCAATTTTTTCACCGAATCAAACCAAACTTATACAGAATAATTTTCAAAGAAAAAAGCTAATGCAAAATAACCTTATAAATAATTATTTTACAATAGCCCTCTTATAAAAACATCATTATGTTAACAAATAATTATCCATTAGCAAACATGTTTTGCTCCTTAAGAATAACGTCATGAGCTCCACCCTCAATTATACTGGTTGATGACACCAGCGTAAGCCTTGCAGTCCTCTGGAACTCATCTATTGAGGTTGATCCGCAGTTGCACATTGTTGACTTAATCTTGTGAAGGGTAATATCAAGATTATCCTTTAATTTACCTGCATAAGGAACATAGGAATCTACACCCTCTTCAAAAGAAAGCTTCTGGCTTCCTCCTAAGTCATATCTTTCCCAGTTGCGGGCACGCTTTGAGCCTTCTCCCCAGTACTCCTTAACATAATTGTTACCAACCATAAGCTTTTGTGTAGGGCTTTCATCAAACCTTGCAAAGTATCTACCCATCATTACAAAATCTGCACCCATTGCCAATGATAAAGTAATATGGTAATCATGAACTATTCCGCCGTCAGAGCACAAAGGAATATAAATACCGGTTTTTTGGAAGTATTCATCCCTTGCTGCTGCAACCTCTATAAGAGATGTCGCCTGACCTCTTCCGATACCTTTTTGTTCTCTTGTAATACATATGGAACCGCCGCCTATACCAACTTTGACAAAATCGGCACCGCATTCCACAAGGTACAAAAATCCTTCTTTATCTACAACATTACCGCCGCCAACTTTAACTTCTCCTTTGAAGGTTTCCTTAATCCATTTTAAGGTCTCCCCCTGCCATTCGGTATATCCATCCGATGAATCAATACACAGGATATCCACTCCCGCTTCTACCAGTGCAGGAACCCTGTCTTTATAATCCTTTGTGTTAATTCCGGCACCTACCATCAAACTTTTATTCTTGTCTAAAAGCTCATTGGGGTTTTCCTTATGGGAATCATAATCCTTTCTGAAAACGAGATAAACAAGGTTTTGCTTATTATCAACAATTGGAAGACAATTAAGCTTGTTTTCCCATATTATATCATTTGCCTCTTTAAGGCTTATACCGTCTTTTCCATATATTAACTGTGAAAACGGTGTCATAAATTCTTTAACCTTTTCATCAAGACTGCATCTGCTTAAGCGATAATCTCTGCTTGTCAGAATCCCTTCAAGTCTTCCGGTAGGCGTACCGTCATGTGTGACTGCAATAGTAGAATGCCCTGTTCTTTCTATTATTTTAAGAACTTCCCTTAAAGAACTTTCAGGGGTAATATTTGCATCACTTAAAACAAAACCTGCCTTATATTTTTTTACTCGCCTTACCATGCTGCACTGTGATTCTATCGATTGAGAACCAAAAATAAATGAAAGTCCTCCGCATCTTGCCAAAGCAACCGCAACATTGTTATCCGATACAGCCTGCATTATGGCAGATACTATAGGAATATTCATCTGGAGACTTGGTTCTTCACCCTTTTTAAATTTAGCAATTGGAGTTTTCAGTTTAACATTTTCAGGTATGCAATCTTTTCTTGTCAGATTAGGTATGAGAAGATATTCATTAAAAGTTCTCGAAGGCTCATTGTAGAAAAAAGCCATTTTCTTATCACTCCTTAGTATTTATATCAAAATCGCTTGCGATTTTGCAACCTTGATTGTCGTCGTGAGAAATTGTGGTGTAGGATACACCATAATTTCCTAGACATTAAAAAAATAATCCCGTTAGGAATTTTTAATAGTATTCTGATTAATTTTTTAATCTATTTGGATATTTTATATTACAAATCCCTTTATGTCAATACATTTGAATAAATTAATATAAATAGTAAAAAATAAGCCTTGGAGGGATTTATATGGACAAAAAACTTACAAAAAGAACCAATCCAAATCAGCCGATAGAAAAACACGATACAGCAGCATGGGCTAACATTGAAGCGGTTAAATCCGATTCTTGCGTAACGCTTCCAAGTGACATACAAGTACGCAATTCCAAGGAACATGTTGATTCAAATGAAAAATGATGCGTTAAAACAACAGCCTCGAACTTTATTGTTCCGAGGCTGTTATTTTTATGTCCAGGAAATTATGGTGTATTCTACACCATAATTTCCTGGACAACAATCAAGGTTGCATAAATAGCAAGTGATTTTGTTACAATTTACACTCCATTCTCCCACATTTTCTTATATCTTTCAAATCTGTCCTTTGCGTGGATTTCAGCTATATCAAACATCTCTCCTGCTATATCGGGGAATACGTTCATAAGCTGAGAATACCTTATCTCACTGTTTATAAACTCTTTAAACGGCTTAGTCGGCTCTTTGGAATCAAGTGAGAATGGATTTTTGCCTTCGTCCTTCAATAGCGGATTATATCTAAAGAGATGCCAGTAACCTGACTCCACTGCTCTTTTTTCCTGGAATATACTAGTTCCCATGCCTGTTTTTATTCCATGATTCACACAGGGAGCATATGCAATTATAAGAGATGGTCCCTTATATTTTTCAGCTTCAGAGATGGCTTTTATGGTATGGTTCATGTTAGCTCCCATGGCAATCTGTGCCACATAAACATAACCATAACTCATTGCCATCAGACCTAAGTCCTTTTTCCTTATTTTTTTACCTGAAGCAGCAAACTTGGCTACTGCCGCTGTTGGTGTAGCCTTTGAAGATTGCCCCCCTGTATTGGAATAAACCTCTGTATCCATTACAAAAAGGTTAACATCATCTCCTGATGCTAAAACATGGTCTACTCCTCCATAACCAATATCGTAGGCCCATCCGTCACCACCAAGTATCCAGAATGATTTCTTTATAAGATAGTCCTTCTTTTCAATTATCTCATTAATTAATTTACTTTGGCTTCCCTTATAATCCTTTATACTTTCCAGCACAACTTCCGTAGTCTTTTTAGACTCTTCTCCATCTTCCATATGTGTAATCCAGAGATTAAAAGCTTCCTTTATTTTAGGATCCAGATCGGTATCCAAGCCCTGTTTCATCAAATCCCTAAGCCTTTCCCTGATCTGTCTTACTCCTAGATACATTCCATATCCAAATTCTGCATTGTCTTCAAAAAGGGAGTTAGCCCATGCAGGCCCTTTTCCTTCTGCATTGGTGGAGTATGAAATGGAAGGAGCACTTGCACTCCATATTGACGAGCAGCCGGTAGCATTTGCAATCATCATCCTGTCACCATATAGCTGTGTTAATAGCCTTATATACGGAGTTTCTCCACAACCGGGGCACGCACCGTTAAATTCAAGGTGCGGCCTTAAAAGCTGGCTTCCTTTAAGAGTGGATTTATCAACAAGGTTTTCTTTTGGAGTAATGGTTGTTGCAAATTCCCAGTTTTCTGCTTCCGCTTCAATTTCCTGCTCAGCAGGCTTCATGATAATTGCTTTTTCTTTGGTTGGGCATACATCCGCACAGTTTCCGCAGCCTGTACAGTCAAGTGGTGAAACCTGAACACGCAGTTTATAGCTTTCAACTCCTTTACCCGAAGCATCCTTGGTTTTAAATGCCGCAGGAGCTCTATTCTGTTCTTCTTCATTTAAAAGGAACAGACGGATTGTAGCATGTGGACAGACATAGGAGCATTGACCGCATTGAATGCATTTATCAATCTGCCACTCAGGTATCATAACAGCAATACCTCTTTTTTCATACGATGTTGTTCCAAGAGGAAACGTTCCATCCTCCATACCCAAAAACGCACTTACAGGTAGCTCATCACCCTCATGCTTCTCCATCTTCCTCTGTATTCTTTTAACAAATTCAGGTTCGTCCTTTTCCACTCCCGTTTCTTCCATAGCATTAGCCCAATCAGGAGGAATCTCGACCTTTACAAGTGCATTAGATCCTTTGTCAACTGCCGCTTTGTTCATTTCTACAATCTTTTGTCCCTTTTTTCCATAAGTCTTTTCAATGGATTCCTTTAAATACTTAAGAGCATCTTCATAGGGAATAACATTGGCAAGCTTAAAAAACGCCGACTGCATTACCATGTTTATCCTGTTTCCAAGTCCTACTTCTCCGGCAATTTTCACAGCATCTATTACATAAAAACCTATATTATTTTTGGAAATAGCTCTTTTGAGGTAACCAGGAAGGTTCTCATCAATTTCCTTACCTGTCCAGGGACAATTGAGCACAAATTTACCGCCGGGCTTTAAACCTTTTAAAATATCATAGTTATATATAAAAGACTTGTTGTGGCATGCAACATAATCAGCTTGATAAACAAGGTATGGAGATCTTATGGGATTTTTGCCGAATCTTAAGTGGGATACAGTTGTTCCGCCGGATTTCTTACTGTCATAAGAAAAATACCCTTGTGCGTAGAGGTTTGTTTTATCACCGATGATTTTAATTGCAGTTTTGTTTGCACCTACAGTACCATCGGAACCAAGTCCCCAGAATTTACAGTTTATGGTACCTCTGCCAGAAGTATCGATATCCTCAGTTTCCTTTAATGAAGTTTTAGTAACATCATCAACTATTCCAATTGTAAAATTATCTTTCGGACTCGTACTCTTCAAGTTTTCAAACACCGCAAGTATCTGTGAAGGCCTTGTATCCTTAGATCCCAAGCCATACCTTCCGCCAACGATCAACGGCTTTTCTGCCCTGTTTGCAAATGCTTTCACAACATCCAAATATAAAGGTTCACCTGTTGCTCCAGGTTCCTTGGTCCTGTCAAGAACAGCAATCTTTTTAGCACTTCCAGGAAACACGTTAAAGAAGTGCTTTATTGAAAAAGGCCTGTATAGATGAACTCTTACCGATCCTACCTTTTCACCTTTACTTATGAGATAATCAACGGTTTCATCAATTGTGTCACAGGCAGAACCCATAGCTACAATAACATACTCAGCATCAGGTGCACCATAGTAATCAAAGGGCCTATATTTTCGTCCTGTAATTTTCTCAATATCATTCATGCAGCTTTCAACAATTTCAGGAGCTTTGTCAAAAAAGGGATTCTGCACCTCTCTTCCCTGAAAATAAACATCAGGGTTTTGTGCCGTTCCTCTGGCAACAGGATGTTCGGGATTTAAGCTTCTTTGCCTGAACTCATTTACTGCATTCATGTCAACAATACTTTCAAGGTCTTTATAGTCTATAGTGCTTATTTTTTGATACTCATGGGAAGTTCTGAAACCATCAAAAAAATGTATGACAGGAAGTCTCATCTTAATAGCTGACAAGTGAGCCACACATCCCAAATCCATAACTTCCTGGACATTTGAAGATGCCAGAAGCACAGAACCTGTTTGTCTGCATGCCATAACATCCTGATGATCTCCAAATATTGATAATGCATGGGTTGCAATTGCTCTTGCACTAACATGCAGCACACCAGGCAAAAGCTCACCGGACATCTTATAGAGATTTGGTATCATTAAAAGCAATCCTTGGGAAGCTGTATACGTCGTGGTAAGTGCTCCTGCCTGCAGTGAACCATGCATAGCACCGGCAGCACCGGCTTCCGACTGCATCTCAACAACCTTCACCTGCTGCCCGAAAATATTTGTCTTTCCATGGGATGACCATTCATCCACACCTTCAGCCATTGGAGATGAAGGCGTGATGGGATAAATTGCTGCAACCTCTGTAAAGGCATAGGATGCATAGGCTGCAGCCTGATTACCATCCATTGTTTCAAGTTTTGGCATATTTTATTCTCCTTAACTTTTTGATTTTATTTTTGCCAAGGAGCAAGAAAATATTCCAATGTGCTCATTCAATAAAGGTAGTTTATTAAATGTCTTTATTTGGCTCTTTGTTCATATTCTTATCTATATTCTTATCTATATTCTTATTTGCTTCTTAGTTTTTTTCTCCATTTTGTTCTTTGTTTTGCTCTTCGTTTTGTTCTTCGTTTTGTTCTTCATTTTCGTCATAATACTCTCTCTTCTCTTTATTCTTTTTGGAAACAAGCTTATATCTTTTTTTAATGACTTTCTTATAAAACATCCCTAAGGCAAATAAAATAATAAATAATAAGGCCAAAACAGGAAGCAATTGTACTATTACCAGTAAAAGCTCGCTGCAGAAGTTTACAACACCCTTAATACTTCCAGCAAAACTATCCTTCAATTTTCCCCAATATGTAGTCTCTTTTTGAGTCTTGGATTCCGGAACCTTCTCACTCATTTCAATTGTTATGGTAGAAAGCTGAACCATATCTTTCATTTTATTCAGAGTGCCTGTCAGGCTCTCAATTTCATGCCTTATATCCGTCAATCTGCTCTCTATTTTAAAAATAGTATCTGGATCGGCAGTTTTTTTGAGATATTCTTCAAGCCTGCTTTCTTCGTATTTAATAAGTCTTAATCTTGATTCTGTATCAAAAAACTTATCTGTAACATCATCGCTTTTTATATTTTCATTAATAAGAGTTCCAAGTCCCTTCAAATCCCCAATAACACTGTCAAACCGATCCTTGTCAACTCTTATAATTACTGTACCCCTTGTAACGCTCTTCTCACCGTCTGAAACATATACCTTGTCTTTTCTAATATTCGACTCCTGAATAAAACCATATGCAGAAACCATTGACTTAATCCTTCCATATGCACTGTCAAAGTTTTCTACCTCCAAGGATACAAATGCATTTCGAATTATTTTTCTCTGGGACAGGATTGCATTATTAAGAGTGTCATTTGATGATGTTGTTGTAGTAGTTATTGCATTTGCTTCACTGTTGTTATCCTTTACCTCTCCAGCCTCAGGTTCGCTGCCTGAATTACCGGCAACACCACCTATCTTTTCACTAAATTTTGTCTCAACATTGTCATATGCAACGGAACTGTTACGTGATACCCTATCTTTTGAATCACTATAGCCAAACTCAGAGGATCCTACTACAGGTGCCTCATTTGTCTTTTCCTTACTGCTTCCACACCCGGTTAATATTGACACTGTAATCATTAACAACATAAAAACTGACAAGGATTTTTTAAACATGGATATGCCCCCTTTGTTAAGTAATGTCTTAGAAATAAATTCGTATTCTCAAGGGCAAAATCCCGACGATTTAACGGGGTTTTGGACGATGAGAATCGGATATTATTTCTTAACCATTACTATATCTCATTCATGAATGGTTTTTATATATTGACGCATATAAAATGATTTTGTTCCAGAAATTTATATATAAATAGTATAAATTTTCTAATACTGAATTTATTAAAAGAGAAAACACATATTTACAACATTTATTTTTTGTGTTAGAATAGAATGCGTCGTCGGGGTGTAGCTCAGTTTGGCTAGAGTACTTGCTTGGGGTGCAAGGGGTCGTCGGTTCAAGTCCGGTCACTCCGATTAGAGAAAAGAAGCGGCTTTCAGAAAATGAAGGTCGCTTTTATTTTTATTCAAGACTCTTTAATGCCTCTGCCAATAGACTTGTTTTTTTATCATCAAGTCCTGACTATTTAATTTTCTTTAGTCCCGCAGGAGTTAGGCCAAAGATATTTTCTAAATGTTTCAATCAATTGGTATAATGCTGTTTTTCATTTCAAACTGCAATCGCATTTCTGCATACTTGGTAATTGCGGGGGAAAATTCCTGTTTGTAAGTTCCAAGCTTTTCATGTCCTCAATAGTGTGAGAAAAAATTTCAGAAAATTTATCTTCATGAATGAGCTTTAAGCTAGTCGGATATTCCATATGTTTCCCCCTTTGTCATTGAGCTTTTTGGCTGATCCCGTATCCCCTGCAGAGATACGAGGTTCTACAAAAGTTCGTGCCTATCGAAGCTAGAATACATCCATGGACGGTGCATCATTACAAATTTTTTAGTTATTTTGATAAAACCCAATACCAATGCTCGTCTAATTTTTCAACCCTAATAAATTTCTCACTGCCAATCTGCAATCTTGAATAGCCTTCTGGAAGTATAGATGCTTCTTCAACATAAAATATACTTGAGCACCTAAAGAAATTTGCTAAATAAAATCGTATCTCATTTGATTTATTTTGATCAGTAGTATATACAGATCCAGTTTTTGAAGTTAATCGATATTTGTAAGGTAAAAGAAATTTATCACTTCCTATTTGAGAAATTCTATTCTCAATGAACAATTGAGATACCACATCTCGCTGTCTTTTTAATATTATGTAATTAAACTTTGCATAAAAAAAGTAAATTGAATGTAAAATTGAAAAATAAATATTGCTATTAGTAATATTAAAGGTAAAGCCGCCTTTAATTTAGATAATTTATAAACTTTGAATAAAAATATTAGAGCAAATATACTTGCAAACAATAAAAATAATAGTTCTATTAAGTCAAGAAAATACCGACCAAAATAATGAGAGCCAAGGAAATAATTAATATCCCATTTTAGCCAATCAAACAATATGATAATAACTGAAAATAATATAAAAAATGATATAACTATTCTTTTGTTATTAAACAACCTTTTGCCTCCTTTTACTTGTAAACAGTGTATCCTGCCTAATTTGATCTAATCCATTTTTATTATCAACTTATCACCTTCATAAAAGCCTTCACCATTTGCTTGAATCATACCACCACAATGAACACACAAAATATTTCAAGAAGATATAATTTGCATTATAGCCATCATCATCTATATTACTTATTGGTAATTCATTTGCTACTATATCTGGTGTTTGCAAGGTGAATTTCTACATTTCCGGTAGTAAATTCCAAACTTTAAGACGTACATTATTTTTTGAATCGCATCTTTTTTATTCATGCTTAATATTTTGTAATTTTAAAATTTCTTGTATTTCTGCTAAATGTGTAGCAGTAAAACTAATTTTTACATCGCCTATACCAACTTCAATTGGTTCTTGTTGATTTATATCTACAGAAGCTAGGCTTAATAAGAACGCTCTTCTCAAGTCCTTATTATATCTTGATGATTCAAAGTCCTTACTACATTTTATACAAAGACACAGCTGCATTTGATTCCAGGCATATTCAGGTTCAAATTCAATTGCATTTACTTCAACATACCGGTTAGATGTGTTTTTTTTGCATATTTGGCAGAAATAGCTATCACTTGAATATTTCCCCGAATACATGGCTTTCGCATATGTATCCTTATCATACGCAAAACTACTTACACGTTCACTTATTTCTTTTGTTTTATAAATAAATTTGTTAGGTTTTTCCCAGTATTCTAATATTTTCAATCTCAACCTCTCAGGATCAGTAATTTTGCATGTCGGAAAATCCTGTCCAAATTCATTTTCTTCATTGTACATAGACTCTGGTATACTATATATTGCAAGTCCATATTTTTTAATGAGTTCCTCAGATATTTTGCTGTCATTAATGAAGCCCTTAAAAATTTCATTTCTATATAGAAATCCATTATTCCAAAAATCTTCAATATCATCAGCACTTATTTCATCTACTTCACAGTCAATATTATCATAATGAATATTGTAAATATTTTCACAATCAAAATACTTTGCAAGATTCTCATATTTAGTATCAACTACCATGTTCCTCAATACATCTCCAAAAAATCCTGTCCTTTTTAAATCAATGTATTTATAGCCTGTCACAAATTCTCCATTCATAACTTTAAATGGAATGTCAAAAACTCGTCCTTTTAATTCGTATTTACAAGTATCAAGCATTTTTCTATTTGTATGGAATTCATTGAGTAGCCATTCAGCAGCCAAATGTTTTTCTGGGTTCTTAATCATTTGCAATACTTTCTGTTTATACAAATATTGCCTTTGAGCATCATCCATTTTCTGCAAAGGCTCTCCAAAAATTTCATAAAAATCACTTGCTGATAAAATCTCTTCGTCTAATATATAGAATTCATCGGTTGAATTAAGTTCAGCCGAAAGGAAAATCACGTTTTCACTCTTTTGAATAAAATCACTATTACCCTGGATAGACTTTACAGGTATAATCTTTAAACTGTTAAGCGTGCTTTTCATTGTTATTCTGTAATTTTTATCATTTATTAAGAAGGAATATAGAAGCTCTCTAAACATATTATCGTGCATATATAATTCTATACCAGCACCAATAATAGCCATAATTTCATCAAGAGCTGGAGTTTTACATCCTAATATGATTAATAAATTATCAAAGTTATGCTTTTTAAAGCAATCAACAATATATCCTTCTGATGGGACATTAACCCCTTTGTTAAATAAATAAAGGCATACATCTGGATATATCTTACATACGTGTTCTATAGGCGAAACAAATTTATCATTATTCCAAATTGGTATAATTTTTTCATTAGCAATTTTTTTACCAAATCTACTATCATTTAAGTATTGAGATGAAAAAAACACATTATCGGCCTTAATATACCGAAATACATTTATTCGATCCTGTTTTTTTATTAAATCAATAAACATTACTAATGCTTTATAAAACTCATCTCGTATAATATCGTTCCATTTATTATGTATTATATCTTCTCTTGAAGTTGTAGCTTCAAATGGTGCATCAACCAAAATAGGAATATTAACTTCTATCTCTGTTGGCAATCCAGTATAAAGTAAGAATTTATCCAGCTTATTTTCAGGATAGTAAATACATATTTCCTGATTTTTATCTATTTTTCGTTTTTGTTCTTCTCGTTCTGCTATTGCCTCTAAATCATCAATCACAAATGGATATACAAACTTTTTAAATCTGTATTCTTTACTATTAACTGTTATTACTCTCCCATCATTATCATCATTTATAAAGACATTAAATATACCTAATTTAAGAGCTTTCAATTTCCGCAAACATACACAAAGATACATGGTACTTTCCTGTGAAAACAAATTATCTGGTAATAATTTCTCCAAATCAAAAACCATTTTGGTACCTTCACTTGCATTTGAAATTTCGACTGGTTCTGGTATAGTTGGTCTATTAGCTGTTAATTTAAAATTAAAACCATTACTAAAAATTGACACACTTTTAGCAACACCAAATACAGACTTAAAACCTATTCCTTTTTCACCAATCTGTTGACCATATCCAGTCAAAAGAAGTTTTTTAGTTGACTCTCCTATAGCAGTTATAGAGCGTACATTTTCTTTTAAAAAACCAACTTCATTGTAATACGTAGTAAGTTCATTTCCTTTGTATTGAAAAGTAAACCTTGGTTCTTCGCTAGTTGAATACCTGCAATCATCTGCATTCTGTAACAATTCATTGACAAACCTATTCTCATTAATACCAGCTTTATTAATAATCTGAATATAGTTATTATAAACCTCTTTTCCAAACGCATTGACCAAGCTTTTTCTTACTCTATACAAAAATTTCAAATATTCAGAATTACTCATATTTTTGCATGCAACATTGTTTAAATCCTCTGATGCTTGGCGCATTTTAAGCGTTGCTGAAAACGTCCCCTTCTTATCAAACTTTTCTGTCAACAAAGCAAATGAACTTAGTGGTGCGTTTTTCGACAAAATAAGGATATCTTTACACGCAAAATAAAACTCATCTTCAACATCGGGTGCTATGCTGTACTTCCTGCCAATACTATCAAGATATTTTAATAATCTTTTATCTAAAACCAGATCTTCAAAAACTTCATCAATTATTGATTTGTTATTTGCGTCAAGTTGCTCAACCTGACCAGAATAAATAATTAACACTTCATCTCCTTTTTTTATTTTTTCAACACTTGACTTTTGAAATTCTTCAAATATTTCTTTGTAGCCGCTAATAATTCTGATTTGATCTAAATTTAAAGTTAGTGTTTTTAACTCTGAAATGCGTTTTTCGAAATCGAATTTCTCTACATTTGTTAAATAAACTAATGCATCCTTTGTTAAACTTGGGTTTTTTAATGCCTTATCAAATAATTTTACATTTGCATCCTTTATGGTTTCAACACCCAATTGCACCATATTGTTTTTTTTCTTTGGTACAAATAAGTTCTCTTTAATCCCTAACATCCTATATACATTTTTTGCATCTTTGATATCTACGCTTGAATCGAATGCCACAACATTTTTGGCTGACTCAAAAGTACTGTTAACAGTAAAAAAAAGTTTTTCATTTTTCAAAATAGCTTCACTTAAAGACTCTATCTTCAAGCAGTTAATTTTCTCATTATCAGCATCAAAGAAATAAGCATTACTCTTTGGAAGGTATTCAACAATATCTTCTTTTGTTGTAATGGCAAGATTGTTATAAATATCTTTAAGGAAGCCACTAAGCATTTCATTCGTGTAGCTAAACCATTTATTATTTCCCTGTGAATCTACATATTCTCTAGAGGCATCCAGTTTGTACGGAATATGTATAACCATAGGTACGGTTGTTTTCATCTGTGTTGGTAGAAACGAGTATAATGCACCTTCTCTTTCCTTTTCGCTAATTTCATTTACATATGGGATAACTGCTACTAATTTATGTGGTCTTTCAGAAAACAATATATCCTCAGAATAGCGGGATTTACATGCTTCTTCATTATAAACAATGGGCATTGAATATCTATAACAGAGAATTTCATTGTGAATTGATATTCTTTGCCCATCTTTAATATTTTCAATATCCACTGCCACTTTTATACCGTCTTCAAATTGGACTTTTTCAATCTGTTGGCTATTTGTTCGGGAAACATAAAACCGTATATACCTGTTATTATTATCAATAAAAAAGCGTATGTTTGTAAGCTTATTCAAAAATAATATTGGATTCTTATTTAACAATACTGATTTATGTCCATATAATTTAATGATTTCCTGATATATATCATATGCCTTTCTTGCATCCATTCTAAGAGTTAGCTTTGTTCCATTTACAAATTCAAATTTGTCATACTGTGGGATAGGTATTGTAAAATTGTCCTTATGTAGTTCAAACGAAAAGTTGCCACTTTGAATAAGAACACTATCAGCAATTCCAAATACTGATTTAAACCCGATGCCCTTTTCACCAATTTCGATTTTATTTGCATAGATATTTTTTGATTTTTCCGCAATTCCAGTAATAGCAAATACATTCTCTGGAGTAAAGCCTTTTTCATTGTATGAAAGAATTATCAGGCCTTCATTTGTAAAATCAAACATGACATCAAGAGAACAATTGCACGGGTCAACAAATTCGCAATCATCAACATTCTGAATTAGCTCATATATAAAACGTAAGCTATTAGAGTATACACCGTCCGCTCCTACAGCTAACAAGGACTCAATTGTCTTTCTGAAATTCTTCCCCAACAGTTCTGCATCTTCCAAAGAAGCCATTCGAAATTTCCGAAGAAGTTCAAGATAAAGTTTATGCTCATCTATTGTCAACAAATCCTGAGATTCCACACTAGATAGTGTTTTGTAAAGCCCTTTTTTTTGGTTGCCACTAAGGTCGCCATTGTCGATATCATTGAAACGAATATATACATCAATTAAATCATTCATAATTAACGCCCCTTTACAACTAGAATACCACTAATTAATAAATTAGTATGAATATCAGCCTTTTCAACAGACTGTCTAAGTTCACTCATTTTTTCCTGATATCTGCGTTCTGCATTGTGAAATTCTGCCTTACGCATTCTAATTATATTTTCGTCAAAAGCCTCTGAGATTTGTCTTTCAAGTATTCGTTTGCGATTTTTAAAGCTATTTGTTAAGCTACCAGTTTTATATCTGTAAGATGCTTCTGCCTCCTGTATATGTTTATTTTTAGCAATTTCCCATAATTCATAGTGTATTGGCTCTAGTTTTTTCCACAAAGCATCATACTTTTGAAAATCAACGCTTGTGGATTGAGCATTTTGAAGCAACTCCATCAAATCTGATTTGATTTTTTCATCCATGCAAATTCCAATAGGCTTTCTCTGTTGTTTATACCCTGTATACTCCCAAGAGTATATCAGAAATGGATATTCACCAGATTTATAGTCTTCAGAACTTACCGTTGCTGAAACATACACCGGCATATCCAATTTTAAATATTCTGCTGCCTGTTTTGCTAATGGATGCATATTTGTTATAAATAAAGCATTCCTATTCTTTTCTGCACACTCAGAATCAAATGTTATTGCATGATTTGCATTGTTACCCTTTAGATATAGTTCCCAGGTCCTCCATAATGCTGAACGGGATGTTTTTATACCTCTCATATCTTCAAGAATTGTATTTCTTGCATCAACAGATAACCTTAGTGTTTTAAGCTCTCCCTCTCCCAATATATACGTACCAGAGCCAAGTCGTTTATGTAAATATCCTTCTATCATTCTTTGTATAGATACTTGTGAAAGCCAAGGATTCTCAGCTTCTTGCACTTCACGAGCCATTGTCTGACTCGATAGGTCAAATCCAAAAAGGTTTTTTTCTTCTTCTTCTAATTTTCTTAACTCTTGTACCTTTCTAATTTCATTATCTACCATCTGTTCAAGTTTGATTTTACGTTCTCTATCACTTAATTCCGGATTCATGGCAATATTCTGTATTTCTTTGCTTATCTCGCCAAGTATTTCTGAGCATTCTCCAATACTATCCTCGAAAACACCAATGCGCATCAAACAGCGATAATATATATCTGCATCAACAGTATCTTCAGTTATCATATTGTAAATATTTACAGTTTCACTTTTTTGTCCACGCCTGTCAATACGGCCAATACGCTGCTCTATTCTCATGGGATTCCATGGCAAGTCGTAGTTAATCATCATATTACAAAACTGATAATCCAAACCCTCACAACCAACTTCTGTGAACAGTAAGACATCAATAGCATTTTCATCATTCTTTTGTTTTTCAAAACGCGATCTAAGCTTAACCCTTTCCTCGTCTTTAACGCTTCCATCTATTTGTCCAACCCTCAGCCCTGCACACTTTAATTTTTCTTTTATATATGCTAATGTATATTTAAATGAACTAAAAATAATAATTTTATTATTTTCAACCTTTTGTTTTTCTTTAATTGCTGACATTATTGAATCAATCTTTGGGTCTTCTGATGGAAGATCCTCTGACATTTCTAGCAATTTTCTTGAAAGTTCCTTAAGTTTAAACAAAATAGCTGAATCATCAATTTTAATGTCATTTGTATCATAATCCGGTTCATCCCAAATTTGATTAAGTCTACGGTTAATGATATCCCCAACAAATGGTGCCAATCCAAAAATACAACTGGCTGCTTGCCTTTTTAAAGTACTCATCATAAATGCAACATTTTGGTTTCCATGCAAGGCAGTTAAAGCTAAAGCTTCAAAATTCAACAGCTCGTCATGAAGAAGCTTTTGTTCTTGTGTAAAATGCGATTCAACCGTATGTGATCGTCGGATACAGAAATCTTGAATATCATTTCGCCGAGTCCTATTGAGCATTGTAGAAAAGCTATGCAACCCCTCAACTGATGAAATAGCATTAACTCTTTGCTCTCTTGAAATGTTGCCCAGCTCCAATGTTTTTAAAATCTGTTGATATTGGGGATCATGCATTATCACTGACTGACCCCACTGCGTATTTGCTGCTTCTTTCAGCAAGCTTAATGATTCTTTCACCCAATTCTCCTTACCGGCACGAATAACATGAGAAGCTTTACTAATAAACTGGTTCGGTCTACTCATCATTAGGAAGGTTTCTTTATCAATAACAACATCCGGTCTTAATGCATTTAACAGAGTATATAAATCATCGTCACCTGTCTGGATTGGCGTTGCTGTCAAGAATACAACTGCACTTGCATGATCACATAAATATTTGACTGCTGCATAACCATAAGTACTGCTGTTTCGAATGTGATGTGCTTCATCGACAATTATTAAATCAAAATGTGGTGCAGGATCCAAATCCAAAAGGCCAATCGCATTTTCTCGCCTTCTACTATTACGGGTATTAGTTATGCCATACAATATTTCTTGATTTAAAAGCGAGTACGGAATAATTGTCTTACTATCTCTATCCGGCCACACTCCATCCCTATGTGTATCAGAAATGCATCTGCGAAAATCACTGCCATCAAGTTGAGTAAACTCTTCATCAAAGCGTTTCATTTCAAGCTGCCACTTTCTTTCCGCTATTAATGGTTTAGGGCAAATAATCATAACAGATTCAATATTCATTCGTGCCTGTAATTCCTTTAAAATCAAACCGGCTTCAATGGTTTTGCCGACTCCAACACTATCCGCAATAAGTATTCTCGGTGAGTCAGCTTTAATAATTTTTAACGCCGGCCTGAATTGATAAGGAACAAAATCAATTCTTGCAGTATTTAAAGAATATAAATTATTAACAGCCGGATTTAATATTTGATATGCAGTTAGTCCTTTTTGTAATTCTTCAATATCAACAACATTGAGTTGAGGATTTTCTTTAACGAGTATTATTTGACTCTCAAAAAATAAACGGACAGATCCATTTATAAAAACATTGTATCTCTTTTTCCCATCCATTTCGTCTATAGATATAACTATGCCCCTGGATGTTGGATCACTGGTCAAGCTAACTAACGATTTTTCGCTAATTATCTCTTCTTCAACATATTTATTGCTTTCACCATATATATGTTTTTGTATATCAAGATTTTTTCTATCATAATAGTCTATTGAAACCTCTCTTCTGAAAGATTCAATCTTCCTTAATACCGAATTTTCAACTTCCATCTGCGTAAGAAAGCGCTCAATAACATCTAGATCATGTTCAATCATATCTTTCCCCGGGATGTTCCCAGAACAGTGAGCCCAATTATTTCTTACTGAAAACATTTCGCGAATACATTCTCTTTCAGTTTGTGGAAGGTAAAAGAAACTTCTCATTTCATACCAGCTTTTATCTGCTATACGTAAAAGAGCTGCTAAATCAAGGTCATCAAGATTAGATAAATTTTCCGACTTAACTCTCTCTCTTTGATAATAGCTCAAATTGTTAAGTACATTTTCATCCCACCAATTTTTGGTAACAAAGGAGATTCTTTTACTTAACCATTTTGCTAATGCTTTTGTACCTATATGTAATAATTCATTTATTTTGCTCACTATTACATCTTGTTCCATAGCATCTAACCCCTCTAATCATTTAGTTTTTAACTCAGTGTAGATATTTTGCAAACCCAAGGAACTGCTCATATGGTAGACTTATCTTTCCGTCCTTCATGTACTTACACTGACTCTACCTATAATTGTTTAGCTACTCAATTTTCTTTAAAAGTTCGGCTAATGTACTTTCTCCACAAATAGCAATAGATTTGACATCTGTTAATTCTGTTGGAATGATACACTGCCCATAATCGTTGTTGCCTCACGCGGTAACTGATCCATCTTCTTTTAAAACTGCTATAGAGTGTATAGAAACTTCATCAGATAGTGTAAAAAACTATTGAAATATCAGTATAAGTGGCCAACGGGTGTGACTGTTGAAACATCCACTATTAAATACAGTATGTAATTTCCAACCATTTAAAGCATGCGAGGTAATGAATTTCACTCCAATATTTCAAATATTTTTCATTGCAGTACTTTCAAGATCAATCATGTAAATTATCGGCTAAAGCTATATTTCCCTTAACCCATAGCATTTTCGTGTCTTAACAAAAACAGTATGAACAAAACCTTAGTCATTACTTTCATTAGCCTCTTCATTTTCATTAATTAATTAAATATGAATATGCTATAAACAGATAATTTAATGCATAAACATGTAGATTAAAACTAGAAAATAAGTTAAAAAATGCAAACTTCCCTTTTATCCCATTCATCCATCAAGTCTTTTCGATGAGCCTACAGTTCTGACTTCAAACCTTGATACATATTCATCATCAATATCAAATTCTGTAACAAATCCAGCATATCCTGGTGCACTTTTAGTATTTCACTCCAATGCAATCTGACGGGCATATTCAATATTCAAAACAGGATAGAAGATCGGTTGTTCTGGAAGTCTTGGCGGAAATTTGGTCATTCCTGAATCTTTGATAAGCTTGAGTTCCCTTATCCCTACAGGTCTAAAAAGTTTCATTTTTCTTGCCTCACAATTCACAAAAAATATTTTTATTTATTCTTATCATCAAACTTAATACTTTCTAATACCTTGTCTGCAGCCTTCCTATATTTATCCACCCTCTTATAGTCTTCTTCGCAAGGATTTATGATACGCGTTAAATCCATATTATCCATCATATCAGCCAGTTTGACTTGACAAGCAATTTTGTTTTTAATAACCCTATCAATAAAATCATCATAGTTTTCATTATCACGTTTTGTCAATGCATCTATTGCATCCAAAACTGCTTCAGAAAAACCCTCTTCCCTTAAATGCTCTATTGAAATGTCGGTGTCCTCAATCACATCATGCAAAATTGCACAAATCATTTCAGTTTCATTTTTCACATTAAACATTACACGAAGAGGATGAAGTATATATGGCTGTCCAGCTTTATCCTTTTGCCCCTCGTGTGCCTTAGATGCTATTCGAATAGCCCTATCAAGCACCAGATCACTTCCCTTCTTATGTTTTATATGCTTCTATGCTCTTGTTGCCTCAGCTATACACATGGCAGCAGCAAGAGGATCACAGCCGTTCAATCCTGCCCCCCATGCAGCATTTGCCTCAATAACTGCCCAACCTTGTCCAACAATATAACCAATATCAATTACGCATGCTGTGGGAATCTTTTCAGTATTCTTTGATAAAAAACTACTCATAAAGGATTTAGCATCATTAATATCTGCTTCGCCTTCATAAACTGATGCGGTGCAAACCTCACCATTCAGTATGAAAAGGCGTACTTCCGAACTAATCTCAACAATATCCGAATATATAATTGGTGTTTTATAATCAAGCTGCTTACATTCTTGAAGAAGTTCAACATACGAGCTATATTTTCCTGCAGAAAATATTTTGGGGGCCAGAGGCTTAATAAAGCATGGATACCCAAATTGCTCCGCTTCAGCGATAGTGCTTATTCTGATATATCTTTTCAGCCATTCTTGGGATACATGTACTAATAAATCATCAGGTGGTGAAATAAGCTTCAAGTCAAGCTTTTGTGCAAGTATCATACAGAATATATGGTTTCCGTACAATCGGATTTTTTCCCTGTCTAGTTCCGGAGGTTCCCAAAAACGGCCAATCCTTTTGACCTTACCACCCTGCTCTTCCCATACTTTAGCAACCGCATCACGTTCAATATCAGGCTTATCAGGGATGACAAGGAGTATGTCTGCAAAATCCGGCATTAAACTATTAGACTCAATCATTTAAACGTAGCCCTCCATTAACAATTATAATTGAAACTCACCAATAACCTCTTTTGCAATTCTTTCGTAGTCTATTTGTGATTCATCCAGGTATCCTACAGGAGATCTGTACAATTTGATATTACCCATATCAAGAAACAATTTTTTATGTCTGTGACCGCAAATGATACTTACCTCCATGTTTTTTGAAACACTTTTAATGAATTCTCCTATTTTAGTACTTCCTTCATAAGCATCAAAAGGACTAGCCTCATCTTTAGGAATTATACACTCTCTAAATGGTGCTGTATGTAATACTATCAACAATTTTTCAATATAATTGGGTACATGTTGAACTGAATTTTTTAGCTCGCCAAATAACATCTCAAACACCATATTATTGGTTAAAGTTTTAAGCCTATCCTTCCAGTATGATGAATTCGGTGCTTTTAGCCAGACTGCATACTTTGTGTCGTTCCATGTTCCTTCTTCAAATGTGCCTTTGACATAATCAGTAAAATTATATAAGCCGTCCAATCTGACATCAGCCAAGGTGTAGTCATACCAGCCAATGTTTCCGATAATTGCAGTCTTATCAATAATGAGGGGATCAGTTATTGGATAGGAAAACCCATTCTTCTGACAGACTTGCGGAATTGCCTGCCTGTATTTATAAAAGCTATCCTTTCCCTTTCTTACGGAATTATTAGATTCTACCCACACATCGTGGTTGCCCGGAACCATAACTTTGAGGCAGCTTAATTCACTAAAGAGCCTTAAAGTGTTATCCAAACTTTCAAGTGAATTAGAAATATCACCTGCTATTACAAAAACATCAGGATTTATCTCTTCAATTCGCTCAACCAAATATGGTATAAGTCGTTTATTATTTAATGTAATATCAGCATGTATATCAGAAGTATAAGCTACCTTCATATCATTCCACCCGTTAATCAAAATATTGTTAGCCACCTGTATTAAGAAGCTTTGCTAGTTCATTGGCCTCTTTCAATCTACCATAATTATATTGATCAAGACTATGAGTATCTGAACCAACAGTTACAGGCATTTTTCTTTTAACTATTCCATTTAATAATGCTGCAAGATTTTCATCTTTCCGCCCAGGATGAATAATATTTAGAAAAATATCATGTGTCGAGTCAGTGTTAATCTCCCAAAACAGATTACTTTGCTTCATGAAATTCAGAATATAATGTAAGTTGTCATTTTTATCATATTTATAAGACAATTTCAACAGGTCAGTATGTGCCAAACCCTTTACACACCTAAACTCATTTAGTAACGCAGTAATATCTTCTAAATTTGTAGTTGCTGGTATATAATCCAGATTCTCCAGTAAAATGTAATCCAGTTGATTTAGCTCATCATATGGTAATATCATGTGATTCTTCAACAAGAATGAATAAGCTATCTCAACACCAATAAAAACTTTGATTTTATTACAATATTTCGCTTTTAAGCCTGCTAGCTCATTTAAATACACCTTAATTTTCTCAAATCCTAATGAATGATTATAGTCATTACAAAAATGATCGGTTATACCAATTGCTTCTACCTGATGGTTAATAGCATTCAGTATAATATCTTCCGGCTTGTCAGCACCATCTGACCATATTGTATGATTATGCAAATCCATAAACAATTCAAAATTCAACCTATTCATGCTATCCCTTCTGGTCCATATCTATCAGCAGATACGGACATCTCTCCACCAATATCTCTTTATCTCCACTATCCGCAAAAGAACACATAGTAACCGAAGCATCTGCATTTAAACTTAGCAAATTTCCATTTCGACTGCATGGAGTGTTGGTTATAATTGTTTTCAGGCATTCATCAACAAAAACCTTTTGAGGGAACATCATTTTCATAACCTTTATTATAGTAATGGCGTCCTTTAGTTCATAAGGTATGTAATATTTTTTAGGAAGTAAAAAATGAAACTGTTCAAAACAATCTTGGTACTTTTTGAAAAAAGCCATTACATCCCTTAGCGTTGGAAGCTCGTTCATTAAAAAATTAATCCCAATTTTTGTGAGTTTCTTACTTCTTAACTCATCAGTAATTGCTCTAATGTCTTCTTCATTAAGGTTAGAAGTATTTAATGATAAAGCTATGTAATCAATATTTTTGATGATATTCTCTAAAAAAATAATACAATCTGGCTGCAAGGTAACAGATACCTCAGCATGGCTATGTGCCCTTTCAAGTAATTTCCCGAATAAATCAATAGAAAATCCACTATTATAGGCAAAAGTAACTATACTTGGATTATGAATCTCAATCAGCTCAGACATCTTTTGATATAATTGATTAAATGATGCTTCTCCTATCTTCTGAGATAAGTAGCAATATACACAGCGGTTTTCCTTATTGCATTTATTTGTTGGTGTTACAGATAGTATCATAGTTTTTTCCACAGTCTTTCTTTCTCAGGGTTTTCTTTATAATCAAAATAACCATCAAGTCTTCCTCCATCAAATGGTTTTATTTTCGCATTATAATTTCTTTCTGCCCATTCATAAAACGGATAAGTATAACTATCATAGTGTTCTGCATTGAAATACCAGCCTAATTCATCATCATATCCATTAGAACCATAACAAAGTGTAGTTACATATGTACCGCTTCCAACTTTTACATTGAGTTCAAAGACCTCATCAAAGTTTATTGCCCCAATTAAATCTTTGCATTGTGAATAGCCTGGTGTTAATGTAATTATTCTATTTATTAAGTTCCTGGCAACGGAGCTGGAAGCAACAAATTCACTTTCATCATACCTTTGGATTTGGTGTTTTTCAATACTTTCAACAATCCTTTCCAAATCGCCTTTATCCTCACTCTTTGCAATCCAGTATTCATAATGCGGGGCGTTATTAATACTAACATTAAAGGGTATATCATCTGATTCAATTTTAAAACATCTATTTTCATTAAAGAAAAATTCCTTTTCCCATGATACTTTAATTTCAAAATAAAGCTCAACATCGTATTCCTTAACTAAAAAAGCAAGAATATTTCGAACTTCTTTGTCATCATGAATATTGAAATCAGCTATTAATTCGCTGCAGTTAACTTGAAATGGCTTCATATCTTACCTCCAATACTAATACTCCAATCTTTCTCTATTTGGATTCTTTAGAAACTCCTCATATCCACTTCCCCCACTCCATCCAAAATCAAACACTTTTTGATGCAATTCTCTTATCCCAGCAAATGATCTAGTACTTTCGTTAAATTTTATTTCCTTTACTTTGCTCATCACAAAAGCTCCATTTCTATAATCTTTTGCCACATGTATATGGGAGAAACTCCGGCATATCCGCTTTCTTGAGCATCATTGACTTCAATAACAACCCATTTACCTTCTTCTGTCTTTGCAATGTCTACTACAAGGAAAGTGACATTCAAACGTTTTGCTACTGTTACTGCCAGCAATGTAACCTTTTCCATCTCTTCATCCGGAATTCCATAGTGAATACCTTCCCACCAATATCTCCCCACGCCAACCACGTGGTTCTTCCAAAGAAAAACGCGAAACTCCAAGCTGCTTTGTATTCTATCAGGCACTGTATCCTCAACAAGCTCAAGTTTAACATATTCCCTGCATACCATAGGCTGCCAATGAAGTATCGGATCTTCTCTCCAAATTTCAAGCAGCTCTTGAAACTGATCAGGCCCCTTTATAATCGAAAGTGCCTTTTTATGCCTGTTTGTTTGATGTGCACCCTTTACAAATATTGGCCAACCCATATCGGATTCTACTTGTTCAACAGTTGGTAAAGTATCATACCACCTGCTTTTAGGTGTCAGGTCTTTTATTAAAGGATACCAACTTGGAAGCAGCGTGCACAGATTAAATTCTTCAGGAGTATGTATCAGATTAATGCCTTGTTCCTTAATTGTATCGTACAGTTTATGATACTCAGCAACTGCCCCTATCCTTAAAACAACGGGTATTTCAACTTCAGCAAATATTGATCTACATTCTAAAAAATCACGAAAATTGAAATCATAAATCCGTATCCCTGTCTTTTTTATAATTATTGGAAGGGTCCCTTGTAACATTAAAAAATCATCAAATAGAAAGTTACCAAAGTTATACATATTTACACCTAACACAGTTTTTTATAGACTTCCAAAAAAGCTCTATAGATATTATGATCTATTCCCTACCATTACCAAACCTAATGATATCATCAGAAGTTTCTTTGCTTTTTGAAAACTCATAGTATCTCTAAGTATTTATCTAACATTTCTTCTACATACTCTGAAATAAGGCTGGTCATTTCTTGACTATTTCCTGTATCATAAAAGCTATTAAAGCAGCTATAATATCTTTTGCGGTCAGTGAATTTAACATTAATAGCAGGAAATCCATGCTGTAAAAGCTCAAGATTAATAAGTAATCTTCCTGTACGGCCATTACCGTCGATAAATGGATGAACACCCTCAAAAAGCAAATGAAAAGCGGCAACACTTTCCACCACATGCATTGTTGATTTCATATTATTATGCTTTTCAATAAGCTGTTCCATTTGCACTGGTACCAAATATGGTTGAGGTGGTTCGTAATTTGCACCCATTATACGTACAGGAATTCTACGATACCGCCCTCTATCCTCTGGCCTATTCATCAATACCAAGCTATGAATTTCCTTGATAACACGCTCACTAAGCGGTACCTTTTCTTGAACTAATTGCAATATATATAAGAAAGCATCCTTATGTCCAATAACCTCAAAATGATCCTTAAGTGGCTTTTTATCAATTGTAATTCCCTCAAGCACCATTGCAGTTTCCTGCAGCGTCAGTGTATTACCCTCTATGGCATTAGAATTATAGGTAAATTCAATCAAAAATTCTTCCCGCAACCTTACTAACTCTCCTGCAGTTAGTGGTCGGAGGCTATCTAGAATTTGTTTCTTTTTATCTATTTGTTCAAAAATACTTATATTCTTTTTAATTATAGTTTGCCTTTTATATCTTGCTATTCTTTCATCAATCGGCTTATTTGCATCTGAAGGTATAAGCCACGTTCGTCCTACTTGTCTTGCACCTGCAATCTTACCCTCAGAGCACAGTATCCTTACTCGCCTATCAGTAATATTCCACTTTATAGCAGCTTCTTTTGTTGTAATATACTCCACAAAAATCACCTCGCTTTATTATATTATTCCCTTATCGGAATAATATCAACTATTTTCAAAAATTTTATTTTCATACAGTTTTGGAATTGAAAGTCCTCTACTGGTTTTATATATTGAAAACTTTCCAAAGTTATATAGTTATTAAGAGCCCATTAAATCAGTGGTTAATTTAATTAAAATATGATATAATTACCTTCAAAAATAAATTATAATAATGGTGATTTGAATGAAAAAGTTATTAAGTATTATTTTAATTGTGTTTATATTTTTACTATCAATTTCGGATTGCTTTGTTGTATTTTCGCGTACTAATTATAAGTTTACTATCTCAGTGTCAAACTCCGTTTGCTATAAAAGTGATGCTGAGGTCAGTGTTAATGTGTACTTTGAAAATGTACCTCAAATAGGGGTTGCTTGTGGTATATTGAAATTAAAATATGATACAACCTGTCTTTCTTTTAAGGGATTTCAGGAAGGGGATATACATCACAAAGGGGATTCCATTGCGGTAAACGATTATGATGGCAATTTGATTATAAATTACATCAATTCGTTTACTAATATGGCTATCGTTCGAGATGGAAAGCTTGTTCAACTGATATTTAAAATAAATAATGGGATAGAGGGAGTCTATCCTATTGAATTAAATAATAGAATTGAAGATTTTGCCGGAATTCATATTGACGAATTTGGTGATTCTAATTACGTAATGATTGATCCACAGCCAGAGTTTGTTCCCGGCAGCATTAAAATAATATCAGAAGATGCATTTGTGACACCAACACCGACAAATACAGCAACACCTAAAGATACACCAACACCAACTGCTACACAATCACCGGCAAACACATTAACACCGACACCAACTGCTAAGAATTCATTTGCTAATACACCGGCAACGACAAACGCAGATACACCAACGCTGCCAATTAATAAAAGTGAGACAATAGCCGTTACAAGCAGCATTGAAGTTATTACCAGCACACCTGTCGCTACATCAGAACCATCACCTTCTGCAATTGTTGCGGCATCTTCAGTTGATTTGGTCAATGATATTATACATATTTATCCGGGTAAGAATAAAATACAGGATATCGTAAGTAATGCTCTGCCTGGTAGTACCATCTTGATTTCCAAAGGGGAATACAAAGAAAATATAATAATTAGCAACAAAAACATTAAAATCATTGCAGAAAATAATGATCCGGTAAGCATTGATGCTTCAGGCAGGCAGAGGCCTGTTCTGACTCTGAAAAACTGCAATAATATAGATATTACAGGGATAATGCTTATTGGAGGGGTAAGAGGTATTCAGATAGAAAACTCAGACAATATACATATTTTTGACTGTATTATTAAAGATAACTCATTCGAAGGAATTAATATGACAGATTCATCGTCAGACAACACAATTAAAAATTGTGAAATATATAATAATACTACTGGAGTGGATCTGGGAGATTTCAACGGACAGGACAATAACACTATTGAATCGTGTAAAATACATGATAACAAAGAATTTGGAGTAAAGGGCCTTACCAAAACAACGGGCACTAAGGTATTAAAGAGCCAGATTTTTGGCAACAAACGTGCCGGAATATTTATCGGCGGAGAAAAATGGATTATTGAAAACAACTACATTTATGACAATCTGGAAGCAGCTATACTTGTCGATTCGGAAGCAGATGCAATTATTAAGGGCAATAAAATATGTCTAAATTCAAATGGTGTTTATCTAAAGGGAAAAGATACAACATTAACTGAAAACATAATAGAAAATAATATCAATGTCGGCATTGAGGTTTTTAACAACTCTTCCGGTAATGTTATATACAGGAATATATTAAGTGATTCACCTTATTTAGCTATTGATAATGGAAAAAGTACAAGCTGGTATAAGGATGAATGTGGAAATCAATGGAATAATACAAGCGGGCCATCAATTAACAAGGGGAGTTACGCAATAAGTGGAAAAAGCGGTTCTGTTGATAAATTCCCACAAAATAAGATAGAAATTGTGGATGTATCCAAACCTGAAGGGACTATGAAAATCAGCGATATAAAAGATCACTGGGCTTTCAATGATATACAGAGTCTGATAGACAGAAAAATAGTAGCCGGGTATTCGGATTCAACCATAAGACCGGACAAGCCTATAACCAGGTATGAGATTGTGACAATTATTGTTAAGGTATTAAAGGCTGTGCCCAAGGAAAAGAAAACCGATTGTTTTAATGATATAAATGCTTTGTGGGCACGAGACTATGTAGCAACTGCCTTTGAACTTGGTTTTATTAGTGGATACGAGGATAATTCATTTAGAGGCACAAATAATGTTACAAGAGCTGAAGCATTAGTTATGCTTTTAAGAGCTGCCAAACTTAAGGAATCAAATACTAAGGGTAGTGATTTTATTGACAGCAGTGACATACCCAAGTGGGCCATGGGTTATTACAACAGGGCTATTGAATCAGGATGGATAAAAGGTTATGCTGATAAAACTCTTAGACCCAATAACAATATAACGAGAGCGGAAGTATTTACACTCATTAATAAAATTTTTTAATTTGATAAAAGCATTTCATGATTTGATTTGGGAAAGGAAACAATATTAAAGATTATTAACACTTTTAATATATAAAATAAGCTTTGGAGGAACATCTTTTATCACGGGATTTCCTCTATGCTTATATCATCAAACCAAGCAGTTCCTTTTGAGTCTTGAAGCATACATTGTACAACAAGTTTTTTGGAATCTGCAGAATTCAGCTCCACTGTTACTAGACGCCAATTGCTATTATTTGTTACCGGATTGCTGGTAATGGTATCGTTGTCGGTTGTAACTGCCAACACAGCTCCTGATTTACCTTGCACTTCCCTTGTCTTAATAAAACCGCTTATCCTATAGTTTGAGTTAGGTTTCAAATTTTGAAAATAATAGCTGTAGCTTGAGACCGTTTCAGCTGTGGATGTTATTTTAGCTGAGTGGAGGCCGCTGTGCACTTCAGAAGTGCTTTCGCCTATAGAAAAAGCAGAAGTACTGGTGTCAGATGTATATTTAACCCACCCATTAAGATTATAATCCGATATACTTTCAAATGATAAACGGGGATCCTCTATCGGCATAAAACTATATGAATAACTAAGGTTAGTTTTTCCGGAATTATCAGTCAAAGCTCCCTCAGGAATACTGATGGTCACTCGGTTGTTGTACTTACCTAATGTGTTTATAAGTATAGCTTGCAAATTTTGATCTAATTCAACATTAAGAACCTTTATGCCATCCCCTTGCACTCTGATCTTATCAAATGAGGGGCCTTTTTTCAGTTCAGATCCTTGAAAAAATATTTTAATTATTGGAGCATTTGTATAAACATCTTTCTGCTCAGCAGAAGGATATGTTTTTGTTATTGTAAAATTATTATTGTACTTTTGCTGGTAACTGGGTTTTATTGTTTTGTTTTCATCTTCAATGTTTGGTTTTAGGGGGGTTAATATTTTGTTTTCAGCTTTAACCTTTGGTTCCTGGGTTGGCACATGTGTTGGTTCTTGGTTTTTTACTTGTGGGGCTGTGATTTTGGGCGTTTCATTGACTTCTTTTATAACCATGGTATTTTGAGATCCGGTTGGAACACTTGCAGGAGTTATTGCTGATTGTGGAATTGTATCTAAAGGCTCTTGAACGATAGCACTACTGGTAGGCACATTTTTTTGAGCCATTTCAGATGTGTTTGAGTTCGTTTTTGATTTTAAGTAAAAGAACCCAAGTGCCAGAGCAGTAATAATCAGTGAAGCTGTAATAACCTGCAAATAGCTGAATTTTGCTGAATTTTCTTTTGATTTTATATTGAACACTTTAATAACGTCACTTAAAAAAGCTACGGGAATAACCTTTGCATTTGTTATTGCCATTACGCTTGAAAATTCTTCATCATTTTCTAAAAGTTTACTGTATGTTTCAAAGTTTGCTTTTGGTATAATTATTACGGATTTATCATTATATTTACATATACCTGCTGCAGAGATAAGCTTTTCTCTTATTCCTTTTACTTCTGTAATTTCTCCCATATTATTAATTACACCTGTTGCACATACTATGGATGGGATGAAATCAGCCTTAATATGTCCGGCTCGCAACATCAGTGAGAATAATTCAATTGCATACGCTAAATCCGCACTGTTACCATGTACAGTCTTTTCCAGTCCTCTGCACCATACAGCAATTTTATCCGGGACACCTTTTATTTTATTAGACAGCAAAAAGTAAGCTTCCTTGACCCCTCTATCTACAGAGTTTCTAATATTATCAGGAACCTTACTCAGATATGTTATTTCCACGCTGGTGCCATTACTGGAAGGTTGTAGAAATTCCAAAGATACCAGTTCAAATCCATAGTCATTAAATAACGAATATACTTTCATAACCACTCCAAATTGTTTATAACTAAACTTATAATGTATTCTTTTCTAAAGTGATAACAATCTCCCTAAAGTCAAATTGGGAGTTAAACTCTTCTGATGCAAAACCATTTATAATTTCTGATTTAAATAATATACCATCCTTATTCTCTATTATAAGCATGCCGTCTGTTTTTGCATCCAAAAGCTCTACTTCCAATATATACCTGTTGTCATTTAGAAACGGTATTAATTTTAATTTAAATTTATTGTTCTGACTGATGATTTCGGAGATTCCTCTCATCTCCTCAGACTCAGCGGCAGGAAACAAAATTATATCACAATATACAGTTGTATTCAAATCATGCTTATATGACTTGATATCGTTAAGTGTGTCCATTATTTCTGACATTTTTCTGTATTTGTCAACACACAAATCACAATCTGCCATATGTTCCTCGATTTTATCAACGGTATCCTGCTCTAAATTGTTTGATAAATACCCGATAAGCATATCATTTGTCGGACAGCAATCCTTATGCATTAAAAAACATCCCTTCTTAAAAAACTAAATGTTAGCTATTAGATTTTTAATTGCTCTGGTTCTTACTTTACTGCACCAATCAGAAACGTCATGCACACTGTTGTTGACATAATATAATTCTATTTGAGTCCAGCCAGTCAGCCAGTTTAAATACTTTGACATCTTTTCAGGAGTTACTCTGTCAGCTGAGGAAATAATATTTTTTAATCTCTTCCCCAGTGCTTCTTTTATGCTTATAAGATAAAAGTTTATTAAAAAAACCGGAAGCTGGCTCTGCTGGGAATAACTATTGATAAATCTGTCAAGGCAATCATCAAGGCTGGTCTTGGATAGCTCTCTGACTATTTTTGCAGCATCCCAATCATCAAGAAGATAATTATAGCAAAAGGTTATGGTTTGGTGAGGATATGCAGCTTCAGAAAAGTGCTTGAAAAATTTCTTCAGCTTAAAATAAGAAGGCAATTCACTGGGTATAAAATAGCCGGTAATATCTTCTTTTCTATAAGCTTGAGGATAAATATTATGAATTTTTTCGTATGTCGATCTTATTTTTTGCCTGACTTTATTTTTCCTGTCCTTGTCTTTGTCATTTCGACTCTTATGATAGTACTTTAAAATCTGAATATCAGCTTTAAAATGCAGCCACTGTAAGAAATCTTCGTCGTTAATATCAGCAGATTTCAGGTCTTGTTTACTAAATTCCTCAAGTATATTTTTATAATCAGCATCACAAATCGCAGAGGATCGTATGTAACCACATATTTTTTTATAGTTTTCCTGGTAGTTTTTTATTGAAGCTATATAAATCACCCTCAAAATAAAATTAGTTGATTTATAAATTATAATATAAATTTGATTTTACTGCTACTAATTACCTACACAAAGTTGCCAATCTCCATAAATTATTTTTGCTTCATAAACACAGGAAAGGCTGCTGTAATTATATTGAGCAGTCTTTCCTGTAATTAATGCTTAGTCTTGATTATATTATCTTATTATTCCTATTATGGATTATTTATAAAATAATTGCGTATGAAATTCAGTTCTCCTGGAGCAAATGTATTCTCAACAGAAATAGAAGATTTATTGTATGATTGAAGAACCTCAAGGAACTTATCGAATTTTTGGATTCTTGTTGACGGGTTATAGCCTTTTGTTAAAAACTCCCTGAATGTAGCCTTGAATGGTTCCCAAGAGCCAATAAATGACTTAATACGTATGAAACAAAAAGTTAGAGAGTCATTATTATATTCTCTTTTGCTTGCATTACCAATACCCTGCAGGTATTTAGATCTATAAAAATCCATTAGCTGAGAACCTACGTATGTTTGTGAATCCAAACTAACCTTTCCATTTAACTGTTCTATAGCATAATACATTTTTGTATTTGCCCAGAATTCTGCATCAAAATTCCAACCACAGTTATCCTTATTAGCACCGGCATATGTTATATCGAAATTATGACCTATTTCATGTAAAATCCCAAATGACCATGTATCATTATTATTGATGTTCTGTAATTCGCTTTTTACATTACCCTGTCCCCATAAAATTGGGTTGCCTGATACTGCCCATCCTCCTGGCTCTTGATGAACTGACTGTATACCAATTTTATTGCCGTTAAATGGGACTCCCCCCACAAGTTCATTATATTTCGTGTATACTGAGTCAAGGCGATTTACCCATTTTGAATAATTATTACTGCTAATTATATTTTCAGTTATATCTGTTTTCTCAAGATTAAGATACACATTGCTGCCGTCTTTTCTTTCAATGCTGTTGTCAAGAGCTAATACTATATTATCGAAGTATGCTTTTCCGGTAGAAGTGTTATAAAAGTATCCAAGGTTGCATGCTATTTGTACCACACCATCGGCAGGGGATTGGAAATTCAAAACAATTTGCTTCCAATCATAGTTGTCGATTATGGTAGATGAATCGGCACGTGTCCATGTATTATAAATACTGATGGTTGGACCGACGTTTTTATTTTCAAATACATTTATGTTTTCTGCTTTTACACTGGCATACAGAATATATGGTTTATTGGGTTGTAAAGTAACTGTCTGTACTAAAGACGTATGATCCGGTTTTGTTGAGGATATACTGATACAATTTGAACCATTTATGCCTTTTCCAGATTCGAATTGAATATTTGAAGTGCCAGAACTTCCAAGCTTTTTAGTCCAATCATTATTATTTAGTTCAAAATCCGCATTCTTTAAAACTGGGGTTCCAGTTACAATAACACCAGCAGGAGAGCTTTGAGCAGAGGTCTTATTGTTTAAAGTACATTTGGCAGTTATTTTATAAGTATATACTCCTGACGAAACATTCTTTTGTGAAAAAGTAGTGTAATTTGTAGTTCCTATAAGTGTATCGTTTCTATAAATAGAATAGGTAATAGGAGCATTTAATACACTTACTGTAGAATCAAACCAGTTTACAACTACACCATTACCGGAATAGCTTGCTGCTACATGGGTTGGAACTGTAGGAGTGTCAGTGTTTACTTGTCCTGTACTTACTGTTATCTTGTCTATATTAGGAGCATACCCTTTATCATTATAAAATACTACTTTATTGGTTCCAGCCGGTAAATAAACACTGCATGTCTTTGTAGCCCAGGTACTCCAAGAGCCTGAGTTAAAGTTGCCTGCATTATAGCCTATATTATTATTTACACTAATCCATAAGTTTCTGTCGTTACCAGAACAATAACGAATATCAAAATTATAAACTCCAGCACTCGGTGCACTGATTTGCAGGGTCATTGTGCCTGAGTCTAAATAATTGCTTCCAAGGTTACCCACATATGTCCCATTGACGATTTCTGCACCACGTGCAAGTAAAGCTTTTTCTGCTTCATATGTTGTGGTAGCTGCATAAGAAGTTGATACAAACAACACTGAACTTATACATTGAATAAGAAAGAAAATAGATACAAGTACAGAGATTTTCTTTTGCTTTTTCATAAATAACCTCCTCATAATTTTTGTTAAATTACTGTTTTATTACTGCATACAGATAAATACGATTTTTAGCATCTCCCCTCCTTTTATCATGTTTTGTTAATGCTTATACTCAATTACATTCCGATTATATATCACAATTTTTTCAAATCTCACCGAATTTAAAAAATCCCAAAGAAATTTTTTAAACTTTGATTGTGTCGTAAAAAATTATGTTGTATGCAGCTCAGTCCATGTACGTATTTCAATCTTTTTGACACCATAATTTCTTAACCATTATAAAAATCTTATATAAATAAATGTAAAAGAAAAAGAAAAAAGCACCTTCAAATATAAAGATGCTGTTTATACAATATCGTAATTTTCATATAGTCAATCGACCCTAAAATATCCGGATTTTATAGGTTTCCTGAATATTCTATCCCGATAAATAAAAGCAAAAATCAGAATTAAAACCATAGAAATGACAGCAAGTACTTTTAGCCAGGTGGCCTTCGGTACCTGATCAAAATTAAAACACCTTACATTAATCCACATTTGATTCAGTTTCTCATTAATATCATCCGGAAAATACCCCATTACTGCACTCCGGTCAATAACATCTTTAGGCGGATATTGGGCAAACAGTTGCCGCTTGACCTGATCAGTTGATGCCGTAAGTACATATTTTTGATCATTATTATCACCACTAAAGAAATAGCCCAATGGGTATTCTACTGTGTCTTTTTCATCTTCCGCTTCAAATTTCCATTTGACAAATTCATAAATCAAGGAGTTATCTCCACCAGAAATACTGGAAGTATAGCCGATATAGTTCATATTTCTAATTACATTATCCGGTCTTGATATGAAATTTATAAATGCTTCTGCCGCTTTCTGCTTATTGGAATCGCCCTTTAATCCTGACTTCAGCATTACCCACCCATCAAGCCATAGGTTTGTACATTCTTCCGGAACGGAATAATTCAGGTAATAACCATCATCTTCTGCTTCATCCATTGCATACGCTGCGTCCCCTGACCACTGTAGATTAGCAACAATTTTTCCTGTAATCATATCTGATTTACCGCTGTCAGTTTCAAAAGAATATACATTTTGTTTGATTTCCCGTAATAGTTCTTGTGCTTTTGCAATAGTTTGGGGACTGGTATCATTTAGAACCTTTTTTAAGTTCTCCGAATAATCCACACTGCTTTTAAACTCATCACTTAGCAATAATTTTTTATTTAAAACGGCAAGAGTAGGGAAATAGGATTCTCTCGCACTGTCTTTTATAGTTACTCGTTTTGCATATTTAGGATTTGCAAGAATGGACCATGTTGATGCATCTTCTTCGCTTACCTTTTTAGGATTATAAACTATCCCAATGGTTCCCCACATATATCCGGCGGCATAGGAACTCCAGGTTTTTTCGTCCATTTTATTTCTGTCAAAAATACCTTTAATATAAGGAGATACTCCTTTAGAGTAATAATTATACTCATTTGATAAATCGAAAAAATCCCCTGACAGAGGCTGAAGCATGTCTTCTTTCATCAACTTTGAAAACATATATTCAGAGGGACATACAAGATCATAGGTTTCTCCTAAAATAAGCTTGCTGTATAAATCCTCATTGGTACCAAAAGTGGAGTATTCGACTTTCACACGTTTTTTATAGGTTTCATAATACCAATCCTCGAAATCCGAAATCATCCCATTTTCACTGGTAATGGTCTCATTTTCCAGGTCTATGTTTTCGTCACTTTCCCAGCCGCCTTGATCAATGTATTCTTCCCAATTGCCTACTTTCAGAACAATAGTATCGCTACTTTCCGCATTCACTATTGATACTTGTGTCATTCCGGATAATAATACTGTCAATGATATTAATAATATGAGAAGTGCAGAATGTCCCCATATTTTTCTATTAGATTTCATTTCTACCACCCTTCTCAACAGCCTTTCTATTGATAGTAAAATTACCAATCAGTACTGCTATAAGTATGACTACAAATATCAATGTAGATAGTGCCCAAAGTGCAGTTTTTATATCTGTCTGGGAGCCTTTTGTAGCATTAACCACATAAGTACTGATAGTATTAAATGTTGCAGGCTTTGTATATGTAGTAATGAAATAATCATCCAAAGAAAGTGTTACAGCCAATAGAAAACCTGAAACAATCCCAGGAATAATCTGTGGAATCACAATTTTTCTAAGGGCCTTTGTGGCACTTGCACCCAAATCCAGTGCTGCTTCATATAAAGAATGATCCATTTGCTTCAATTTAGGTATAACAGAAAGATAAACAAATGGAGTAGCCAAAACAACATGACCTATGAGTAAAGGAATTGATGTATCCTTGTCCATACCAAAAACAACAATCAGTAATACACAGATAGAAAATCCGGTTACTACATCCGCATTCACAATAGGAAGCTGATTGGATGCGACCACAAAGCCTTTCATCATTTTTTTTGAATAAAAACTGCCGATGGCTCCCATCGTTCCTAAAATTGTAGAAATAACAGCACATTTCAAAGCCAGTGACATTGTTTCCCAAATCATCTCAATTAGCTCTGGTGTAGTAAAAAGCCTCACATAATTTTGAATAGAAAAATTACCTGATGCCCCAATTGTAGGAGTATCCAAAAAGCTGTAAACTACAAGTAATAATATGGGAAAATAGATAAATAGCAAAACAATGCCAAGCCAAGCAGAACTAAATATTTTCTTTATCATAGCGTTACCTCTCTATCCGGTTCCTTTTCAGCAAAACCTTTAGTCGCCCAGGTTATGACAAAAATTATCATCAGTAACACGATGGATATCATAGCTCCGCTATTCCAGTCGTACGCATTGAAATAGCTTCCAATCAAACTTCCCATGTTAAACGTGCTGTTGTTCAACATGTCTAGAATTACGTAATTGGTCATTGCCGGTAGGAACACCATCATTACTCCGCTTACAATTCCAGGAATAGACAGAGGAAGTGTGATTTTAAAAAATGCAGCAATTTTATTCGCACCAAGATCATATGCAGCTTCCAAAAGAGAATTGTCAAGTTTTATTAAAGTTGTGTACAAGGGTAGTATCATAAAAGGTAAAAAATCATATGTCATTCCTATTATTGTATTTAAAAACGGATGAAACGCAAGGTTCCCTTCCAGCATGGTGAGAACTTCCTTTAACGCTAATATTCTCAATGTAAAATTAATCCACATGGGAACTATAAATATGGCCAGTAATACAGCTTTTTTCTTCATTTTACTTCGTGCAAGTATGTACGCTACAGGATATGCAATCAGAAGACATATGCATGTTGTTGTAACTGAAATTAGAGCACTGTAAAAAAGTGTTCCAATTGTATTTTTATTAGTGAAAAAGTCTGCTAAATTTGACATTGTAAATCTGCCTTCTCCGTTTGTAAAGGCATAATAAACTATAACAATAAGAGGAGCAATTACAAAACATGCCAGAAATACTGCATAAGGAATGCAAAGTTGTTTACGTGAAAAATGAATTTTCATATTCACCACACCTCCTCTGCCTTCAATGACAACTCAATACTATCTTTAGGAATAATGATACTGACATAATCATTCTCATTCCACAAGCTTTGATCCTGCAAATGAATATCTTCTCCACTTTTTGTACGAGCTATGTAACTATAATGATCACCTTTATAAATAAGAGATATAATATGTCCCTTTGTTCCACCAGCATCAATATCATCACTCATTGAAGGTGCAGTTACAGAAACCTTAACCGTCACTTTAGTTCCATTCACATTGATCTTATTTCCATCTTCATCTACTAAATGATTATTTTCAATCTTCGCACCTGGAAATAATTTCGTAATATTACAATCAAATTCCCCATCTGCAAAAGTAACTTTATCAATTGCCGTAATGACCCCTTCATAAACATTAACATTGGTTTCCGAATGAATGACATGAATTCCGTCCGGTTGGATATTTAGTCCGATCAATTCCCCTATAACGGCAATTTTGGTGCTTTTTATCAAAATTTCATTGTCCCCTGATTGAACGGCAATCTCATAATGCATTCCCTTGAAAATAACAGATGTTACCGTCCCTTTAATCTGTCCCTTCTCCATAGTTGTCATCTCTATGTCCTCAGGTCTTACAACAACATCAACATCCGAGCCTACAGGTAAATCATCCATACATGTAAACTCAGCACCACAAAAATGAACCGTCTTATTTCCGTACATTTTTCCATCAAAGATATTGCTTTCCCCGATAAAATCCGCTACAAACACATTATTCGGTTCATTATAAATTGCTTCCGGTGTTCCAACTTGCTGAATCATACCATCGGACATAACTACTACCTTGTCAGACATCGTAAGTGCTTCTTCCTGATCATGAGTTACATAGATAAAAGTAATGCCGAGTTTTTCGTGCATGGATTTTAGTTCCAGTTGCATTTCTTTACGCATTTTTAAATCCAAAGCACCAAGAGGTTCATCCAACAACAAAATTTCCGGCTCATTTACAATGGCTCTTGCAATAGCGATTCTCTGCTGCTGCCCACCGGAAAGAGTAGAAATATCTCGCTTTTCAAAACCTTCCAAATCTACTATTTCCAGTGCATGTTTCACTTTCTCCCTTATTACCTTACGAGATAATTTTTCTTTTCGAATAATTGTATCTCCGTTTTTATTTTTATATGTTACATCTACAATTTTCATTTTTAAACCAAATGCAATATTCTCAAAAACATTCAGATGGGGGAACAACGCATATCGCTGAAACACTGTATTTATAGGTCTTTTGTTAGGAGGTAGGCTACTTATGTCCTTCCCATTTAAAAGAATATGACCTTCTGTTGGCAGTTCAAATCCCGCTATCATTCGCAGCATTGTTGTTTTGCCACACCCAGAAGGACCCAAAAATGTTACAAACTCTCCCTTTTTCACTTCAAGATTGAAATCTTCAACAGCAACAAAGTCATCAAAGCACTTTTTGATGCCTTTTATCTCTATTATATTTTCCGAACTAATATTATTCATTGTGAATCCCTTCTAAAAAAAGATAATTCCATTATTCTTATTTTATTACCATTTGCAATTATATCAAATTGTGATGCCAATTTAAACTTGTGAATGAAATTAATTTTTGCAATTTTTTTTACAACTTCATTTACCCTTATTTTGCAAATTTTTATGAAGTCAGCTTTTTGAAAATTTTGAATTTGACAGAGCCTGATTCATTGCATATTGGGTTAAAAAGTGATAGAATAAATGAAAGTTCATTGATAAAATTACTTAAAGAGCAAATACATTTATTAATATTGGTTGAAATATAGTTTTTATATAAACGTCATTGGAGATTGGAAATGGTGGAGTATGGAAGACAAATGGTTTGACCTTTATTTTAGATACATCCATGACATGGTAGATTTAGACAAATTCTCCGAGTGGATATACCATAGTGGTTGCACAGAAAAAATATTAGGTAGTGATGGGTTCTTTGATTATTTAGATTTTTCTTATATAAAAGAGTATGAAAAGTGCAAAATCGATGCCTTTTTAAAAGAAACATTAAAAAAATATTGTATTGAGAATTATCAAAAAATTGAAGTAAAGTGGCTTATTAATCAGATATTTGTTGGTAAAGTAAGACTTCGCGATGGAGTCCGTATTCTTTATGAATTAAGTAAGCTTGGCTATGCATTCATTTCTCCAATTTTAGTTGAGTATATCGACAAGTATAACTCAGATGCATATTTTGCCAATATAATATATTCTCAGAGACTTTATGAAGAGATCAAAAGATTACAAAACCTGCTAAGATGTAATGAATGTGTGGAAAAAAAGTATGATGTCGGCAGTTTCATTAAGATAGAAGATGCAGATTCTGAAGTACTTCTTATATGGATAAAAAACCCGCTTGAAGCCGATAAAATTTATCATATTCTTAATTTTCATTCTATTCCTAGCTATATCAGGTGCCTTAGGCCTTATGATATTGATGATATTTACAATGGAAAAACTGCCTTAGGATTTGAAATTTATGTTCCATCAAGTTTCTATAAAAAATCAAAGGTTCTAATGGAAGCAAATTTTAGGCAAAAAAACAAAAATATAAAAAATAAAGTTAAGTTATAATGTAAATTTCAATTTTTCAGAGGGAGAAAAATTTCATGGAAAAGTCCTGTTATAAAAATTTACCTGAAATCCATAAAATCAAAGATTTATTAGCGTCTCAAGCAATACTAGATATCATTCTGAATGAAGAAGAAAATCGATGGCTGAGACTAACTAATTTTTATAAAAACTTTTTTGACGGTGTAGATATGGTAAAAATCGATAACGGAGCAGGAGATCATGTTTATTTTCTATTCTCAGATGAAGGAGCAATAATAAAAGGTTTTGATCATGAATCAATATTATCCCCATATGCTAATGATGCAGAAGAAATTGCAAAAGGAATTTATGATTCTGTTCCGACTGAATTGATAAAGCTTTTGGATGAAAGTATTGAAATACATGATGTAACCTTTTGTATTTGGAAAAGCCGAAACGATTTGACCTGGAATAAAGGTAAAGTTGTTGTTCCAGAAGATTATGATGACGGTGATGATGGTGAATATTTTCTACTAGGATACATATTCGAAGATGCAGACTCTTGGCTTGAATGGGCTAAGGCTTACTATGAGGAAGCAGGAGAAAGAATTCAAATAGATTACGTTAAAAAAATATATGAACACCAGACCGTAACTAAAGAAATTGTTGAAATGATTAATCCCGGTAGAAATTTCGATTTGGTAGACAGGGAATTAAAGGAGATTGGCTATACAACATAAGGCAGACATTTGGAAAATTGAAATCATATCAATGATATATAGTGTGCGCACTAAATAAAATACGTATTTTTATTCGCCCACTATTTTCCATAAAACCAAAATATACTATAGCTATTGTTATTTAAGGAGAAAATAATGAGCCTATATGCAAGATTAAGAAAAAAAGAAGAAGACACTTTAAGGTATTCATGAAGAATGCAGTATGTATAGATGGAATTTATATTTTCCAGATTCATCAAATACCAAATATAATAGATTACGGGCAGGAGTTTGATTTTTGGATAATTGATGAAAAGGATTGTTATATGCTAAGAATAGAGAAAAGCAAGGAACAAGTAGTTTATTTTTCACGTAGAAAATGGCAAAACCCTCTATATTGTATAATGAAAATTGACTTTGATTATATGGACGTTATATCAAATTTGCGATTGCTTAAACAGATGGGTATTCCATATAAAATAAGAGGCCAGATAAAGCGAAATTTAGCAGTTCAGGCTAATTAGAGTCTTGAGGAAAATGGAGTGTGAGCTCATGGGTTATAGGATTCGTGCAATTCTTGGGAAAGAAAGTGTTTTAAAATTAATACGTACCACTCATTCTTCTGCAAAACTTATTAAGCTCAATAAAGGCATCGATATGATACCAGTAACGGATGCACTTTTTGATGAAATTAATAAGTTCGAAGACTGTTCTGATGTAGGTAAGTTTACATATTTAAATGAAAATCTATATAATTATTTAAAGGATGTATCTTTATCTGGTGAGATTTCTTATATTGAAGCTGATTACTTTGGTGGGATCGGCAAACAAGGGTCTGTTGTGTGGAAAGACGGAAAACAGATTTTGTTTAGAGATTATGATTTGTTTAAAGGACCAATAAACGAAGCTTTAAAAATGCTAGGTGTGACATGTGAATTTGGGAAAGACGAATTTGAAACTGCTGGACTTCAAAAATATCGGTATATTGAGAATTTCGATGATGAGTAAACAGGTGCTTATTAAAGGAGACCAACTATGATTAGCTTAGGAAGAAATGTACGATGGTTTAATAAATATATTCATGAGGTTGAATTCTGTAAAAATAAAGGTTTTGATTTTCTGCAGATATGGTATGATTCAACAAAGAATCTATTAAAAAGTTAACTGAAAAAATGTCTTATATGATGGAATTACTTACGCCCAAAGGAATTACTGTTTATATGGAGAAAAATTTACAGGGTTTATGTAGAACAAATGATGGAGAATATTAATGAGAATAGAAAAACTTAATCTGGATGCTATTGAAAATATATATTATAAAACTATAGTATCCGGAGATAAAATAACAGTTGCAAAGCTGCCAATTCTAATAGGAGCGGTATCAGGCTTACCCAAATATATCGACGCACTGGTTGTAACATCAGACTTGCAGGGTATTGTTGAAAAAGATGGTATCGAAGTTCTACTTGGTGATATCCTTGCAGATTATTTGCCTTTGTTTATTGAGGTCGAATTGGATTTACAGCCTAGGAATGTAGGAATTATTTTATGTGGCGATTTATATGCAACCCTTAGCAAAAGGGGCGGACTTGGAAATGTAACAGAAATATGGAATCATTTTAATAAGAACTTTAGATGGGTTGCAGGAATTTCAGGTAATCATGATTCTTTTGGAGAAATAAAGGAATTTGAGGAATTTAAAAAGAAAGATAGTATACATTATTTTGATAAAGAAGTTAAGCATATCGATGGTATAAGTATAGCTGGCATAAGTGGAATAATTGGCAAACCTGATAGAACAAATAGAATTAGACCTACATGCCAATAATGGCACCAACAATGGATGAAACATAGCTGAAAAAGTTGGTAAATATATTATAAGGCAAAAGCAAGAGAACGAGTTTTACTGGAGCTATAAAGCCCGTGAATT
>JAEYYB010000072.1 GCA_023430975.1 Bacillota bacterium | reverse complement strand
ACGGTTTAACATAATTAAAATCAGTATTAATCTTGCATTTGGCAGAGCAAAATAACGAACGGTTTAACGTTATTTTGTGATAGACAAATAGCAAGATTAACTGATTTTAATAGATTTGCGACAGACAAATGTAATTGATTTATCACTTTTAATATTAAATATGTTACGAAAAAGATTTTTCATGGGAGGTTTTACATTAAAATGAGTAATAATCAGGTCAGGTTTTACAATAAATCCTGGTTTATGTGGGCTATGCTTATATTATTTGCTCCTTTAGGAGCATATTTATTGTGGAAAAACAAGAGGTACACCAGGACTGCACGCCTAATACTTACATTTGTATTTTCCTCTATATTTTTATTTGCAATAATTCCTTCAAACAATAAAAACACCCAAAATAATATATCACAGAATGAAAACATAATTGATGAATATTCACAAAAGCATCCTGCAAATCCCGGTAGCCCGACAGCACCAACACTGCAGCCAGATAATCAGACCAAAAAAACATCTTTTGAATCAGTTAAAGTTGTTAGAATAGTTGATGGAGATACCCTTGAAGTAAGCCTTTCAAATGGCAATACAGAAAAGGTAAGGCTTATTGGAGTTAATACCCCGGAAAGTACTACCCGCCACGAGCCCTATGGAAGTGAAGCCTCTGAATTTACAAAAAAGTCGCTTGCTGGTAAAACTATATATTTAGAAAAAGATGTAAGCGATAGAGACAGGTACGGAAGACTTCTAAGGATTGTTTGGCTGGAAGACGCCGGGACAATTAATGAGACAAGCATACGTTCGAAAATGTTTAATGCCATATTGGTCCTAAAGGGGTATGCTCAGGCCTCTACTTATCCTCCAGATGTAAAGTATTCAGAATATTTCATGAGATTCGCCAAAGAAGCAAGGGAAGCAGGCATAGGTCTTTGGTCACTTGAGAGCACTAATAAAACACCTGTTGCAAAGCCTACTTTAAAGCCCTCTCCTACTAAAAAGCCTACTGAAACTAAAAAACCCACCTCTACAAAACCGCCTGCTGCCAATCAGATAAAAGGTAAAATTAAGGGCAATATCAGCTCAAGCGGCGAGAAAATATATCATGTACCTGGAGGAGCATTCTATGATAAGACAATCGCAGAAGAATACTTTGACACGGAAGCAGAGGCTCAAGAGGCCGGCTACAGACGTTCTAAAAGGTAGACGACAAAGTCATGAAATAATTTTTCAAACTTGATTGTTGTATGAGAAATTATGGTGTAGTGTACATCATAATTTCTTATACATATACAACCAACCGTTTCAAAAACAGAAAATGCATGACAATATATAAGCCTTGTTTTTATAGGGCTTATTTACGTCTATTTCATGTAGATATCAGAAAACTCTATATGGATTTTTTCAATTTGAACTTCTCTCTTTTGATCATAGTTATTCTCATGAATTTCCTTGTTGTTTACATACCTTTGAGGCAAGTTAATAATAAATTTACTGCCGCATCCATACTTACTCTCAACACATATTTTTCCCTCATGCATTTCTACCAGACTTTTAACAAGCGAAAGTCCAATTCCGCTTCCCTCACTATTTCTTGTAAGAGACTTATCAATTTGTCTGAATCGTTCAAAGATTATATTGAGCTTATCAGGTGGTATGCCTATACCGGTGTCAATAACTGATACTTGTATATCATTGTCAACCCGCTTAATTTCAATTGTAATTTTTCCTCCCTCTAAGCTGAACTTGATGGCATTGGATATTAAATTCAGCATAATTCTTTCGACCTTATCAGGGTCACAAGCTGTTATTATGACATCATCTTCTTTTATCAGCTCTATTGTAAGGCCTTTATTTTCAACAAATTCAGATATTGATAATACTATATTTTCAATAATTTTTACAATGTTATGGTTTTGGAGGCTGATAACATAAAAATCCGAGTCTATTCTAGTTATATCTATTAAATTATTAACCAATCGAGTTAACCTGTAGCAGTTTTGTTTTATTGTATAAAAGTAGCCATCAAACTTTTCCGTTTGCTCACAATTATTACAACTCTTTTGGGAGATGAGCTTAAAAAGCTGAAGTGTGGCCATAATAACACTAAGTGGAGTTTTGAATTCATGGGATATATTTGCGAAAAATTCCGTCTTCAGTTTGTCATACTCTTTTGCCTCTCTCAATAATAAATTGTTTTGCTCAATTTTTTGGGTCAACTCCAAATTCTTCTTCCGGTCAGAAATATCTCTTAAAATTCCAGTAATCATGACCACCTTACCCAATTCGTCTAGAATGCTTTCTCCAATTTCCTCAACTACTATATATGAATTGTCTTTTAATTTTATCCTGAAGATCCTTGGCACTTGACCTTCTAATCCAGACAGCGAGTTGCTTATTTCTTTATAAACATATTCCCTGTCTTCTTCATAAATAAAATCCATAACATTTTTCCCGATAATCTCGTTCACTTGATAACCAAATCTAGTTACAGAATTACTCATATATGTAAATACTCCCTTGGCATCATATGAAAACATGATATCTGAAGTATTCTCAATAAGTGTTCTATATTTCGCTTGGCTTAGCTCTAGTGCCTGCTCAATCGTCTTTCTGTCTGTAATATCAATTACATAGCCAACTGCTCCAATGATATACCCATCATCATCTTTTAAAGGAGTGATTATTATTTCAAATGCAATACCGCTTAGCTCTACGGATGAACGAATGTTTTCACCACTGAGCGACCTCTCAACAAAGTGTATGAAATCAGAGTAATTGTTGCAAACTTCAAAAATTGAAGAGCCTGTTACAAGCCTGTCAGTTAAATCGATTTTATCAATCCCATACCTTTTAAATATAATAATCCTGCCTATTTTGTCCACCTGGAATATAAAAGTAGTATTATGCACACATTCAGGCAAGTTATTGTCTATAGCCTCAAGTTTGCTATCAGCTGTGCTTAAGTAATCGGTGGTATTAGTAAAGCTAAATAGCAAAACAGGAGTTTGTCCTGGAAAAATAATACTTATCTCAAGCAAAAAGTTGAATTTTTCTTTCCCTTTTTCAAGGTTTATTGAAATTTTCTCACTTTTAGCCATAGCTAAATTTTTTATATTCTTCGTTATTAAAAGCATGGTATCTTCTGGCATAATTTTAGCAATACTTTCACCGTTACAACTATAACCAATGTCCTGGAAAAAATTCCTGGCAGCTTTATTCGCATCTATAATTTTCAAACTGTCCCGGTTAGATAGGATCTGCATTACAGGATTGTTTTCAAAGAGAAGCTTATAATAGCTATCAATGTTTTTAGTTACTTTATTCATTAGTTGCCCCCAAAAAAACTAATTTGATACATTATAAAACAGCAATTTATTTTATCATTTATTTTATCATTTATTTTATCATTTATTTACACAATATTCTATAAATTACATATATAATTTTACCTGCCTGACTCATAGAATTTCAAATTATAATTATATATTGCAGTTTTTTAAAAATTTACAAAACCTTTTTAATCCTTTATGCTCTATATATATGAAAGGTACCTTTTTGAGAGGAGATGATACATTGAATCTTGAGGAAACAGTAACAAAGTGTCAGCTAGGAGATTCAGAAGCTTTTAGAGAATTATTTAATCATATGGAGCAAAAAGCTTTTGGAACGGCATACCTTATAGCAGGTAAAAGAGGACTTGCAGAGGATATCGTCCAGGAGGCATTTGTGTGCTGCATTGAACAAATAAAGACCTTGAGGAGTCCTGAAGCCTTTAATGTATGGTTTTACAGAATGATCACTCGGATAGGTTGGAAAATGGTAAAGAATCATGAAAAATTAGTGCCTGATGATATACTTTCTAAGGAAAGCATCACTCAATACAGCACAGAAGAAGAAGTTCAAGTGGAAATGATGAATCAAAGCGTTATTAATGCTGTAGATGGGCTGTCCAATAACCTAAAAACAGTTGTTATACTTCATTATTTTAATGGAATGTCCATAGAGGAAATTTCAAAAGTTACAGGAAGCTTAAGAGCTACAGTAAAAACCAGGCTTTACTATGCAAGGAATGTTTTGCGTAAAAAGCTTGAGAATGCTTTAGACGAAAGCAGAGAAAGCTTTATGGAAGGAAGAAATATAAAGAAAGCAAGTTATTACAGGTAATAATCATGGCAATCCGAAAGGCGGTATTTATAAATGGATGATAATTTTGACAAAGAATTGTCCGGTTTTCTAAAACTAAGAGCAGCTATAAGCCCTGGAAAGAATATTACAGAAGCGGCAATTGAAGAAGCTGCACGAAAACAGGAAAGAAAAGGAGTGGTGAAAAACATGAGATTTTCTGTTAGAATAGCTGCCACAGCTATATGTTCAGTTGTTATTGCCTTTACAGGGATAATGGCATTTTCGGAGGATGTAAGGAATACTGCTTCCAATATAGTTCAGACTATATTTTCATTAAATAAAGAAGGTGATTCCTATAAAATTGTTGAAAAGGACTCAACAAAAGAAATGACCATATTAAATTTCGGCGGAATACATATAGACGAATTCGCCAAAGATCAACTAATTAACAAGCTTGGTTTCGAGCCTTTTGTGCCGGAAAAGCTTGGTGAATTTAAAAAGATAGAGGCAAAAATAGGTATGAGCTTAAATGGAAAGTCAAGTGACTTATTGCAATTAAGCAATGATGACTTAATGGAAATACTTAGAAATTATCCCAATGATGAAAGACTTCAAGGCTTTAATTCAAAAACACATTTTACAATGGCATTTTCAAAAAGTGGTCAACTTTTTGGTAATTATGTGCTTTATATTCATATGTCAAAACCAATTGAAAAATCATTTACGGATGATTCCACTTATGAGGAAAAAATCAGCCAGTTTTCATATAAAGGTGTAGAATGCAGATATACTGCACAAGTAAGTGCTGATCACCCAAAGGTATTTGATGGACAGTTTGCTTATACTGATATTACAAAACAGCCAAAAGGTATTATTAAGCTGAAGAGTATTGGATTTGATATGGACGGGTTTCGTTTCCAGGCTGGTTATGTAAATGAAGGCGGCACTGACCTTGGTGCCTTTGACTATGAAGTAACCAAAAAGTTCGTTGAAGACTTCATCGATGAGTATAAATCAAAGCATGATAACTAAAGGATGGATAAAGTAATTTAATATAAGGCTGGAAGGGGATATGCTAGATTTTCTGCATATCTCCTTCCAGCCTTATATTGTTGAAACACCCTGCAAAAAATTTTATCCCATAATGAATATAAAGTAACTTTTGTATAAAAGTACAGTTATAAATTATAAAGAATTTATATAATAATCCTATCATCAATCATTGGCATTGCGATGGATTTCATGTGAATTAGTAAGAAAGTTTCATATGTAATATTATAATTAATTAAGCTTACAGGTTTATGGTATAATAAAGGGTATTTAATTATTAGCAAAAAAGATCAGCGTACAAGAATGTTAACAAACAAAATAGGAAGAGGTATAAAATGATAGAGTTAGGAATAATTCAGAAGATGGAAGTAATAAGAAAGGCACAGAACGGGTTATATCTCAATGTAAAAGGTAATAGAGGCAATGACGACGTTTTATTACCCAAAAATCAAGTACCCCATGAAGCTGCAATAGGTGATGAAATAGAGGTTTTTGTATATAAGGACTCTGAGGATAGAATGATATCTACAACAAAAAAACCTAAGCTTACAATTGGTGAAATGGCAGTTTTATCAGTAGTAGAAACTACTGGGATAGGTGGGTTTTTAGACTGGGGGCTGGATAAAGATCTGTTTCTCCCTTTCAGAGAACAGGTAGGCAAGGTTGTTAAAGGCGGCAAATATCTGGTAGCACTGTATATCGATAGCAGTGACAGGTTATGTGCAACTATGAATATATATAATTTATTAAGAACTGATTCACCATATAAAGTAAATGATCAAGCCCGTGGAACCATCTATAGTATAAGTAAAGAGCTTGGAGCTTTTGTTGCTGTGGACAACAAGTATCAGGGTTTGATTCCTAAAAAGGAGTTGTATGGTAATTTTTCTGAAGGTGATAATATTGTAGTAAGGATTAAAAAAGTCAAACCTGATGGGAAACTGGAATTGAGCACTAGAAAAGAGGCTTATATTGAAATAGAGAGTGATGCACAGATAATAATGGACAGGCTAAAATTATCAGGAGGTACTCTTATGATAAATGACAGCAGCTCTCCTGAACTTATCAAAGCTGAGCTAAACATGAGTAAATCTGCCTTTAAAAGAGCTATAGGAAGACTTTTGAAAGAGGGGGCAATTGAGATCACTAATGAAGGTATAAAAATGATGTGGTAGAGCAAATTGAGTCATATCAATGACCATTCGAAGATTGAATTGCTTCAAAACTAAAAACACCTTAAATAGAAAACTATTTAAGGTGTAAAATATTTCATTATTCATTCATTAATTAAATAATAGTAATATTTTCTGCTTGAGCTCCTTTTGGTCCGTTAACCACGTTATAAGAAACTCTTTGGCCTTCATCAAGTGATTTATAGCCATCCGCATTTATTTGAGAAAAATGTGCAAAAACATCTTTTCCATCTTCTCCAACAATAAATCCAAATCCTTTTTCTCCATTAAACCATTTTACTGTACCAGTCATAATAATATGTTCCTCCGAAATTTTTTAATTCTTAAACTTATGGTAATAATTCACTAATAAAATCTCGATGTAAACATACTTTACTAAGTACTAATTGAAATATATTGGTGTTGTATTATTAACTATAAATTAAGTTCTTTTATATTTTAACATAACTTATCGATAAACGCAAGTGCAATTATTAATTTTGTTAAATTTCGATATATATATAAACAATGAAACACTTGTGTTTTCTGCTATACTTAAAAGTAAATGCATTCAATTTTAATATTTTTATATAACAGATGTTCCTTTTACTAAATTATGATTTTGGGATATGTTGATTGTCCTTATGTCTAATATATTTTATAATATGATAGAGTAAATTTGGCAGGTTCAATATGAGTGAATCAAAAAAATGTCCTAACTGTAGATTAATCAATCCAGAAGAAGCTGTATTATGTGATTGTGGTTGATGGCAGTAGAATAACAATGGGGAAGTCTGTCATAAAAAATATATTTAAGATTGTGTCAGCATTTATTATTTTTATTGGCTTTATCATGGTTGCAATAACTAAGAATAAACAAGGTTTACATGATATAGTTGCAAAAACAGTAGTATTAAAAAATAATATTCGGTGACCTGTAATGCCCATAGTTACAAGTAGATTAAGCTGTTTTTTCATACCTACATAGTCATCCATGTAATAGGTACAAGAAAGCGAGTCATAAAATATGAGGTTAGATAAATTTTTGGCACAATCTTCGATTGGAAGAAGAAAAAATGTTAGGATTTATATAAAAGAAGGCATGGTTACTGTAAATGGAGAAATTATAACAGAACCCGCAGTAGGAATTGATGAAAATTCTGATACTATTGAGTATGATGGCAAAGTAGTGACTTATATTGAAAAAGTATATTATATGTTTAATAAACCTGCTGGCTATATTACAGCAAGAACAGATACTGTTAATAAAACAATATTTGATTTCTTGAATAATGCTGAAATGGCAGGAGTATTCCATGTTGGCAGATTAGACAAAGATACAGAAGGATTGTTGTTGCTTACAAATGACGGTGAATTTGAACATAAATTAATGTACCCACAAAAGCATGTTGAAAAAACTTATTATTTTTGGGCTTTAGGATCATTAGATGACAAAGATAAAAAGAAATTAGAACAAGGAGTTTATATTGGAAAAGACGAAGAACAGACAAAGCCTGCAAAAATTGAAGTTCGCAAACATGGGATTTATAAAGAATTTAGACATGAAATGTTTATTGGGGATTTAAACAATATAGATTCATACCTTGATAATCAGCCGGTTGTATCGGGATACCTTACTATTACAGAAGGCCGTAAGCACCAAGTTAAGCGTATGCTAAAGGCAGTAGGTTGCCATGTTATATATTTAAAAAGGATTTCCATAGGAGGATTAATGTTAGATGAATCTCTGGACAAAGGTCATTATAGGCCATTGACAGAATTGGAAATTGAAAAGCTATTTAGATAATTAAGACAGCAACTTTTCACCGGCAGGGAATATCAGCGGTGTAATACAAAAACTTACATCAAATCCCATCTTTGATATAATAGGTAGTAATATTAAGCAATTAAAAAAATCTTTTAATAATAAACGGGCATAGAGCAAAAATTATTCCAAGTACCAGCGACAGAACTACATTGTTCACTAGATATGGATAAACCATTAGTATTATCCCAAAAATTAAAAAGTTGAATTCAGTACTTTTCTTACCATAAACAAAGTAAGCCATACCTATAGCACCCATCAACAAGCCTATAAAAATAGATCCCATCAATATCCCCCTCACTGTTTATTTAATTTATTAACTCAACTTTCCCACATTAAAATATGGGTATGAACCTTGAAAAATTAATACAAATCAAGCACAAAGTTTTAACCGCTGCTTAAAGACCTTTGGTAATGATGATATAAATAAGTCCATTAT
>JAEYYB010000066.1 GCA_023430975.1 Bacillota bacterium | reverse complement strand
TATCACCTACAATATTTTATTAAGGCTAAGCTGGGCAATCTTCTAGCATATAATCTATTCTTCGTGCTTTTACCTTTCGGTACGCAACAATCCGTGGTGCATGGAGATTGCCCGGAACCGTCTAATTCACGGGCTTTATAGCTCCAGTAAAACTCGTTCTCTTGCTTTTGCCTTATAATATATTTACCAACTTTTTCAGCTATGTTTCATCCATTGTTGGTGCCATTATTGGCATGTAGATCTAATTCTTTAAACTCACGTATATTCTCCTTACCACTTTTCTTTATATAAAATATGTTTCTATTAAAAGTATCTCCTACCTTTCCTTTGTTCCCATTTATTACATAGTCACCTATCTTTTCTGGTTCTATTTTTAAATATGATTCTGCTAAATTCTGATTAAATACCTCATCTTCCATTTTCACAATCGATGATCCGTTACCAATCCCTGGTTCAACATCACTAGCTCCCTTAACAGAAAACTTACCCTTGAACTTCGTATTAAGAGAATAATTGCTACCTACTCCTGATGATAGTCTTGGTTTCACTTTACTTCCAAACTTCTTGGATTCAGCCTTCACCAGTGACTTAATCTTCGTAGTAACACCACTTACCTTAGACATTACCTTGCTTGTAAGGCTTTTTGCTTTAGCTATAACCGACTTACCAAAGGCTGTCTTGGCTAAGTTACCTACGATTTTACCACCTACAACACTTAATGCTTTACCTACACCAACACCTATAAGGCCTCCAACACCAGATAAAGCAACTTCGCCTAATTCTACTTTACCAGTCGTTATAAACTGTTTGGCAGCATTGCCTGCCATTGATCCCACAGTCGTTGATGCGGCCATTGCAATAAGAGATGTTCCTCCATTAGCTGCCACTGCACCACCAACTACCGCACCTTCAACAAATGCTCCAGAATAGTCCTTGAAGCCTTTTGTGAACTTGCCATGTTCTATATAATCTGCTGCTGCTGTTATAGCTGTATTTACTACTCCACCAATAAAAGCACCAATAACTACATTGAGAAAATGACCGTTAGGATCGTTATAGGTTATGGGGTCATTCTGACAGTATGTATACAGGTTAAGGCTTAATGGGTCGTTGTATTCACCTGAATATGTATCCTCCGATATAAACCTTGCAATCTTCGGATCATAGAACCTTGCATTCAGATAATAGTACCCTGTCTCATCATCAAAGTAATAACCACTGTACTTGTATGGATTCTGCTTGGATTCCAACGTGTATGTTGAATTACCGAAAACATCATAGTCATACTCATTTACTCTGGCTCCGGCTTTATCAGTTACTTTTACTACATCTCCGTGACCGTTGTAATTGTAGTACAATACATCATTGCCTGTTTTACGAGCTATTAGGTTAACACCCTGTACATTCCAGAACGATGCTCCATCACTTCTTGTTTCCAGTATAACATCTTTATCGTCATAGTAAAATATGGTTGTTACATTTCCTACAGTCTTTTGGATTCTCTGACCTAAAGCGTTATATTTGCTTACAATGTCCTGGCTTCCTGAAGATGATGCCTTTCTAAGCTGGTTAAACCCATCATAAGTATAGTTGCTTTCTGTTATTGTTTCATTTTCTTTTACTGTTACCTTAGTCTGGTTTCCATTGTTGTCATACTGGTAAATAGTCTCTATGTTCTTGCCGTTTCTTACTTCTAGTGTATCTGTAAGCCTATTTGCTCCATTATAGTGGTAAACTATATTTGAATCAACTTTGTTAAAAGTGTCCTTTACTATCTGACCACTGCGGTTACCTGCATGGTCATAAGCATATTCTGTTACTCTTGCTCCAGGCTCAGTTACATTTTTTAATCTTCCAAGATCATCGTAAACAAAGCTGGTCTTACCTTTTGGCTCTGTTTTGCTTGTTTGTAGCTTGTTCTCATCATATGTATATTCATAAGTGGTATTTTCAGTTCCAATTGTATTAACAAGCTTCGTCAGCACATTCCTTGCATCATATTCATAAGTGGCAACAGTTTTATTTGGAAGTGTCAATGATTTACGGCTGCCGCTCAGATAATATGCGTATGTTGCCGTACCGTCAACTGTTGAAACCGTCTTCAATCTGTTTAATTCATCATATTTGTAATTTGTCTCGTTTCCGTTAGGATCCTTTAGATACCTTAAATTACCTGCCTCATCATAATCATAGTCAATAACTTTGTTACCAGGCAGTGTCTTGTAATCCAGTTTGTTAAGTACATCGTATGTAAATACTGTGGTACCAGTCTCATCAGTAATCTGATCCATGTTTCCAACTGCATCATAATGGAACTTACGCTGGTCGGATATCCCCACTCCTGTTACAGTTTCTGATTCTACTTTATAAAATTCATTGTAAATGTAGACATGGACATTTTTATTTCTGTCCGTCTTCTGTAAAAGGTTGCCAAGAAGATCATATGAATCATAAGTTTCTGTTTTGCTATCGCCGTCAGTCTTGCTTATCAGCATGTAAATCGGGTTATAATCAAATGCGGTAGTTCTCTTCTCCCCGTCTTTGATTTCCTTTATGTTGCCAACCAGATCATATTTATACTCTGTATCTTCGCCAAGAGCGTTTGTAACTTTCCTGAGCATATCCAGATCATCGTATGTGTAAACGGTCCTCATACGATACTCTGTAGCACCCAAATCATTGACTACAGTAAATACATTTGGCTCAGTACTCTTATGATTTTTTCTGTCAGTTTCCCATGTCTTCCTACCTAATTCATCATAACCAATGTATTTAACATTTGATAATGGATCTGCTTCTGCAACCAGTCTGTTCAATCCATCATAATCATAACGGTTGCAGTACGTTTATTACCTGCCGGATCAATAATGGCATTTTTACTGTAACCAGCAATATTGATGAAACCGAATTCTTAATGAGATTTCCAATTTCAATTTAGTATTCTGTTAACTAAGGCATGTTAATTAACTTCACCTATTTACTCGTTTTCAAATCTACCCAACTTCGTGAATTCACACGTGAAAGGTTTCACGTTTTATGTCGAAAGTCGTGAATATTTGCACCTTACTAAACTTATCCATTTTTGATACTATAATGCCACAAGGCAAATTAACTCCAAGTTTTTAATATATTAGAGGAAATACCTCTTTGTTCAAATAATATTTGTTGTCCCTTTATCGCAGTAACAAACCATATTATGGGATTTACAAGTATTAAAATTGCTTGTTATCTATAAACAATATAAAAAAGGAGGTGATTAGATGAATTACGTAGCACCAAAAACTACTCCAGCTAACATAGCTGCTTGCTTATTAACACCTTTTAAAAGCAGAGTTGTGACTTTATGTGTTATACCAGTACTTATGGCAGTATAATTATTCAACCCTGAGTATATGCAAAAAGTATACTCAGGGTTATACTTTATTAAAATAACAATTATAAATATTAATTTATCATTATATATATTATTTATATTATTGAAAGGATAATAAAAATGTATTTGAGAATAAATGAAAATGTAGAAATAGTAAAAAATTATTCAGGTGGACTGATAATAGATAAAAGTGAGAGAATAACAAATAATATAAATCATAGCGGTGTTGAAATATTCTCCATGTGTAATGGTAATAGTACTATTGAAGATGTTGTACATATAATTAAAAGCACTTATAATATAAATGACGAAATTATATTAGGCAGCATTAGAGATTTTATAGATGAATATTTAAACAAAAACATCTTAATTTTGGAAAAAGAAAAGAATGATTTCAAAGTTAATATAAAAGGAGATGTAAATTCGATAATACCAATTCATCTATCCATGGAAGTTACTAGTAACTGCCAATTAAAATGTATACATTGTTTTAATTCTTCCGGTACTCCTAAAGAAGACGAATTGACAAGTCATCAAATCGCGAAGATTGCTAAGGAATTTTCCGAATTAGGAACCCAATCGGCTTTTGTGACAGGTGGCGAACCATTTCTAAAAAAAGATATTTGCTTTTTAATAGAAGCATTAGCAGAAAACTTTATATCTGTTACTATAGCTAGCAATGGTTTCTCATTGACAGATGAAATAGTTAGTACACTATCTAAATACAATAATATTACAGTTCAGATAAGTGTCGATGGAAATGAAAAGACTCACGATGAAATTAGAGGGGTTGTAAATGCTTATATTAGAACAATGAGTAATATAGCTACATTATGTAATAATAATATTCCTGTTGTTATTGCCTTTACTTTGAACGACAATAACCGATATGAATTGGATGATGTTATTTTACACACGAAAAAGCTTGGTTGCAAAGGCGTAAATATTGGACTTACAGCAGATGCAGGAAGGGCAAAGGATAACAAATTAAAATGTAATTTCAGTAAAGATTTTATAGAAATTCTATCAGCCTATAATAAAAAATACACAACTGATGATTTTTATGTTGGTCTTGATATTGATGAAAATAAGATAAGAAACATAACTGATTCAATTGAACATAAAAACAAATGCGGAGCTGGATACGGTATTATGCATATATTCCCAAATGGTAATGTTTCAATGTGTCCATCCATAACTAAGATACATTTAGGATCTCTCAAAAAACAAGGGATTGGCGAAATACTGAATTTCAAAAATGTAGAAAGAACTATGAATATTCCTTCACCTACTAGAGAGATTTGTGGAGATTGCGAAAACTTTAATTCATGCGGTCATTGCATAGGAAATATGTTAGCAAAATCCAGCGAGGAGTGTGTAGTTATTAATGGTATGCAATTATGAATCATTAAGTATTATTAGTAATATGAATAATACTTTGATAGTAAATTCAGATAAAAGCAATTGCGATTTAATAGCTAAAAAAGAATCATCTATTATCCTTAATGATTATTTCAATACATATGTAATAAATGTTAAGAATTCAGAAGATTTGTGCAATATAATAAAAGATAAAATAGTTCTTCAGAAAATTAAGAACTTGGAAGGGAACGTGCTTGATTTAAAATCAACAATAACCTCTGATGCTATAGAGGCTATGTGCAATGTAAAATCTTCAATTCTTGACAATCTAAATGCAAATTATGATGACAATTTTCTATTAAATTTAGCTATAGAAGAAAAATGCATAAGCAAAATTCATTATAAGAATGGTATAGGATTAAGTCATATAAGAGAAGTATATTATGTAATGTCATATTCTATATATAATGAGTTAAAATTAATTGCAAGTGAGTTTATGGTTAGTGATTCATTTAGCGATTTGCTAGATAAGATTAGTAATACAATTCTTGCCGAAGCTAAATGGAACAGTCTTGAAAAGGAAAAAGTAGTATATTCGTCTGATTACACTTTGGTTTTTAAGAATAAAGCTTCAGGAATTCTATTCCACGAATGTATAGGACATTTTTTGGAAGCCGATCATTTTCATAATTCACCTATAAGACTTTTAAAAGACAAAAGACTCTTTTCAGATAACATTACCATTTACGAGAACTATAATGACTTAAGAAAAGTAGATGATGAAAACAGCTTTGTTAATGATTCATTAATGTTAATTAATAATGGAGTCATTGAAAACGTATTATGCAATAAATATTTAAGTTTAACACATAACATAAAAGCCACTGGAAATGCAATAACTGAGAATCCTCAAATTGCTCCTAAAATTAGAATGACGAACATGCTCGTTAAGCCTGGTACTGTGGATCTTGATACAAAGTTAAAAGCAATAGAAAAAGGAATATATATTGAAGAAATATCACTTGGTGAAGTAGATGTATACTCTGGTAGTTTTTCTATTCTTGTATCAAAAGCATATAAGTTGTTAAATGGAAAAGTTTTAAATCCAGTTGATGAATTCACATTAAGTTTCAATATTAGGGATCTCATACAATTTAATATAGATGTTTGTAATGATATTTTGAGCCAAGCAAATCTTTGTGGCAAATTGGGAGCAGTTGTTAAGGTAAATTACAGTTCTCCGTCAATAATTATTAACACATTATCTGGGAAGGTTTTGTAAATTATGATGAATACAAGCAATCAAATAGTAATAGATTATAATTACTCGAACGGGTATGAAAGTAAAATATTTTATTTAGGGGATCATTCTTCTTTAAATTTTAGTAATTGCATTACAGAACATACGGATATTATGTCAACTGTTAAGTTAAGCATAAAAAAACTTGAAAACTTGGATATTGTAGATTATAATAGTGTCGATATAAATATAGTTTTTTTTATAGATTTATATACAAACAATTCTATTAAAAAAAGTAATATAAACAAAATAATTACTAGTATTATTGTCCCTTGTAAAAACTTAGAACACGATACTGTATTTGAATCATGTGAAGTAAATGGTCAAGACTTATTTGAACCGATTTTTAAAAATATGATAGACAACTTAATGTTTAAATTATCCTTGAAGCAAATGCTTATTGGTAATATTTCCAATTATAAGTATGTTGTTTTTCAAGGGGCCTCATTAAATGTTTTAATGTCAATTATATTTCAATATTTACAAGACTTAAAAGTTACAAATGAACCTATACCATTTGCTACAAATAATGAAATAATTTGTGAAATATTTAATATGAACAATAATCAATATGAAAACTTAAGGGTCCTTCATAATAAAACAATAGGTGACATTAATAACAATATGATCTTTTCTAAAATTGTTTCACTTATATCAGATAAAACAATTGATATGGGAAATGAAGATTTGTTGATAGTAGAAAGGCTTTTAAATTATTCTACAATCATTAATTTTAAAACTGGAAAATTAAATATTGTTGCATCACTTATTGATAAAAAGAATAACATACGATATTCCTCTTTTGTTTATCCCTCAAATGTTGGTGATTTAATTGAAAGTTATATAACATCGAAGGATAAAAATGCTTTAATTATAGAAATAAATGGAGATAACAACAATGTTGGAAATTAAAAATATACAGATGAGTTATGGTCCGCAAATAATACTGGACGATATTAGCTATAAATTTGATAAGGCCAGTATATATGGGCTGATAGGCAAGAATGGTGCTGGAAAAACTACACTACTTAAAATTATTATGCGATTAATTAGAGGAAATAAAGGTACTGTTCTAATGAATTCTGAAAATGTTAATGATACAGATTTCACATTAATACCTGCTTCTTTTATTAGTGATACTGCATTATACTATAATGATTTAACAGTATATGAACATCTATTATTAATATGCAGGGTGCAAGGTATAAAAAAAAATCAAGCACTTGAAAAAATAAGCTCCATTCTGGAATGCTTAAAATTGGATAAATATAAGAATAATTATCCGTTGGCACTTTCCAGGGGCACTTTACAAAGATTAAATATAGCTATTGGTCTACTCAAAAACAGTAGTATATATCTCTTGGATGAGCCATTTATTACACTGGATCCGGTGCAAGTTTCCCTGGTTGAAAACTTATTAACCGATATAAAAAAAAGAGGAAATCTGTTACTTGTATCAAGCCATGATATTGATAGCCTTTCAAATATATGTGATAGATATTTAATTTTAAAGAATGGTAAGCTGCTTGAATTTTTGCCAGAAAACATAAGCAGAGAAAATATTACTGAGTTAATTGGTGACAGCTATGGAGATTAAAGTACTTTCTTTACTATTGTTAAATAATGCAAGAAAAACTTTCAGGCTTTTTAAAAAGAATATAATAACATCAATGACAATTGGAATTTTTTCAGTCCTTCTTCTATTTAGCTTGTTTTCAAATGGGTTAACAATTAAAATAGATATTTATCAATACTTTTTTATCGGGGCACTATTGTATATAACCAGCAAATTATTGCAAGACATTCCTACAATGATATTGCCATACCAATCCATATTATTTGGAGTTTATAATATCCACAAAATAAAACTATTAATAATGCTAAAATCTATAGCATTATCCTTTATTCTATTTTGTTTGATTAACTTGCTGTACTTGGACATCAGCGATCTTGAAAAGAATAGAATTTTAATACTGCTATTATTTAATTTTTGTGTTAACCTACTGTGTTTTATTAAAACCCAAATAAAGAATCAAAATACATTTAAAATTCTTTCTATTTTGTCAATCTCATCTGGGTATTATTTCAACAACCTTTTGTTAGCCATGGCAATACTGATTATTGTATTTGTTATTTTCCTCCGTATAAGGGTTTTAAGGTATGAAACTATTCTTCCGTATTATTATTCATTAGGAGTTATTAGTCAAGGAATTTTTGATAAATCCCCCCATCTTTTGAGAGCGGGCCAGAATACTATTACTGTAGGCAAGATAGAATCAAAATTGTATTTGATGGAAAAAAACTATGAAGATATTATAAAATTCGAGTTTTCTAAAGAAATATCAAGGATACTATACAACCATAAGAAGATTATAAATGTTTCTTTAGTTAATCTTGTTCTTGGGATAATTTGTGCTGTATATACATATCCTAAATTTGTGTATTCAATAGCATTGATTATTATGTTGTTTTTAATGGATTCAATATTGACAAGTCTAAATAAGGAAGAACGCATCATAAAAGACAGCGGCTTTTATTTACCATTTTCATTAATGCAATTAATAAAATCAAAATATTTATCCCATTTGTTTATAATATTTATCCCATTTTTATCTAGTGCCTTTATCTATTCTCGAATCAATTTTTTATTATATTTAATTTTCATCATTGTAATTCCTATCAAGAATATAATATTAAATTATTCCACTAAAAAAATAATAAAATGGTTAAGCTATTTGATTGACAGCATCTTTGTTACACTTTTATTTTTGTTTTGAGTAATGTAAGGATGAACTCATTTATCCATGTACATAATCCAAATTTATACTACCATGTGTCAATCATTTAACTGCTTCTACCGCAACCTTCTCCTTTCTCTTTTCTTTGGTAACATTAACAGCAGCATCATCATCTGGAATAATATCTACTGAAAATGTTATTATATCTATTCTAATTTCTTAGATGTCATTTTATCAAGCATATCACTTAATTCCGTACATTTTTCAGAAGACAGTTCATAATCTTTTTCACCCATTTTAAAAACTTTAACTGATTCGGGTTGTGGGAAATGCTCATCATTCACAGTGTTATTAGACTCCTAACCAATTAATATAATCCCAGCAAAACAAATAATCAGTATTACAGCAATTTGATTTTATATAAGGAAATAATTGACATATCAATGGAAATAAGCGATATTATTCTCAGATAGTTCAAATACTAAAGAAAAGAGAATAAAAATGGCTATAGCATATTCAAAAGATTTAAGAAAAAGTGTATTTAATCGTTTCAAAGTACAAAGATGTACTCCTAGCATATATCCATATTCATATATCCATCCATCCATTGTTAAATACTGCTATATCTGATATAATTAACATGAAAATACCCATTAACAATATAAAGGAGGACCTCTTATGGAACCCAACGATGATAATCTCAATAATAACTCTAATGAATTTGAAAATGATTTATCTGATTTAAAAGAGTGGCAGGATAATCAATACAATCCCGGATATTATGTAGGTAGCGGAAGGGTTGCAACTCCCACAAGAAACCTGGTTAAACATCCTGTCTTGTTATTAATTTTAGGCTTACTTGCAGGCTTAATTAACGGCATTCCGCTTTTCACCCGGATTTCTACATCCGATTTTTCGGCAGATTTACTGCTTAATATAGTTTTATTAGTTATATCAATCCTTCTAATTTACAGAAGTATAGTCATACTTGTAAAAAATAAAGAAACTGAAGAAAAATGAGTCATAATTATGCATTAATTCATCCTTTCAATTACATAATAAATAATAAAAAATAAAAGGATGATTATATGCTTTCAAATAATAATTCCAAGAAAACAATACTCTATGTCCTTGTCTCCACAGCGGTTCTGAGCACCCTTGTTATTGCCTTGTTTCTGAATTTTTACAAACAGCCGCAGCCAACCCCTCAACTTGAGAATAGTTCAGATATTCCCCAACCTCAGCTATTAAGCACACAAACACAATCAAGTATGTCAGTTGCTGAATCGGTTGCAAAGTCTTCCATTCCTGGAGTTGTTGGAGTTTCAGTTTTAAGGGTGGACGGCAGTTCAATTTTTGACGGAAATACTTCAGACAAATGGGGCGTTGGATCAGGTGTTATTGCAACTTCCAATGGATATATCATCACCAATCATCATGTTGCAGGTGGAAAATCCAAAAGAATAATAGTTTCTCTTTCCGATGGAAAAAATATTGACGGAACAACTGTGTGGTCAGACCCTGTCCTTGATTTGGCTGTTGTTAAAGTAAACCTTAATGGGCTTCCAACAATACCTCTCGGCGATTCAAGTAAAGTGCAGATAGGTCAGCCGGCTGTTGCAATAGGTAACCCGTTGGGGCTCCAGCTTCAAAGAACTGTTACATCAGGAATCATAAGTGCTTTAAACAGAACCATAAAAATTGAAACTGATGAGGGAGCAAATTATATGGAGGACCTTATACAGACCGATGCCAGCATTAACCCGGGTAATAGTGGAGGTCCCCTGCTAAACGCACAGGGTCAGGTTATAGGCATTAATACCATCAAGGTAACCAGTGCCGAAGCAATAGGTTTTGCCATACCTGTTAATGTAGTTAAACCCATCATAAACAAGTTTTTGGACAAAGGACAATTTAAAGAACCTTACATGGGTATATTCGCTTATGATAAGGATGTAATTTCTTATATTGATAAAAACATCAATCTCGATAATGGTATTTATATCTCTACCATTGATAAGACTGGTCCTGCATACAAATCAGGAATAAAGGAATGCTGTGTTATTGAGGAAGTTGATGGGCATAAGATAAATACCATGATCCAGTTAAGGTCATATATTTATTCCAAAGAACCTGGAGATGTTATAAACGTTACTTACTGTAATAATGGCAAACCGGTAAAAGTCCCAATAAAATTAACCGAAAAAGACGGGAAAACCTTCCTTACCAGATAGAAATTGATAAACTACTTTTATTTCGAGGAAGACAAAAGTTAAAAATTATTATCCGTTAAAAGAGATTTAATCTTTAAGAATTAAGAGTTATATATGTTAGGAAGGATTTTACATTAGCAAATGTAGTTGAATCGTGTGCATTTGCATTATAAAAATGAACTTTTCGCAACATATGAATCAAGTGAAATGTTTTGCAGTAATTAAAAATGTAAAATGATTATTGCAAAACATTTTGTTTATATTAGGATTTGGGAAATGTGAGATAGATATATTATTTTTGTTTATATTGGCAATAATGATAATATTATCACTCAAAAATTCTGGTTATATAAAAGGAGTAAAATCATGTCAAATAACAAAAATATAAACAATTATACAGAATTTGAAAACACGGTAAAAACATATATAAGGCAGGGAAGAACCAAGCTTCAGAATGATCTTGTACAAACCAGTCAAGCTATTCACAGTATTGCTCAAAACAAAACCAAATGTTTTATGAAAAATATGGATAAGGGCCTTGATAAGGAAGAGCGTGAATATTTGACATCTCTAATACTCTCAAGCATGCACCAGGCATTTTGTTACGGATATGGAATTGGAAAAATAGAAAACGACAGATTCTATGGTCTTCTGTTTTCAACTTAAAATTTATCAAAAAATCTTATATATATTAAAAGTGATAAATCTATTACATTTGTCTGTCGCAAATCTATTAAAATCAGTTAATCTTGCTATTTGTCTATCACAAAATAACGTTAAACCGTTCGTTATTTTGCTCTGTCAAATGCAAGATTAATACTGATTTTAATTATGTTAAACCGTTCGCTATTTGCTCCGCCAAATGTAAGATTATTAACACTTTTAATATAAAAATGCTGTTTAATATTAAGAAATAAGATATAAAAAAGTACCTTCAAATATTGAAGATACTTTTTGTTTATTCTTGCATTCTTTTTATTGAATTCTTTTTATTCAATTCTAATTATAAGAATTAATCAACTTTTTTTATGTTTGCTCCCAGGGATTTAAGCTTTTTCTCTATGTCCACGTAGCCTCTTTCAATATGTTCTATGTCAGTAATTTCGGTGATTCCCTCTGCTGCAAGACCTGCCAACACAAGTGCAGCTCCCGCTCTTAGGTCTGTAGCTTTTACCTGAGCACCTAAAAGGTTGGGGTTACCTTCTATTATGGCACTTCTGCCCTCTATTTTGATGTTGGCACCCATTCTTTTAAGCTCATTAACATGCATGAATCTGTTTTCAAATATTGTCTCAATCACCATGCTTGTGCCCTCAGCCTTGCTCATAAGTGATGTCATCTGTGCCTGCATGTCTGTTGGAAATCCAGGATAAGGATGAGTTTTTATATCCACTGCTCTTATATCATCCCCTGCTTTAATATGGACACTTGTCAGCTCTTCAGAAACTTCTATTCCTGCCTCTCTAAGCTTTGCAGTTACTGGTTTTAAGTGATCAGGCACCACATTATCAACCCTGACATCTCCTCCGGTTATAGCAGCAGCTACCATATATGTTCCTGCTTCAATTCTGTCAGGTATCACTGTATGGTTAGCACCTTTTAGCCTGTCAACTCCATTAATCCTGATTGTATCCGTACCTGCACCTTTAATGTCTGCCCCCATTGTCCCCAGGTATGTAGCCAAATCAACAATTTCCGGCTCAATAGCTGCATTTTCTATTATTGTCTGGCCATCGCTTATCGCTGCTGCCATCATTATATTTTCTGTTGCCCCAACGCTTGGAAAATCCAAATAGATTTTGCTGCCCTTAAGCCTTCCATTTACTCTAACTTCGATAAATCCGTGTCCTTGAGTTATTTCCGCCCCCATTGCAGAAAAACCTTTTATGTGGAGATCAACAGGCCTTGAGCCTATAGCACAACCTCCCGGTAACGGTATCCTTGCAGCACCGTATTTTGCAAGCAGCGGTCCCATAATTAGAAATGATGCCCTCATTTTGTTGACCAAGTCATAAGGTGCCGTAGTATTTGTAATATCGGATGGATTAATTAAAACTGTAGTTTTTGAGTTTGAAAATTCCACTCCAGCACCTAAAGAATTAATCAACTCTCCCATAACTCTAACATCGTTTAGATAAGGAATCTCTTCAATAACACTCTTGCCATCAGCCAGTAAAGAAGCAGCCATTATCGGCAATACCGAATTTTTGGCACCACTGATTCTTACCTCACCCTTAAGAGGCGTTCCACATGATATTATTAATTTGGACACATTAATCTCCCTTTCGTATATTAACTGTATTTATCTTTGGTTAATAGATATAGGTCATTTATTGTTATCAATATTCTGTCGTTATTATCGGTGTCGCAAGCCATAAATATGTCCTATCCTCTATTGCGTTATATCTAGTCGCTATATTTATGTTTATTTCTTTACCATTTACATTAATAGAGTCCTCAATCAACGGTGAATATGCACTAATGCCAGCAGTTTTCCCGTCATTAAACTCTTCTACTTTTAGGGCACTCACCTCCTTTAAAACTTTATTGCATATTTCATTAAGCAAGTATGGTTCTTTCTTTCCTTGGAATGCTCCCATAATGCATGCTGTAACTTTGGGCTTGGATTTTAATTTCTCAAATACCGGTAATACTTTTTGTTTAACACCCTCGAGACTTTGGCTTGGCTCCTGACTTACCAGGTTAGCCGATATAAAACTCTCTTCGGGTTTATTACCGTTTTTATCTAATTGAAGACTTATAATCGGGTTTTTATTTTGATCCAAGTTGTCAAAAACCTGGATTTTTTGCTGTTCATCACAACTTTTTTCATTATTTATATGTATTTTGCTTTCGCTTATTCCAATGTTGGCTAACACACTTTTACCAACAGACCATAAGCTGTTCATACTGTTGTTTTTTACCCTTCCCCAAAAGTAAAGCTCACTTCTTAAAAACTGGGCACCTGATACATTAAACGATTGTGAAAGAACATCTACCGATCCGTTTTCTTTCTGTGATTTTTCAAAATACCTTATGGTAAGAATTATACTGATCAGAATGACTATAGAAATTAACACGTAAGCTGCTTTTTTCATATCCTCAGTCCTTTTCGTTTATTTCGCCAAAAAGAAATTAATCCGGGCGTAATTCTATTAAATTATTGCCCCATTGGACGAGGTATATACATATTTTTTTAAACTAATAATGCTTTTTATCTTGATAAAAAGCAATTAGTTTTTACATTTGTCTATCGCAAATCCCGCCAAAACCATTCGTTATTTGCTCTGCCAAATGTAAAACTAATAATGCTTTTTATCTTGATAATGCTCTGCTTAATATAATGGCACAATTTGCTCTGTTAATAAATGCTTCTTCATTAAAATTTCTATAAATGCTGTCGCTTGTCAATAAAATGTTGAGATCAAAAATTTTCTTTACATATTGACTGTACCATTTATCCTGCTTCAACTTGTCATATATTCCATTATAATTTGTCTTAAGTTTAAATGCCTTGTATAAAAGAGTGCATGCCTCTCCAACAGTTACATTGTTGTCCGGCCTCATGGTACCGTCATTATAGCCTGATATGAATCCATTTAGTGCTGCGGTATTTATATAATCCCTTGCCCAGTGTTTTGAGATATCCTTGTATTTATAATCACTGGTTTTAATTATTTCCAAATTCAATGCTTTGGTAATCAATACTGCAAATTCAGCCCTTGAAACAAGATCCTTAGGTTTATAATAATCCTTCTGTTTGCCATTTAAAATACCCATGTCGTGAAGATGCCTTATATATTCTTCAGCCTCGGTATTTTTGATATCTTTAAACGGTAAATCTGCCTCAGGTGAAATATTTGTAAGTACAACCCTTATGGGAACAATAGCTCCTGCAAGACTGTAATCCAGTGATGCTGTATTTTTTGCTCCATCCTTTGTCTCATAGCCTATATTTAAAGTTTTACCGTTCTTTAAATGATAAAATGCAATGGATATTCCCCTCTTTTCAGAAGGGTCACTCCATTTTAATGTTATTCGTAATTTATTCCCTTCAAGAGGAACGGCATCATATATAACCCCATGTGCATAAGAAATATCTGCCGGGATTAAATTTAACAGTATCAGTATGATTAATAAGCTGCTAACAGATTTATACAATGTATTCATAAATGCCTCCAGGGAAAATTTGCTCCGCCAAATGTAAGATTATTAGCACTTTTAATATAATAACAAACCAAATAAGACACTATAGCTCTCCAATAAGAATAAGAAGCTTCTCTATCATTGCCGCTTCCTCACCTCGGGTAACAGCACCTGATGGATTGAGGTAATCGGTATCCCTTTTCTCAACAATACCGTTTTGTATCGCAAAATTAACTTCTTTAGCATACTTTTCCGATACAGCAGCTATATCTTTAAATCCTGTATTACCTGTACTTGATGCTTTACCGGATTTACCTGTTTTTATCTCATAAAGCCTGCATATCATCGAAATCGCCTTTTCCCTTGTGCAGTTATTTCCCTGGTTTCCAATCTCACTTTCAGTAATAACCTTAGCTCTAGATGCTTTTGTCATGTAATCATTGCCATAATTAACGTCCATTACATCCAACATAAGCTTTACAGCCTCTCCCAGGCTCATATTCTTATCAGGATTGAACGAACCGCCCTCTATGCTTTTCAAGTTAAATTTGGAAGCTACATTATTGATCGAACTTTCTGCCCAATGGCCTGATATATCATTATAATAGCTGTGTGCAGGTTCTGCAACAGCAATATTGCCTGGCTTTTCAGCATTAACCTTTACAAACCCTTTTCCCGCATTCTCATCAAATACAGCACTTGTTTTAAGTTTTTCCCATTTAATACTGCCACTTTCTAGCCCATATCCGCTTGTCTTGCCTTCCCTGTACCAGCTTTGATCTGTATATGGAAAAAGGATTTTCATTGGCTGATCAAACTTTTGTACTTTAGACAGGCCACCCTTGCCATTAGCTGTCAAGCCAACAACTACATCGCTTGTCTTAAACTCCAGGTTGGAGCTTTCTTCCTTCTCATTTATTCCAGGAAATGCGATGCTCAGTTCGTAATTAAATTCTCCCACTTTCTTAGATAGAGACATTCTTGTGTTTTCGGCAAGCATATCATTTCCAAATATAAACTGCAGTATTCCATCAGTTTCACTGTCTGCCGCAATAATCACATTTTCTTTTAGAACTGCCATAGCATCCAAAACTTTTCTTCCGATTGTTATCTTAATATTGTTTGCTTTAGCAGGAGGATTGGTTAAATCTATTTTATAGTCAATTACTTTGTCAGTCTGCATGTGCTCAATAAATCTATCGGCATTTGACCCGGTAATACTAATATTCCAAATATTGTTGATGATATAGGGATCAACAACTACGAATTCTCCTGTCAGTATATTTTCAATGTCCTGATCTGAATCATAGTCATCATCACTTCTTCCAGTCCTTACAGTTATGCTTTGTGTTGGTGCGGAATAGGCCTGTTTTTTGGGGTCATATGCATATAATCTGGCATAGTACCTGAAATTGGATTTGAGGCCCTCAACTTTAAACTCTGACACACTTCTACATGCATATTCAGTCATATTCTTGTAATCAACATCTGATGCCACCTCAAGCTTGTACTCCATACCTTCAGCCATAATCCATTCAAATGTAATGCTGTTTTTTGTGATAGCATCATCGCTGTTTTTTACACCAAAACCTGCAGGAGTTTCTGGAGGGTTTAAGGGCAGAGTCTTTAGAATGTATGAATCGCTCCATTCCGATTTAGAGCCTCCTGTGATTGTTTCAGCCTGAACCCAGAAAAAATATATCGTATCCTGCAAAAGGTTTTTTATCCTGTAATAATTGGCATTGGCAAAGTCCTCAGGGCTAATTTGCACGGTTCCTATAGTCGAATTTATATTCTCTACAGTAGCGTATTTTAGAGTATATTTGTAATTATTATTAAAATTCCAACCCAGATCCACAAAAGTATCTCCTGCAAGTCCATAATTAAAAATAGGCACTGTAGGCTTAACTATAGGTGGTACAACATCAGGGTTCGTTGTTATGACTATAGGGTCCGATGGACCTGAAATGAGACTTACACTCCTTCTTGCAGCCCTTACCCATATTATGTAAGTAGTATTTGGAATAAGGTTTGTCAATGTGATGTCAACATTATGCTTTTTCCCATCAGGGTTTAAACTGCCATTCTCTGCTGCATCATTAGCAGTAACCGGAAACTCGATTATCTTGTTGGCAGGTATATTGTCAATGTCATTATATGACATTCCTTCAATGTATTCAACACACCCTACATCTATTGTAACACCTGAATCATACTCTATAACACGGTAGTTTTTGCCATCTAATGTTTCAGGTGTGGGTATATAATCCGGAACATCATCCTGACTTAACTTTTCTGTCTTTATATACTCCCATTTTCCAGTTTCATCATTAAATTTTTCATACCATTTGTTTTTGAGCCTTATTGTTGCAGTTGTTGCAGTAACATCAAACTGGCCTTCTGCCAACTTTTTAATGCTGAACGGGGGCCTTGCTGGAATTAGAGGTTGATCTATGGGGCCTTCCGATGGGGTAATTATTACTTTTACTGCAGGATCGGATTTTCTTACTACACTTTGAAGCTTTCCATCAACAAAGTCTACCAAACTTTTTTTGGCAATTATTTTGAAATAGTATGTAGAGTTTGCAGTAAGGTTTGAAGCAGTGTACTTATAACCCTTTATCTCAGTTCCGTCAATAATAAAATCTCCCGATGAAGGCTTAAAGTCTCGTTCAAGCCTGTTTCCTTCTGGAGGATTGTCCAGGAGGTTTGGATTATCAATAAGCCAAATATCATATGTAAGATCGGTATCTATACTTCCATCGCCTTTCTTGGGCACTCTCCAAAGAACAGTAGCACTATTTGGCTTAAGCTCATCCTCATAGCTGATTATGGTATCACCCGCAACCCTTTCAAAAAGATCTATAATGTCAGGTACTGCGGGAGTAGTTATTATGTCTTGCTCATTTAACAAAATTTTGTCGGATTTAATCCTTATTCCAGGATATACATCCTGACCATTTTTGGTTATGCTTGCAATTATTGTATAGTAATATTTATTCTCTCCAGGAGGCATGGTAATAAAAAAGTTTGTATCATCAACAGATGCCATATACTGCGGAACATCGCTATTCTCCAAATTACCTCTAAATATCTGATAGGAAATTTCGATATCAGTGCTGCTTAAGCCGGTGACAACAGAACTCCAGTCAAACCTCCAGATGCTGCCTTCTTCTGTTTCAGATATCTTGCTGGTTTTGGCTATTATAAAGCTGCTTACCATTATTACATCGGATTCATTGTTCCTTTTAAGGTTAGCCTCCACAATATCAGAAGCAATTTTTATATAGTAAACCCTGCCTGGGTCATTTACTGTATGTATATATTCCAGCCTACCGGAAGTCTTATTTACTTTTATGGGGCCTAACGGTTCTATTTGTCCTTCTCCTATATAGATGGGTTGAACGTTATTAAACTCGGAAGTCTCCGACACATAGAGCTTATAGTCAATTCTCTTTCCCACATTCCATACATCATCCCATTCAATCTTAATCTGATTTACTCCATATGATGAACCTATAAGATTCATATCTGTCATAAATTTTACTTTGTTGGACTCAACGGATAAAGCACTGTTATAGGTCGTGCTTCCATTTGTATGAGTATGGTAGGCAGTCAGGGTAGCATAATAAATTGTTCCTGACTTAAGATTCTTAAGCCTTATCTGTTTAGTCCCTCCCGGAATGTCTCTTTCCCTAAGCTCTATTGTTGTAGCAGGTTTATATGGTTTGCCTACCTCCTGCAGGTTAACATTTATATATCCTGAAATTGAATCATCCGGAAATACTACCTGATCCCATTTCAAGTCTACATAATACCCATCAAACTCATTATATCCTATTGGAGGCTCTTCAGTGTTTATTGCTTCAACCCTCAGCTTTTCCGGTGCTTGCTGGGGAGATATGTCTGAATTTGCAGCATAAGTCACCTTGTAATAATAAGGATTTATCGTGGCAAGAATAACAATAATAACTATCAGACTTAAAATTCTTTTATAGGATTTCATAATTTTCACCTCACCTTTGCAAATCACCAGTCATTTCTAAGATCCTTACTATAGCTGATATGACTTGAGCCCGTGTAACCGGAGTATCCGGCTTGAAGTTTCCCTTTTCATCAGCATAAAGCACCTTAATATCAATGCAAAGAACCACATACTTTTTAAGTTTTGGCAATATGGATCCTTCATCACTGATTTGATGTTTTATTGTAGCCTCAAAATTTTCTATATCAATGCTCATATTTGATGCATAAAGTTTTGCAATAATTCCCGCAAGCTCCTGCTTTTCAATGCTTTTCATCATACCCACACTTCCAAAAACATCCGTGAGGCCCATTGCTGATATCTTCTGTTTTGTATCAAGACCTGCCGCACCTTTTCCCTTACTGGTTATGAGTTCATATAAATTAACAGCATCTTTTACCGTTAGAGTGCTTTCCGGGTATATTGAACCGTTTGTTCCAAATACTTTGCTTAAGTCATACTTTGCCCCAAACTTTCTTATATCTTCAGCTTCCATGCTGTTTTCAGGCATATCTGATACAGAATTGGAGTTTGTAATGACAGCGTATTTTCCAGTGTTGGAAGATGTAAATGAAACCCAGTTGCCTTCTGTTGTATAAGCTTTATCAGTCAGCTTCCTCCATGAAGTTTCCCCCGAGTTAAGAACGTAGGGATATACTTTCCCCTCGGAACTCTTATATGAAAGCTTAATTGGCATAGCATCGCTATATTGTGTTATTTGTGCTTCACTTTTTATAATTCCAGGAGTAGTTCCATATCCTTCAATGGTTTTTTCTACATAATCTGCCAATGCTTTTACCATATCATCTGTTTGATCTATAAGGTACTTCTCCATCTCGCTCGGCGTCATCTTTATAGAATTTGAGGACAAGACAAGGTTTATCCTCTCCTGAATTAGTCCCGTATTTTTGTTGTAAAGCTTATCGTTTATCAATTTTTCCACCTCGGAAGAATCTTTCTCTGCATCTATTGCACTAAACCCGATTGAAGTAATCTTCGAGGAAAGTGTGGAGTTTCCTGGCAAAACAACACCGCTGCTACTTCTTGAAATAGTCATTTTATAAAATTCACTTTCAAAGTTATAATCGTTTGTCTTAGCGACGTTGCTTAAATCAAGAGTCCTGGGTCTAATTGTAAACTCAGTTCCTAAAGTTTTAATCACAAGACTTCTGTCTTCAGCGTTCATAAGTTTTATTACACCAGCCGGTATATATACTACATCTGTATCAATATTGGCATTGGATGGCGAAATATCGAGAGTAAAAGGATACCTCCCATTGTTTTGCAGTGCATTTTCCATTCGCTTTCCCTTAAGGAGAAGCTTGTTTATATCACTGTTAAAAGCCATATTCCACAGAAGATTTTCTTCCACTTTACCGATTTTATCAAGGAGTATAGCTTTTTTATTTGTATCCTGGTCGACCTTGTCATAGTCTTCCTGGTTGAACTCAGTTCTTATGTCTGTCGGGCCTGCATACTTTGAGTAGGAAACCGCGGAAAGATCAAGAGTATCCACTTTGTATGCCCTGACTTTAATATAGTATTTCATGTTTGATTTTAGAGGGATATGCTTAACGGTTCCATCAGGCTGCATTGTTGCAACAGTCTTGATTCTGGCATAAAAGTTATGGAAATTGGTGCCGGAAAGTTCCGGCGATTTTTCAATATAGTATGGAAGAACTTCAGAATTTATGTCGGTAAACTGTTCAAGATCCGAATCGGACAATATTGTATATTCCACATCATCCGATGATTTTATTGCCATCTCATATTTATAGCCACTTCTTCCCTTCCATTTTACTTCCACCTGATGTTCTTTATCCATGGTAGCTATGCCATTCTTCTCAAGTACAAGTGACAGATCTGTATTTCCCTTATAAACTTTGACATTATATAAAGATTTATTTTTTAAGTTGAATATCCTTCCATAATAAATGTTATTATCCCGTGATACAGCATAATTGGACCTTGTCACAGCTTTAAAGTCTTTATCATCCGGACCTTTTATAAAAATTTTAAAGTCATCGGGGGTTGTGTTTACACTTGAATCCGCCCATGAAATACCTATCTCGGAATCTGTTACAGGTATTAGGTTAGCCGGAGACTCAACCAAAAGGGTGGTTACCGGTATGCAAACCCATGCACTGTTTTTGCCGGTGGTTTTATTTTCAGCCCTTATACTGAAATAATACAATCTATTGGGCAAAATCCATCTATCTATGGAATACTGGCACTTTTTCGCCAAGTTATCATATGTAAAATTATCTGCAAGCGGGTCTTGGTCAGGGTCAAGAGACAAATTGCCTAAAGCAGTCCTGAAACTATTGTAGTACATATCATCAATATACATGGATGGAGGAGCATCAGGTGCAACCATATTTGTTGTGCAAATAATCTCATATCTCACATCAGGTTCCTTGTTTGTCCACTGAAATACAACCGTTGATCCTGATACCATTGGGCTTCCAGTACTGTCCTTTGCAATGGAAAAGTCAACAGGTGCAATAGGATTTCTCAAAGACTCGTCAGGTGGTGACAAACTGCCATTCACAGTTGTTACAGGTAGTATAGCCGTAAACATGGATTCCTGAACCGAAGAGCCGAAAACCAGCCTGGTCCTCAGGGCGTAATAGTATGTGGTGTTAGGCCTTAACTTCGCTCCAAACACACTGTAAGGCGAAGGATCCAAACTATCAGGATTTGCCTCTGAAAACTTATCCAGCGTCGCTTTAATTGACGTGCTCTGTGCATCAGTTCCTATAAATTTCACATCTCCAAGGAGGTTCTCGGTGGAACCTACTTTTATGAATGAATCCTTGTCGGTACTATTGCTGGCATATAAATCATAATATACAGCCTTTGTATCACTCAAATTTGACGTATAGTCAGCCCAGTTTATACTTATCTTTTCAAATTGGAGCTCAACACTATTGGAAATTTCAACAGGCGGACCGGGTATTGTTTCGCTGTTGTTTTTTGTAAGCCTTAAATTATAAGGCATGGGTACTTCTCTTCCATCCATTGTCAGGGTTGTGAAACTTACGGGAACAGACCTGTCTGAAATCCATAGTTTGTCTGTAGAACCTTTATGTGCACCACTGGCAGTATACATCTGCAAATAATACACCTTGTTGGGTATAAGGTATGTGGGATAGCCATCAGGATTAACTATGTCATTATCTGTTATACCATCCGCATCCTCTCCCTTAAAGAGTTCAAAACCCTTTAACTTGTAAATAAGCCTGTTTCCATCCTCAACAATATTTGGAGAATTGGCACTGACATACTTTACAAGCCTGTATTTTGCCTGGAATTCGCCATAAAACATGCCGTTAAACTCCAGCTTTGGATATGGAAGGGTAGCTATATCTGACTGGTTTGTGCTTATGAGGAAGTGAAAATATAGATCCTCGTTTTCATCATATGGAGTAGCATTTTTAATTTGATTCCAGTTTGAAGGCTTGTTCCACGAAATGGTAACATCAGTTGATTTTATATTCATTGTGGCATTTGTTTGAGGGTTTGTCACCTCTCCTGGAATTGGGGTCCTATCAACAATTGTAAGACTTGTTGGTACCGGAGGCTTTGAATTATCCTCACTTATTGTATAAGGCAATTTGGAGGATTCCAGCCTGTCACTTGAGGCATCAGTCTTAACAACCACCTTGTAATAGATGAGATTATTGACACTGCTAACAGTAAATACCGTCAATGCATATTCGGACCCATTAGGAAAGTAGCTGTCGTTGAGAACTTTTCTGACCCTCCAGTCACCCTCAATCGTAGGATCATCACCTGTCTGAACCTCATACTTTAAAGACGGCAAATCAAGGCTTCCCTGATTAATTCTATATACTTTGACATATACGTTACTTGCTTCATCTCTGGAAACCTGAAATCTTAATGGTGTATAAACATAAGGAGTAACCCCCATTAAACGGCTTCCATTCTGTGCGATTGCTGGCCCTACTGTCATTGCATTAACAGCAGTCCCGGATGAATTTTTAATCACCGGCTTAATATTCATGTAATACACTGTACCCGGTAAGATATCAGCATCAGGTAGCTGGTAATCATCTAGATCCGCAGGCAACTCCGATGAACTACTTGCTCTTCCGAGCAGCTCAAAATTAACACTCCCATCTGTATCCATCACATTTAAATCAGCTTCCGCACTGCTTCCCGACACACTGGCTTTGTAGGAATCATCACCAGGAGCCACCTGGTTCACCAGTATGGATGATTGGGCTGAACCACTGTTTAAACTGTTATAGTCTGTTGATATATTTATTCTAAAGTTAAAAGTGGTAAATTCTCTTGTGTCGTTATAAAACGCGTTTATTTTTTGCTCAACCTCATCCATAGCCGCCAATTCATTTACATATTCAAAGTTGCCAGTTGCCTCAACCCATACCTTTGGTATGGTCCACTTAAGATTTAAAGCCGGGTTAACCCCAACTTCATAGCCGCCACCCGGAACATCCCTTCTTTCCTGCTCCATCACTTTTGCACTGAAACTTATATTTGGGCAAAAATACAAAAGGCCTCTTCCAATAACTAGTCCTGTACAATCGGTACTGCTATATACCTCCAGCATTATGTCATATACCATATTGTCCAGAAGGTCTGGAACATCAATTGTATTTGTAACCTGATTACTGCTGATTTCTACAACTTCCACAGGAACAGTAGGAGTATGGTATGTCACCTTTACAGACTGAGTACCCGCCAAGGCAGGCCATCTAAGGGTTAATTTCCCTAAATCAAATGCATACGCCGTAAGATTGAAGGTTGATGCTGCAGCATTTACTATTTTTTGATTCCCGGGAAAGTTTCCAATAGCAATCATAATGGCCAAGAATACTGCCATCATCTTACTCACAGATTTCATAAAACCGCCACCTCAATTTATATTAATATCTGGACTTTAATAGAAAACAACTTATATGAAAAGTTAATAATCTTTTACATTTGTCTATCGCAAATCCCGTAAAAGCGTTCGTTATTTGCTCTGACAAATGTAAGATTATTAACACTTTTCATATAGCAATAGCTAAAATATTACTCAACTATATTAGAATCTAGTATTATATCGGCATTTAAAAATTATAAGATTAGAGGCTTTTTAAAATGCACTTATTGACACACATTATTACCTAATGTTAAAATGAATGTTTTGACATGTAAAAGTGTTTATAGTATACTTAAAATATAAAAAAACTTTATTACTCTGTATCAATGGGGGGGTGGTATTAAGAGTTTTCAAAAGTTTTATTCCATTTATTTTTCTTATTTGTAAGACAAGTTATAAATAGATTAAACTTTGTTAGTCTTTTACATTCACTATATATATAAATAGAAAGATAAATTATTTTCCTTTTTCTTGCTTTATTTGTTATGGAGGCGTACATATGTATAATATAGGAGATAAGATCGTTTATCCGATGCATGGTGCCGGAATCATCGAGTCTATTGAAGAGAAAGAGATTCTTGGCCAGAAAAAAAGTTATTATGTGGTAAAAATTCCCGTAGGTGAAATGAAGGTAATGATACCCACAAGCAATGTAACGGATATAGGAATTCGGGAAGTTATTAGCAATCAGGATGCCGACAAAGTATTAGCCACCTTAGGTGAAATGGAGCAATCTTCAAACAACAATTGGAATAAACGGTACAGGGAAAACATGACTAAAATAAAAAGCGGTAACATTTTTGAAATTGCCTGTGTTGTAAGATCACTCATTCAAAGGGACAGAGATAAGGGGTTGTCTACAGGTGAACGCAAAATGTTAAATAGTGCAAAACAAATTTTAGTAAGTGAACTTGTTCTGGCAAAAAATATTGAACCATTAGAAATAGAAAGAATAATGAACAAGCATCTCAATTTTTAATTGTTTTGCCTATTACGAAGCAATAACCTCTAAGACCGCCTTATGATTAATCTGGGGGATAACTATAGTGCTTAATAAAATCATAAAGATTTCATTCTCCGTTGTTGGTGGTATTACCGGTTTTACGTTGACTAATACCATTTTGTCTTTATCTAATGCTCAAACAGGCTTAATGATTCAGATAACAATGATAATATTGTCTGTTATATTTTGCGGCATGCTATTTTATTTGGCAGGCGATAAAACTATCGAATTAGTTACAGCCGTGTTTGATAAGGCTGAAAAAATTGTGCAAAATTTAAGTTTATATGAATTAGCAGTAAGTTCAATAGGGTCAATTGTTGGCCTGATAATCGCAAACCTGATTGTTATACCAATAAAAAATATTGCCATAATCGGTTTGCCTTTAGCTTTATTTGCTAATGTTTTCTTTGCTTGCATTTTTTTCTCCATAGGACTTGTTGTCGGAAAGCGTAATGATTCTATTATTGATTCATCAAAGTTTGTAAAAAATACAGTCAGTTTTTCCGGCAAAAAGCTACTCGATACCTGTACCATAATAGATGGCCGCATACTCGATATAGTCAGAACAGGGTGCATAGACGGCAATCTGATTGTACCTGATTTTGTGCTGGAAGAATTGCGTTTAATTGCTGACTCTTCCGACTCCTTAAAAAGAGCCAAGGGCAAAAGAGGCCTGGACATCCTCAATATACTCCAAAAAGAATTTGCTGACATAGTTAGTGTTAAAGAATTTGAGGGAATTGAAGGTAACCAGGTTGATGACAAACTACTAAAGGCTGCAAAAAAAACAAACAGTACTGTTATAACAATTGATATGAACCTTAACAAAGTGGCAAGCGTCCACGGAGTTAAGGTGCTCAATATAAACGATTTATCCAATGCCGTCAAACCTGTGGCATTACCTGGTGATGAAATTAAAATTCAGGTTGTGAAGGATGGTAAGGAACCAGGCCAGGGTTTGGGTTTTTTAGAGGATGGAACCATGATAGTTGTGGAGAGCGGTAAAAACTATATGGGGCAATCCATAAGCGTTACTGTTACAAGCCATCTTCAGACCTCAGCAGGTAGAATGATATTTGCAAAACCAAACTAAGTCATAACTTTCAATTTAATATATGTTACGAAAAAGATTTTACATGATGAAATGCAGTTGAATCTTCTGTATTTGCGTTATAAAAATGAATTTTTCGCAACATATAGCAATAATATTTAAAAATTAACAGCTCAAAAAAGCTAAGACACCATTAATAATGTGTTTTAGCTTTTATATTGGTTATGCTTTTAATATATTTCTATTGACACTGGAAAAGCACAAATATAAAATAAAGAGAGTGTTTTTTGGTGTTATTCAGATTTATTCTTAAGATATATTTTATTTAAAGGTGGTTCGGACCATTTAGGAGGATTTTAATCATGTCTGTGAAGTATGTATTTGTTACTGGCGGCGTTGTGTCAGGTTTAGGGAAGGGGATAACTGCCGCATCTCTAGGAAGGCTCTTAAAAGCAAGAGGCTTGCACGTTACTATTCAAAAATTTGACCCCTATATAAACGTAGATCCAGGTACTATGAGCCCATATCAGCATGGAGAAGTTTTTGTTACAGATGACGGTGCTGAGACAGATTTAGACTTGGGCCATTATGAAAGGTTTATTGATGAAAACTTAAGCAAGAACAACAATGTTACAACTGGAAAGATTTATTGGTCAATCATAAGCAAAGAAAGAAAAGGAGACTTCCTTGGTGGTACTGTACAAGTTATACCGCACATTACCAATGAAATTAAGGACAGAATTTACAGAGTTGGAAAATCCGATCGCACCGATATCGTTATAACAGAAATCGGCGGAACTGTTGGGGACATAGAGAGCCTTCCTTTCTTGGAAGCTATCAGACAGGTGTCAACTGATGTGGGGCGTGAAAATGTAATGTATATTCACGTTACACTTGTTCCATATCTCAGCAATTCCAAGGAGCCTAAGACAAAGCCTACACAGCATAGTGTAAAGGAATTGAGAAGTATCGGTATACAGCCTGATGTCATTGTTTGCAGGACAGAAGAGCACCTTTCAAAAGAACTCAGAGATAAGATCGGTCTATTCTGTAATATTCAAGGTGACTCAGTAATTCAAAACCTTGATGCTGATATATTGTATGAAGTTCCTCTAATGCTTGAAAATGAAGGTTTGGCAGATATTGCATGTAAAAAACTTAATCTTCAATGCAAAACACCCGACCTCACAGAGTGGCAGGAACTGGTTAATAAGCAAAAGAATTTGGATAAATGTGTAACCATCGCTCTTGTGGGAAAATACGTAGAGCTTCATGATGCATATATAAGCGTTGTTGAGTCTTTAAAGCACGGTGGTATAGCTAATGGTTCAGATGTTAAAGTCAAGTGGGTGAACTCTGAGCATTTGGATGAGAGCAATTTGTCCGAAAACCTGGGGGATGTAGATGGCATATTGGTACCTGGCGGGTTTGGAGATAGAGGAATAGAAGGAAAGATTTTAGCTGCAAAGTATTGCCGTGTTAATAATGTACCTTACTTCGGAATATGTCTTGGTATGCAAATGGCTGTTGTTGAATTTGCCAGAAACGTTGCAGGCCTTTCAACAGCACATAGTTCCGAGTTTGACGCTTCAACAGCTTATCCGGTCATTGACCTTATGCCGGACCAAAGGGATATTGATGAAATGGGCGGTACAATGAGGCTTGGATTATATCCATGCAAGATTAAGGAAGGATCAAGACTTAATCAGATATACAAAGAAGGTCTTGTATATGAAAGACACAGACACAGGTACGAGGTTAGCAATGAATTCAGGGATATATTAGTAAGCAAGGGTCTTACAGTTTCAGGTGTATCTCCAAGTGAAAAGCTGGTAGAAACAATTGAACTTGCCGACCATATCTGGTATGTGGGAGTACAGTTCCATCCCGAATTCAAGTCCAGACCAAACAGACCTCACCCTTTGTTTAAAGACTTTATTAGAGCTTCTCTGGAATACCAGGATAAAAAGTAGTTTTAACTTAAAAATTATAAAAGTTCAAAAGAGCCGGCTATTTAGCCGGTTTTTTATGTCTTGAAAATTCCAGTGCATTTAAACCCGATTTTTAACTATATTAACGTGAGTTCGATATAACAAGTGCCATAATTAACCATATCTGTAGATTATAATTAAGTAAGACTTTAGTATTTTGAATTCTAAAGCCTTTTTTTATTATGAAAAGCAGCCTTAAAGTGTG
>JAEYYB010000184.1 GCA_023430975.1 Bacillota bacterium | reverse complement strand
TCAAATATTCACAAGTATCAAAACAAAGAAGAACCCGTACGCTACAAACCTAGTGCGTAGAAGGGTTCTAATATTGGCATTGCCAAATATATTGGTTTATTATGGATTTAACTTTTAACTCTTGAGTTATATAGAAATATTCCAATAACATAATGCAATAACTTTTGAATTCTTTAATATGCTGCCTGTACAATAAAACCAATTACTGTTAATGTATTATGTTAACAGAATACCCTCTCTATTATACACCACCTAAAACAGGATTATAGTCGTTGACTGCTAATATGCTCAATAGTTATTGGCGCCATACCTTACTCCCTTATTATTTAATCGATTAATTAATAGCTAGTCTAGCAATGATAATTGCTACGGTGTTTGAAGCAGTTCTTCTGTAAAAATCTACTCATAAAACGCACTAAAGAAAATTGCATACTACACCGATAACTTATTAAGAAAATAGATTTACATAATATTACGCACTACTCTATCCACCACCAAAAGGAGTGAAGATTAATGAAAAAAGTATTAAAAAGCAAACAAAAATTTGTAACCCTACTGCTAATTATCTTTGCATTAGGTTTTGCATCAGCATGCAGCAGCAAAACAGAAAATAAAACAACTACTGAAAATCAGGCAGCTGAAAATGATACGGCAGCAACTCCATCACAACAAGAACAAAAGGAAGCTGATAACGGGGCAACAAAGAGATTGGACAAAACCGGTAAAAAAATAGCTATAGTAACATTTACTACAGAGAATGCCCAAGATTGGCAAAAATTAACGGAGGAGACTTCATTGAGGATACTTAAAGAAGCTGGCTATGACAATGAAAATACGGAATTTAAAATAATTAGGGAAGCTGATAATACGAAAGTTGCAGATGTGACAAAGCAAATCAGAGAGTTTAATCCTAACTTAGCCATAATTCTAAATTCAAGTTTGTCCGTTCCTCTTACGAAGTCCTTGGAAGGGGCACCATTTCCGGTAGTTTCAAGATCCTGCCGAGAATCAGGAGTTGTTGACTCATCAGGAATAGCATTAAAAAATATTACAGGAATCAATAGTACACCTTCTGATATATTAATTAAAGCTGCTAATCTTGTAACTATGGTAAATCCATCGATAGAGAAAAAAACAGTATTTATAGTAGGCAAATATGCACCCGGTGGATATTCTAAAGAAATGGTAGAAGGTCAATTAAAATCTTTAGGAGTTACACTTAAAGCATATGAAGTGCCTGAAACAGAAGATGAGCTTTTCAGTCTAATACAAAAATACGAAAAAGATCCTGAAATAAAATGGATTCTTTATGGTGGTAATTTTCTAAAACTTAAAGACGGTTCAATTGGGATTTCAAAAGATTCCTTAGAATATATAAGGAATAACAGCAAAAAAATGAGCATTACTTTTGTTGATTCCATGGTACAAAACGGTATGTTTGGAGGTGTATCGATGGATTTAATCGCAGCAGCAGAGCAACAAATGGAATATGCAGTAAAATTATTAAATGGAGAAGATATTAAAAGTATAAAGGCAGAAGACCCTAAAAAAGTATTTATCTATTACAACAAAATGACTGCTGATAAAATAGGTGTCGAACTTCCTCTTAACGCAATTGAATCAGCTTATAGAGTATATACGGATTATGAAGGAAACTTTCTTGGCAATTAAATTTAGGGTTGTTCGTCTATAAAGATAACGAACACTAAAGTTAAACCTATCTAGCACTTAAACGTTAGCTAATTTAGATGAAAAACATACTATAAATTTAGTTATAAAGTTTTAAATCTATATTAAAAATAATTATTTGCTCATTTAAAATTAAAAAGTCATAGTTTGTCCATTAAAGCTATGACTTTTAATCTATATTTAGCGAATGGTATCTATTAAATAACAAAATATGAATAATGCATAAGTGTTCTAGAAAGGAATATGATAATGAGACTTAAAAAAAGCAAAAACTATATTATGAATATATTGTGCCACTGCAAATCCCTAGTGAATAAATTACTTTTACTTCTCAAAAACCTGAAACCGAATAATGAATTTCATTCGGAAGAAAAAACTTACAAAATAAGTCATAAGATAGAAAAAACGCTCAGTAGATTGACCGACTTTAAATCTCTAAAAACCAAGTTGCTTTTATTTAATTCTGTGACAATCGGATTTGTTATAATAATAATTATGATATATATGATTAATGTTTCAACAACTAATACAAAAAAAGAAATGGAAAACAATCTGAAAAACCAATCTACTGCTGCTGAAATTATCTTAAATAATAAAATTAACAATATTAAAAATGCGAATATCAGCATAGCAAAAAATTCAGCATTTAAGATGCTGATACAAATGGATTTGAAAGGGCAATTGGATGAAAGTATAAAAGAGTATATGGCAAAATATCCGGAAATAGATAGCGTTATTGTCTATAAAGGAGATACTGAAATTTACCGTTCTTCTGAAGATAGTGAATTAAAAATAAACAATACATTTAAGGAGAAAAGTGGGTTTATACAAGGCAATCATATAAATATTTTCAGCATTGAAGATATTGTAGATTCAAATTCTAAAACTATTGGATCAATTATATTATTACATGATATAACAACTGAGAACGAGTTGATTAAAGAAATAAGCACTGCACTTAATGCAAATACATTTCTTTATGAGGGCAACAATCTAACAGCAATGAGTGATATAAACGGTAAGGCATATAATAATGATAAAAATATGAATTTAGTCATAGATTTAGCGAGTATTACAAATGGTGAAAACTTCCTCAATTCCACCAAAAATATCTTTGGTAAAAATTATTATCTATATTGTAAAGAACTAAAAGATTACCAGGGTAAACCTTTAGGAGCATTGGCTGTGGGTATAACTGACAGTAATTTAAAAGATCTGATAAGTAGTATTATATTAAACATGGTGATTATCGGTGTTATATTGTTAGCACTAGGGTTATTTTTCTCTTGGATTGAAGCTGTAATTATAACAAAACCTTTAAATCAATTAATGAAAAATGTACTATTAGTTCAAGAGGGTGATCTGACTGTTACTACAGATAATGTGGGTCGTGATGAGATAGGCGTATTATCAAATGCTTTTTCTGATATGGTAAATACATTAAGAAGCATCTTAACAAACATAAACAATAAATCTCAATTATTGTCCAATTCATCTGAGAGAATTAATAACAGCTGTTCAGATTCTGTCCAAACCTTTGAAAATATATCAACTGCAACCCAGGACATAGCTAAAGGTGCTGTTGAACAGGTAAAATCAATTGAGGACGCCAAATGTCAAATGGAAGCACTTACAAAAGATGTGACTAGAATGGCTGAGTTGTTAAGTGAAACAACAAAAATATCTTCAAATGCAGGCGAAAGCGCCTCATTAGGAAATAATTTGGTAACCGAAGCATTAAATCAGATGTATAACATAAATAATAGTATAATAGATTCCAATAAGTGTTTAAAAGAACTTGGATACAAATCCGATAATATATTTAATATTGTCAAGGTTATATCGGAAATTGCAGTCCAAACACATTTACTGGCTATTAATGCAACAATAGAATCTGCAAAAGCAGGTGAATATGGTACGGGCTTTTCTGTCATAGCCTCAGAAATACGTAAGCTTGCTGTAAAGTCGAAAGACTCAACATCTGAAATAAATAGAATAATTTTAGACATAAAGTCACACATAAATAATACAATAAAGTTAGCTGATTCGGAGATAACACAAGGTGAATTAGGTGTTTCTATCGTATCAAATGCGAGAAATACATTTGATACCATCAATAATAACACAAAGGATATAATAGAAAAGATTAATGCAGTAGTAGTAGCTACCGAAAGAATAATTTCAAGCAGCAGACTATTTTCACAGTCCTTTTACCAAACAGCTGAAGTGGCAGAAAACACTTCTTCCTCTATTCAAGAAATTGCAGCAACAATAGATTGCCAAACTGAAACATTGGATTCAATTACAAATTCATCCGCAGTTTTATCTCAAGCATCAAAGGATATGTATGAATTGGTAGCTAAATTTAAAATCCATTAAAAAACCCTTGGAACATTTTGCAACAGACGATTTGAAGGAAAAATGCTCCAAAGGCCATTAAATTAAAAATAAATTGGTGAACAAAGGCCTATTTTTACGAAATGGCTTTCAAGGTAGTTATGAATATTTCCTATATAACTACCTTGAAAGCCATTTCAGTTATTCTTACCCAATATGCATTTTTAATCTATGGTTTACATAAGAACTAAAACAATTAAAAAAATTAAAAAACACAACTAACAATCTCATTAAGATTGTTATATAATAAAGGTATAACTGTCGCTGCTCGGTCTGTTTGTCCGCTCTTTGCTCAAATTTTGTGTCCGTATATTTTGCTCATTAACCCTGTCCGGGGAACTGTCCCGAACAGGGTATTTTTAATTACCAGCTAAATTCATCTTC
>JAEYYB010000167.1 GCA_023430975.1 Bacillota bacterium | reverse complement strand
TTCTCTATCACGAAATAACGTTAAAACGTTCGTTATTTTGCTCTGCCAAATGTAAGATTAATACTGATTTTAATTATGTTGAACCGTTCGTTATTTGCTCCGCCAAATGTAAGATTATTAACACTTTTAATATATTAACAATACTATCACATATAAGCTAAAATCTCATAGCCATTCAAAAAAGCCTGGAAAACCTTTAACTGGTCCATCCAGACTTATATTAATTTTAATTATAAAACTCTTTATATTACAAACTTCAGGGATAACTATTACCTTTGGAACATTCTTAGAACTCGAATATAGTGATTAGCTTCACGCAAAATATGATCACCAAGCAGTGGATAAGCTATTGCCTTTATGCTGCAATCAATAAGGCCTTTTGTACCGGCAGCTTTAAAATCCTTTAGCTCCGTCGCTGCCTTTAAGCTTTCACCTGTTATATTGGTTGATACCATTGTTTGATCTAATGCCGCTACAGCTTCATTTGTCAACTCGGAAAATTCATTTCCAAAGTTGTTTGCCGTTCTGATAAGCTCTACTTCAGTTGGATCAAGAAGGCCTCTGATAAACATTGAGTGTTCTGCCATTATCCTGTTCCAGAAAACTTCCTGCTCAAGCAAATCTTGCTCTGTAAGTATCTCTTCTCTCCTTTGAAGCTTTGTAAGCATTCTCAAGTAAAACTGTGCTTCCCTAATGATGTGATCAAGTAGCAATGGGTAATTTGTCGTGAACATTTTACAAGAAATAACATTGCTTAAAATAGTTGATTTAAACTGTGCCAAAGCAGATATCAATGAAATAGCTTTTTGGTTCAAATTAAAAACTCGCTGCTCAAGTAATGGATTTGCCATCATGCCAGGATTACCGGCTAAGCCTACTTCTGCTTGTGTAAGATTTGAGTTAATCAAAACCCCAGTATAGAAAGAGGATACCTTTTCCGCATCCAAGGTAAATGGGGTCACCAACTCTCCTGACGTTGCCACATCGGTGCTTATAACACCATTAGATAACGCAATAGTTTCAGCTAAAAGCCCTTCAAATTGCACTTTAAAGTTGTCAGCTTGCTCAGCAAATCTTGCATCTCTTCCAGTAAAACTAGTCTCTAAAAATATTGAGTGTTCTTTCGCAATTCTTGCAAAGAATAGGTTAAGCTCCAATGATAATCGTATATATTCCTCCCTAGACAGCATATTACCTCCAAAAAACAAAAAATCTTCATGTTATTATTGTATTGAAAGGATACATAAAATGTTACCAATAATCTTTTATCTTAACTCAGTGGAAATTTTATACTTTTAAAATCTTGACGAAATTCCAATGAACTCAAAATATCCAAACAAAAATATAGTTGATCAATTTAACAAGAAATTGACTTATAATAAAAAAACCAGCCTTTTCTTAATTCCAAAGCTGGCTTTTTATATAGGAATAAATGACTTCTAATGTATATTAATTCACATTATATAGCTCTAGTTGCGGATAATTGCTAGAGGTCATGTTAAAACTTTTTGCAATTATCACGAAATCTGCAATATTTACTACATTATCCAAATTGAGATCGCAATTTTTGTTATATCCTTCACTGCCAGAAATGCTGTTAAAAGCTTTTGCAATCTCCACAACATCTATAATATTTATGACATTATCCTGTTTGCCGTCGATTTGTATATCACCTGCTAATAACTGAACAGGAGTGTTTTTCGAACTTATTGAAACATCAGCTGTTCCATTGATATTTTTTAACACTCTCTTCAAATAAAATAGTATAAGAACACTGCAAAATATTTAAATTTGTAGTTTTTGTCATAATATTATTGAGCCCTCTACTGATTTTATTATGCCAACCATTTCTAGTCTTTATAAGTAATAGTGACAATTCTTGTCTTCCCATCCCAAGATACATTCGCACCTAAACTTTCGGAAATAAATCTTAGTGGTACTAGTGTTCTGTTATTTTTCAATCCAGCAGGAACATCCAGTTTGATGGGTTCATTATTTAGATACGCCTCTTTACCATCTACTACCAATTTTATTCTCTTATTATTTTTTTCTGCTATAACTGTTTTGGTTTTACTTTCCCATGTTACAGTAGCACCAAGTGATTCGAAAATCATTCTTAATGGAACTAAAACTCGACCGTTTTCAATTACAGGATTTACATCAAAATCAAGTTCTGTTCCATTCATTAATACTTTAACATTATTTGTTTGCGAAATCTTTTCTTCACCTGATTCATTAGGAATTATTTTAGTTATATACTTCATCTCTATCTTATCCCATTTCTCGTTAGACATAGAAACATACAATCTTCCATGTATAGCAGTTGCAATATATTTCTGTCCATCATATATAACTTGATTTACATCAGCCATTCCGTTACGATTAATTTTTTCCCAACTAGTTCCATCATGCGAAACTAGAGTTGAATCATCACCTAATATAATAAAGCTTTTACCATCCCACAATACATATGAATAGTCTTCATATTCATTTGGAGCATATGTAGTTTTCCAATTTGTCCCATCATCAGAAATAATAATGTATGGTTTGCCATCTTCATATGCTAAGGCAACAAACACTTTTCCATTATTGTTAATACTTCTAATTGTTTGCTTCATTCCAGAATCGCATTTGCTCCAATCCTTCCCATTGGTGGATGTCATTATTGTCCCTTGTGTTCCTGTTGCAACATTTATTTTGCCATTGCTTGAAATATCAACTAAATAATATGACTTATAACTATCAATTATATTCCAGTTGATACCATCAACAGATGTAATAATAGTACCCTTTTCCCCCACAGCTATATATTTAGTCCCATCCCAAATTATTTTACGCAATTCACAATCCGTTCCAGTCGTTAGAGATGTCCATTCAAGACCATCATTGGAAGTTATTATAGTTCCCTTTTCTCCTACTGCAATAAATTTGCCCCCACCGAATGTAATTGATGAGATATTATATTGAGAATTTACTTTAACATAATTCACCAGATCTTTGGAAACATAAATGCATTCCTGACCAGTTAAAACATATGTCTCATTACCAAAAGAAATTCCTCTCACATTCTCTGGCGTTGATTCTGCATACGATAAAGCATGCAAAAATGTGGTAAAAACAAGTATCATTAATATAAAAAAGCCTTTAGAACATTTCATAAATATTATTCCTCTCTATTATAATAGTAGAAAATTCACATGAAACTTATCCACTGCTTATCACACTGTATTCTGTTTATATTAGTAACATTTTATCATCGCAAAGGCTCTGGTGCAATAAATTCCAAATTCATTATTCTTTTAATAGATTAAACAAGATCTGTGCCATTTGAGCTCTAGTAGTAATGCTATTGGGAAGAATCTCATTTTTACTTCCCACTATAATCCCTGACTTAATAAACAATTCCATTGAATCTGTTGCCCAAACTGCCACTCCCTTACTATCTTTAAAGCTTTCTAAGGTTCTTCCGCTTTGTCCTGTCGGTAATTTATTCAATTCTTTCAATGTGTTATAAATGAATACAAACAGCTCTTGACGGGTTATCCCTTTATTTGGACAAAACATATTATTACCCACACCATTTGTAATTCCAAGCCTCTTAGCTGATGACAAGTAGCTGGTGTAGAATGTGTCGCCTGCATCGTAAAAATTTTCTGTTGGATTTACGTCAGGGCTGATATTATATGCTTTCATCAGCATTACTAAACATTCACCGCGGGTCAAATTGCTATTTGGATTGAAGTTTCCATCACTATCCCCCATGGTGATGGATTTTAGAGAAATAAAACTTATGGCTTTGAAGTACCAGTCTTCTTTTGTAACGTCTCTAAAAGTCATTTCTTCTTGTACCGATACGTCAGAATTTTCAATTTCATTACCAGTTTTTTGGGGTATCTCTGGTGTCGGCACAGATGTGGGTGTTGCGATCAGTGGGGAGTTTGTAGTTTTGATTATCGACCGCATATTTTTATATGCTTCTTTATTACTTTTTTCATCTTCACTTTCTTGGTCAGGATACTTTTCCAGCACCTTTCTCAATTCTTCACTACTTATCCTTATACCTGAGTTTTTAACCTCAGAAATTATATCTTTTATATTTTTTCCCTTTTGGTATGTAATCTCCAGAACTTCGATAATCTCAGAACTTCCCATGCCACTAGTATACATTGCTTCATAATCTGCTGTGGTACAATCTGCTCTATGTTTACCACCTGTAGTTACTGTCCCCGGTACTACATTGACGGAGGTATTGCAATTGAGCTCCGCAGGTGAAGTTGGTGTTGGTGTATATGTTGGTGTTGGTGTAGGCGTTGATATAGTATATAAAAGCGTTGTACCATTCTCAGTAATTATTTCGCTCTCGTCCATCTTATCAGCAGTCTCAGCAATTACTGAATTAATCGCCGAAAAAATAAGTCCTAATGATAATCCAATAGCAATAATTTTTTGATTTTTCATTTTTCCTCCCTATAAGTAATAAATTGTTAATAATTTAATATTTTATCTATTTGAATACAGTTTTGGTAAAAAGGATATTATAGATAGGTGCCTATAATAAGAATTATTGGCAATACAATATGTAAACTAAAAGCCTTAATTAGTATTACGAAAAATTTCTGATACTATTCTATTCTGAAACATACGTCCAATTTGGCACACAAGTAACCAAAGCGTATGTCTTTACGCCTTTTAGTCTTTTGTTTTTAATTCCGACTTAAGATGCTTTGGGCTCCAGAGACACCTTAAATCCTAGGGATTCCAATCTTTTAACCGCACTTTTCACAACCACTTTTTCTCTTTGCTTAATGAAATATTCATCACCAAGTTCTTTAAATGGCTTATTATATTTTAAAATATGATATACAATAACCAATATACTATGACCTACTGCTATTGCTGCTCGGTTTTTTCCTCTTCTTGCAGCAATCCTTTTATATTGTGCTGAAAGGTATGTGTTTTTCGTTTTGGCTGCCGCTCTCGCTGCTTCTGTCAGGGCACTCTTCAAATGTTTATTTCCCTTTGTTGTTTTTCCAGTCTTTCTTTTTCCAGCAC
>JAEYYB010000152.1 GCA_023430975.1 Bacillota bacterium | reverse complement strand
CTTTTTGATTATTAGGCTACTTTGGAAAAGTCAAGAGTTTTCGCGACTTTTAGCCACTTTTTAATATATTTTTTCGCATTTTCCAGTAATCCCAGTTATTGTTTTATTAGCTTGATGACATTGATTTATTATTAATAGAGAAATGAAAATACATAATATAAAAATACATAAAATAGAAATATGTAAAATAGCATAAGAAAGTGATATATTAGAAGTATACTCTTCTAATTGACAGATATCAAACTGTAAAGTTATAAATAGTTGACAATAATTAAGATAAAAAATTATACTAGGGGGATAAAAAATGTCTGAAATTAAGTTTAGTGCAGCTCTGAAGGAGATGGACAGGGAAAGTACTGGGTTAAAAAAATGCAGGCATATTTTAGCTATACTGATTATTTCATTATTTACCTGCATATTGGTTAACTCGGTGGCTAATGCAGCCGTATCCAGCCTAACTAATGGTACTCAGTTTAAGGATGCTTCAGGAAATGTGATTCATGCACATGGCGGAAGCCTACTTAAGTATGGAAACTATTATTACTGGTATGGCGAATATCGCGATGATTCAAACTACTTTTTGGGTGTTCGCTGTTACCGGTCAACAGATCTGATGAATTGGGAGTACAGGGGAGAAGTCCTAAAGCCCAGTTCTGCTGCAGAGCTCAACAAGTGCAATATTGAAAGGCCTAAGGTCATGTACAATGCGTCCACAAAAGAATTTGTAATGTGGATGCACTGGGAAAACGGCGTTCATTATGGAGAGGCAAGGGCAGCTGTAGCATATAGCAGCACACCTGATGGTAATTTTACATATCAAGGAAGTTTTAGGCCTTTAGCTGATACTGGAGTAATAGATCATGACAAACCAGGATATATGTCAAGGGATTGCAGTGTATTTGTAGACACTGATGGTAAGGGTTATTTCATTTCTGCAGCCAATGAGAATATGGATTTGCTCTTATATGAGCTGACAAGTGATTATAGAAGGATAGCTTCCTTAAAGACAAAGCTTTTCGTAGGAAAGCAGAGGGAAGCACCATGTCTTATAAAAAGAAATGACTACTATTATCTTATAACCTCAGGATGTACAGGTTGGTCTCCAAATCAAGGAAAATATGCATATTCAAAAAGTTTAAGCACAGGATGGTCAGACTTAATAAACCTTGGTGACAATACTACTTATAAGTCCCAACCTGCATATATTCTTCCGGTCCAGGGCACTAGCGGAACTACATATCTTTATACAGGAGACAGATGGGCAGGTGCATGGAACGGTAAGGTAAACGATTCCCAGTATGTTTGGCTTCCATTGGTTTTCAAATCAGATACATCACTTGAACTGCCATTTTACAGTTCCATAAAGATAGGTGCAGCTGCCGGAACAATTTCAGAAGATCTGGGTAATGTAGAATGCTATAAGGTAGTAAATGAAAACAGCGGAAAGGTTTTGGACGTAACTGATAGTTCCATGAATGACGGAGCAAGAATTATACAGAAAAGTGATAATGGGGGAGATAGCCAGAAGTGGTATTTTGCTGATATAGGAAGTGGATATAAAAGAATTATAAATGTTAAAAGCGGTAAAACACTTGATGTAAGCGATGAATCAAAAGAAGACGGTGGTGCTGTAATCCAATGGAAAAATACAGGAGGAAACAATCAACAATGGAGCCTCAGTGATAACGGCAACGGCTATTATAAAATTATAAACCGTAACAGCAGTAAGCTGCTGGATGTTACAAAGCAATCTGTTGAAGATGGTGCCTTGGTGCAACAGTGGGCGGATGCAGGCGGCAAGAACCAGCATTGGAAATTAGTGCCTGTCAATGTAAGTGTTACACAAGCACCCACATCGACGCCAACAAAAACATCATCAGCACCCACACAAATACCTGTAGCAAAATCATTGGATTTAAATTCTGATGGTGTGATTAATATGTCCGATGTAATCATAATGGCATTGGCATTTAATGCCATAAGAGGAGATGGCAAATACAAAGATGCCTATGACACAAATTCCGATGGGGCAATAAATATGGCTGATGTTATTAAAATTGCAGAGAAGTTTAATACAATAATATCCGCCACATCGGCATCCACACATGTTCAGGCTACTCCTACCCCAGTAACAAGTAGTATCCCAGGGTGGAAGCTTGTTTGGAAAGATGAATTTGACGATGCCTCTATCAACACCGCAGATTGGGGCTATGAGATAGGTTACAAGAGAAACAACGAAGCACAGTACTATACCAACAGAAAAGAAAATGCAAGGTTAGAAGACGGCAATCTTGTAATAGAAGCAAGGAGAGAGGACTACAACGGATATAAATACACTTCGGCAAGTATAAATACCAGTGGAAAGCGAACATGGCAATACGGACGCTTTGAATTGCGTGCTAACATTCCTACACCAGCGGGCAGTTGGCCGGCATGGTGGACTCTTGGAGTGAATAATGGATGGCCTAAAAATGGTGAAATAGACATTATGGAATTCTATAAAGGAAAAATTCTGGCAAATTTTGCTTACCAGAATCCTCAAGGGTCTACTGTGTGGGATTCCTTTACAAAAGCGATTTCCAATTACAGTTCAAATTGGTCCAATGAGTTTCATACCTGGGTTATGGAATGGGATGCCGATAATATAAATTTGTATTGTGATAATGAGCTTTTAAATACCTTCAGTGTAAACAGTGCAACAAACGGGACATACAATCCTTTCCGCCAGCCTCATTACATGCTTATAAATCTTGCCATAGGAGGAAATAACGGCGGCGATCCTTCACAAACTGCATTTGCGCTAAAGTACTATGTTGATTATGTACTTGTGTACCAGAAGCAATGATAATTCTGCTTTGATAAATATGCATTATAATTTAATAATAAATAATTAATAAAAGACGGGCTGTATGGTAAAAGTACAACCCGTCTTTTTATGTAGAACAAAATCGTCTAATGATTTTGTTCTACATAAAAATTGATTAATCTTTTACATTTGTCTTTGGCCAATCCTGCTTATCATATACATAAAACAATGTCTTACCCTTAAAATATCTTGGTGTTGGTGCATAAAAATCTATGGAATATTTTGTCAATTTGTTCTTATATTTCTACAGTTTGGTTTGACAAAAACTATTCAATAAAAATCATATAATATACATAAACCTAAGACCTGCTGAATATAAGTATATTATCATGTTTCTTTTAATACTGCTGAATTTATAAAAAATAATAAACATATACGGGGTAATCAAGCGTGGAAATTTATTTGGATGTATTATTTTTGGAAAACCTGGTTATTAATTTTTTAATACTGTATGTGACATCTATCTTTTCAAAAGTAAGGGTATCTAGCTTGAGAATTGCTGTGGGTGCTGCAATTGGTGCATCATATGTGGCGGTCCTAATTCTGCTGCCCGGTATGAAGGTATATGGAACAATTATCGCAAAGCTACTCCTGTCTGCTGGAATTATTGCTGTTACATTTACGCCTGAAAAGTTGAAAAGCTTCTTGAAGATTCTTGCAATGTTTTATGTTTCTACTTTTATATTTGCAGGTGCTGCTTTTGCATTTATTTATTTCAATCAGTCCGGTGGGTTTGTAAGGAATGGTATAGTATACGTATTCTGGAGATATAAGCTTACAGTTCTAGTGCTTTCTCTTATGATGGTTGGAATAATTGTAAAAATTCTGATAGAGATTATTCAAAGCAGAGCAAAGGAAAAATATCTGATGCCAATAAAGATATCTTTCGAAGACAACGTAATTGAACTGGCAGCCTTAGTTGACACGGGAAATTCACTTCATGACCCTTTGACCAATTTGCCTGTCATTATTGTAGAGTATTTGGCTATCAAGGATGTGTTACCAGCTGATATCCAGGATATATTTAAAGAATCCAAAGAAAATGATCTGGACAATATATCTAGAGTAATATCCAATTCAAAATGGTTTTCCAGATTCAGACTTATACCTTTTATGTCAATAGGAAAGGATAATGGAATATTGATAGGTTTTAAGCCTGACTATATTGAAATAGGGAAAGACGATGAGAAGAAGGGGGTAAAGGATGTGGTTGTTGGCATATGTAATAAAACATTGTCAAGAAATGAGGGGTATAGGGCACTTCTAAACCCGGAATTGGTTTAGGAATATTAAACTGTATTTCTATACAATGGTAATATTTGTATAGATGGTATCTAATTAATTAAGTAAAAGGGGATGAAGGAATGTTTATAGGCAAGAAGATCAAGTTTATACTGCTAATAAAGTATATTAATATTCTAAAGAAATTTGGCAAGTACAAGGGATCGCCCATACACTATATCGGTGGGAGTGATGCACTGCCTCCTCCGCTAAGCAATGATGAGGAGAGCTTTCTCTTAAACAAACTTGAAAACAGTGATTTCGGAGTCAAAACAATACTTATCGAGAGAAATTTAAGATTAGTTGTCTACATAGCAAGGAAGTTTGAAAATACAGGGATTGGAGTGGAGGACCTCATATCCATAGGAACAATAGGTCTTATAAAAGCGATAAATACCTTTAATCCTTCTAAAAATATAAAGCTTGCAACGTATGCATCAAGGTGTATAGAAAATGAAATATTGATGTATTTAAGAAGGAATAATAGGATCAAGACGGAGATATCAATCGATGAGCCGCTTAACATCGACTGGGATGGCAATGAGTTGCTTTTATCCGATATTTTGGGTACAGAAAATGATCTCATTCACAGAAGCATTGAAGATGAGGTTGACAGAGAACTCCTAAATATTGCTATTAAAAAGCTTACAAACAGGGAAAAGAAGATTATGGAACTGAGATTCGGCTTGGAGAGCGGTATAGAGAAAACCCAGAAGGAAGTTGCCGATATGCTTGGTATTTCCCAATCATATATCTCAAGACTGGAGAAGAGAATCATATCAAGGCTTAAAAAGGAAATAAGCAGAATGATGTAAGGAATAAAACCCTTGGAATCAGCAAATTATACATAATGAGTTGCAATTCATCTTATAAAAATCTTTAGTGTAAATTATGTTTTTTACAGTATAAAAAAAACCTCTCAGGCAATAATGATATTGACAAAATATTAGCTGCCGGGAGGTTATTCTATGCTTATAAATAAAGTAGAGATTTGCGGAGTAAATACGTCTAAATTACCAGTACTATCCAACGAACAAAAGAAGGTTTTATTTGAAAGAATGCACAAAGGGGACACCACGGCACGAGAGGAATTTATTAAGGGTAATCTTAGGCTAGTTTTAAGCGTTATACAAAGGTTTAATAATAGAGGCGAATATGTGGACGATTTGTTTCAAGTAGGGTGTATAGGCCTTATAAAGGCTATTGACAACTTTGATGTTTCTCAGAATGTGAAATTTTCTACTTATGCTGTACCTATGATAATAGGTGAGATCAGAAGATACTTAAGAGATAACAATTCAATACGTGTAAGCAGGTCCCTAAGGGATATTGCATATAGAGCATTACAGGTGAAGGAAAGGATGACAAATAACAACTCAAAGGAGCCGACAGTGGATCAGATTGCTCTAGAGCTTCAGATTCCCAAAGAGGATGTTGTTTTTGCATTGGATGCAATACAAGATCCTATCTCACTATTTGAATCGGTCTATCATGACGGTGGTGATGCTATTTATGTTATGGACCAGGTTAAAGATGAGAAAAATCAGGATGAAAACTGGCTTGAGGAAATAGCATTAAAAGAAGCTATGAGGAGGCTTGGAGAGAGGGAAAAACATATATTGAATTTGAGATTTTTTGAAGGAAAGACCCAGATGGAGGTTGCTGAAGAAATTGGAATTTCCCAAGCACAGGTATCAAGACTTGAAAAGACAGCACTTATGCATATGAAAAAATATATTTAGGATTAACACATTTGATATAAATATCTTTATTATCCGTTAATACTATGGTAAAATTTAAGAAAATATGCTGGAAACTTAAATATTTAGAAACTACGACGAAATATATAAAATAATTTATTTGATTCATTTAAATATATCTTTAAGTAGGGAGGGGATTTTGTGAGGTGCCCATTTTGCGGCTTTATTGATGACAAGGTAATTGACTCTAGGCCTACGGATGAAAACTCTGCAATCAGAAGAAGAAGGGAGTGCACCAATTGTTCCAGGCGATTTACCACATATGAGAAGGTTGAGAGTTTGCCTATTATGGTGGTAAAGAAAGATAAAACCCGTCAGATATTTGATAGGCAGAAGCTGATGAATGGCCTTATGAGGGCTTGCGAAAAAAGACCTGTATCAATGGAGGACCTGGAAAAGCTTGTTAATAACATAGAAGGTCAGGTTTGCAATTCTTTAAAGAGGGAAGTAACATCCAATGAATTGGGTGAAATGGTTATTTCCAAGTTAAAAGAGCTGGATGAAGTTGCTTATGTACGTTTTGCATCGGTTTACAGGCAGTTCAAGGATATAAACACCTTTATGGATGAGCTCAGGAAGATAATTGGGGACAAATAACCTCTTATAAGAGGAGTGGATAATGATGAATGAGGTATTGCAAAAGAATCTCAAGCTTTTGGAAAAACACCAGCCTTATGTATATAAAAAGCTTCAACTATATACAAATAATTGTTATGTGCCGCAAAATAACATTATTGAAAAAATAGTATTGGCAAAGCAGGATGATATAATTATAAACATGCTTGTCAAGATAAATGGTGAGGATTATATACTTTGTGACCATGAAGACCCCATAAATGAGGCTTACAGGTGGATTGACAAGTATATTGATCCTACCAATAAAGCAGATATAGTCTTTGGCATGGGCTTTGGTTATCATCTTGAGGTGCTGCTTACAGGATTTAAAAACAAGAAGGTAATCATAGTAGAGCCCGATATCAATTTGTTTTTTCATATCATAAGCATAAGAAATCTTGAACTAATTATTAAAAAGTCTGAAATTTTACTTGATGAGCCAATTGAAAATGTTTTGGAAAGAGTAAAGCTTCTATTATGGGATACCCGACAGGGAGGCATCCAATGTGAACCCTTTGAAGTTTACGGATATATGTTTGCTGCATTATGGGATGACCTGCGAAGCAAATTCATAAAACAGGCAGAGAATTTCAATGTGGATTTTTCTACAAAGAGGGTGTTCGCAGAGCTTTGGACAGCCAACATTTTAGCTAATTCTCAAAGAATTAATGAGGCTTCCAATTTCCAGGGACTAATCGGCAAATTTTCGGGCATTCCGGGAATACTTGTGTCCGCGGGGCCTTCACTCAGAAAGAACATTCACCTTTTAAAAGAAATTAAAGATAGAGTTATTTTAATGGCAGCTGGAAGTGCTATTGCAATTTTAGAGGAATACGGCATTACTCCGCATTTTATGGTAGGGATAGATGGAAGTGAGGCTGAAGCCAAGCTTCACAGTAAAGTTAAAAGCAGTGACATCAACTTTATTTATACCAATCAGATAGCTGCAGGTTCTGTAAAGAGCTATAGAGGGCCCAAATTCCTTATGAATTATCCGGTAGACAATTTCACATCAGAGCTTTTTAAGTTCGCAAACATAAAGAGTGAGTATATATTAAGCGGCCCTTCAGTTGCAAATACGTGTGCAGACTTGCTTTTAAAAATGGGCTGTAATCCTATTGTCCTAGTGGGGCAGGATCTTGCATATACAGGCAGAAGTGTGAATGAAGCAGAGAATAATGATCCAAACCTGGTGTTGGAAAATGATGTGTTTGGTCAGCCTATTTATACAAACACAGTCTTTTTGGCAATGAGGAACTGGTTTGAAAGCTATTTTGAAAAGATTAAGGATAAGGTTGAGGTATTTAATGCAACAGAAGGCGGGCTGAATATTGAAAATATAAAAAATTGCCGGCTTGAGGAATTGATGTCTCATATAGAGCCAGTTGAAAGTGATATTGAAGCATTTATTTCACGTATACATAAACAAAGCAGATTTGACATTGAAATGGATAAAAAGCTGGGCCATTTTACAAAGAGGCTTGGTGATGAAATTAATAAATTCGAGAGGCTTTTTGATGAGCAGGAGAGTATAGTTGATTCAATTGCAAAAGATATCTACCATCCATCAAAGAACAAAAAACTTTTTAACAAAATGGCTAAAAGGGTGTCAGAAATTACTGATATGCTGATGGATTCGGAATATTACAATGTTCTTTTGAAAAATCTCGTAGATATTGATTTTTATTTGATTAAGCTTGAAGTTGACAGGGCAACAAAGGAATATAGCGATTATAAAGAAATTAAGCAAGTATTTACTGATGCCATGAAACACCAAATAATACTTGTAAAGGATAGAACCAAAAAGATTAAGGGGTTTATGGAGGCTTCTTCAGCAATAGGAGTCAGATAATCATATCTTATGTAATATATGTGTGTAAAATTTGATTTACAGTGCTGAAATTGTTATCGGTCCATGGAGTAGTATTTATTTAAATTAACCCAGAAAAACCAAATGGCCAAATAGCCTTAATGAGGGCTGTTTGACCATTTCAGGAGATTAATAATGTGTATTATGACAATATATGCTGTTACATCTTGTTTGAAACATTGTTAAAGAGATTTGCAATTTTTGGTCCAAGGAGAACGAGAGCTGCAATAACTGCGACAGCTATAAGAGAGATAATTAATCCGTATTCAACCATGCCCTGGCCCTTTTTACTGTTTACATAAGTTTTTACATAATCATAATAGAATTTTAACATAGATATTCCACCTTTCAATAATTAAACTTGAATTTGCTATTTGGAATTGGCAAAGAAGCATTTATGTTTTGATAAAGTACGTTTCGGATTTAAGAAAGTAATTTGATATTGGTATGCGGTTGCCGGCTTAATTTGTGTTACCTGATATTTTAATTATAGAATTTTTGATGTAATTATTCTATATGCCACTAGTACTCAATTTTATGGTAATATAATACTATGGGGAATTTAGGTATTATGGGATATCAATCATATATAAGTAGTACTATCGGTGCAGAACTTTAAAGCTGAGGTGGTTTTATGAGAATTGAGCATGTTGCAATATGGACTAATGATATAGAAAGGCTTACGGCCTTTTATGAAAAGTATTTTGGAGGTAAGAGGAATAAAAAATACATAAATACCCAAAAGGAATTTGAATCCTATTTTTTATTATTTGATGATGGTAGCAGGCTGGAAATCATGAGAAAACCGTTATTGGGTGACATCATAAAAGATCAGGCAATGATGGGGCTGGCTCATATTGCATTCTCAGTTGGAAACAGGGAAGGTGTTATAAAGCTAACCGACTTAATTGTAAGTGATGGGTACAAGTTAGCTTCATGCCCCAGAACTACAGGGGATGGCTATTTTGAAAGTGCAGTTTTTGATCCTGATGGAAATGTTGTAGAAATTACTGTCTAACACAATTGTTTAAATTTAAAAAGTCAGACATGTTGCGAAAAAGATTTAAAATTAGCGAATGTAGTTGAATCGTCTCCATTTGCATTATAAAAATCAATTTTTAGCAACATATGAATCAAGGAAAATGTTTTGCAATAATTATTATTCAAAACATATAAGAGATTAATTTATCGAATTAGAAAGATAATTGTCGAAATTGCAAAATAGTGCTAGTGATATGTATGTTATTATTAAAGATGACAATTTTATGCTATCTGTAAACAATTAATTCCATTGTAAACAATTCTAAAAGAAATTAGAGTATAGTTATAAAAATGAACATAAATTGATTTTTTAAAAATCTGCAAGAAAAATATGGACAGTTTTCAATTAAAATAATATAATTAATTTCCAAGGGTAATTTTTTGCAACACAAATTAACTTGCATTAATTTTCATCAGACTATGGATCTTTGACTTTTCTTTTATATGGGGGTGGTTTAGGATGTTTTTGAATGAAAATGTTTTAAAAAAACTGAATGAAACACTTACGCAATCCAGAAAGTCACATTTTAATAAGAATAGAATACCCGATAGGAAAATTGTATCAATAGAAGAATTTAAAAGATTACCATTTACTACAAAAGATGACATAATAAATAATTCACCAAATGGTTTTGTATGCGTTCCAAAGAAGGAATTATATCAATATCACGATACTTTTAGCTTTTCCGGTGGTTCTTCAGTTTCATGGTTTACCAAAAACGAGCTCATTGATTGTGCAAAGAAAATAAATTCCGGAGGTATCGGATTTAATGAGGATGACAGGGTGCTGGTAAGATTTCCTTATGCACTTTCAACCACAGCTCACTTCACTCATATAGCTGCACAGATGAAGAATGCATGTGTAATACCTACCAGTTCCAAAAACAATATAACCCCGTTTACAAGAATAGTGTATATGATGAGGAAGTTGGATGTTACAGTATTGGCAACTATGCCTATTCAGGCATTGCTAATTGCTGAGACAGCACAGATGATGGGTTATAATCTAAAATCTGATTTTACAGCTTTAAGGGCTATTTATATAGCAGGAGAAGCATTAACACCAACAATGAGGAAGTTGATAGAGAGAATGTGGGGAGTACCCATATATGACTATTTTAGCACAACAGAGGTTGGTCCTGTTATGATTGAATGTGAACACAGGAAAACCCATCCTTTGGATGAAAATTTTCTGTTTGAAGTGTTAGATGAGGATCTGGACAAAGAAGTTGAAGCAGGAAAGACCGGTGCTCTTGCCATAACAACCTTAAACAAAAAGGCTACCCCTCTAATCAGGTATTTGACTGGTGACCGGGCAAAGATATTATATAAGGAGTGTGCTTGCGGCCGGAAAATCTCAATGGAGATAGAGGGACGAAAGCGTGACAGTGTTTTAGTTGAAGATAAGGAATTCGATATGTGGATACTGGAGGAGATGATCTCCTATCTGCCTGTTAACGGCATGTGGCTTTCGGTACCTTATAGAAACGGTATAAAATTTCTTATTGAGAAGCATGAAGATGATGATGAAATAACGGAAGAAATGATAAAATGGCTGGAAGAGAATTATCGTGTTCCTGTTTTTATAGACATTGTGGAAAAGGGAAAGCTACATAGCAGATATGAATCCTTAAAAAAGGAATATGAGTTTAAGTATAATGATAACGATTTTTATACGGAAGATATGCCTTATTACTCTAAGAGCGTAGGTTGTGCAGATTTATTTAACAAGAAGATTCTTTATAGGACTAACATACTTTTCCAGAAATGGAAGGTATAATCTTAGACAAAAATAAAAAAAGCTTTTCATTCTTTGATGAATGGAAAGCTTTTTATATATTAAAAGTGTTAATAATCTTGCATTTGGCGGAGTAAATAACGAACGGTTCAACGGGATTTGCTTAAGACAAATGTAATAGATTTATCACTTTTAATATAATTTGCAAGTAAATTAAAGCATGCTGTTTTTGTATTCCATAGGCGTCATGCCGGTAAGTTTTTTAAAGAGCCTGTAGAAATAGGTAACGTCAGAAAAACCAACAACTTCAGCAATTTCGTATATTTTGTACTTAGGGTCACCAAGCAGTTTTTTTGCTTCTTCCACTCTGATGTTATTAAGGATGTCTATGAAATTGCTTCCGGTCTCCTTCTTTAACAATTTGCTTAAATACCATGTGCTTATATAAAGTTCTTCCGACAATGTTTTTAAATTTATATTTTTGGAATAATTTTCACGAAGATAAATAAGAGCTCTATTTACAAGGTATTTTGAATTTTTGGATGATTCACTTACTTCGTTGCCGCTTACTTTGCTATTTACACCATAAGAATTAGCGTTGGGCCCATCATTATTATCATTTGGATCTAAAAAGTCCTGCAAATAGTACTTCCTTGATCCTTGTATTTCATTTGCTCTTTTTACTAATAATTTATAATGTTCTTTCTTTTCCTTAACTTTTTTAATTTCTTTAAGTGCATCCTTTATAGCCTGGGTTATTTCGTCAACCTTGGAGGGCTTTAATAGATACCTGAAAGCACCCAATTTTAAGGCTTCCCGAGCATACTCAAAATCTCTGAAACCGGTTAGTATTATTATTCTGCAGTCCTCTTTAATACTTTTTATCTCTGATATCATTTCAAGACCGCTTTTAGAAGACATCCTTATATCAGTAACAATAATATCCGGTTGCAATGAATTAATAAGCTCTAAACCATCCTCACCGTCTTCAGCTTCACCGATAATTTCACAATTCATGCTGTTCCAGTCTATGATTTTTCTTAGTCCTTCTCGAATTATTTCTTCATCATCGATAATTACAACTTTTATCATATACCTACTCCTTGATCCTCATTAAACGGAAGTTTAAGTATTATTGTGGTTCCTTTGCCGGACTCACTGAAAATGTTGAGGCCGAATTCGCTTCCGTATATAAGCTTAATTCTTCTATGTACATTCATTATACCAATTTTCGTCCTGCTTTCATACTGATTTTCTACATTTTCTTCCATGCTCTGCTTTAATTTTTTCAAAGTCTCGTCATCTATGCCTTTTCCATCGTCTGCAACAACAATAAGAAGCATGTCCTCTTCAATTGAAATTATTAGTTCAACTGTTCCGCCGCCTTTTTTAGTTTCAAGCCCGTGGTAGATTGAATTTTCTATTAATGGCTGAATAAGCAGCTTGGGTATTCTATAGTCTAAGGCATCATCATCTATGGACTTGATAAATGAGATTTTTTTACCAAACCTTTTTTGAATAAGTAGGTTGTAATTATCTATATAGTCAAGCTCGCGTCTTATCGGTATCATTTTTTCATTATTCCTGTCAAGGTTTGCATCAATTATGGAAGATAGGGCTGTTACCATTTCGCTTATATCATCTACTCCGTATAGCTTGGCTTTCCAGTTTATTGTTTCAAGTGTATTGCATAGAAAGTGCGGGTTTATCTGAGCTTGAAGTGCCTTTATTTCGGCATCCTTCATCATAAGACTTTCCTTGTATACTTTATTTATCAGTCTGGTTATTTCCTCCGACATCCTATTAAAGGTTTTAAAAACATAGCCAAGTTCATCGTTCCTGTCATCAGAAACAGTTATCCCTGTGTTACCCTTTTCTATTTTATCCATTCTGTCTACCAGCAGATATACAGGGTTTATAATATCCCTGTATATTGTATAAATAAGTACAAGCCAGATGGGAAGCGTAATAAGGCAGAGAATAAATATAGTTAAAAGGACCTTTTTCATATCAGCTAACAAATGGTTGGAAGAGATAGATACTGCCAGCTTCCATTTCAAATTAGGTATTTCATTGTAAGCCAGATAAATCATATCTCCATCATGCTTTGCACTATAAAAGCCGTTGGGTTTTGATTTCTTAAAAAGCTCCTCGGAGGCTTTCCTGTAATCTTCCTTAAATAAATTATAACTGTATAGAAGTAATCCGGTATCATTATATATGCTTACGTTTTGAATGTTATAGGTCAGAAAATCATTTATGGTGCCGAATAGGTAATTCTCATTCACCTTGCACACCAAAGTACCAATTACCTCATTAGATTGTCTGTGAAGAACTTTTCTGATAAGAAATATTTTTGTGGTTTTACCCTTTTCCTGCTGAAAATACCATATAGGATTTCCAGAAGAGTCTTTTGCAAGTTGGAATAATTCCTTATTTGAAATAATACTTTCACCATCCAATTGGAAATTATCATCTGCATAGTAAGTAACATTATTTATATTGAACCTAAAGGCCATAAAATCAAATTCACTGCTTGCTGCTACATAACTGCCAAGATAAATTTCTATGTCAGACTTGAATGTCTGATAATTTGAAAGGTAGGAGGAGTCATCAAAGCCTGACTTCAATATGTCATGAGAATTATATAACTTGTCGTCAATAAGTATTTTTGCCGAATTCTTTATAACGCTGTCCAGTCTATCGGATAATATGGATGAAAGCCCTTCAACATTTTTTACAAGGTTTTGGGTAGATTTTTCCTTAAATACCGATGCATAGCTTTTATAGCCTAAATAAGCTATGAAAATGACGGAGTATGCCATTAAAATGAATATAAGAAGGTTTAACTTGCTTTTTATTGATATACTGTAGTACAATTTTCTGATTCTTTTGAAACTCACGATAATTTCCTTTCAATATTTGACCTCTATGTATTATAACATGCTTGCAGCACGTCTCATAAGATTTATTCGACAGTAAATTAATAATTTCCTTCTGTATTATAAAGTCTTTGGTTTGCCGTATGGTATTAAGTTATATTGAGAATCATATTATAATAAGCTATAATATGTATGATTGTATGTATATTAAAAGTGTTAATAATCTTACATTTGGCGGAGCAAATAACGAACGGTTCAACGAGATTTGCTTAAGACAAATGTAATAGATTTATCAATTTTAATGTAGCTAAGGTATGATTTAAAGGGGTGCACATTTTGAAGGAAATCTTTGAAAGAAATGAAAATATCACTTATAATTCAATAAATGGAGTAGAGTTCATTCAGTTCAACAACTTAAAGAAACACGAAAGCATCATTAGTCACGGATTTACTACCAGAATAGGAGGAGTCAGCACCGGCGAATGTTCCTCTCTTAATATGGGATTTAACCGTAAGGATACCAGGGAAAATGTTTTGGAAAACTATAGAAGAGTTGCCCAGGTTCTTAATATAGACTGCAGTAATATGGTGTTGTCAAAACAGGTTCACGACAGTAAAATAAAAACAGTGGATGAGGAGGACCGAGGAAAGGGAATATTTAAGGAAAGCGATATTTACGGCTATGACGGATTAATGACAAATAAGAGAAATGTTGCCTTGGTCACTTTCTATGCTGATTGTGTGCCGCTGTTATTCTTTGATCCCGAAAAGAAAGTTATTGCAGAGTCCCACTCAGGTTGGAGGGGTACCTTAAAAGAGATCGCAAAGGAAACATTGATTTCGATGAATAAAGAGTACGGATGCCGGGTGGAAGATATAATAACAGCAATTGGACCGTCAATAGGAGAATGCTGTTTTGAGGTTGGTAAGGAAGTTTATGAGGAATTTAAAGCAAAGCATCATGACATAGACATATTTTGTAAGTGGTTAAACGAGGATAAATTGAAAATAGATTTACAAAGTTTTATAAAAAGAACTATGTTAAAACAAGGTGTCAGGGAAGAAAATATCTGCATGAGCGGAATATGCACTAAATGCAACAATGACATATTCTTTTCCCACAGGGGGGATAATGGCAAGACAGGGAGCCTGACTGCCATAATGCAGCTTTTATAAAACATGTGAGGAGGATACAAATGAAGAGTAAACTTCTTAAGATAATTGCAGCACTATTATGTATAAATATATTTCTTACGTCGTGCAGCCTTAGAGATAGTGTAAAAATAGAGGAAAAAGAAAATAATAAAGAGATCGGATTTAGTGGTGACATAATGGATAAGGGACCGGTTAAGGGCGGAAATCTGAGGTTATTTAGTACTATACCGGACACGCTTAATCCAATTTTAACCCAAAATCTCTATGTTAAGGATTTCTCCGAAATGATATTTGAGAGTCTTATAAAGCTTGATAAAGCCCAGAGGCCGATTCCTGTTCTTGTAGATAAATGGGAGGTTTCGCAGGATGGACTGACATGGATCTTCTATTTGCGTAATGATGTGGTTTGGCAGAATGGGACGCCGTTTACGGCAGAGGATGTTGAATTTACCATAAAAAATATCCAGGACCCAAAGGTAAATACATTATATAAGAAGAATGTTGAGGACATATCTGCTTTTACAGCAGTTAACAAGAATACAATAAAAATTATTTTGAAAAAGACCAATTCATTTTTTGCGGAATTAATGACCTTTCCCATATTATCCAAAAGGCATTTTAATGGGGAGAGTATTGCTGTGTCAAAGAAAAATGATTCTCCAATGGGGACTGGACCTTATAGATTTGTGTCATCCGATGGAAAAACACTTATCAAATTAAAATTAAATGAGACATGGTGGAGGTCTGCCGGCAAAAAAGAAGCAGCACTTCCGTATATTAGTGATATAGATGTGGTGCTGAGCAGAAGCAGCAAGGATGCTATTAATGATTTTCAGGATGAAAGGATTGATTTGACTTATCTAAAAAACCGCGACTTCAGCAAGTTTAGCGGACGAAGTGATATCTATTTAAAGAAGTTTCCAAGCAACAATTATGAATTTATATCTTTAAACCTAAAAAATGACATATTAAGCGATAAAGCGGTAAGACAGGCAATGGCATATGCTATTGACAAAGTTAAGTTAATTGATAAGATAATACCAGGCGAAGCTATAGCAGCAGATTTGCCTGTGATTCCCGATACATGGCTTTATGAGTCTAATGCCCTTTCATATACCGCCAGTGCAAAGAGTGCAAGGGAACTTCTCCTGCAAAACGGATGGAAGGAAGATTTAAAAACAGGCACCATGTATAAGTCAATGGGTGGGGTATATAGAAAATTAGAATTGGAAATGCTTGTTAATGAGGATAATGATGTAAGATTCAGGGTAGCGGAAATGATTGCAAGCCAGCTTCAAGCTTGTGGAATTACCCTAAAGGTTACAAAAATCAAATGGGAGGATGAATTTAAAAAAATAAATAATAAAACTTATGACATGGCATTGTTAGGATTAAGCATACCTGATTATTCGGATATATCTTATGCATTTTCATCGGATAGTTATGTATTTAATACCTCCGGATATAAAAACCCTGAGGTTGACGGGTATTTAAAGCAAATAAGAAGTGAAAATGACGACTCCAAGAAGAAATCCATGTTTTTTAACATGAGAAGTATAATAAGTGATGAGATGCCTTATATAGGATTGTATTTCTATAATCATGCGGTGCTTTTTAATAAGAGGGTAAGAGGGGACTTAAGTTCCTATCAGTGGAGTAAGTATAATGATATAACAAAGTGGTACATTACAGCACCAGTTAGATAATTATGATATGTGGAGGTTACTTTATATGTTATGGATAGCAATTGCTATTGTAATAGTTGCGTTTGACCAAATAAGCAAGCTGCTTATAATCGGTAATATCAATTTAGGTCAGCAAATACCGGTTATTAATGATTTCTTTTATATAACACACTGGAAAAATACAGGGGCTGCATGGGGGATGTTTGAGAATGGAAGGTTTTTCTTTATACCATTTACAATTATCCTTTCCATAGTTCTTATACGGATTCATATGAAGTCGGATAGCAGATTTTTGAAGCTTGTACTTACAATAATATTGGGCGGTGCCATGGGTAACTTTATAGACAGGGTTTATCGCGGCAGTGTGGTGGATTTTTTGCAGTTTTTCTTTGGGTCTTACCAGTTTCCAATATTTAATATTGCCGATTCCTTTGTTGTTATAGGTACAGCTCTTATGGTTTATTATATTCTTTTTATGCAAAAAGAAAATGAAAAAAATGAAATTGAGAAAAAAGAGGTTGGAGAATCCTGATGGAAGAGATAAAACTAGTTGCGGATACAATGGATATAAGAATTGATTCTTGGGTTAGTGAAAAGCTGCCTGAGTATTCCAGAACATATGTAAAAAAACTTATTGATAATGAGTCGGTTATGGTAAATGGTAAGAAAGTTAAGTCAAATTATAAATTAAAATCCAATGACGAGGTTACAATTCTTGTACCAGATCCTGTAAAGCTTGATGTTGAGGCTGAAAAGATTGATATGGATATAGTCTATGAGGACAAGGACATCCTTGTAATCAACAAGCAAAAGGGAATGGTTGTTCACCCGGCAGTTGGAAATTATACCGGTACTTTGGTAAATGGACTTATGGACTACTGCGGAGACGAACTTTCTGATATAAACGGAGTTATCAGGCCGGGAATTGTTCATAGGATAGATAAGGACACTTCAGGTCTTCTGGTTGTGGCTAAGAATAACATAGCCCATGAAAAATTGACAGAGATGCTGAAGGCACATGATATTAAGAGAGTGTATTTTGCTGTTGTCGATGGAGTAATAAGAGAGGAAGCGGGCAAAATTGATGCACCTATTGGAAGACATCCTGTTGACAGAAAGAAGATGGCTGTCAATACAAAGAGTGGAAGACATGCCGTTACCTATTTCAAGGTGTTAGAACGCTTCCAGGATGCAACCCTCATTGAGGTCAGGCTCGAAACTGGCAGGACTCATCAGATAAGGGTACATATGTCATATATAGGTTTTCCTGTAATGGGTGACGAAGTCTATGGAAGGAGAAAAAAAAGCATTAATACTAATGGGCAGGTTCTTCATGCAAAAATTCTTGAATTTGTACACCCTGTAAGCGGGGAAAATATGAGGTTTGAGGTTGATTTGCCAGAATATTTTAAAGAAGTGCTTAAGTTAAAAGAATTTAGCCAGAATTAAAATTTATGCTGTAAAATCACATGCAATTAAGGCATGAATAATTTATTATTTTCTATAGACAATAAACTTGTGTTGTGATATTATTAATTGAACTTGAATATGGAACCTTTAAATTAGTCCAGTGAGGCTGAAAGGTATAATTTACTAGTGTTATTTAGCATGTGTAGCTTCTTGCCTTTCGGCGGGAAGCTTTTTAGTTTGTCCATATATAGAGTAAGCTTATAAACATTTTTCATAGCGATTATTATTCTGAGCTTGGAGGGCATAAATATGGTCAGTAAAGCAGAAATTATGGATCAAAGCAGTATTGACAGAGCCATTGTAAGGATATCTCATGAGATAATTGAAAAGAACAAGGGAGTTAGTGAAATTGCCCTCATTGGTATACAAAGAAGAGGAGTGCCGTTAGCTCGAAGGATTGCAAAGAAAATATCTGAAATAGAAGGAATACATGTACCTGTAGGGATACTGGACATAACTTTCTATAGAGATGATCTTAGTATGCTTGCTGAACACCCAGTTATAAATGGAACCCAAATAGATTTTCCTGTAAGCGATAAAAAGATTGTTTTAATAGATGATGTTTTATTTACCGGTAGGACTGTGCGAGCGGCTATCGGTGCAGTAATGGACATAGGAAGACCTAAGGCAATACAGCTTGCCATACTTATAGACAGAGGACACAGAGAGCTCCCAATAAGGGCTGATTATATAGGTAAAAACGTACCAACCTCAAAAAGCGAGGTTATTCATGTAAAGTTGGAAGAGATTGATAATGAAAATCTCGTAATAATAAGTGAGCTGGAAAGAACCATAGCACACTAGAAATTAAAGCTAAGGGATTAAAGAAGGAAAGGAACATAAAAATGCAAATGAGATTAGCTGGTTATCTAGAAAAGAGTATAGAGTCGGAAGTTTTTAAGCTACATTCCTTATCTATTTACTTTTATTGTTATTCAGCTATTTCTAATAAAAATGTTTCTGATAGTAAGGGTATTTAGCCCTTACTATTTTTTAATGTCTAGGAAATTATGGTGTATTCTACACCACGATTTCTCACGACAGCAACCAAGGTTGCAAAATCACTTCGTGATTTTGTTCTGTGAAGTAAATTTATATAATTTTTATTTGAAAATTATTACAAATATAAGCATTAAGTTTATGAAAGCGGAGGGGAGACTACATGATGTTAAAATCCAAAGATCTTCTTGGGTTAAAGGATATGGCAGCTGAGGAAATAGAACACATACTTGAGACAGCTAAGACCATGAAGTATATTCTGACAACTAATAACAAAAAAACTCCACATCTTCAAGGAAAGTCAATTGTAACTCTATTTTATGAGAATAGTACAAGAACCCGGTTGTCTTTTGAGCTTGCCTCAAAGTATATGAGTGCCAGCTCGGCAAATGTTTCTGCTTCGAGCAGCAGCGTTTCAAAGGGTGAAACATTGATAGATACCGCAAAGACTATTGATATGATGGGGACTGATGTGATTATTTTAAGACACCCCATGTCAGGATCTCCTCACCTGATAGCTAAAAATGTTGAGGCATCGGTTATAAATGCAGGTGATGGTATGAATGAGCATCCAACTCAGGCTCTGCTTGACATGTTTACAATATATGAAAAAAGAGGAAGCTTAAAAGGCATGAAGGTTGCAATAATTGGAGACATACTTCACAGCAGGGTTGCCAGAAGCAATATATGGGGAATGATGAAGCTTGGTGCCGAGGTAAGCGTGGCGGGTCCAACCACATTGATGCCTTTTGGGATTGAGAAAACAGGTGTGAAGGTATTCAGCACCATCCAAGAGGCACTTATTGATGCTGATGTAGTTATGGGTTTAAGAATTCAGTTGGAAAGACAAAAGAAGGGATTGTTCCCGACAGCCAGGGAGTATTCAAAGTTCTTTGGATTGGATAACAAGAGGCTTAAATTTGCTAAGAAAGATGCTCTGGTATTGCATCCGGGACCTGTAAACAGAGGATTGGAACTCTCAACTCATGTTGTTGACGGAGACCAGTCATGTATAAATGAACAGGTAACAAATGGGGTTGCCGTGAGAATGGCAGTATTATACCTTTTGACAAGGAGGAATAGCGGTGAAAACATTAATTAAAGGTGGTTTCGTAATAGATCCTAAATCAGGGATAAACGGTTTATTCGATATTATCATAGATAAGGGCAAAATTGTAGAAATAGGGAATGACTTGGAATTCACTACAGGTGATATAGTGGATGTTACGGGAAAATATATCATCCCAGGACTTGTTGATGTTCACTGCCACTTGAGGGAGCCGGGGTTTGAGTACAAGGAAGATATTGAAACCGGAACTCAAAGTGCTGCAGTTGGAGGATTTACATCGATTGCATGCATGCCTAATACAAATCCTGTAATTGATAATGAATCTGTTGTAAAAAACATTATTAACAGAGCAAAACAGGACGGCTTTGTAAATGTATATCCAATCGGTGCAATCACCAAGGGACAAGCAGGAGAAGAGCTTTCAGAAATTGGAGAGCTGAAATTCGCAGGTGCTGTTGCAATATCTGATGATGGAAAGCCTGTTAAGAAAGCCTCAATTATGAAAAAAGCCCTTCAGTATGCATCCATGTTTGATATTACAGTGATTTCACACTGTGAAGATCTTGATCTTGCTGAAGATGGTTTTATGAATGAAGGGTACCAATCCACAATCATGGGATTAAAGGGTATTCCATCAGCAGCAGAAGAGGTTATGGTTGCAAGGGATTTGATACTGGCTGAGTATACCAATGCACCTATCCATATAGCTCACGTGAGTACTGAACTTTCAGTTGATCTGGTACGAAACGCTAAGAAACGCGGTGTCAAGGTAACTTGTGAAACATGTCCACACTACTTTGTCCTGACAGAAGAAGCATGTGAAGGGTTCAATACATTGGCAAAGGTTAATCCTCCGCTCAGGACTGGAAAAGATGTCGATGCCATTATAGAAGGTCTTAAAGACGGAACAATAGATATAATCGCAACAGATCATGCACCCCACCACATTGATGAAAAAAATGTAGAGTTTGCTGCAGCTTCAAATGGTATGGTTGGATTTGAAACGGCGTTACCACTGGCGATTACGTATCTTTTAAAAACCAATATTCTGACATTGGAGCAAATAGTTGAAAAGATGTGTATAAATCCATCAAGGATATTGGGGCTTAACAAAGGTTCTCTTGAAGTAGGAAAGGCTGCGGATATTACAATAATAGACATTGACGAGGATGTAACAGTTGATGTGAACAAATTTAAGTCAAAGAGCAAAAACTCACCGTTTAACGGCTATAAGCTTAAGGGTGCGGTTTATTATACAATAGTAAATGGTAAATTCGTTGTAAGGGAAAAAGTGCTTTTATAAAGCAGTAATTTTCACATTTTATTAAGAGTGATAGATCTTTTAATATATAAGTTTATATAGGGAGTGATTTTTATGTTTATTGATTTATTGATTGATGCTATTAAGGAAAAAGATAATCCGACAGTTGTGGGCTTAGACCCCAAGCTTGATTTTATTCCTCAGTTTATAAAGGAAAAAGCCTTCAAGGAGCATGGGGTAAATTTAAAGGGTGCTGCACAGGCTATAATTGAATTCAATAAAGGTTTGATCGATGCTTTGTATGATATTGTACCGGCTGTAAAGCCTCAGCTGGCATATTATGAAATGTATGGAATTGAAGGCCTTATGGCATTTGAACAGACTGTTAAATATGCTAAAGAAAAAGGTATGATAGTAATAGCTGACGGAAAGCGTAACGATATAGGATCTACTGCTGAAAGCTACTCGGCTGGATTCCTGGGGAAAACGCTAATCAGTGAGGACGTTTTGCAGCCGGTATTTGATGCAGATGCACTAACTGTAAATCCATACCTTGGCGTTGATGGAATTAAGCCTTTTATAGATGACTGTAAAAAGTATCAAAAAGGAATTTTTGTTCTTGTGAAGACGTCTAATAAGTCTTCCGGTCAGCTTCAGGATATATTGACAGACAAGGGAAAAAGCATATATGAGATAGTTGCGGAGCTGGTTGAGGAATGGGGGAAGAGCCTCAGAGGAAAATATGGATACAGCAGTGTTGGTGCAGTTGTTGGTGCTACTTATCCAAATCAGGCAAAAATACTCCGAAAAGCTATGAAACATGCATATATATTAGTGCCGGGATATGGAGCACAAGGCGGTACGGCAAGGGATGTCGCACATTCCTTTGATGGAGAAGGACTTGGGGCCATTGTTAATGCATCAAGAAGCATAATGTGTGCTTATACGTCCGACAATTGGAAAGACCAGTATAGTGTAGAAAAATATGCGGAGGCATCAAGAGCTGAAGCTATTCGTATGAGGGACGATATTAACAGTGCAATAAAAGCTTAAAATTAAAATAAATATGAGGTGGTAGAATGAAGGCAATACTTGCTTTGGAGGACGGCACAATTTTTACAGGTAAGAGTTTTGGCGTAGAAGGGGAAGTAATAGGTGAGATAGTTTTCAACACTGGAATGACAGGATACCAGGAGGTACTGACTGACCCATCATATTGCGGACAGATAGTTACCATGACATACCCTCTAATAGGCAACTATGGCGTAAACCTTGAAGATATTGAGTCCAGCAAGCCTCAGGTCAAGGGTTTCATCGTCAGGGAACTTTGTAAAACTCCAAGCAACTGGAGATCAATTGAAACTCTTAATGATTATCTGAGAAGGCACAATATCATAGGCATAGAGGGTATAGATACAAGGGCACTTACAAAGATATTAAGAAGTAAGGGAACTATGAACGGAATTGTAACAACTGATGAGAACTTTGATTTTGAAAGCAACCTTGAGAGGATAAAATCCTATGGCATAAAAAATCCGGTTTATGAGGTTACAACAAAAGAAGTAATTCACTATGAAGGTAAAGGATTTAAGGTAGCACTTTTAGATCTGGGTATAAAGCAGAACATTGTGCGTTCATTGTTAAACAGAGGATGCGAGGTATTTGTATTCCCAGCATGGTCAAAGGCAGAAGAAATATTGGCTGTAAACCCGGACGGAATAATGCTTTCAAATGGACCTGGCGATCCTAAGGACTGCAAGGATGTAATAGATACAATAAAGAACCTTATAGGCAAAAAGCCAATATTCGGTATATGTTTGGGTCACCAGCTTACTGCACTTGCCAACAATGCCAATACAGGCAGACTTAAATACGGACACAGAGGTTGTAACCATCCTGTTAAGGATATGGAAAAGGACCTTACTTATATAACATCTCAAAATCATGGTTATACAATATTGGAAGATAGTCTTGATCCTGAAAAGATGGAGATCAGCCACAGAAATATGAACGATAATACAGTTGAAGGTGTGAGATACAAGGGGGTTCCAGTGTTTACCGTTCAATTCCATCCGGAAGCTTCGCCGGGACCTGGAGACACAGCATATCTTTTTGACGAGTTCGTAGATATGATGAAAAAGGTTAAAGAATAGCTTAGGCATGTAAGTAATATTTCAATCATGTCTTATCAAGGTCAAGAATCAATATATGATTTTTAGGCCATCCCGTAGGAATGTTTAAGGAGGATATATAATGCCAAAGAGACAAGATGTAAAGAAAGTCCTGGTTATTGGTTCAGGACCTATCATAATAGGCCAGGCAGCGGAGTTTGATTATGCAGGAACTCAGGCCTGCAGAGCACTTAAGGAAGAGGGTATCGAGGTAGTTCTGGTAAATAGTAATCCTGCCACAATAATGACTGACACTAATATTGCCGACAAGGTTTATATAGAGCCGCTTTGCCTTGATGTTTTGAAAAAGATTATAATTGAAGAAAAACCCGACAGCATACTTCCGACACTAGGGGGACAGACAGGTCTTAATTTGGCAATGGAAATTGCCGAAACGGGTTTCCTTGAAGAGAACGGTGTCAAGCTTTTGGGTACAGCTACAGAAGCTATTAAAATGGCGGAAGACAGACAGGACTTTAAGGATACAATGGAAAGAATTGGCGAGCCCTGTATTGCAAGTGAGGTTGTAACTACAGTGGAAGCTGCTTTAGCCTTTGCCGAAAAAATAGGATATCCTGTAATAGTTCGTCCTGCATATACCCTTGGCGGAACAGGTGGAGGTATAGCTGATAATGTTGAGCAACTTACAGAGATTGCTTCAAATGGATTAAGGCTATCAAGGGTTACTCAGGTATTGATCGAAAAGTGTATAGCTGGATGGAAAGAAATTGAGTATGAGGTAATGAGAGATGGAAAGGGTAATGTTATTACCGTATGTAACATGGAAAACATAGACCCGGTTGGTGTTCATACAGGTGACAGTATAGTTGTAGCTCCTTCTCAGACCCTTGCAGATAAAGAATACCAGATGCTCAGGACTGCATCATTAAAAATAATTTCCGAGCTTGGAATAGAAGGTGGTTGTAACGTTCAGTTTGCACTTCACCCAACAAGTTTTGAGTATGGTGTAATAGAAGTTAACCCAAGGGTTAGCCGTTCATCTGCTCTTGCATCAAAGGCTACCGGCTACCCAATCGCAAAGGTTGCTACTAAGATTGCAATAGGTTACGGCCTGGATGAAATAAAGAATGCTGTAACAGGTAAGACATACGCCTGCTTTGAGCCAACTTTGGACTATGTTGTAGTAAAGATTCCGAAGTGGCCTTTTGATAAGTTTGTTAAGGCTAAGAGAACTCTAGGTACCCAGATGAAGGCTACCGGTGAAGTTATGTCAATAAGCAGCTCCTTCGAAGCTGCATTGATGAAAGCGATAAGATCCTTGGAGCTTGGGCTTTTTACACTGGAGCAGGAAATATACACAAAGATGGAAACATCTGTGATTATGGAAAAGCTTAAAGATATTAATGATGAAAGGCTTTTTGTAATAGCGGAGGCTTTAAGAAGAGATGTTACTATTGAAGAAATATGCAATATAACTAAGATAGATGAGTTTTTTGTATACAAGTTTAAGCAGATCGTAGAAATGGAAGAGGCACTTAAGCAATGTACCTTGACTTCCCTCACTGTTGAAATTATAAAGAGTGCAAAGAAAATGGGCTTTACAGATACCGTTATAGCAAAGCTTACCGGATGTGAGAGAAAAGATATTTATAGAAGAAGAAAAGAGATCGGTATTTGTGCAACCTACAAAATGGTTGATACCTGTGCGGCGGAGTTCGATGCGGTAACACCATACTACTATTCAACTTATGATGAAAGATGCGAAGTAAGGGAATCGGATAAGGATAAGATACTGGTTATAGGCTCCGGACCTATTAGAATAGGTCAGGGTATTGAGTTTGATTACTGCTCTGTGCATTCTGTTTGGGCTCTTGATGAAGAAGGCTATGAAACAATCATTGCAAACAACAACCCTGAAACGGTAAGTACCGACTTTGACACAGCTGACAGGCTTTACTTTGAACCTCTTACCTATGAAGATGTTGAGAATATAGTAGAGACTGAAAAGCCTAAAGGCGCTATAGTTCAGTTTGGCGGACAGACAGCTATAAAACTCACAAAAGCATTAAATGAAATGGGTGTAAAGATTTATGGAACAGAGCCTGAATACGTTGATGCTGCTGAAGACAGAGAGAAATTCGATGCCATATTGGAAGAGGTAGGAATACCAAGACCTCAAGGTAAAACAGTATACACATTGAAAGAAGCATTGGAAGCTGCAAATGAGCTTCAATATCCTGTTTTGGTAAGACCATCCTATGTTCTTGGCGGACAGGGTATGGAAATTGCATACAACGATAAGGATGTTGAAGAGTTTATGGAAATCATAAACAGGGTTAAACAGGAACATCCAATACTTGTAGATAAGTATATGATGGGTAAGGAGATTGAAGTTGACGCTATATGTGACGGGGAAGATATATTGATCCCTGGAATTATGGAGCACCTTGAAAGGGCGGGAGTCCATTCCGGTGACAGTATTTCGGTTTATCCTACTCAGACAATAGATAATAAAACAAAGGAAGTAATAATTGATTATACAAGAAAGCTTGCAAAAGCACTTCATGTAGTTGGTTTAATAAACATACAGTATGTGCTTTATAACAATGCACTCTATGTTATTGAAGTAAATCCTCGTTCAAGCCGTACAGTGCCTTATATAAGCAAGGTAACAGGTATTCCGATGGTTAACCTGGCGACTAAGATCATGATGGGTAAAAAGCTTAAGGACTTTAAGTATGGAACAGGCCTTTACAAGGAAGCTGATTATGTTTCGGTTAAAGTTCCTGTCTTCTCCTTTGAAAAGCTTCATGATGTTGACATCAGCTTGGGACCTGAAATGAAATCTACAGGAGAGGTTTTAGGTATAGCCAAAACTTTCCCGGAAGCACTTTATAAAGGTATTACAGCATCAGGTATGAAGCTTCCTAAACAAGGTGGCGGAATACTAATGACTGTACGTGATACCGATAAGCCTGAGCTGGTTACATTAGCAGCAGAGTTTGAAAAGCTGGGATTTGAGCTTTATGGTACAGGTAAGACAGCAAACATGCTGAACAAGAATGGAATAGCGACAAATGCAGTTAAAAAGATTGATGACGGTTCACCAAACATTCTTGACCTTATACAGTCAGGCAAAATCAGTATGGTTATTAATACTGCAACTAAGGGAAGAAAGCCTGAGAGGGATGGTTTTAAGATCAGAAGAAAGTCGGTTGAGTCTTCCATACCTTGTATAACCTCATTGGATACTGCAAAGGCGGTAATTGGATGCTTAAAGCTTGGTAGACAAATAAGCGATATGGATGTTGTGAATTTAAGCGTTTTCGATATATAATGTATATGGTCTTAAGGAATGACTAAAATATTGCTTCCGATTTTGAGCGGGTGTTGACGAGTTAAGTCAACACTTGAGCGAAATTTATAGCGGAAGTATATTTTAGTTATTACTAGGAATGTGGAGGAACAAATGTCAAAGTTACTTAACGAAGAAGTAGTTAGTATAAATAAGATTGCCTGGGAAATCTATAAGCTTACAATAAAATCTGAATATGTTTCAAAGAACGCATTGCCGGGCCAGTTTATAAATATAAAGTGCAGTGAAGGAATAACAGCACTTTTAAGACGGCCAATAAGTATTTGTGATGTAGACAGAGCTAATGGGACATTTGATGTGTGCTTTCAGATAAAGGGTATAGGAACAGAATACCTTGCACGAAAGGCAGCAGGTGAGCTAATAGATATAATTGCTCCGGTTGGTAATCCATTTCATATTTCCAAGGACTATAAGAAAATTGCAGTCGTTGGCGGTGGAATAGGTGTGTTTCCGCTATTATATCTCTTAAAAGAGAATTCCCATGCCACGAGGTATACATTCTTGGGATATAGAAATAAAGACCATGTAGTTTTGGAAGATGAGTATAAAAAGCTATCTGATAAGTATTTTGTTTCAACAGATGATGGAAGTGCAGGTTACAAAGGACTTGTGACCGATTTACTGGAAAAAGAGCTCCAGGAAAAAGGTCTTGATATTGTTTATGCATGTGGACCTAATCCTATGATCCGCAAGGTAATAGAGCTGACAAACAAATACGATACAAAGTGCCAGGTTTCAATGGAGCAAAGGATGGGCTGCGGAATTGGTGCTTGTCTTGTGTGTGCATGTAAAACAAAAGCGGAGAATGAAGATGGCTGGGAGTACAGCCATGTTTGCAAGGATGGGCCGGTTTTTTGGAGTGATGAGATCATATTGGATTAGTAATGTTAAAAATAATATGATCAAATGTAATAGATCTATCACTTTTAATATATATTAATTTGTACAATTTCAAATAAATTCAGAGAAAAAGCTGCATTGCAGTTTTTTCTAGTTTGGTTTGCCCGACATGGGCAATAACTCGGCGGTGAAAGTCCGCTATGGACTTGGTAGTAGGAACCATTAGCTGAACAGCAAGGGTGTCCATTGTGAGGTGGAATCTGAAGGAAGCTGTAGGCAAAGTCTTGCACCGACGGACAGAAATTACATATAAGGCAGGGCGAA
>JAEYYB010000149.1 GCA_023430975.1 Bacillota bacterium | reverse complement strand
CTTTTTGATTATTAGGCTACTTTGGAAAAGTCAAGAGTTTTCGCGACTTTTAGCCACTTTTTAATATATTTTTTCGCATTTTCCAGTAATCCCAGTTATTGTTTTATTAGCTTGATGACATTGATTTGTTATTTATTATTTATTATTTATTTTTATTTATTTCATAGATTGATTATTAGTCGTTTATTGTTTTATTGAAATTTACCGCAATAATAACTGCATCAGCCATATTAATTGCACCATCATTGTTCAAATCACAGGAAGCTTTATAATAGCCGTCTCCTACAACTGAATTGAATATAACCGCCATAAGAACCACATCAGACATGTTAACGGCACCATTTCCATCTATGTCACCTATAATTGATTCAGTTGCAGATTTCTTTACAAGACTCATATTTTCTAAAGTAGCAACCGTACCGTTAGTACTATCGCCAAAGCTAAATGCAAGCGCACAATTCGAGTCATTTGCTGTGGCTGTAAAAGTACCTTCAAAGTGCTGAAGTTTATTAGTCATATTTATTTGTTGGGAATAATATGCTGACCAAGGTTCATAGTTTTTTTGAACAGCAAACGGAACAGGGAGATCATTATTGCATTTGTAATCGAAGGATAGTACATATTCTGCTCCTTCTTCCAGCATAAAACCGGTGGCACATGCCTGTGCCCATGATGAATCGCCATTTTCAAATGACACGACTATTCCTGTGTTTGGTAAAATTTCATAGCTTGAACATCCAAATGCCAGGATTGAACTTAACTCCACTAAGTTGGATTTGGCAGATAATTCTTTGCCGTCTTCTTTTACAAATATTCCAATTATAAAGTCTTCGTTATTGTAATGTTCCGCTAACCAGCTTACACGCTTGGATAACCAATTACTAAGATAAGTATAATGGTCTTTATATGTTGGAAGTTTAACTATTTCCTCTGGGGAGATGTTTGTCTGCTTGCCTAGTATATCCCATTCTTCAAAATTTCTGCAATAAGACTTATAATTGGATTCAGCTTCTTTAATAACTATATTCGGTATGTCCTTGAGTTCATCTTGAAGTTCATTCCAACGTTCTATTACCAATTCACGGAACCATTTATTTGATAGTGCATTGCAGAACCATGGATTTGAGTTTGCATTGACATTTAAGACATGATAGGGACTAAATCCTGCCCATGAGTCAAATCCTTTTATGCAGTTTGCATTTCCCATAGCCAGGTCAAAATCCCACATAGGACCAAAGCAGAGTTTCCCGTTAACATCTTTATACATATAGAAGCTGTCCCAGCCGGCATCAACATTTTTTACAACTTCATTGCCTATATATATATCAACTAACGAGTCAAGGTCAATATACTTTTTTGCATTCTCCTGATCGCCATTTTTTAACGCGGTATACGATTCTTTAATATAATTGGATATGTAATTAATCTGCTTTCCTTTTATTGCTGCAGTATCAGATAATTCACTTTTTATTACATATCTTGCTGTATCGACGTCAAACTTATTTTCTCCCTCATATCTGGTCATTTCAACTAAATAACCGTTGTCTTCAACTTCATCAGGTGCTTCTTCAATTGCTACACGATTTTTATTAACGTTATTATCCTCACATAGCAGATAAACACCTTGATATTCACCGTTAATATATAATTCTATAGATCGGCAGTTCGGCGAATAAGACATGCCGGTAAGCTTCTCTGCAAAACGATAGGCCGTAAGATTTCTTAAAAGGGAATGGTCAGAATGATTAGCTATTAAAAGCCATGGCTTTCCTTTACCATCACCAATACCTAATAAATTTTGTTTTTCTTCAAATTTCATTTTGTAGCTTTTCTTATCTGCATACATGGAACTGCTGCCGCGAAGTTTTACCGATGTAGCCATATCGGTCATTTCATAAATACCTTTATCATTAATTATGCTGATTTTTGCACCGGCATATACTTCATCAGAACTGATTTGGTCTCCGGAATTGGTGACAATTGCAAGTATTGGCATTTCAAGCTGATTATATTCAGTACTAAAAGTAGCCACTGTGGTATTTCCTGTTTCTGATGCATACACTTTTTCTTTATATTCCCATCCAAACATACTTATAGCTAAAACCATAACTGTTAATGAAATTGTTAAAGCGGGTAATTTTACTTTCATAGCTATAATCCTCCTATTCTAAGCTTATTAAGTAATGATTAAAGAATTACTTCTTTTTACATGCGTAACTATTTTGCCCGGGCAGTTTACAACACGAACTTTACGCTTCTAAATATAACATTTAAATACATATATGGATACTTTAATAATTATAAATTTACTTTAAAAAAAATACATTTTTCTTAAATATCTTTTAACCTATATTAAAAGTGTTAATAACCTTACATTTGGCGGAGCAAATAACGAACGGTTCAACGGGATTTGCGACAGACAAATGTACAAGTATATCAATTCCAGATAGTGTGACGAGTATAGGGGAATCAGCTTTTGGAAATTGCGAAAAACTGACAAATATAACTATACCAAGTGGTGTGGTTAGTATAGGAAATTATGCATTTGGTTATTGTAAGGAACTAATTAATGCATCATTTCTAGGTGATCAGCCACAAAACCTTGGTTGGAGTATTTTTATACAGGCAAAACTGGATTTTAAAATTACTATTTCGTCAACTGCAAAGGGCTTTGGTAAACCTGAACCATACAATAATGAAACGAACTGGATATGGGATTTAAGTCCTAATAATAACGATGCATACACGGTAGTTTTAGATAGTGCTTACTATGATTTCGATGAACCTACAGGAACAATTTAAAGTACAAGGGACCGAACGGAGATGTCATAATACCCGATGAGATAGAGGGAGTAAAAGTAAAATAAATAACAGGAACAGGTGTTTAAATCTCCTGTACCTGTTATTTATTTTTGTATACAAACACTTAATTCGATTGAATAAGTTTTCTCAAAGAGCATTTTTTGTCCTTTATGATATAACATTTTCATGTATAATGGTTATGACACACAGTGTCTTATGCTATATAAGATAAAAAATATTTAAAAATTGTTTTAACGCTTTTAAAACAGAAAGGATACAGATTATGGACAAAAATGAACAAACAGAGCTTAGAATTCGCTATCAAAGTGCAATCGATCAATTCATCCATAAGATACGGGAAGATGTCAATGTTATTGCTGTCATTATCAGCGGTAGTGTTGCCTATGATGTAATTTGGGAAAAAAGTGATGTAGATATGACAGTGGTTGTTCGTGATCAGAAGCTTTCGAATAATAGCCTTAGTATTGTTGAAGACGGCATAACATTTAATTTATATCTAATACAGAGAAGCTCATTTAAAAGGGGTATGGAACGTGCTCTTGGCGGATCCATTCTGCAATCCTTCCTGTCAAACGGAAAGATTGTGTACACAGTGGATGAGAGCCTTTATGACTATTTTGAAGACATTAAACATATCGGAGAAGATGATATGGCAATTACTGCAATGAATATTGCAAACGAGTTGATTTCAACAATGCATAAAGTTCAAAAATGGATGATTGCCCGAAAGGATTTTGTATATGCCCAGTATTTCCTTTTGAAAGCAGCAGAGGCAATTGCACGTATGGAATTATGTTTAAGGGGAATTCCTACTTCGCGAAGTGATATCCAGAAAGCCATTGATATAAATCCGGAAATTATGAGAATTTTTTATAAAGAACCTATGGAACATCTGATGACAGAAGCAGAATTAAGTGATAGAGTGAAGCAATTGGATTTATACCTGGAAGATAAAATAGACATAATTAAAAAGCCAATAATAGAATATCTTTCGGATCAGGAAATTAAAACAACTTCAATGATTGCAAACCACTTTAGTTCGGACAGTCATTTTATCATAGAGGTACTGGATTATTTAGCAGAAAAAGGGGTAATAGAAAAAGTGTCTCAAATTATCAAGCTAACACCAAAAAGCCGCTTATCCATTGAAGAAATAGGTTTTTTATATTTTCCGTGATTTACATATATGCTATAAAGATAGACTATAAAAAATAACCTACATTAGCAAATGCAGTCGAGAAAGGGGAATAGAGGATGTCAATTCGTACAACCATTGAAGTTTCAGGTGCAAAACAAAACAACCTTAAAAACATTTCGGTAGAAATCCCAAGAGATAAGTTAACCGTTATAACCGGAGTTTCCGGTTCAGGAAAGTCTTCTTTGGCATTTGATGTCATTTATGGAGAGGGGCAACGCCGTTTTTTAGATTCAATTTCAACATTCGCCAAGAGCCGCATCAGTCAATTGAAGAAGGCAAAGGTGGACTATGTTCGAGGGCTTTCACCTGTTATAGCAATAGAGCAGAAAAAGAGCAACAATAATCCTCGTTCAACTGTTGGTACAGTGACTGATATTAACGATTATATGAGGCTTTTATTTTCAACTGCAGGTATCGGACGATGCCCCGAATGTGGATATCCACTAAAGCAGTTGTCAGCCGCACAAATCGCTGAACATATTATGACACTGCCTGTTGGAACAAAATTGGAGCTAAGGGCACCGGTCTATAAAATATTTGGCGAGGACTATGCCTATACATTTCATCAATTGCGTGAAAAAGGGTATAAGAACCTCCTTGTAGACGGTGAAGCCTTTTCTTTGGCACAAAAGAAGGAATTGGATGAGAGCAGGGATTATAACATAGAACTTGTTATTGAACAATTTACTCTTAAAAAGGATTCCTACATACAATTAACCAAGTCAATAGAAGCCGCAATGTTGTCATTAGACGAAGATATCATGATTAAAGTAGAGGTATTAGGTGAGGTTGATCCAATGTTTTACACTGGATTTGCTTGTCCAGAGCATCATTATTCATTATGTGAAATGCAACCTTTCCATTTTTCCTTTAATACACCTGCCAGTAGCTGTCATACCTGTATGGGTGTGGGAATGTCATATGTAGTTGAGCCGCGATTTTTAATAGTTGCACCTGAAAAGAGTATTAACCAGGGGGCGTTTAAAAATACAATATTTAATCCTTCAGGCAAGGATAGCTATAGAACGGTCATGATGTACAGTTTATCACAGAAGTACAATTTCAGTCTGGATAGACCATTTAATGAGTTACCAAAGGAAATTGTAGAAATTCTGTTACACGGAACGAAGGGGGAAACAGTGGAGATGGTTCAACCGCCGTTTTCTCAAAAGCGTAATTGGATGGTTGGAAAGGATCGACCGTTTCCTGGGTTTGTTCATGAGTTTGAAAACTGGTACAAGCATTATATTCGCAAGTCAGCCACATCGGAAGCTTTTGAGCCGACCTTTATAAAGGATTGCATGATCGAGAAAATTTGTCCTGAATGCCATGGGGCAAGACTTAAGCCCCAACGTTTACAGGTAAAAGTCGGCGATAAAAATTTTGACGAGCTCAGCCGAATGCAGTTACCAAAGCTCCTCGAATTCCTGGAAGGACTAAGTTTTGATGCGGACATTGAAGATGTAGCAAGAACCATTGTACGTGAAATCAGTACACGTATCAGTCTGCTAGTTGATATAGGATTGCATTACATAAACTTAGGACGCAGGAGCGACAGCATATCCGGAGGCGAAATGCAGAGAATAAAGATGTCAACCCAGATAAGCAGTGAGTTGATGGGCATGCTCTATGTTATGGATGAACCAAGCATAGGCCTTCATCCGAGAGATTCGGGACGTGTAATTGAAACAATGAAAAAGCTAAGGGATATAGGTAATACAGTCATTGTCGTAGAACATGACCTGGAAACCATTATGAATGCCGACCATGTGATTGAAGTCGGCCCAGGTCCGGGTGTCCATGGCGGTCAAATCGTTGCTGCAGGCCAGCTTGAAGATATTATGAAAGCACCTGATTCCGTCACAGGAAAATACCTGTCAGGTAATGTCAGAATTCCAGTACCCAAAAAGCGTCGACCACTTGGGGACTTGTTTTTAACAATACAAGGTGCAAGGGAGAACAATCTCAAAAATGTTGATCTGGATATACCTCTTGGAGTTTTCGTCTGCATTACCGGGGTTTCGGGCTCAGGCAAAAGTTCACTCATAAACGAGATACTCTATAAACAATTAAAAATAAATAAAACCGGTGCAAGAATTGTAGCTGGGGAGCATGATTTCCTGTTCGGCTCGGAACTAATTAATAATGTAATAAATATAGATCAGACACCTATCGGAAGAAATAGCAAGTCTAATCCGGCAACGTATATAGGGATTTATGATAAAATCCGTGAAGTTTTTGCAATGGAACCTGATGCCATAGCCAGGGGATACAAGGAAATAGACTTCAGCCTTACACATGCCAACGGTACACGCTGCGAACACTGTGCAGGGGACGGTATTATAGTTACCAATCTTCAGTTTATGGCAGATATCGAAACAATCTGTCCTGTTTGTAAGGGTATGCGTTTTTCAGACGAGGGGTTGGAGATTAGGCATAAAGGTAAGAATATTGCTGAAGTGCTGGAAATGACCGTTGAAGAAGCTATGGTGTTCTTTAAGGATAACCGTTACTTGAAGCATAAACTCGGCATCATGAATGAACTTGGGCTTGGTTATATATGCCTTGGTCAAAGTTCAACAACACTGTCCGGTGGTGAAGCACAAAGGGTTAAGCTTGCCTATGAGCTCTCAAAGATTAAAAGAGGTGCACATAACCTGTATATTTTGGATGAACCGACAACAGGACTGCACTTATCGGATATTCAAAAATTGTTGGACTGCCTCGGTAGACTTGTTGAAATGGGGCATTCCGTCCTCGTAATAGAGCATCATATAGATGTCATAAAATCAGCGGATTACATAATTGATATGGGACCTGAAGGAGGCAACGATGGAGGCTATGTTGTTGCGGAAGGAACGCCGGAACAAGTGGCGAAGGTGGAAGCATCCCATACCGGAAGGTATTTAAAGGATGTTCTTTAATCATTTTATATTAAGGTAAATACTGTGATTCTATATATATGAAAAGTGGATAATCTTTTACTTTTGTCTATCGCAAATCCCGTAAAAGCGTTCGTTATTTGCTCTGACAAATGTAAGATTATTAACACTTTTCATATAATTTAATTACTTATATTTAAAATTAATGCTGGCTTACATATTATTTATTATGTTATAATATTTAAATGAGCACAATTAGTGATTAGTCTTAATGATTATTAATAGGGGTTATCTTACCCTTATTAATAATTTTAGGTATGATCAAAAATAACTTCCGCTATAAATTACATTAAAAACAAAGGTTTATTAATTACTAGAAATATATTTTTTATAAATATAGAAAGTAATTTTATTTTATAGGAGACAATTGGATAATGGAAAACAACAAAAAGATTGCAATTATAATTGGAGCTGGGCCAGCAGGTTTAACTGCCGCGTATGAAATTTTAAAACTAAACACCGATATTCATCCAATCATTCTTGAAGAAAGTAATGAAATAGGTGGAATTTCTCGCACGGTAAAATACAATAATCATCGCATTGATATTGGAGGTCACCGTTTTTTTTCAAAAGATGATAAAGTAATGGATTGGTGGATGAAATTAATGCCGGTTCAGGGTTCACCTTCAAAAGATGATATATTGCTTAATAAACAAAAGGACTTGGTATCAGGCGGACCTAATCCTGAATCAGAAGATAGGGTAATGCTGATCAGGGAACGTGTCTCCAGGATATTTTATCTAAGAAAATTCTTTGATTATCCTATATCTTTAAAACTTCAGACATTCACAAATATGGGACTTTTTAGAACCATCGCTGCCGGTTTTGGTTATATTTCATCAAGATTTCACAAACGCGAGGAAAAATCACTTGAAGATTTTTTTATAAACCGGTTCGGTGTTACGCTATATAGAATGTTCTTTGAAGATTATACCGAAAAATTGTGGGGAGTACACCCTTCAAAAATAGCTGCCGACTGGGGAGCTCAAAGAATCAAGGGTTTATCCCTAAAGAAGGCGGTATTAGCTGCTTTAAGTAAGATATTCGGTTCAAGAGGAAGTAAAAATGGAATAAAACAAAAAAATGTGGAAACGTCATTAATAGAGCAATTTATTTATCCCAAGTTTGGCCCAGGGCAGCTATGGGAAACTGCAGCATCTGACATCCAGTCTATGGGCGGGGAAGTTCGCTTAAATAATAGGGTTGTAGAAGTAAAAGTGCAAAATGGAAAAGTTATTTCTGTTATAGTTGAAAAGAATGATGGTCAAAAGGAAGAGGTTTTTGGCGACTATTTCATATCCTCAATGCCAATAAAGGATCTTGTTACTTCTATAAAAGGTGCAGAAATATCTTCAGAAATTTATGAAGCTGCGGATAAACTACCATATCGTGATTTTATCACAGTGGGTCTTTTGGTAAATAAACTAAAAATAAAGAATAAAACAAAAATCAAGACAGTAGGGGACATAGTACCGGATACATGGATATATATTCAGGAAAGAGACGTAAAAATCGGGCGTCTTCAAATTTTCAACAACTGGTCTCCATATCTTTTAAAGAACTTTAAAGACACAGTATGGATAGGCCTGGAATACTTCTGCAATGAAGGTGACAACATGTGGAACATGTCAGATAATGACTTCATTGAGTTTGCAAAAAAAGAGTTAGCTAAAATTGATATTATCGATGAAAAAGATGTTTTAGATCAGGTGAGGATCAGAGTTAAAAAAGCTTATCCTGCTTACTTCGGAACATACAGTAAATTCACTCAAATAAAAGAGTGGCTGGATGCAATTCCTAACTTATATTGCGTTGGCAGAAATGGCCAGCATAGATATAATAATATGGACCACTCAATGCTGACAGCCATGGAAGCAGTAAATTGTATCACTAAGAATATTAATTCAAAAGATTCAATTTGGGCTGTTAATAGTGAAGAAGAATACCACGAAACAAAGAAGTAGTATATTACTATATATTTAATATTTATATTATTTTGAAAAGGAGATAAAAATGTTTTCTAAAAAAATTTTTATGACACTAATAGCCATAACAGTGTTGGTGGGAATGAGTTTATGTACACAATATGTATTTGCATCCATGAGTGATGAGGCTAAACCAATACCAGTCAATGATGTATTTACTGATAATTTACCTAAACAAGATTCTGTTAAATATTACAAAGTGGTATTACCATCATCAGGAAAAGTAAACATAAGTTTCAACCACAGTAATATTGAAAGTTCAGGTGTATATTGGAAGATTAATATGTTTGATAATGTAGAAAATGAGGTTCTATATCTTGAGTCTACTGGAAATAACACAACAGGAAAATCAATGAATGCTTATTTAGACAAGGGAACACACTATATTCGCATTACTACCAAATATGGTAACCTTTATCACAGCAGCACAGATTATAACCTTACTGTAAATTATACCGAAAATAAAGGCGAATTCGAAGTTGAACAAAACAATCAAAAGGAGCAAGCAACGGTTATTTCAGAAGTGAATAAGCCCATAATTGGTAATCTTAGATTACAATCTGACATTGACTATTACAAATTTACTTTGCAAAATTCCGGCAAAATAAACATAGGTTTTAACCATGGTAATATTGAATCCTCAGGTGAATATTGGAAGATCAATATGTTTGATATTAATGAAAATGAAGTTCTTAATTTTGATTCAACAGGAACTAATACAACTGGAAAATCAACAAATGCTTATCTTGACAAGGGTACATATTTCATAAGAATTACTACTAAATATAGTAGTCTTTATCACAGTAATGCTGATTATAATCTTACAGTAATTTATGAGGAAAACAAAGGTCAATTTGAAATTGAACAAAACAACCAAAAGGAACAGGCAACAGTTATTTCCGAAACAAATAAGCCAATTAGTGGTAATCTTAGATTAAACTCTGATGTTGATTATTACAAGTTCACATTACAAAGTTCTGATAAAATAAATATCGGTTTTAACCATGGCAATCTAGAATCTTCAGGTGAATATTGGAAAATTTCTTTGTATGACAGTAATGACAATGTGCTGTTACAGCTAAATTCGACAGGTACTAATACTACAGGAAAATCAGATGATATTTCTCTTAACAAAGGTACATATTATATTCTCGTTACAACAAAATATAGTAGTCTCTATCATAGCAATACCGATTATAATATCTCATTAAATTCTCGTCAAATTAAAGTTTTGTTAAATGAGAAGCAAATACAATTTGACCAGCATCCCATTATTCAGAATGGACGCACACTTGTTCCTCTTCGTGCAATATTTGAAGCAATCGGTGCTAATGTAACATGGAATGAAAAGCTTAAAACTATAACAGCTGTATATGAGAATACTACAATAATTATGAAAGTAGGAGATAAGACAATAACCAAAAACGGATCAAAAATTACACTTGATGTCTCTCCGCAAATTATCAACGGAAGAACCTTGGTTCCTGCTCGTGCCGTTGCTGAAAGCTTTGGTGCTAAAGTAGACTGGAACAGCGATATACAAACAATTTCAATTACTCAGTAATTATTAAACTCAGTAGAATAATTAATTTAATAATAATGCTGTAACCTTCAAATTACTATAGGGTTACAGCATTATCATTATATAGTTTTTGTCTATTTTTTGATATAATTTTAGAAACAAAAAGTAGAATCTAAATTTAATTAATAAGGTAATTTATAGGTAATTTATAGTTTTTCAGTTGCTTTTCGAGACTATACTAAGTATATAAAATATGATATAGTTATAGTAATTATTTTTACTTTTATAGTTAAAGTCAAAAATAAATTCAAGTTATAAAGTCATTAGTTTTCGTATAAAAATTCTATGATTTAGACAATTGTATAAAACAAATTGTACACGCTGGAGGTGTACTAGAACGTGAAAATTATTAGTCGTATTTTTGAAGGACTGTGTTTATTTTCATTACTTGTGGTTTTATGTATTAGCATTATTTTTCCTTATCAAAATACTGCGTTTCATTTTGATAGCTTAGTTTCTATGAATGAAGGATGGAACTATAGTACTAATTCTATCCTGGTTAAAGATATTGAATTGCCTTATACAAATGATGAAACAAAGGTTGGAGATACTTTTTCTATTTACCGAGTACTTCCTGAAGCATTTAAAGATTCACAGGCAGTGGTTATTTTTACAGCATATGATTCGATACGAGCTACCTTAGATGGCAAAGAAATTTATTCTTATGGTTATAGTAATTCTGATAATCTACTTACAAACAATAAAGGTTTTTTAAATAATATCATAACTATTCCACCAGAGAGTAATGGAAAAATACTTGTAATAGAAATGGTTTCAGTTAATGCTAAATATGCAGGAATTGTAAAGAAGATATCTTATGCTAATCAAAATTCCGTTTATGCCACACTAATTATTAAAAATTTCCCTGGAATCATAGTATGTACATTTATTATTATGGCAGGAATTTTATCGTTTATTATTTATTTCTCGTTACGTATTAAAACTGGACATTTGGATGATAATTTTAAAATAATCGGTATTTGTGCACTTTGCAGTGGTTTATGGAGCATAAACCAGTATGATTTTTTCAGCTTAATTATTGGGAATGCACAAATATCCTATTTTGTTGATTATTTTGGCTTATTTCTGATGCCTATTTCATTCAGTCTTTATATATACAAGCTGTGCCGCGAAAGATGTAAAAAAATTATAGGTGCTATGTGCACCGTTCATACTTTGTTTGTATTAACAGCATTCATTTTACAGATTACAAGGGTTAAAGAATTGTTCAATCTATTAGTTTTCTTTCTTGCTATGCTTATACTGGAAATAATATTGGTTATAGGAACAATTATATATGAGATTGTGGTAGAAAAGAATACAAGAATTAAATTATTATTGATACCATTAATGATTGTATTAATAGGTGCATTATTTGATGTTGCTTTATATTATTTAAGAATCTACAGTGAACGTTTTGTTACCTTTCCAATAAGTATTTTAATTACCATAGCTATTCTGATGTTTTTTTCTTGGAAACGCTATTTAAAGATTATTGCAGATCAGGAGAAAAATGAACTTATAATAAAAATGGCAGATTTAGATCTCATGACTCAGGCTAAAAATCGTAATGCGTTTGAAAAGAAAATCGTTGAAATTTCTCAAAATCCAGAGTATTTAATAAATATTTATATAACTGAATTTGACTTGAATTTTTTGAAATATATAAATGATAATTATGGACATGATACTGGAGACGATGCTATACGAAACTGCTATAAGCTTATAAATGCGTTAGTAGGTAGCAAGGGAGAGGTGTTTCGTACAGGTGGGGACGAGTTTGTCTGTATAACATATGAACCTATAGTAAATATAAAATCGAATTTGGATAGGATGATAAAGGAACTTAATCTTCCTTATCCCTTGGAACTTTCTTATGGAACGGCTTCTTTTAATCCCGAGTTGGACGAAGATATACAGGATATTATTAGAAGAAGTGATGTATTTATTTAGTGTAAAATAGAAATGTACAAAGTTGCAAAACAAAAATACACAAAGTTGCAAATGCAAAATGTACAATATTGCAAAAATCCATTGCAGGCATAAATCATAACCAATATCCTTGTATCTGA
>JAEYYB010000077.1 GCA_023430975.1 Bacillota bacterium | reverse complement strand
AAAATAATGAAAAACAACAATTTACCCGCATAAAAAATCCACCTCTTTTAGAAAAATCACTAAATTTTCTAAAGGGGATGGATTTTAATCTTACAAAGTGGATTTTACTTTTTCATTTAACCATTTTATTTGTGTCTAAAAATATACGTTAATATTTTTGAGTCATTCCTGATAGTACTTTTAATGCATATATGTTAAAATACAAATGAAACATAAGTTCTGATTGAAATATAAAAATTAATTTATTTTTATAGACGGAGAATTTTTTATATGAAAGGTAATACTCAAAATTATGATATAAAAGAGGTTATTAAAAAGCCCATAAAATATTTAAAAGGAATAGGTGAAGTCAGGGAAAAGCTGTTTCACAGGCTGGGTATTTTTAATATCGAAGATTTGGTTTCTTATTTTCCTCGTGAGTATGAAGACCGCAATAATATAAAAAAGATAAATGAGCTTCAGGATGATGAAAAATGTGCTTTTGAGGGCCAAGTATCATCCAGGGTCACTGAACACCGACCTAGAAGAGGGTTTACAATAAGCAAGCTTGTTATAAAAGATGAAACAGGCTCTGTTACTGCGTCATGGTTTAATCAGCCCTATATTAAAAACGTATTTAAACCAGGGGAAAGGTACATTTTCTTTGGAAAGATTACAAGAAAGTTCAATACACTTGAAATTCAGAACCCTATATATGAGAAGGCAGGAGAAGATAAATTAAAAAACATGTGCAGAATTGTGCCTGTCTATCCTTCTACAATGGATTTGTCGCAGAATGTCATACGAGCTGCTGTAAGAAGTGCTATGGATGCTGTCGGCAGCAATATTGAAGAGTCACTGCCTTCATCAATAAAAGAGAACTATAAACTGCCTGAAATAAATTATGCTTATTCAAATATACATTTTCCAATAAGCTTTGAAGATTTTAAAAATGCCAGATACAGGATTGTGTTTGAAGAGCTTTTCTTTATGCAGATAGGGCTCTTGAGCTTGAAAACTGCGTTAAATAAAGAACAAACGGGCATTAAGTTTAAAAAAGATGATGATAGAATGTATGCTTTTATTAAGGCTTTGCCATTTTCTCTTACTCGTGCACAGGAAAATGTTTTTTGTGAGATAAAGAGGGATATGGAGAGCGATAAGGTGATGAACAGGCTTGTGCAGGGAGATGTAGGATCAGGTAAAACAGTTGTTGCTGCACTTGCATTATATAAGGCAGTCTTAAGCGGATATCAGGGAGCATTGATGGTTCCTACTGAGATTTTGGCCGGACAGCATTATATAACCATGTCAAAGTTGTTTAAGGGGTTTGATATAAACGTTGCTCTATTGACAGGAAGCAAGACTGCAAAAGAAAAGAGGGAAGCTATTGAGAGATTGAAAAATGGTGAAATCCATATTCTCATTGGCACCCATGCACTATTAGAGGACAAGGTGGAGTTTAATTCTCTAGGACTTGTTGTTACGGACGAGCAGCACAGGTTTGGAGTCAGACAAAGGGCTGTTCTGTCAAAAAAAGGAAATGACACTGATGTTCTTGTTATGACTGCAACACCTATCCCAAGAACACTCGCACTCATACTGTATGGAGACCTGGATATATCCATAATAAATGAGCTTCCTTCAGGCAGAAAGCCTATTAAAACATATGCGGTAGATAACGGGATGAGGCAAAGGATATATGACTTTATAAGAAAAAAGGTGAAAGAGGGAAGGCAGGTATACATGGTGTGCCCTCTTGTTGAAGAATCTGAAGAAATAAGTGCCAGGTCGGCAAGTGAGTTGGCAGATACTATTACCGAAAATGATTTTAAAGATATGAGAGTAGGCCTTGTTCACGGAAAAATGAAACCTAAAGAAAAGGAAGCCATTATGGGTGACTTTGTTAATGGAAACCTGGATATATTGGTTTCAACTACAGTAATTGAAGTGGGAGTTAATGTGCCTAATGCCACTGTTATGGTTGTGGAAAACACTGAAAGATTTGGGTTATCACAGCTTCACCAATTGAGAGGGCGAGTGGGAAGAGGTGAGGAGGAGTCTTTTTGCATTCTATTTAATGAGGGTAAAGGTGCTGTAGCAAAGGAAAGAATGAAAGTTATGGAAAAAACAAATGATGGGTTTGTCATTTCGGAAAAGGATTTGGAGCTGAGGGGACCGGGAGAATTTTTCGGAACCAGGCAGCACGGACTGCCGGAGCTCAAAATTGCCAATCTCTATAAGGATATGGAAATACTCAAAATAGCTCAGGAAGCAGCAGTCAATATGATTACAGAGGATCCGAGGCTTGCAAATGACGAAAATATAAGAATAAAAATGGCTGTAAAAGAAAAATTTGAGGGAAAAATAGAAGGACTTAGCTTCTTATAATCGAATAATGTATTATAGTGTGTATATTGGGGTTGACAATTAGAAATCATAATATAAAATAACATTATATGAAAGATTAATTAGGAATATCTAAGAGATACATCCGATTCTCATAGTCCAATGCCCGTTAAATTGTCGGGATTTTGGACGATGACAATAGGTTGCTATTTGTAAGGCATTCCTTATGACAATTTGGAGGAATACTTATTTTAAGGGTAATATCTGGCTCGGCAAAAGGGCATAAGCTAAAAACAAAAGAGGGTAATTCCACAAGGCCCACTACAGACAGGGTCAAGGAATCATTATTTAATATTATAGCAGGATACTTGGAAGATGCTTTGGTGCTAGATATATATGCTGGAACCGGAAGCCTTGGTATAGAAGCATTGAGTAGAGGTGCCAAAGAAGCAGTATTTGTTGACCAATGCCGTGAGTGTGTCGGTATAATAAGGGATAATTTAGTACATACAAAGCTTCTGGAAAAATCCCAGATAATTAATTCTGATGTTAGATCAGCTATTCTAAAGCTATCTGATGCAGGTAGAAAATTCGACTTGATTTTTATGGACCCTCCATATAGAAAAAATTTTGTTGAAGAAACTTTAAATTATTTGGCAAATAGTGATATAATTATAGACAATGGTCTAATAGTTGCAGAACATGAAGAAATGGACAGAGTTCCTGAACAAGTTGGAGAAATTAAGCTTTTTAGAAGTCAAAAGTATGGAAAAACGATTCTGTCATTTTATAATAAATGAGATTATAAGGCAAGGCGGTTGGTAAGTTGAAGATATGCGTATATCCCGGAAGTTTTGATCCGGTGACCAATGGTCATCTGGATATAATAGATAGGGCAGCAAAGTTGTGCGACAAGTTGATTGTAGCAGTTCTTGTCAATTCCAGAAAAAATCCCACCTTCTCATTGGAGGAAAGGGTAAGGCTTTTGGAGAAAGTATTAAAGGACAGGGATAATGTTGTTGTAGAGTCTTTTGATGGATTGCTTATAGATTTTATCAAAGAAAAAAAGGCTTGCTCAATTATTAAAGGGTTAAGAGCTGTATCGGATTTTGAATATGAATTGCAGATGGCATTATTAAATAAAAACCTTGATCCTGATGTTGAAACTCTATTTATGATGACAAATATAAACTACTTTTTCTTAAGCTCTAGTGCGGTCAAGGAATTGGTCAGGAATAACGGAAATATAGAAGGACTTGTACCGGAGTGTATAAGAGAGGATATTATGAACAAAATCATGAAGTGATTAGGAGGAATATGATGGAAATCCTATCTATTTTGGAAACTTTGGAAGATATAATTGAAAAGAGCGTTAGTGTGCCATTTAGTGGAAGATGTCTTGTAGATAGGGAGGAGATATTGGAAATTATTAAAGAAATGAGGCTGAAGCTGCCGGATGATCTAAAACAAGCCAAATGGGTGAAGGAAGAAAGGCAAAAAATACTTATGGAAGCCCAGAAGGAAGCTAATAATGTTGTTAAGGAAGCAGAAAGCAAGATTTCAGCGTTAGTTGATGAGCACGAAATTTCCAGGCAAGCATACGATCAAGCAAATGAGATAATTTCCAATGCACAAAAGAATGCAAAGGAAATTAGGCTAGGTACAAGGGAATATGCGGACAGTATTTTAAATAAAGTCGAGGAAATTCTAAAGGAAGCTTTGGAGGTTGTTCAAGCTGACCGAAGTGAACTAAAGTAATATGCATTATAGCCGCTTTTATATGGAAGTGTAAATTAGTCGACCTGTAAATTGATCTCTAGATGTATAAATTCCTGCTAAAAAATAAAATATATTATATGAAATATTTAAGAAAAATGGCGAAATATTATAGTTCGTCTATTTTTTTATGTGGCTAGAAACTATGGTGTATTTTAACATTTAAGAGATTACAGGTGAAGATGATGAAGCAGTTTTGGATTAGGCAGATGAACGCTTTTACAGCCATATATAAAGATAAGAGACAGTTGGTTTTATTTACCATACTAACGTTTTTTATACTATTGAATACCATTAAGATTTCAGTATTCAATTTGATGCTAACAGACAATAAGTTAACAAATATTACAGAATATAAAATGGTATATACATTTTTATTCATGGTCATTTTCATAAACATATTTTTAGTGCTAAAGTCCAGAATTCTATTTTTATTACTCTATTTATTGCAGTCACTTTATATATTAATTAATATTTCATACTATATGTTTTTTCACAGCTATCTTCATGTAATGCAGTTTATAATGCTTTTTAATGAGGGATTTACTGCAGTAAATCAAAACTCAGCACCTATTAATTTGAGAATGCTTATAATACTCATTGATCTGCCGGGTTTTATTCTGGTATATAGGAATTTTAACAGAATAATTGATTTTAGAAAAAGCAAAAGGCTTCTTACAGTAATGGTAACCTGCCTTTCGCTGATTTTGCTAGGAGCAATTGAAGTGAGAAGCTACTATTATGAGTGGTCATTAGTTCATCTTGTGAAAAGCAAATATAATGGTGAAAAGCCTATAGTAGAGCGATATGGGACGGTAGCCAACAATGTTTTGGGTATATACTTAAATAGAAATGAGAAAGTGATTATAGATAAGTTAAAATATGGAGAGGTGCAGGTTGGAAAAGCAAATGGAAAAGACAGGCCCAATTTTATCTTTATCCAGGTAGAAGCCATGGATTCTAATATTATAAATAAAAAATACAAAGGAAGCTATATTACTCCTTTTCTGAATTCACTAAAAGACAGCTCTTTATATTATCCGTATGTATTAAGCGAGCATATGGGTGGAGGTACATCGGACATTGAATTCTCTGTAATTAACAGTTTAGAGCCTCTTGAGGGATATTCCGCCCAGAAGCTTTCGAATTATGATTACCCTAACTCTTTTATTAAGGTACTTCGTAAGAATAACTATTCTGCCATTGGATTCCACGGAAACAAAGGCAGCTTTTTTAACCGGAATATATCATTCCCCAAGATGGGCTTTGAAAGTTTGGTAGATATGGATGACATGGGTTTTAAAGATGTTGGGTGGGGAGCACCTGACAGGGATGTTTTAAATTATGCCTATGACCATATGACAAAGATGAACAGGCCCTTCATATCCTACATTATTACAATGACAAGCCACGGCCCGTTTACAAATGCTAATAAATATTACGAAAACCAGGCTTTTGAAGGAGTTGAAAATGTAAACATAAAAAATTATTTCAATTCCATGTCCTATGTAGATAAAGTGTTGGAAGATTTCATAACAAGAGCTAAAAGCAAATTTAATAACACATATATATTTATATATGGGGATCATACACCAAGCATAAGGGACAAGGAATATATGCAGGCATCGTTTGACTATGATAACAAGTATTTTGAATTTGTTCCGCTTTTTATAATAACTCCGGACAACAGGAAGCATATTGAGAACAGCAGGGTAGCATCCATGTTTGATTTCTCTCCAACCTTATTAAAGGCATCAGGTGTGGAATTTAAGATCAAGTCTGACGGGGAAAACCTTTTAGAATTTAGAAATGAATGGAGAGGCATTAAATTTAAAGATATGATTTATAAAAGGCAGTTCTTGTATGAAAAGATTGAGGGAATAAAATAGCAATTTATAAAAATAGCAATTAATTAACTATATTTTGACAAAATCCGGTATGAGTGATAGAATTTGAAATGCTTCATTGACCAATTAATTATTTGCTATTATCTTATTGAAAGGTGGGATCATGTATATGATGGACAAAATTATAGACTTGATAGAGTCTCCTGATAAATCTGCCATGAATGAGGCTTCTAAAAGGCTTGATTCGCTCATAAAGCCAATTGGCAGTTTGGGTGTATTAGAGGAAATTGCTATAAAGCTTGCAGGTATCTTTGGTAAGGTAAACAATAAAATAGAAAAAAAGTGCGTTGTAGTAATGTCGGCTGATAATGGTGTATGTGAAGAGGGGGTAAGCACTTGTCCCCAATTTATAACTATCATGCAGACAATAAATATTATAAAAGGACTTTCTGGATTAAGTGTTCTTGCAAAACATGGGAATTCGGACATAAAGGTTGTAGATATAGGTATAGCCGGAGATGTACAGTACCCAGGTCTTATTATTAAAAAAGTTAAATCAGGAACTTCCAACATGGCAAAAGGGCCTGCTATGACAAGAGACGAGGCTGTTTTAGCAATAAACACAGGAATTGAAATTGTAGGTGAGCTTATAAGAGATGGGTATAATCTCATTGGGACAGGAGAAATGGGAATAGGAAATACCTCAACAAGCAGTGCTGTTCTTATGGGAATTACGGGGCTTAAAGTAGATAAAGCAGTAGGCAGGGGTGCAGGAATGACAGATGAAGGATATGAAGCCAAGAAGAAAACCATCCTTAAAGCAGTGGAATTAAACAAGCCTGATAAAAATGATGCGATAGATGTCTTAGCAAAGGTAGGAGGGCTTGATATAGCCGGGATGGCAGGCTGTTTTTTAGGAGGAGCATACCATAAGGTTCCAGTTGTAATTGATGGCTTTATATCAGCTGTTGCCGCTTTAGTGGCGTATAAAATAAATCCCAAAGTCAAGGATTATATGATTCCTTCTCATATATCGGAGGAACCGGGCTTTAAGCATGTTATTGAGTATATTGGACTAAAACCGTTTTTAGGCCTTGAAATGAGGCTTGGAGAGGGCTCCGGATGTCCTATTGCTTTTAATGTAATTGAAGCAGCCACAGAAATCATAAACAAAATGGCTACCTTTGAAGAAGTAGAAATGAACAGTGATTTTTTAATTGACATGCGTAATGATGGTTGATAATAAAAAATGTGGTGCCTTTTTAATGCAGGCACCACATTTTTATATGAAAACATTATCGCTGTTATCATTTGATATGTTTATATATGGTTTGCGATAATCATTTTATGTTTTTATTGAATTTTGCCAGCAAAGTTTTCAATTCTATAAAATTATCTTCAATACCATTTAAAGCATTAAAAACCTTTTGATAACATGAATTGCCAACAGGGTTTTGGAGCTTGAAATTACCGGTATTATGGGAAACACTACTGGCATTACCTATATTGTCAACTTTGCTTGCGATATTAACAAACATATCATGATACAGCCTGCTGGTTTTGTTGTAATCTAAAAATGGCCAATTGTACTTTAGCTGGGACAAATTATGGCACGCTATTTCGTATTCCTTGGAAAGTGCTCGATGGAAGGTTTGTGCCAGTTTGCTCTCAATATTTTCTGACAGAGACAGTAACTTTATCATATCATGCTTTTTTATTGTATTTTGATTGGAATCATAAAATTCAATCAGAAGCTTAATGGTGCTTTCAAATATCAAAATGTTGTCAATGGAAATATTATTTGATGATAAAATAACATCCTCACATTTCCATAAGTTTATGTATTTCGTAAATCCTTTTTCATACTCACCTGAATTAAACATTTTTCTTATATCAGTCAATTCCAACTTAAAAAATGAAACATGGTTTTCGTATTGATATTTGCTGCTTAATCTGGGGCCGTAAAAAGCCTGGCTTTCAGTAGTACTTTCCAGATATCTGTCCATGTAAAATTTTTCAGGTATGGAAAATGGGGTTTCTGTAAAAAGTTTTACCAGCTCGCTTCGTACTATTAGACTATCATTTAGTGTTTTGGAAATAATCTCGCTTTTATAATCATACTTGTCAATCAAAGCATCAAAATCATTTGAAGCACTTCGATTATCATTAAGGATGATTGAAAGCTGTTTGATTCTGAAGTTTATTCTATTATAATTTTCCTCTTTTTCAGGCATCGCACTTATCTTTTGCAGCTTTTCTTCAAATGGTTTTCCAATCGGCAAGTTAATAATCATAAATATAACAGACAGCAAAAAAATTATGATGCTGGATAAAGACAATATTCTGGCTGTTAAAGAAAGCTTTTTACCTGATAAATTACCGCTTTGAAATGTGTAAATAAATAAGAAAGCAGGTACAGCAAGAGTGAGAAAAACTGGTATTTGAAATTTCAGAGATATTATAAGGAACAATGATACCAAAAGTGCCAGAATGCCTGATATGAACGTAAATTTCTTCATTATACACCTCATGAGTTCTTTTGTTGGTATAAACCAATATAATTATACTTGGTTTTATTTCAATAATCAATGACATATAAATTGCGATTGATTAAAGGTTCTTATATAATTATCCTTTATAGAGTTAATGGATAGTCTTAACAAAAATGTTTGCTAGAATGATAACATACTTCATATTAATTGCACTATCTCTATTTATATCACACTTAAATGTTAGTTATATCTCCTTATACCTTTCCACTAAAAACGTATTGCCATAATTATAATTTTGTAAAGATTTTGCCTGAAAAAGTGGTCTGTAAAATGATAAAATAATTATGTAATCATTAAATGGTCATTATGAAAAGTTTAAAAAAGGAGATGATGTTTTGAGGAGAAAAAGTTTTGTTGCTTTTTTACTTGTGTTGTTAATGTCTGTATCCAGTATTGTTTCAGGTAATAGTGTCTGGGCTGCAGTGGGTTCGCTTAAGAATGGAACACAGTTTAAAGATACTGCAGGTAATATTATTCATGCACATGGCGGCGGACTGATACAATATGGCGGATATTACTACTGGTATGGTGAATACAGGGATAGTTCAAATCTATTTTTAGGAGTTCGCTGCTATCGTTCAACAGACCTTATGAACTGGGAATATAGGGGAGAGGTTCTAAAGCCCAGTTCTGCTGCCGAATTAAATAAATGTAATGTTGAAAGGCCAAAGGTAATGTACAATGCATCAACAAAGGAATTTGTCATGTGGATGCACTGGGAGAACGGAGTTCACTATGGTGAAGCCAGAGCAGCTGTGGCATATTGTAAAACCCCTGATGGAAATTTTACATATCAGGGAAGCTTCAGGCCTCTGGCCAATTCAGGGGTGGTTGACCATGGCCAAAACGGATACATGTCAAGGGACTGTAATGTTTTTGTCGATACCGATGGCAAAGGGTATTTTATATCAAGTGCAAATGAGAACATGGATTTAATGCTCTATGAATTGACTTCCGATTATAAAAATGTGGCATCTCTTAAGACAAAGCTGTTTGCAGGGTCACAAAGGGAAGCTCCCTGTCTTATAAAAAGAAATGGGTATTACTATCTTATTACATCAGGCTGTACTGGATGGGATCCCAACCAAGCGAAGTATTCATATTCACAAAACCTTGCGACTGGCTGGTCAGCACTTACTAACCTTGGAAATAACACTACATATAAATCCCAGCCTGCTTTTATAATACCTGTTCAGGGAACAGCCGGAACCACTTATCTGTATACAGGAGACAGATGGGCCGGTGCATGGGGCGGCAAAGTTAATGATTCTCAATATGTATGGCTCCCCCTTGATTTTGTATCGGATACCACGCTTGAATTAAATTACTATGATTCAATAAAGATTGATGCTGCTGCCGGTACAATCAGTGAAGATATGGGGAATGCACCATGCTACAAGCTTGTGAATGAAAATAGCGGTAAGGTTCTGGACGTATTAGATGGGTCCACTGCAAATGCGGTTAAAATAATTCAAAACACTGATAGTGGGAGTGAATCTCAGAAGTGGTACTTTGTTGACATAGATGGTATCTATAAGAAAATTGTCAATGTTAAAAGCGGTAAGGTGCTGGATGTAAGTAACGAGTCCAAGGATGACGGAGGTTCTGTCATACAGTATACAAGTACCGGAGGTGCAAATCAACAGTGGAAATTGGTGGATAACGGAAATGGTTATTACAAAATTATAAATAAAAACAGCATCAAGCTACTTGATGTTTACAAACAATCAACCGATGACGGTGCACTGGTTCAGCAGTGGGCAGATGCAGGCGGTAAGAATCAACATTGGAAACTCGTCAGTGTCCAGCCTTCCAGTAATCCTACACCGACGCCGACAAGAGTAACCACTCCTACACCAACTAATGTTCCATCGCCTACCAACGGAATAAAATATTTTAAAGTAAAAGGATACATAAAGCCGGAGTTTATATTTGATGCAGGTATGGCATCTAAAGTGAAATCGGGTTTCAAGGTGGAAATAGAGGGCCTTGGAAAATCAGATTTAACTGATGCCAACGGATATTTTGAAATTGCAGATGTGGCACCAAGTTCTGTGGGATATACAGTTTTAATAAGTAAGGTACAATACATGCAGAGGAAATTAATGGGCATAAATGTACAAAATGATACTGCTGTTTCAACAGAAGCCCAACCAATAGCTATGTGGGCAGGAGATGTTTTAACAAATGGAAACAAGGATAATACCATCAATATGGCCGATATAGTAGAAATGGCTAAAGGCTTCAACAGCGTAGCCGGGGATAGTAAGTATAGAATTGATTGTGACTTGAATGAAGATTCTGTAATCAACATGTCTGATGTTATAATTGTTGCAGGTCATTTCAATAAGACTTCCGCAGATTATTAATATGTATTGAAAACACAAAAGGGAACCGTTCTACGGCTCCCTTTTTGGATGTGTGAGAAATTTTAGTTTTTATTTATTCAGTATAACCGAATTTAGCTATGACTAGAAATAAATCACTAAAATTTATTATCCATCATTGTTCAGATCATAACTATCTCTATATTTTGAGTCTCCTCTGATGATGCTGGTTAATATGTCTGATCTACCTGCATTTCTGCAATCAATTCTGAACCATCAACCCTTTTAGCCCAGAAACTATCTGGAAATAGGGAAACAAGTATTTGATATTCCTTCTGAGCTTTTTCGTTCTGTCCAAACAATTGGTAATTGCGTGCATTAAAATAGTGTTTAAAAGATTCATCATTTTTTGTATATAAATCGTTATAGTCTATGACAACTTCAGGCCCCATATCGATTACTTGGGCATATTTTAAATAATGTTCCTGAAACAGGCAAGCATAGTTATAGCCAAGTATATCGTATGAAAAATCAGCAATTTTTGTAATGATGTTCTTAATGTTTGATTCTTTAAACGCCTTTGAAAACTCAGGACCTATTCCATTTGACCATCTTGTTTCGGAAGGAACGTAAAGACTTGAAGGAACAAGGTTTTCTACCGCATCTTCCATATAAGGCAGTATAATATCAAACTTGTTAACCGTAAGGTTTTTGCCCTGTTCTTTTACCACATCGTCAAGAGTTGCCAATTGACCATCACTTTTTCTGTAGAAAAGCTGACCAAAAAAGGGGTCTATCAGCTTCCACTCATCATCAATATACACTTCAAGTGCTGTATGGCCTTGGACATCCCTTAGCCGGCTGTTTATTCTGCATTTATTGAGAAGAGTCGCCAGTGTAAAGGCTTGTTGGTCACACCAGCTTACTCCCATAACCAAATTGTTGTATGCTGTTTTATCAACTGCTTTATAGGCAGGATCTACATTTTGGTTTTCCTTAACATAGTTAAACAAGGCGATAAGTGACGTTAAATCATTCTGGGAATTTTCTGTAGTGGTTGCGGATATATGTTTATAAGTAAGTTCTCTGTAATAAAATTCGGAAACTTGGTTTGGTGTAAAAAATATAAGTAAGGGTATGATTAGCAGGAGTATTGAAGTAAATGCCAATAATAGTATGCTGAATTTCCTTTCAATTCTTCGCATTAATCTGCCTCCAATAAAATAAAAAGATTACTGACGAAAGATATGTCATTTTATATATTACTATAGTCGGGTACATAAAATCTCGGCAAAATTGTGGCAATATTAATGGAGGAATATAGCAATAATGGGGGCTTTAATCAAAGCCCCCATTAAATGTTGTATATATAGTATTTTAATTTATTTTATTATTTTATTTAAACTATTTATTTTTTCTTAGTTTCACTGCCATCTGAATTTCTCGTATAGCTGTGATCAAGACTGCCTTCTGCAATGTATCCATAAGCCCAATGTGATTTATTTACATCTACAAATCCGCTATCAGCATCCTTTAATGGTCCACGGTTTAGAAGTCTGCATATAATTGTCACACATTCGGAACGTTTAATCTGTGCATCCGGCTTAAAGCTGCCATCACTATAGCCTGCAATCAGTTTTGAACGGTATATCTCTTCAATATAGTTCTTTGCCCAATGTGCACTGATATCTTTAAAATGAACCTTTGAAGGCTCTACGTTTTTAAGCTTTAAGTATTTTGCAAGTGCAGTTGAAAGCTCCGCCCTTGTAATAGCCTTGTTCGGTAGGAATGTTCCGTCACTGTAACCGCTGAATATTCCGCTATTTACAGCTGTAACTATGTAATCATAAGCCCAATGTTTGCTATCGACATCTTTGAACTTTTTGCCGGTATCTTTAGATTTAGCAAGGGATAATGCAGTAACCAGTATTTTGGCAACTTCTGCCCTTGTTATCATGTTCTCAGGTCTAAACTGCTTGTTTTCATAACCGTTTATAAATTTGGTGTGAGGCTTGCCGGCAATCTTTTTGGAGAATCCTATAAAGTTGAAGGTTGACTCGTCATCATCAGGGTTTGTCATCTGGTTAGCAGAAGATATTGTTGCTTTACTTGACATTGCTACTTCAGATGCACTTAATGTACCAAGTTTTATTTTGAAGATAATCTCGCCTGTTGCTTTACCATTAAGGGATCCAATATCCCAGGAAATCGTGTTTCCTGATACTGTACCTTTTGCTGCATCAACCACTGTTGTATCCTGAGGAATTTCAGCTTTTATAACCACGTTCTCAGCAGGAGTGGTAAGTTTGTTGTTGTAATACACAGAGAATGCAACTGTGCTGTTTTCTTCATATGCAGTTTTGTCCGAAGTGAGGAATACCCCCAAATCAGCTGGAACTGGTATTGGAGTTGGAGTTGGAACTGCTTTTGGTATTGTTGATGCAGGATCAATAACAGTTGATGGAGTAGGTGTAGCTGATTGTACTGGTGGAATGTAAACATAACCACCACCACCACCGCCACTGCCGCTATTATTGCTTGGTGTTGGTGTTGGGGCTGGTTTTGTTGATTTTATTGTAACTTTAACAGGTTCAGAATAAATTGACTCATTACCAACAGAATCAACGGTTTTTGCTATTATTTCGAAATCTCCGACTTTTTGAGTATTCGATATTTCTGCTTCGAATTTTGAATTAATGTCCTTATAATCGTCCCAGGTCTTACCACCATCAATGCTATACTTTGAATAAACAGGACCATTAATTTCATTAATTTCTTTAGCATTATTATATGCATTTAAATCTATTACTTTATCTGTACCATGATTAATTACGAATTTTATTGGTTTATCAGTTACAGTACTATCACTCTTTAAAATGATTTGTGGTGCTGATGGGGGTGTATTATCTATGTTTATAATTTTGTAAGAGCGCTCAATGCTTTTACGATTGAACTCATCATAGCAAGCAGCTGTGACTGTGGTAAGGTTTTCATCTAACTCAAAACTAGTTGTATTTCCAGTATATGATTTGTAAACAGATCCTTTTGATGTTATGTAATCATACTCTATTCTTATTTTTTTTTCAGGAATAGATGACTGTGAGGATGTAGGATATACTATGTTAACATTTACCTTTTTGGAATATTTATCATTTGGATTAACATTGATTTCAGGTTTAGTAGGTTTTGCTGTGTCTCTGTAAAAAGTACGATCAACGACATTACTCTTTTTAAGTCCATCATTTGCCCATATGCTAATGTTGTAAAGTCCATCACCTTCAGTTAAGTCCCCTATAGGCAAATAGCATTTAAACTCACTTGAACCTCCTTTATGTTCTATTGTGTACGGAACACCATCATCTTTTCCTGCTACACTTTGGAAGCTTTTTGGAGTTGGAGTAGCTGAGGTAGTTGGAGTAACAGAGGTAGTTGGAGTAGAAGAAGTATTTGTCGGAGTTGCAACTACTGGCGATTGGGATGCTTGTGGTTGAGCCTTATTAATCAAGTAGAAAAGCTTTATATTTTGATTATTAGGGTCAGTTACTGAACCTTTAACTTCTATATATTCATAGCCATCATAACGCTTAATCATTGTTGGTGGGTCACTAATGGTTAAAACAGGAGCAGTGTTTTTGTTATAATTAATCTTAAATTTGTATATGTAACCACCATCTACAACTTCTGCATTGTCACCATATATAGAACCTGACACTGTATTTCCGTTTACTTTTTCATTAAGGATTACGTTATCTGATGACTTCCCAGGAACTTTCACAGATTCAATCTTTGTTACATCTAAAAGATCTTCAATTTCAAATGTAAAATCTTCAGGGCGATCTTTAACTCCAAGATACTTTGTTTTCCATTCTTTATAAATTTCTTCCCCATATACTAACGAAACATTTTGAATAATTACCGATAATGCAAGGATAAGACTTAATACTACTGCTAAAGACTTTCTAAAAGTTTTACTTTTCATATGTTTAACCTCTCCCCTTTTCTTTATATTATTTAGTTTGTATAAAACATTAGTTTGAAACTTTTATATATCTATTTACAAGTTTCAAAATGCTCTATCCAGTATATACAAAATTTGAGAAAAATTCAAGATATGCTGATATAAATTTCCTAACGCATAGATATGAAAAGGACAAAAGGCTTTAGTGCTTTCTTAAAAAGAAGACGCTATGGAACAAATTTTGTGCCTGAAATTAAACAGTTGTTTTACTACTTTATTTTGATGAAATGTCAGTAATAGAAATCTTAATATCTATTAGGAAGTTTTGAATTAATATTAAAAATGACTACCATATTAGAAAATTTTATCTTATAATGAATATAAAGTAACTTTTTGACATAAAAGCTGGATAATTGGCTTTGAAAGAAGTATAGAAAATATTTAAAACATAAAAACATTATATTTGAGTTAGAGTAAGGGGGGAGCATATGAATTGGAAAAGTACAGATATATCTAAAGCTGATTTGGAAAAGCTAAAAGCAGGGAAGCTTAAGCAAGCGAATAAAAAGAAAAAGAAGAAGGCATCACCAAAGGGAAAGGGCATGAGCAAAAAGTCAAAAAGCCCTAAAGCTAAAAATCAGGCTGCCCAAAATGTATGCACTTCAGGGGACCCTATAAACGTTGTAACAGGAAGTTTTTACATAGATGCAACAGACCTTTTGGTTGAAGATAGAGGAATTAACCTTGAGATAAAAAGAAAA
>JAEYYB010000071.1 GCA_023430975.1 Bacillota bacterium | reverse complement strand
TACAGAGTTAAGCAAGTTCTTTAGGTTTTGCCTTAACTATATTCTTTTTTCAAAGACCATTTTTTATGGTTTATTTGTCATGCTCTTTTATTGGCACTGCCAACTTGTGGGGTGTTTTCAACCTTTAACTCCCCTCGTTTTATTTATTTTAGCCAAAATGGCATAAAACACCTGTTCAACATTGCCGTTTAAGAGTTTAACTTATGTATAATTACACAACTAATATTTATTACAAGTTTACCTAATATATAATTACCATAATTTACTTCAATATGCAATATATAATTTATGTAACATTTATAATAAAATATTCATGTTTATTGTAATTAGCATATATTTTTCAAAATACTTTACCATATCATTATCACCAAACTTTTCTAAAACTTTGCTTTTTGTTAAGATCAACACAATAAGAATTCCAATAGACAAGGTTAGTTTAGTTAGAAATTTTTGGAATCAAATTACGATATATTATTTTGTAATAACAACAATAAAGGATTGTGTTGCACTTTTTTACAAATTAGTTCGTTAGTGGAATGAAGAAAATATCGACTTATGTGCTATCATGTATATTACAATTAAGGTAGAAATTTAAAATTATGTTTTAAACTGAATTAATTTGAATATTAATTATTAATTGATAATATTTAAACTAAAGGGGTCAAAACAATGATGTTTTATGTTGTTAAGGCAAAGAGGGTGCTTCCTGTTGTTTTAGCTGTGGTAATAGTATTTGCTGCTGCGTTTATTATTCTGATGTCTAAATCCGAGATTTTAGGAGTATTTGGCATTGATAACAATTTACCAATATATTCAGTTGATTATCCGGATAAAGTTATAGCAATAACCTTTGACTGTGCTTGGGGTGCAGATGATATACCGGATATTTTAAACACTTTGGAAAGAGAGGATGTAAAGGCGACTTTTTTCGTACTTGGGCAATGGGCTCAAAAAAATCCTGAAATGATAAAAATGATGGCTATGAATGGGCATGATACTGCGAATCATTCATACTCACACTTTAGGATGGGAGCTTTAGGTGATGCGAAAATCAAAGAGGAAATTGATTTATGTGGAAGGAAATTAAATGAGATAAGTGGAAATAAGGTTGATCTATTCAGAGCACCATATGGCGATTATAACAGCTCTGTAGTGAGAATTGCCAGGGAATTGGGGTATTATACAATTCAATGGGATGTTGACAGTCTTGATTGGAAGCCTGGCATATCACAGAGCGAGATAATGAACCGCATTGTTACAAAAGTAAAGCCGGGATCAATCTTGCTTTTCCATAATGACACACCCCATACTGCAAAGATGCTTCCTGATATTATTTCTGCACTAAAGAATAATGGTTATGGATTTATGCCAGTTTCAAAGTTGATAATGAGGGATAATTATTATATTGATTTTGATGGGACTCAGAGAAGGAACAAGTAATAATTTATGGCTAAGGTAAATGCTTTAGAAATATTGAAGAAGGATTTATGGTTTTACTATTTATCTGTAATATAATAAAATATTAACTATAAGATACTAGATATTGATAAAAGTGTTGAAGGTGGGGGAAATATTGTTATGGGTTTGTGTAGAGCCTATCTCATCTAACGTATTAAAGATACCTATCTTTTTAAGTTTAGCAAGTCCACGAGAAACCTTTTTATCAACGGTATTTTCTTTGAAGCCTAGAGATTTTGCAATAGTCTTTGTACTTTGGCCTAGATAATACTTTCGTATAAATATTTCTCTATCAGGTTCACCTAATGCTTTAATACTTTCGAGAAGGACAGATTTTGTCTCTTTGTCTATTTCGTATTGATTTATAGGCAATGAATTTTCAGGATCATAACCATCAAAATAAACAATCTTACCAATAAAATTTTCTTTATTTCTATATAAATCTATAGCTCTTCTTTTTGCAATGACAGCTAGAAATGATTTAAGGGAGCCCTTTGATAGGTCAATATTATTCCTGCTTTCATATATTTCAAAGAAAACACTGCTTACGCATTCTTCAATATCTTCTATGGAACAAGTGGAGTAAAGTTTGTTTCGGACTATGTTATAGACAAGTCCTAAATAGCTATCCATGAGCATTTTAAGGCCTTTTTCCGGCTGATATCTTAAAAGCTGTAATAAATTTTCGTCCAAAAAAACACCATCCTTATAAAATAATGAATTATCTACATTATATACATTCGATTTATAAAAGAAAAATCTGACACAACTATTTATAAGAATTTATAAGCAAAAAGTGTTAATGAAAAAGTGTTGACATAACGTTGGTATCGTGTTAATATTAATTTCCACCCGAGAGAGTGGTGATAAGGGATTTCAGAAATCATTTAGACGCTACTTCCGGTTCGAGCGTGTGTTGACGAAATTAAGTCAATACATGAGCGAGATTAACGGAAGTTAGGATAAGAGATTTCACCCGATAATTAAATAGTCAAAAGTTGATGAGGCAAAAGCCTTATCTATTAAATTTTCTGGTGATGATTACGAGAAGGTCACACCCGTTCCCATCCCGAACACGGCAGTTAAGCTTCTTAGTGCCGACGATACTTAGACGGTTGCTTCTTGGTAAAATAGGTAGTCACCAGATTTATATCAGAGCCTTATGCTAATAGCATAAGGCTCTGTGCTGTTTAAATATGTATTAGTGGCATGGCATAATAAATTAGGCTTTCACCATCATTCTACATTTCCTGGGAAATATCAACATTTGCTACATAAATCACTTATGTTTCCGACAAAAATTGCAAACTGTTTGCTTGTATTGCAAACAATAACGATCTTATAAATATTACTTCATTTTAATTTTTGATAATCTAAAAAAGCTTGAGCATATTTTATAGCCGATTCTTTTGTCAAATTCTTGGAATCATAAATAGATGTAATCATATAGGTTGCTCCATTAAAATAAAAAGTTAAAGTTGTTACCGATTCTAGACTTGTAGGCTTTTTAGTCATATCTCCTTCAGTATAATCAGGATAAGATATATCGTCCCAGACAGCCTGTGTGTTACCAATGTTTATCTCTTCGTGTGAGTTAACATTTACAAGAGATCTATCAAACTGAGAAATATCCTTATTACTTATACTGATACCAAATGTTATACCGCTGCTGTTTTGGTAAACGCCGCATGCACTTCTGTACGGCATATATTTTTGGAGGCCTTTGAATATCTGTTCATTGTGTATTGATTGCTGTATATCATCTTTAAGAGTATCCCATAAATTATAGCTGATAGGACTTAAAACCCCAACACTCTCAAGTTTATCTACCATTGAGAACTCTTCACATAGTGCTTTGGGGAAGTGAACATTGATACCCATCTTCTTATATAATTCTTCATCACTTAAATTTGTTCCATCACAAACAGCAGGCTGTAGAATAATATCTTCTGCATTTTTTTGGACTATATTATCATTCTTGTCTATCACAAACACTTTCTTAATTATTTCCATAGCCATGACACGTGTATCAGGAGATATAGTAAAAATTAGACCGGACGATAATATAAATATTACAACAGTTGCTATACTAATCTTAGCTAAATTTAAATTAAATAATCTGCCTGTGGATTTTTTTTCATCCAGATTGGAGACTATACGATCAAGCATTTCTTCGGAGGATTCTATATCTTTAACACAGTACTGAATTTCTTTTTGAATATAAAAATCAAAATTTTTATCCATGTTTTCCATTTAAATTATACCCCTTTCTTTTATAAATATCCAAGCTCTTCTCTAAATAAGACCCCTCTTTCAACTCATCATATAGCTGGTAGTAGAGCTGCTTTCTGGCATTGTGAAGCCTGGATTTAACAGTCCCCTGAAAACATCCTGTAATTTTTGCGATATCCTTGATTGGTATTTGATTATAGTAAAACAGTATAACAACTGTTCTAAGAGGAAAACTAAGCTTTTCAAGTGCCTGTTTTAAAGACAAACTGTTTGCATAGGTATCAAAATCATTATCTATATTTGAAACGGAAACTAATTCATCTATGTTGCGGGATTCAGTTGACATACGGCGATTATGCTTTTTCACCATTTTCCAACCTGTTGTGACTAATATTTTATAAAACCATGCATCAAATGTTTGAGGATCTTTTAAATTCTCAATATGTTTGAAGCATTGAATAAAAGCCTCCTGAACGATATCTTCGGCAATTCCCCTGCTGTTGGATATCAGGTAAGCGGTTCCTAATGCATTTTGGCTATAAATTCTATATAGTTTACCCAAACTGTCTTTATCTCCAGTTTGGCACTGGCGAATAAGGTCAATTTTCTCCAAAGGTCACACTCCTTTCGCTTTTAATGTGGCAGAAACTAATATTAGTTTTAACTCATTAATAAAGGAGCTTACCACTTTATAAAAGGTTCATTGAAATTATCAAATTTCTTTCTTGTGTAGTGCTTTTTGCCATTTCTTCTTTTCCAACTTCCAATAATTCGCCTTTTTTCCGTCAGGAAAGTCAGGATATAGTTTTCTCATGGCAGATCTGATTTAAAATGCTCATTGATTATTTTAGATGCATCATTGATATTAGGGACATAAAAAGAGAGTACTCCATATTTACCTTCCTTTATACTTGCCTCAATGCCTGGAAGAATAAAAGTCTTAATTTCATTTACTTTGAAATTTGGTGCATTTTGAGATAGTTTAATGGCATCACTGACTGTAACATTTGTATCAAGGTTCTCAAGAATACTATTAATAATGCTGTTGACTCTTGCTAAATATTTCATGTCCTTTTTCTGCCTTAAAAATTCTTTTATGAAGTTCTGTTGTGCTTGCTCTCGGTTAAGATCACTCCCATCATAAATTTTTATTACATCACTGTTAGATTTTGATGCTTTTCTAAATCTTAAAAACTGTATTGATTTTTTTCCATCTAGAAGTTGATAACCTTTTTTTAAGTGAATATGTAGATTTTGAATTGGGTCATCATAGTCCATGTTAGCTGGTACATTGTAGTACACACCGTCAAGCTTGTCTATTATTTCTACCAAATTATTTACATCTATATAAATATAGTATTTTATTTTTACTTTAAGTAAACTTGATACAGTCTCGATACAACGGTCTGCTCCACCAACTTGATAAGCAGTATTAATTTTCGGAAGTTTAGACCCCTTTATGTGAATTCTAGTGTCTCTGGGTATTGACATAATACTCATTTCAGTAGTTAGTGGGTTGAAGTTAATCAACATCATGGTATCTGCATTTTTAGCAACCTTATCGCCGCCTATTAGTAATATATTAACAGGCTGACTTTCTTGTATTATGGGTTTTACCAAGTTATATACAAGATCCTTTTTATTGAAATCCTTTTTAGTAATATCTTTTATAGACGTTTCATATACAAACACTAATCCTATACCGGAAAAAAATAAAACTGAAGTTATTATTATTGTCAAAATAAAATAAAATTTTCTTGAATTAATTATCATCATATACTCCTTACTTAATAAAAATATCTTTAAACAACTACTCTTATTTTTATCTTGATTATGATTATATATTAATATTGGTATTAAACTTACATTTGTCATTTTTAATATAGCATTTAAGTGGATGAAAAAAATTACCGAATAGTTAACAAGCTTCAATCATTACACTATTTACCAAACTCATGAAATAAAGTTTGTGGAAATGAGAAGATTATAGAATAAAGGATAGCTAAAAAACTGCAATTTCAGCTATCATTTATTCTTTTACAACCTGTTTGTGAGGGGGTATATTTATTTGGGCATGCCCTAAATAAACTTCCCATATAATTTCGCTTTCTAAGTTAACTTAACTCGTGAACACACTACAATGCGACCATTTCTTTTTCCGATAATTTTATTTTTGTAGCTTCAAGAATTATCATTAAGCTGATCAATAGTTTTAACTCCGACTAAGATGCTGGTAACTTCTTTTTTATGCAGCAGCCATGCAATGGCAACTCTTGGAATAGTTGCATTAACAAGTGAAGATTTATAATTGATGTAGTAAAATATGTTTATAAAGTTATCGAACCGAGAATAATCATAGGTTTAATAGGTTGGATAAAAAATAGACACATCTGGATAGATAAGTATATATATGGATGATCTGGATGAACCGATATTTACAAATATAAGCCGCATAATTTTCATTTAAAAGCACATTATAAAATGTACATGGAGCAATTGCTCTTATATACTCATTCTATATATGAAATGGGGTTGTACAGGTGATAATTGCAGGAATAATTGAAAGCGGAAATGATTGTACCACATTAAACCTCATAAGTAAAATATTTGATGATTCAGACAAAAAAATCAGCATAATCACTTCAGGAAGCCTAACCGGATTGGATTACCGAAAAGTTCCTGAGTATACAAGGGAATTAAAAAAAAACGGTGTTGATATTCTTATGATCGGTATTAAATTGGGCGATTTAATGCACAATGTTTTTTTAGGATTTAATTTTGATGTAATTATTTTCGTCAATAAAGCCGATGAAATAGTTGAGGATGATACTGGTAATAAAAAAGAGTTGATAGAAAACCTCTTTTTGCTAACGGATGATAAGGGGACTGTTATCCTAAATGCAGATGACTATGAAAGAATCTCCCTTTTGCAAGGGAAACGTTATTCAGTTCTTACCTACGGGTTTAATTCCAAAGCAAGTATAACGGCCTCAAGTATAGGAGAGGGTATATACAGAGAAAATTATATCTGTTGTTTGCAGAGAACCTTACTAACAAAGTGTGGTAATATAATTGAGCCGCAGGAATTTGAAATTAGAGTTAATTCAGGTTCCATTGATCCCTACTCTGTTATGGCTGCAGCAGCTTTTGCCATTTATTCAGGAGCCATTTTAACATCCTACTCAAAGAGTAATTTACCATATCATGCAGCAATCAAGCACCAAAGCTCTATTGATTAAACAAATACTAAACACCGCACACATTAATTTAGGAAAAAAATTTCGGGTATGTTCAAGACATAAAATATGTAATATAATATATAATTAGCATTAAGTTACATCTATAATTATTGATATTTATATATATTAAAGGTGTTATTAATATTACATTTGGCGGAACAAATTGATCAAAGCAAAATAATATACTTCTAAATTTTGATCCTGGCGAATAGATATACACTAGATAAAATATAAAGATGTACGGTGGATTAGAGAGGAGAGTGGGCGACGGATGGTCGGAAACATCATTGAGAACAACATGGTGACCATATCCGGTACGATTGTTACGAATTTGGAGTTCAGTCATGAAGTGTATGGTGAGGGTTTTTATTACTTTATGCTGGACGTTCCCCGGCTTAGTGATAGCTATGACAGAATTCCTGTTACTGTTTCTGAACGGCTGACTTCCAAGCAAAAATTGGAGATTGGCAAAGTAGTAGAAATCGAAGGACAGTTCCGATCCTATAACAGTTATAATAACGAAGGAAACAGATTAGTTTTAACTGTTTTCGCCAGGGAGATTGTATTTCTCGAAGATGAAAAGAGAATAAAGAATCCAAATCAGATTTTTTTGAACGGGTATATATGTAAGAAACCTATTTACAGAATGACACCATTCGGCCGTGAAATAACTGATATATTGCTCGCTGTAAACAGGCACTACAATAAATCCGACTATATCCCCTGTATAACTTGGGGAAGGAATGCAAGATTTTCTGAGAGTCTTACAATTGGCGATAACATCAAGGTTTGGGGAAGAATTCAAAGCAGAAGCTACCAAAAGAAGCAGGAGTCCGGTGATGCAGTGACAAAGGTAGCATATGAGATTTCCGTTTCAAAAATGGAAATTTGTAAGGATAAAGATGATGATCAGGAAGAAAACATTGACGAAAATGGCAATAATGTGGACAGCGGTGACGGCAATAACTACGAAGATTGATCAATTTATAGTACATAGCTGAAAAATTTATCATTGATATTGGTTTGTGGTAGGAGATAAATATAAAAAAATTACCTGATTGGGCAGGTAATTTTTTTAATGTCTGGAAAAATCATTTCATGATTTTGTTTATGTCTAGAAAATTATGATATTATATAAGTAATGCCTTAGAAATAACTTCATAATCTCAAGGACAAACTCCCGACGATTTAACAGGGTTTTGGACGATGAGAATTGGATGTTATTTCTTAGCCATTACTATATTAAAAGTGATAAATCTAAAAGATTATTCACTTTTAATATAAGTTAACTTAACTCGTGAACACACGCTCAAAACGGTAAGTAACATTTCAATCATGCTTTATGAAGAGAGGAATCTGATGAACCGTATTGCTTTAGTTGTTTTAAGTGATTCATCAAGAGAATATGATAAGGAATACTCATACCTTGTGCCTGAAAGCCTTATTGGAGAGGTTTATCCCGGTAGCAGAGTAATTGTTCCTTTTGGAAATTCCAATAGGAATGCTGAAGGCTTTGTTATAGGGATAGAAGATGCGAAAGAGCTTAATACGTCATATCGGCTTAAATATATTAAGAAGGTCTTAGATGATATTAAATGGCTGGATCAGTGGTCAATATCCTTATGCAGATGGATGAGAAAAAGGTATATATGCACTTATTACGATGCATTAAAATGTATGCTCCCTCCTGGAGTGGGGGTAAAAAGCATAAAATCTGTAATTCTTATAAAGAATATAGATCATCATAACCAAACTATACAGGAAATAATAGATGCTCTTATTGAAAATGGCGGGGAGTGCGGGTTGGAAGAACTGGCTGCTTATATCGATAAGACAACCTTTAGTAAATACATAAGGCGGATGGAAAAAGAAGAAATAATTTTGATAAAAGAGGAATTTATCAATAAGGCAAAAGAAAAGAAAGTGAGAGTGGCCTCTTTGGCACTACCTGTAAAAGATGTTGATGAAGCCATAAATGGAAATAAAATTAGAAGTATTCAACAGATAAGAGTATTGGAAATATTAAAGGAAGCCGAGTACCTTTCAATCGCAGATATCACTAAATTTTCAGGTGCTTCCTCAAGTTCTGTAAATACATTGCAAAAACATGGGTATATATATTATAAGGAGGTTGAAGTTAAAAGAGACCCTTATACAGGTAGAACCTATGAAAGGACAGAAGCCTTCTTACCAACAGCGGAGCAGGAAATAGTACTAAAGGATGCACTGGGAAAAATTGAAACCGGAGAATTTTACGAAGCATTGCTTCATGGGGTAACAGGAAGCGGAAAGACAGAGGTTTATTTACAGCTTATTAAGGCATGCTTTGATAGAGGTATGAGTGCGATTGTATTAGTACCTGAAATTTCCCTTACACCTCAGATGGTTGAACGGTTTAAAAGCAGGTTCGGGGACGAAGTTGCAGTGCTGCACAGCAGGCTCTCGGCGGGGCAGAGATATGATCAGTGGAGGCTTATAAGGGATGGTAAGAAGAGGGTTGTTGTAGGAGCAAGATCAGCTGTTTTTGCTCCATTGGAAAGATTGGGAATAATAATAATCGATGAAGAGCATGAAAGCTCCTATAAGTCTGAAACAACTCCCAAATATCATGCCAGGGACATAGCCAGGGAACGGTGCATTGCAAATAATGCCTTATTGCTCTATGGTTCGGCCACACCCTCAGTTGAGACATATTATAGGGCAGCAAGAGGCGAAATAGGCATATATAAAATGTTGGAGCGGCCCAATAATGCAGTTCTGCCAAAGGTAGAAATTGTTGACATGCGAAATGAGCTCAACGAAGGAAACCGATCTATGTTTAGCGGCAAGCTTGCACAGGAAATCAAAAAGAATGTTGAGCTTAAGCAGCAAACAATACTTTTTTTGAACAGACGAGGGTATTCATCCTTTGTTATATGCAGGAGCTGCGGATTTACCATGAAATGCCCAAATTGCAGTATTAACCTGACTTATCATGCCAATAATGAAAGGCTTATATGCCACTACTGCGGTTTTACCGTTAAGAACCCTGCATCATGTCCAAAGTGTAACAGCAGAAGCATCAGACACTTTGGTACAGGTACGCAAAAGATTGAGGACGAAGCGAGGAAGGCATTTGATGGGTGTTCGGTTATCAGGATGGACATGGATACCACTGCGGCTAAAGATTCTCATGAAAAAATTCTTACCACTTTTAAAGAAAAAAACATAAATATAATGATAGGCACTCAAATGATAGCTAAAGGGCATGATTTCCCAAATGTTACACTAGTAGGTGTGTTAGCGGCAGACAGCATGTTGAATCTAGGCGACTTCAGAGCATCTGAGAAGACATTTCAGCTTATTACACAGGTTGCAGGACGTGCAGGTCGCGGGCAGCTTAAGGGAAGGGTAATAATTCAGTCCTATAATACAGAAGACTTTAGTATATTAACTGCTTGCAACCATGATTATATTGGATTTTACAAACATGAAATATTGATTAGGGAGAAGCTTGGTTATCCGCCTTTTACCAATATAGGCGTGATTATCATCAGCGGCCCGGATGATAAAATTGCAGCAGCTAGTGCAAAAGAAGCGGGAGGAACAATTAATGAGCTTATGGAAGGCTGCAATGCAAAGCCTGAGGTTTATGGACCTATGAGGGCACCCCTTGCATTCATAAAAAAGAAATACAGATGGAGGATTATCATTAAATGTTATGATATAGACAATATCGTTGATGCCTTTACAGGGGTTAGAGACAAATTGTACAAAAAATTTGATAAATACTGTGTAGAAATGAGTATGGATATAAATCCATTTAATATGTTATAATTTTAAAATGTGAATTTTAAGGCTATATTAAAAATGATTAATCTATATTAAAAGTGTTAATAATCTTATATTTGGCGGAGCAAATAACGAACGGTTCAACGGGATTTGCTTAAGACAAATGTAATAGATTTATCACTTTTAATATATTACATTCAATATATATTAAATGTAATTAATAATTAATCTTTTAATTATAAATTTTTGGAGGAGATCTTTTATGGCAATAAGGATTATTAGGGAAGACGGGGATGAAGTTTTAAGGAAGAAGGCAAGGGAAGTTGGCACTATTGATGAAAGAATAGTTGAGCTTGTAAAGGACATGGCGGAAACTATGTATGAATCCGATGGTGTTGGCCTTGCTGCTCCACAGGTAGGAATTTTAAAGAGAATAGTAGTAATCGATGTAGGTAAAGGACTCCTTGAACTTATAAATCCAAAAATCGTTAAAGAAGATGGTGAAGAAACTGAAATTGAAGGGTGCTTAAGTGTACCTGATGTGGTAGGTGAGGTCAGTAGGCCTTATAAAGTAACTGTAGAGGCAAAAAATTTGAAAGGTCAGGATATAGTGATTGAGGGAGAAGGACTTTTAGCAAGGGCATTATGCCACGAAATTGACCACTTAAATGGTGTATTGTTTACAGATCGAGCAGAAAAGATCATAAATAAAAGCGACCTCAACAATGAAAAAAGACAAAAATCAAAGAAAAAAGATGATATAGATTAGGAAAGAATCAAGGTTGAAAAAATCATAAGTGATTAAGGAATGCCTTAGAAATAACGATTATTCTCAAGGACAGGATCCCGATGATTCAACGGGGTTTTGGAAGATGAGAATTGGATGTTATTTCTTAGCCATTACTAAGGATTATGAGGAGTGAGAGTATTGAGAATAGTCTTCATGGGGACTCCAGAGTTTGCAGTTCCAAGCATTAAAATGCTGGTTGAGAATAAATACAATGTAGTGGCTGCCGTTACGCAGCCGGATAAGCCAAAGGGCAGAGGAAATAAAATGACACCACCGCCTGTTAAGGTGTATGCACAGGAAAATGATATAACTGTACTGCAGCCTGAAAAAATAAGAACAGGTGAGTTTTATAAACAATTGGAGGCATTAAAGCCAGACTTGTTTGTAACTGTAGCTTATGGGAGGATTCTGCCTCAGGATATCCTTGAGCTTCCACCCATGGGGTGTATTAATGTCCATGGCTCACTTCTGCCAAAATACAGAGGAGCTGCACCAATTCAGTGGGCTGTTATTAACGGTGAGAAAAAAACAGGCATAACAACAATGTACACTGATGTGGGTATGGATACAGGGGATATGCTAATAAAGCGTGAAGTGGAAATTCCGGTTGATATGACAGCAGGAGAACTTCATGACTGCTTGTCCATAGTGGGTGCAGAGGTTCTCATGGAAACGCTGGAATCTCTTAAACAAGGTGCACTGAAAAGGGAAAAACAACCGGAAGAGGAAGCCACAAATGCACCTATGATGAAAAAAGAAACAGGAGCTATTGATTGGACGAAAAGTGCATGGGATATTCACAACCTTGTAAGGGGCACAAATCCTTGGCCGGGTGCTTATACCCAGTATCTTGACGCCAAGCTTAAAGTGTGGAAGACCATGCTTATGGATGGTAAAAACGAAGGATATAAGCCAGGTACAATAATAAAGAGCAGTAAAAGCGGGTTGGTTGTTGCTTGCGGAGAAGGCATTATAAACATCCTTGAGATACAGCTTGAATCAGCAAGAAGAATGACTATTGAAGAATATCTGTGCGGACATAAGATAAATGAAGGTGAAGTAATTGGATAAATATTTGAAGAAGTTTATATATTTCTCTATAGCGGTTATATTTGCATTATGCCTGATAATTTCGGGCATGGCATTTATTTACCGCAATTTTACTATTTCCAATTATAATTTCATAATATTTCTAGCTATTGTTACTTTCGGAGGAGTAACAACACTTTTGGCTTTATCAATTCCTATTATTCTTACAGCTTACAAGACTAAGAAAATAAAACCTTCAATGGCTGTTTTCGCAAAATGGAGCCTCAATGTTCTATTCCCGCTCATATCTATTTTTTTGAAATTTTTAAGGAATAATAAGGATACCATTCGGAGATTTTATATAAATATCAACAATATATTGACTGAGTCAGCGGGTGTAAAGTTTAAGCCTAAAGATGTGCTGCTGATTTTACCCCATTGTCTTCAGAACTTTGAATGTAAAATAAAAATAACTGCCGACATAAAAAATTGCAAAAACTGTGGCCTTTGCACCATTGGAGATATTAAAAACATGTCCATTGATATGGGAATAAAGGTGCTGGTAGTAACAGGCGGCACGGCAGCGAGAAATATCATAATGAAAGAGAAACCTAAAATCGTAGTAGCAGTAGCTTGTGAAAGAGACCTTATAAGTGGTATATTTGATGTTAAGAATTTATGTGTAATTGGTGTAACAAACGAGAGGCCCAATGGTCCCTGTAAGGACACCTTTGTAGATGTGGAAACCCTTAGGAATAAGTTAATTAGCATTATTGCTTAGTCATGATTTCCATTCATGCTTTGATATAATTAAATTTATTAATAACAATAAAAGAAAGTAAAAATTTTAAAAAGAGAGACTTAATATGGCTATAGATTTACCAAGAGAAATTGCATTAAAAACAATTTACGAGATAAACGAAAAAGGTGCCTATTCTAACATTGCTTTAAACAAGCAGCTTGAGGGCAATACTCTTAAGGATGTAGACAGGGCATTTATAACGGATTTGGTGTATGGAACAATAAAGTGGAAGCTGTCCATCGACTATGTAATAAGCAGTTTTTCCAGTACAAAGCTAAAAAAAATATCGCCCTGGATACTTAATTTGCTTAGGCTTGGAGTTTATCAGATATTATACATGGACAGGATTCCGGAGTCTGCAGCATGCAACGAAAGCGTCAAGCTGGCTAAAAAGTATGGGCATGCGGCTTCAAGCGGTTTTGTTAATGGTGTGCTGAGAAATATAGCAAGGAAGAAGGACAGCATTACATATCCGGACAAGCAAAAGGATCCAGTTCAATATTTGTCCGTTAAATACTCCCACCCCGATTGGCTGGTAAAGGAATGGCTGTCAGCTTTCGGTTTTGATTTTACTGAGGACTTGCTTATTAGTAATAACCAGGTGCCGGAGTTTACCATAAGAGTAAATACAATTAGGACATCAAAGGAAGAGCTAATTGCAAATTTATCGGAAAATGGAGTACAGTTAGAGGCGGGAAAAGCCGTAGAAGAAGCACTGATACTTAAAAATCCCGGATCATTTTTAAAACTGGATTCATACAAAATGGGTCATTTTCAGGTGCAGGATGAAAGCTCCATGTTATCTGCAAAAATTCTTGACCCAAAACCCGGTGATCTGGTTGTTGATGTTTGTAGTGCACCTGGCGGCAAGACTACACATATGGCTCAGCTAATGGAAAACAAAGGCCAAATTATAGCCAGGGATATTCACGAACATAAGATTAATCTGATTAATGAGGCGGCAGAGCGGCTAGGTATAAGCATAATAAAAGCGGAAGTTTATGATGCTGTGATGGTGGATGAAAGTTTACTGGAAAAGGCAGACAGAGTGCTGGTTGATGCACCATGTACAGGATATGGTATAATAAGAAAAAAACCCGATATAAAATGGGCCAGGACCATGTCTGATATTAAGGAGATAACAGACCTTCAGCTTAAGATATTAAATGCTGCATCAAAATATGTTAAGCCTGGTGGTTTTATTGTATATAGTACTTGTACAATCGGAAAGGAAGAAAACAGGGATTTGGTAGAAAAATTCCTGACTTTGAATAAAGATTTTAGTTTCGAGGAATTTACTGAATTATTACCTGATGTTTTAAAGGAATACTCAGGAAATGGATATATTGAATTATACCCCAACATAAACAAAATAGATGGATTTTTTGTAGCAAAAATGAGAAAAAGAGGATAGTATGGGAAATAAGCTGAATTTAATTGATTTGACAATAGAAGAACTGGAAGAAGCACTTATATCAATGGGACAGCCTAAATTCAGGGCAAAACAGATATTCCAATGGTGTCACAAGGGTGTTATGTCCATAGATGAAATGACAAATATCTCCAAGGATTTAAGGCAGGCATTGAAGGAAAGATTCAGGTTTGACAGGATTAAGATCCGTAACAGGCTGGTTTCTAATATTGATGGAACAGTAAAATATGTTTTGGAATATGCTGACGGAAACATTATAGAGAGTGTTCTTATGAGTTATAAACATGGGTTTACAGCGTGTATTTCTTCACAGGCAGGCTGCAAAATGGGGTGTAAATTCTGTGCGTCAACAGGGATAGATTTTGGAAGAAACCTTACCGGCGGTGAAATGGTAGACCAGATTCTTACAATTGAAAGAGATCAGGGAGTAAGGGTAGGTAATGTCGTAATTATGGGCATTGGAGAACCCCTGGATAACTATGAGAATCTCATTAAATTTTTAAAGCTGGTAAATCATAAGGAAGGCCTTAATATCGGATTGAGACATATATCGGTATCAACCTGCGGCCTTGTACCGCAAATAATTAAGCTTGCAGGGGAAAACCTTCCGGTTACACTCTCCATATCTTTGCATGCCCCTAATAACGAAATAAGAGAAAAAATAATGCCTGTAAATAAAGCATATTCTATTGACAAATTGATTGAAGCATGTAAGATATATACAGAGGTAACTGGTAGAAGAATAACATTTGAGTATGCAATGGTATCGGATCTGAATGATTCGCCGGAAAATGCAAAGGAGCTTTCCCAAAGGCTTAAAGGGATGCTCGGACATGTGAATCTAATACCGGTTAATTCAATTGAAGGCAATGAGTTTAGAAGAGCCAGGATGGATAAAATACAAAAATTTAAAAATATTCTTGAAAAGCAGGGAATTGAAACAACTGTAAGACGGGAACTCGGCAGTGATATTGATGCAGCATGTGGACAGCTAAGGAAAAGCATAACAGATGGATTAAGGGAACAAAAAATATAGTTAATTATGTCTGAGAAATTATATTGTATACTAACCATAATTTCTCACGACAACAACCAAGGTTGCAAAAATGCAAGCGATTTAATTTTTACAAATTGTCCATGCTAAGGAGTGGTTTGGTGAAATTCGGGGTCAGATGTGATAAAGGGAAAGTCAGAGAGATTAATGAAGATAGCTACAATATATTGGCAGGCCTTCCAGGTATTCCTGTTGCGTTTATAATTGCGGACGGAATGGGTGGACATAACTCCGGGGAAATTGCAAGTAAGGCTGCTGTAGAATCAATAAGCAAAAATATATCTGAAAATCCTGATATCTTTAAAGAGGGCGAGGATATTGAAAAGGCCATCAAATCAGTTATTGAGAAGGCCAATATAGATGTCTATAAAAAATCCCTTGAAAATGAAACAGATTCCGGTATGGGCACAACCCTTATTGCAGCTGTAGTTGTTAATAAGCGGCTGTATATTGGACATGTAGGAGACAGTAGAGTATATCTGATACGCGATAATAAAATAGAAAAGCTTACTATAGATCATTCATATATTGAAGAACTAGTTAGAAATGGTACACTTACCAAGGAGGAAGCTGAAAAACACCCCAATAAAAATCTTATAACAAGAGCTTTAGGTTGTGGTGAGGTGTTAGAAGTTGATACTTATACATATGATATAATGGAAAACGATATTGTACTAATGTGTACTGACGGCTTAACTAATATGTTAAATGAAGAAAAAATACTTGAAATAGTGAAAAATAACGATGACTTGGATCTTGCTTGTGAAAAACTGGTAGGAGATTCTAATGAAATGGGTGGAGAGGATAATATAACTGTTATAATTTTCAAAGAATAAGGAAAAAATATGAAAATAGTTATATTGTTATTTTTGTTAAGAGTAACAAAAATATTGCTACCGACTTTGGGTGGGAGTTGTATTTATTGTTACAATGTGAGGATTAAGGAGGATTGATTGTGGAAGGTCAGATTCTTGGAAACAGGTATGAATTAATTGAGAAAATAGGTGGGGGCGGAATGGCCCTTGTATATAAAGCAAAGTGCAGTTTGCTTAATAGGTTTGTAGCAGTTAAGATATTAAGACAGGAGTTTACCAATGATCAGGAGTTTGTAAAAAGATTCAGGATAGAAGCACAGTCTGCGGCAAGTCTGTCATATCCAAATATAGTTTCCATATATGATGTAGGGCAGGAAGGAAACATACACTACATAGTTATGGAATATATCGAGGGCGTGACTTTAAAGGACTATATAGCCCAGAAGGGTGCCTTAGATTGGAAAGAGGCAGTTAATATTGAATTGCAGATATGTTCTGCAATTGAGCATGCTCATAAAAAGCGTATTGTACATAGGGATATAAAGCCACATAACATACTCATTACGAAAGACGGAATTGTTAAGGTCACAGACTTTGGTATTGCAAGGGCGGTATCATCCTCAACCATAACAATGGTTGGAAGTACAATAGGATCAGTGCATTACTTTTCACCAGAACAGGCCAGAGGTGGTTTTACAGATGAAAAGTCGGATTTATATTCTCTTGGAATAGCACTTTATGAAATGGTTACAGGTAAGGTCCCTTTTGACGGTGAGACTCCTGTTGCAATTGCTTTAAAGCATCTGCAGGAGATGCCGGAGGAACCTATCAATATAAAAGGTGATCTTCCAAAAGGTGTAAACAGCATAATAATGAAAGCAATACAAAAAGAGCAGAGCAACAGGTACAGCACTGCGACAGAAATGCTTAACGATTTGAGAATGGTTTTGAATGATCCTTCAAGTGTGCCGTCTACTAAAATAGATATTGATAATTCGCCCACTAGAAGGATTCAAATAGTACAGCCTGATAAGCCAATTGAAACCGCTGTAAAGGAACCTCAGGTGAAAGAGGTACCTGTAAAAGAAAATCATGAGGAAGAGATTGATGATATGAAGAATAAAAAGAAGGACAGAGTTACCTGGATACTTGCAATAGCTACATCTATGCTTATTATAAGCATATTTGTTTTTATTGCATTTAAGTTTATAGGACCAAGTATAATGCCCCCGTCAAAGTCGGATTTTGTACTTGAAAACTATGAGGGAAAGAATATTGATGATGTTAAACAGGCACTTGAAGGTGAAGGAATAACCGTTGTTGTTGAAAGAAAGAATGACAAGAGTGTGGAAAAGGACATCATTATTACACAAAAGCCAAAGGAAGGGACTAAAATTAAACCAGATCCGTATAATCCTGTAACTTTTTCTGTAAGCAACGGACCTGAAATGGTGAAAATTCCTGACTTAAGCAAGAAGACATCGAGGGAAGCACAGAAGATATTAGAAGACTACAACCTTATAGCCAGGGTGGAAGATGAATATAGTGATGTTATTACAAGCGGGTTGGTTGTTAGAACTGAGCCTGGTATTGATGAAGAGGTTTCACCGGGTTCGTCCGTCACAATTTACCTTAGTAAGGGACCGGAAATTATTCAAACGGTTGTACCAAACCTTATAGGACTTACCAGAGTTCAGGCACAAAAATCCCTTTCAGATAGTAAGCTTACTTTAGGAAAGGTGTTGCCGGAGGATAGTGCGAACCATGTGGATAAAATTGTTAACCAGGATCCTCTTCCAAACACAACTGTAACTGAGAGGTCGGCTGTAAATATAACTCTTGAAACTGTAAACACTAATACTCAGATTCCGAACCAAGGTGCTACGCCAATTGAAAACCATACGCCTACCCCATTAAAGACGTCGGAGGTTTCTGTAAGTATTCCGTTGGAAAACGCAGATTCTTTTGGTGAAACAGTTAGAGTACTTATAGAAATGACACCTAGCGATACAAAAAAGAGTACGGTAATAATGGATGGTACGGTTAATAAGCAGGATTTCCCATTATCGGTTAAAGTGCCTGTGCCTGAAAATGGAAGTACAAACATTAAGGTATATGTAGATAATAAACCTAATTCAGATATGAATGTCGATTATCCGGGAGGTAGGTAGGTTGCCTTTAGGTGTTGTAATGAAGGGAATAGGAGGATTTTATTATATAAAGTCCTCTTCCCATGGCATAGTAGAATGCAAGGCAAGGGGGATTTTTAGAAAAGATGATATAATTCCCTTGCCTGGGGACAAGGTTTCTTTTTCTATTATTGATACTGATAAGAATACTGGTCTCATAGAGGAGATATTACCAAGGACCTCCGAGCTTGTAAGGCCTGCTGTCGCAAATATAACACAGCTTGTAGTTGTTGTTGCTGTTAAATCGCCGCAGCCGGACTTTCTATTGTTGGACAAGATGCTTATTACAGCAAGCCTTAAGAATATCAAGCCAATAATTCTCATTAACAAAATAGATAAAAGCTCCGGACAGGACATTGATAGAATTAAAAAGGTATATGAAAACACAGGGTATGATTTGTTTTTTCTATGTGCCAAGTCCCATGAGGGATTCGATGAACTGATGGAAATTCTTAAGGAAAATATTACTGTTTTTGCAGGGCAGTCGGGAGTTGGTAAGTCAACAATTCTTAATCGTCTTGCAGGATCCGCAGTTATGGAGACAGGAGAGGTTAGCGATAAGATTGAAAGAGGAAGGCATACTACAAGGCATGCGGAGCTGCTTGAGCTTTCTAATGGGGGACTTGTGGTAGATACTCCCGGATTTAGCTCCTTTGAGCTTACGGGGGTAGATCTTAATGATCTTGAGCTCCATTATCCTGAGTTTATTAATCATTTGGGAAGATGCAGGTTTAATAGCTGCAGCCATATAAATGAGCCTGATTGTGTAGTAAAGGAAGCAGTAGAAAATGGCGATATAGATAATGAAAGATACGAAAGATTTGTTCATTTTTATAGTTTACTGAAGAAACAAAAAGACCAGAGATATAGAAAGTAGGACGTAAAATGATTAAAATTGCACCGTCGATATTGTCGGCAGATTTTTCAAGGCTTGGTGAAGAGGTCTCATGTGCGGAAAAGTCTGGTGCCGACATTATACATATAGATGTTATGGATGGGTATTTTGTTCCAAACATCACCGTGGGACCACCTGTAGTTAAAGCAATCAGGCCATACACAAAGCTGCCATTGGATGTGCACCTGATGGTAAAGGAGCCCGACAGATATATAGACAAGTTTTATGATGCTGGTGCGGATATAATTTCTGTTCATGTGGAAGCTTGTACCCATCTGCACAGTACCATACAAAGTATAAAGCAGAAAGGTATTAAAGCTGGTGTTGTTTTAAATCCAGCCACACCTTTATCCCATATCAAGTGGATACTTAATGATATTGATATGGTTCTATTAATGACAGTTAACCCAGGTTTTGGTGGACAAAAGTACATAGACTCCGTTACGGAGAAGTTTAGAGAATTAAAAGAAATGATTATTAAAAGAGGACTTGACATTGATATTGAGGTTGATGGCGGTATTAGGCCTGATAACATATATAAAGTCACTGAAGCCGGTGCAAATGTAATAGTGGCAGGTTCTTCCATATACAACGCACCAGATATGGCAGAAATGATAAAAACCCTTAGAGAGAACTCTTACAAGGAGGAAAAATGAAAGCCGTCATAGTCTGTAGTGGTAGCATTGAGGATTATGATTACCATAAGAAGTTTTTTGTTGGCAGCTCTATGGTCGTGAGCGTTGATGGAGGTGCCAGGCATCTTAGGAAATTTGGTATTTTCCCTGATATTATGATCGGGGATTTTGATTCAGTATCAAAGGAAGATTACCAATATTTTAAGGATTCAGGAGTAATTGATGTAAGGTATCCATCTCAAAAGGATATGACCGATACTGAGCTTGCATTGGAGTATGCTGCAGATAAAGGTGCTGATTCAATAGTTTTGCTTGGTTGTCTAGGTACACGTTTTGATCATTCACTTTCAAATATCTTTTTGTTAAAAAAGATGTCGGATAAAAATATTAACTGTATCATAGCGAATGAACGCAATGAAATACAGCTCATTAAAGATCATATAATTCTTAAAAATGAAAGCAATATGAAGCTCACCATACTTTCCCTTACTGAGAGTGTGGAAGGCATAACTTCCAAGGGGCTTTTGTATCCTTTGGATAATGACAATATCAAACTTGGTTCTTCAAGAGGCGTAAGCAACGAATTTACAGGTGAAATTGCAGAGATATCTATTAATAAAGGCTTGCTGCTGGTTATCAAATCCATAGACTAAAAAACTGTTAAATATATTGATAAAAAATGCCGATATATAATTTGATTTAGGAATGATTAAGATATCTTTGTAATGACTCAAAAATTTTTTAGTCATTCCTTCATTCATATGTCTCGATAATGGGATAAGAAAATCTGGGAATGGATGGATGTATATTCTGCTTGTAATTCTTAGGCCATTTCAAATCAATATTAAAAGTGATAAATCGATTACATTTGCCTTAAGCAAATCCCATTGAACCGTTCGTTATTTGCTCCGCCAAATGTAAGATCATTAACACTTTTAATCTATATTAAAGGTGATAAATCTCTTACTTTTGTCTTAAGCAAATCCCGTTGAACCGTTGGTAATTTGCACTGCTAAATGTAAGATTATTAACACTTTTAATGTATAAAAATCATTTAATTTTTATATTTATCTTTGATTTTTATATATAAATTATTAATGATCTCTCATACCCGCCGATCAAATTTAAAAGCAGAAAATGTATCTTGCCAATTCCTTATCAAGGAGATGTCTATGGTTATAGAGCTTAATCAATTATTAAAGATGGCAGTTGACAGTAAGGCTTCAGATGTCCATATAACAACAGGAAGGGCACCATCCTTCAGAATTAATGGACATATGAAGCAGATTGAAGCAGATAGGCTGACTTTTGAGGATACAATGCAATATGCAAAGGTCTGTATGGATAAGGAAAAAATGGAACATTTGACATCTGTTGGTGAAGTGGATTTTTCCATAACAGTGCCTGATGTATCAAGGTTCAGGGTTAATGCATTCTTTCAACGAGGATCAATAGCCTTGGTTTTCCGTGCATTGGCTTCAAAAATACCATCATTATCAGCATTAAATCTACCTCCGGTAGTAAAGCAGATTAGTGAAATAAAGGAAGGGCTGATACTTGTTACAGGTCCTACAGGAAGCGGTAAGTCAACCACTGTTGCATCTATTATTAATGAGATCAACTCCTCAATGGATGGACATATACTTACACTTGAGGATCCTGTAGAATATGTTTTCAACCATGACAAGTGCATAGTAAACCAAAGGGAAATAGGTCATGACAGCAAGACCTATAATAATGCACTCAGGGCAGCATTAAGGGAAGACCCTGATGTTATATTTATAGGTGAGATGAGGGATCAGGAGTCCATCAGTATTGCTGTTACTGCTGCTGAAACAGGACATCTTGTGCTTTCCACCCTCCATACCCTTGGAGCTGCAAAAACCATAGATAGAATGATAGACGTTTTTCCCCCGCATCAACAGCAGCAAATAAGGGTGCAGGTTTCTACAGCGTTAAAGGCGGTTATATCACAGAGACTTATGCCTGATAAGTCAGGAAAAGGCAGGGTAGCTGCCCTTGAAATTATGGTTGTAACACCTGCCATTAGTAATCAGATAAGAGAAGGAAAGTCCACTGCCATAAACTCTTCTATACAAATGGGCGGAGTAATGGGTATGCAGCTTCTTGATAAATCAATAGCAGATCTGCTTGCCCAGGATAGAGTATCCATTGAAGATGCCCTTGAATTTTGTGTCGATAAAGACGGCATGAACAAGACCATCGAATCGTTGAAAAACAGAGGCCTGTCCATGTCATCCGTTTAAGTTCATTAATTCTTAATCAGCACGGAGCTTTTTTATTAAGCCTTCATCAGGTGCGACAATAATCGTCTTAAAATTATCATAATTAACCATTCCAGGCTTTGCCCCAGGAGGCTTTTTCACGTTTTTAACGGCGGTATAGTCAACAGGGGTGTTGGATGAATCTTTTGCTTTGCTGTGGTATGCAGCAATTATCGCAGCTTCTAGCAGGGTGCTGTCGGGTATGCTTTGCCTGTTGCTCTTAATTATTACATGAGAGCCGGGTATGTTACGGGTGTGAAGCCACATATCCCAGCTGGAAGCTTGCTTTAATGTTAAAAGGTCATTTTGTCTGTTGTTTTTTCCTACCAGTATGTCAAAACCGTCTGAGGACTTGAAATGATGAGGGCTTGAAGGCTTGTCCTTTTTATTTATGCTGTTCTTGTTCCTCTTTGAAAGATAACCTTCCTCAGCCAGTTCTTGCCTTACCTCGTTAATTTCCTGGAGGGTATTGCAGTTATCCAGCATTTGAAGAACACCTTCTAAATACTCCATTTCCTTAACTGTTTCTTCCAACTGCTTACTGGTGGATAAATATGCACTCTTAGCCTTATTGTACTGTTTAAAATATTTTTGTGCATTTTCCTGGGGTGTAAGGTCAGGGTCAAGTAAAATCTCAACAGTATCGTTATTTTCGCTGTAATAGTTTAAAAGAGTTACCGATTTGGTGTTTTTAGGTATGCTGTATATGTTTGCAGTCAGCAATTCACCACAGAGCTTTAATTCATCACGGTCTGATACTTCCCGCATTTTTTCCTGCTGAAGAGAAAGCTTTTTATTGCATCTTTCCAAATTATTGTTTATTACCTTCAAAACATCGGATTTTTTCTGTTTGCTTCGTTCAGCCCTGTCCTTTTCCCTATAAAAGGCATCCAGGGCTTGATTCATTGTAGGATAGTGCCTTACAAAATTATACTGTTTAAGATTCAGGCAATGGAACTCAATAGGCTTATCCATGTCTTCAGAGTCAAATACTATACACGGTTTAAAATTTGATATGATTATTGCTTCAAAAGTGTCTTTAAGCACACTTAAAAGGCTGTCCTTTTTCTCTTTTGGCAGGGCGTCAAAAGATATTCTGTCATCTATTCCTGAAAGAAAGGTTATCTCTCTACATAAGAGAGGACTGAAGCCTTTGACGTTACTTAAAAGGTACTTATCCACATTGGTTTGGCAGTTTAATGCCCCTTCATCAATGAACTTCTCGGGATTAATGCATTCAGGGCTTAATTTGTCTTGTGCAGGAGGCAAAATATACTGTCTTCCAGGCATAACTTCTCTAATTCGGCTCACTTCATTATCCACATGCTTTATGGAATCAAGTATTCTGCCTTCATCATTTGTAAGAATGATATTGCTATGCCTGCCCATTATTTCAATTATAAGGTGTTTTTTTGTCAAATCGCCAAGCTCGTTTAGTGATTCAATATACAGGCTTATTATTCTCTCAAAGTCATGAAACTCTACCCCTGTTACTTTACCTCCCGATAAATGCTTTCTAAGCAACATGCAGAAAACTGGAGGAATAGCAGGGTTTTCCTTTGATGAATCGGTAAAATGGATTCTGGGATAGTTTGGACTTGCACTTAATAATAGCTTATAGTTTTGGCCTTTGGCACGTATATTTATTATAATTTCATCGGGTTCCGGCTGAAATATTTTTTCAATTCTGCTCCCCGTAAGTGTTTCGGATAACTCCTCCACTACGGATTTTACTACTATACCGTCAAATGGCAATGTTGTCACTCCTCTAAATTTCGATTTTTATATAATAAAACACTATAAAGGAATATGTTTTGCAATAGCAATATCAGTTATATATAATTGTTCTAAACTATTGCAAAACATATAATAGCTTTCACTTTATGGTGCTTTGCCTTATAACAGTATAGCACTTATTGAAGAAGTAATAAAGCCGAAACAGCCTTAGGTTTTATAAACATGTTACCTTTCATTAAGCCTTATCTCAATCCAGTCAAAAGCCATCCAATCATCAGGCCCGGTTCTTGAAGTATTCTCAATTGTTATCCTGTTCATTCTTCTTATGTTATTAACCGTAAAGGTTAACGGTCTCCAGTTGGTGAACATGGATCCGGCAGGAGTACCGTGGTCAAGTGGTACCGGCCCGTTATGAACGACTCTCTCATTTATTGTTATTCTGGCAGAATACCTGTTTACAGGAACATTGTTATGGTCATCCAGCACTGCACGTATAGTTACCTGGGCAGATTGGTTAAATGGTATCTGTTGAAAACCAGGCATTTGAAATGTCCACGTACCCCTGTTTCCTGTATATAGAATATCAGCATTTCTGCTAGGGTTTCCATAATTAGGATATCCGGTAAGTTCCTTAAACATCACTATGTTGATTGCCGGAGGGTTGTCACTCAATATAGGCGGAGGATCACCAACTGGTCTTATGGCATTTCCATACTGGAAATCTTGTGACATTGGATCGAAAGGAACTGTGTTATAGATATCCGGAAGCATTTGAGAATACATTAAATATGGACAGGTATGTATTGGTGGATTTTGCATATAAGGCATCTGAGGCATTCCATACATTTGTGGATTAACAGGTGCGTTAGGAGTTAGAGGAATTTCTGCAGTTGATAGGTTGACATCATTTGGAGATTCCATATTTGGAGATTCCTTAATATCTAAAGGTTTCTCTTCCATGGTTTCCTTAGTTTCCTTAGCTTCCTGGGGATTTGAAGCTCCTTTAATTTCCTGTGCTTCGGGTATGGTATTGCTTGGTTTTTCACTACTCTTCTTTCCATTTCCTCCATTAGTGAATGAGTATCCAAAATAAGGCATCGTTTTCTTTCCTCCTTGTAAAAAATACTTTAACCATATTAAGTTAAACGAGTAATCATTTAATTTAATATGGTTTATAATATTCCATGCAATATTTTATTGTTACAGGATGGGCCGGCCTTGAGAATAAATCCATCATTCCTTTGATAATTTTATGCTGTATCGTCCAATGCTGTTAGCCATTACACTAATATCTATGGGCGAAGGGATTTTATAGTCTGTAGGAAAAGCTGTATTTGTAAAGTTGATTTTATAATTACCCTCATTAAGCCTGAATACGGCGATTCCTTCAGAATTTGTAACGGCTTTTAAGGTATCGGGGTTACCGGGTGCTGATGGGGTACCCTCAACAAATAATTCAATATTATGAATCGGTATATTGTCTTTGTCGAAAATTTCAATTTCTGCAATGCCCCATTTATTTAAGGCTGTATCCTGGGCTTTATCGAGTTCAATTGATATAATGGTCGTTCCGGCTGACTTAAGCTCAAAAAAAACAGGTGAAGGTATCTGATATGACTTGGGAAAACTATCTGAATCAAAGCTTAGCCTGTATTTACCTTTATCAAGGATATACCTGGCATCACCGTTTTCGTCAGATACAATATCAAGGCTGTTTACTTTGCCCGAAGAGGCTTCACCTGTAAGATGCATTTTTATGTCAGCTATAGGGGTCTTATCACTTTTGTTAACAAGCTTTAGAAGAAGCATATATATTGAAGTATCCTTTGCGGGAATAATTTTGGTTACAGTGCTGTAATTCTTAAGTTTATTAATAATTACAGGGAAATTATTTTCTAAAAATTCCTTTTTAACTATATAAGATTTATTTATTAATACCGATATAACTAACATAAATATGAAAATACAGGCTCCGTATTTTATGGAGCTAAAGAGCTTGGTTCTATCGCCATATATCTCCTTTTCTGCAAAGTTAATGCGTTTGGTCTTAAGCATAATTAGTAATACCGGGCAGATTAAACCAATAATAAGCCCAAGCACCATAAGGGTTGTCCATACGCCTTTTAGAATGTCATTTATATAGGAGAATGTAATATCAGCAGGAAGCGGTATGGATGAAGTAATTGGATAGATGATGCTATCCAGTGTATAACTTTTATAAATAATGAAAAAAGCAGACGCTAACAATAATGAGGCCCAAGCAGAAGACATTAGTATAAGCCATTTAATAACTTTTATTATATTTTTTGAAAAGGCTGCAGCTATAATAAAAAGCAGTACTGCCAGCAGGGCAAGGAAAACAGGTATAGTATTTACTATATAAAAGTAAAGCTTTATTATGGACAGACTGTCAGCAATATCACTTCTGTCAAAATATTGAAGGATAAGACTTAAGTTTATCTTTTTTATTTTTGACAAGGCGTATGAGTATTTTTGATTATGGTCCGTCATATCGTTGGGATCAATATTATCCTTAGTAGCATCGGCGTTTATTATTATGTCGGGAAGAAAGGTGCTTTTTCCGTTGAGATATTGAAAAATGCCATCAACAAGGCTATCTAAGTTCATATTTATTAGATCTGGGGTAACAGACTTTTTTAGAGAAAGCAAAAGGTTTGAAATCTGGTCGGAGTCTGCATCGGATCCTGAATTAAGATTTAAGTTATCAAATGAATTTTTTATTTGTTTTTGTGTATATGAATACAAGTCGTGTTTTTTTAGCAGTTCATCATGAAATTCAGGATTCATAATACTCTTTTCAAGGATTATGGAACTAGTCAGCAAAAAAAGGCATAATCCTGCTGTTATAGCAAGCAGTGTATATAAACATTTGTGTATTTTATCTTTAAACGTTTTAATATTAATCATACCTTTCCAAAACGGGGATTATGGCAAAATTATTATATCATTAAATACAAACCTATTATAATGGTAAAATGTGAGTAAAAAGAGGAAAGTTGGATATAGTTATTTTGTGTTAATTATGATAAAATTATATTATATTAAAAGTGATAAATCTATTACATTTGGCGGAGCTTTTAATATATATTAAGTTCACAATAACTTAGATAAAAATTAATTGATTGTTATAGATTTAAAGCTTATAAAAAATTTTTGTTTAAAGTTTCTTCTTTTCCGGTAAATATTTAAGGTAATAAAGGTAATAAATGTAGAAATATTTATTTAATAAAGGTAATATAAATGACCTTTATTAATATTATAATTTATATATAAATTGCATAAGTGATTTTTTAAAAGTAGTTTATTAAATGGAGAATTGTAAAATATTAGTTTTGTATTTTTCATCCATAAAAATTGACCAAGGAAACTTTTGAAATCTCCTTATTAATTGATATTAAAGATTATGTGATTTTATATAGAATGAAGTAACGTTTGTATGCTACATGAACCAACATATCCTATTAAAAAGGAGGCATTTATTATGGGAAAGGTAGATATTTCTAGCATTATTCAGAAGGATAGGGAAGAGAGAAAAAATGGCATTTTTAAAGGCGTATTTCTGGATTATCTGGAAATTTTGAAACAAAATTCTGACATTTCCATGTTAGCTCACCAAAGAATGTATAATCTTATAACAGATCCGGGAGTTGAAGTTATTAAAACTGATGAAAATCCTCGACTAAGAAGAATTTATGGAAATGATGTTGTAAAGAAGTACAAGTTTTTTGAGGAAGATTTTTTTGGAATTGATAAGACAATAATGAAGCTTGTCAGGTATTTTCACTCAGCCGCAATGGCAGGAGAGGAGTCAAGACAGGTTTTATATCTTGTTGGACCCGTTGGTTCAGGTAAATCATCACTTATGGAAGCCCTGAAAAAAGCCCTTGAAATGAGTCAGCCGGTATATTCATTAAAAGGCTGCCCGATAAGGGAGGAGCCTTTGCATTTGATTCCAAAGCATCTTAGAAAACAGTTTGAAGAAATACTCAATGTAAAGATAGAGGGTGACCTTTGTCCTATATGCCGCTACAGGCTTAAGAATGAATTTAATGGTGAGTATGAGAAATTCCCGGTTGAAACAGTAGGGTTCTCCATCAGATCGAGAAAAGGAATAGGTGTAGTGCCTCCTGTTGACCCTAACAACCAGGACACATCAGTTCTTATAGGATCGGTTGATATATCGAAGATTGACATGTATCCTGAAGATGATCCAAGAGTCTTATCCTTAAATGGTGCCTTTAACGTTGGTAATAGAGGTATAGTAGAGTTTATAGAAGTTTTCAAAAATGAAACTGAATACCTTCATACAATGATAACTGCAACCCAGGAAAAATCAGTTCCGTCACCGGGGAAAGGATCAATGATCTATTTTGACGGAATAATACTTGCACACTCAAATGAAGCAGAATGGAACAAGTTTAAATCAGATCATACCAATGAAGCTATTTTAGATAGAATTGTAAAGATTGAAATACCATACTGCCTTGAACTTAGTGAAGAAACTAAGATTTATGAAAAGATACTTAAAAAGAGCAGATTTAAAGCTCATATTGCACCACATACAATTGAGATTGCTTCAATGTTTGCAATTCTTACAAGGCTTTCACCTTCTGCTAAGGTTGACCCTATGACCAAGCTCAAAATATATAATGGTGAAGAGATTGTTGAAAAGGGAATGGCAAGAAAAATTGATATATTTGAGCTGCGTGAAGAAGCGGCAAGGGAAGGTATGACAGGTATTTCAACAAGGTTTATCATGAAGTCGATTGACACTGCTTTATCGGAATCGGAGCATGATTGCATAAATCCTATTTCTGTAATGGAAACCCTTGTTAAGGCCGTTAAGGAACTTGCCATATCCGATGATGACAAATCAAGGTATTTGGCTTTCATACAGGATAACATCAGAAAAGAATATAACAAGATACTTGAGAAGGAAATAACCAAGGCATTTATTCATGGATACAGAGAGCAGGCTGAAAGCCTCTTTAATAACTACCTTGACCATGCTGAAGCATTTGTTAACAAAACAAAGATTAAGGATCGGAACACTGGCGAGGAGTTAGAGCCGGATGAAAGGTTCTTAAGATCAATTGAAGAACAAATCGGAATTACAGATTCTGCGGCAAAAGGGTTTAGAGCAGATGTTACTGCATATATGTTCTTTGTTCTTAGAAACGGAGGAAAGCTTGATTTCAACAGCTATGAGCCGTTAAAGGAAGCTATAGAGAAAAAACTTACTGCGTCTGTAAGAGAGTTAAGCAGGGTTGTCACAATGGCTAAGGTGAGGGATCAGGAACAAAGCGAAAAATACAATGCAATGGTTGAAGAGATGAAAAACTACGGTTATTGCGATCATTGCTGCAATGTAATACTAAAATATGCAGCTAATAACTTATGGAAAGATTAAGAATGTGTGAAACGCATAAAATGTGAAACTATTTTTGGAAATTACCTGATATGGGGTGATTAAAATGGCTATTTTCAAGGAGTTCAGCAGCAGCGGCAAAGACAGGTCGGCAGAAGACAGGCGGAGACATCGTCAATTGGTTGAGGACTCTATTAAGAAAAATATTGGAAATATTATTGCAGAAGAAAGCATTATAGGGCAGAGAAAAGATAAAAAAATCAAGATCCCCATAAAAAGCATTAAGGAATACCAGTTCATATACGGGAAGAATACTTCCGGAACAGGAAGTGGAACAGGTAATGAAAAGAGGGGAGATAAGGTGGGTGAGGACCAGGGTCAGGGCCAGGGAAATGGCTCTGGTCAGGCAGGGAATCAGGAAGGTGAGGATTACTACGAAACAGAAATTACCATAGATGAACTAATTAGCTACCTTTTTGATGATCTCAACCTGCCTGATCTTGATCGGAAAAGGATGGGGGAGCTTGAGTCAATCAGATATGCCAAGCGTTCAGGTTTCCAGAGGAAGGGAATTCCGCCCAGACTTGCCAAAAAACGTTCTATAATCGAGAAGATTAAACGTAAGCAGGGGTATGAAAGAACCTTGAGAGAAATGAATGATCAATCATCTTCCGGTGATAATGATGAAAATATCGATGAAAACATTGATGAAAACATAAATGAAAATCAATATCCCGATGTTGAAAATACAGAAAATGTACCTAGAAGGTTTCCTTTTATTGAGGATGATTTAAGGTACTGGAGAGTAAGGGAAGAGCACAAGAAGGACTACAATGCAGTTGTTATTTGCATTATGGACGTTTCAGGGTCTATGGATCAATCAAAAAAGTACCTTGCCAGAAGCTTTTACTTTTTGCTGTACCAGTTCATAAGGCTCAAATATGCTAATGTTGAGGTGGCATTTGTAGCTCATACAACAGTCGCAAAGGAAGTAAGTGAAAACGAGTTTTTCCATAAGGGCGAATCGGGAGGTACCTATATAAGCAGCGGTTATGAAAAAGCACTTGAAATCATAGAGCAAAGGTATAATCCATCAAGCTGGAATATATATGCCTTCCATTGCAGCGATGGTGATAATTGGGCTGAAGATAATGTTAAAGCGGTGGAATATGCAAATAAGCTTTGTGAGGTTTGCAACCTTTTTGGATATGGAGAGATTGTACCTGGCTATTATTCCTCCATAAGCACAATTAAAAGTGAGTATCAAAAGAGTGTAAAGCATAAGAATTTTTCAATTGTTACCATGACAAAAAAAGAAGATGTGCTGCCCGGCCTGAAGAAGCTGCTAGATAAGGATGATCCAAATTGAGGCATGAATAAAAAATTACTTCCCTTTTACGCGGCTGGTCATTTAGCTTCGCTAAACTGCTCGCCATGCATCCTGGGTGTTGACGGGTTAAGTCATGGCTAAGGAAGTAACAATAATTGATTTTACGCATTCTTTGGTGTAGGGAGGGTCTTAAATGTCTGATTATACGATAAGTGAACTTAAGATGTGGAATGAACGAATAGAAGAGATAGCACAAGCTGTAGGCCTTGATTACTATGAACAGGAATTTGAAATATGCAGCTATGAGGATATGATAGGTTATGAAGCTTATGTCGGTATGCCTTCCCACTACCCGCACTGGAGCTATGGAAAGTCTTATGAAAGAATAAAAACTTTGCATAAGTATAACCTGACAGGTTTGCCATATGAAATGGTAATAAATTCCAACCCCTGTCTGGCATATCTTATGAAGGACAATACACTGCTTCTTCAAATACTTACTATAGCACATGTTTACGGACATAATGACTTTTTTAAGAACAACAGGCTTTTTAGGGATGGAACCAAAGCGGAATTGACCATTGAAACCTTCAAAAATCATGCAGACAGGATCAGGGAATACATTGCAGACCCCGGTATCGGTTATGCAAAGGTTGAGAAGATTTTAAATGCTGCCCATGCATTAAAATTTCAATGTCCCAGAGAGATAGGAATAAAACGACTAAGTGAGGACGAGAAGAGGAAAGCACTATTAGAGAGGTATCAGAAGCCCAAGAGCGAGTATCCTCTTTTAGAGCCAAAACAGACGCAGCCTGAAGAAGTGCCGGATTTCAAAAAAATACCGTTAGAGCCTGATGATGATTTGCTGCGGTTTGTTTCAAAGTATGGTAAGCTTAATTCCTGGGAGCGTGATCTTATTGACATAGTAAGGTTTGAAACATCCTATTTTGTACCCCAGATTGAGACAAAGATAATGAATGAAGGTTGGGCTAGTTTTTGGCATTATACAATACTTAACAAATTGGAACTTCCCCAAGGCCTTCATTTTGAGTTTTTGAAAAGGCACAATCAGGTTATAAGACCTCATTTAGGCCAAATTAATCCATACTATGTAGGGTTTAAGATTTTTGAATACATTAGGAACAACTACCCGGATAATCCAAGGAAGATATTTGAAATAAGGGAAGTGGAGAGAGACCAGTCCTTCTTAAGACGATATCTAAACTATGAATTGTGCCAGGAGATGAACCTTTTTGAATATGGCAAGAGGGGAAATGATTATATAATATCAGAGGTTGCAGACGAAGATGGATGGATGAAGATCAGGGATACCTTGGCAAGCTCAGTAGGTATGTCGGGAATACCCATCATTAAGGTGTTGGAATATGTTCAGAAGGATAACACTCTGGTGTTGGAGCATCAGTACGATGGAAGGGAACTGGAATTAAGCTATGCTTATGAGACATTGAAACATGTGGAGGACCTCTGGGATGGCAAGGTAGTACTACTTACCATGCTTGATGAGAAACGTAAAATGATAATGTGTGACGAACAAAAAAAGATTTCTCTTACTAATGTTTAAAAACGCCGCAAGGCGTTTTTTTATGTCTATATTAAAAGTGATAAATCTATTACATTTGTCTTAAGCAAATCTATTAAAATCAGTTAATCTTACTATTTGTCTATCACAAAATAACGTTAAACCGTTCGTTATTTTGCTCTGCCAAATGCAAGATTAATACTGATTTTAATTATATTGAACCGTTCGTTATTTGCTCCGCCAAATGTAAGATTATTAACACTTTTAATATAGGAAAATATAGTGCATGCCGAACTATATTTTCTCACGACAACAACCAAGGCTGAAAAATCGCAAGCGATTTTTAGACTAAGAAATTATGGCGTATTATCGTATCTCAGGATACTGAATATTCTCAAAAAAAGGTATATAATTTACATGTTATTTCCAATGGAAAAGTTTGCGGAGGATATTTATAGCTTAAGTTTTATAATTGATAATATGGGAGAGGATGAAATTAATATGATATCAAAAGCATTAAACAGTTTAATAAACTACAACCAACAAGATGTTAGAAGAATAAACCATGCTATAAAAGTTTATGGTTTTGCGAAGACTATAAGTGGGAATGAATCTGTTGCAGAAGAAATAAGAACAGTTATTGAACTTGCTGCAGTTTTGCATGATATAGGGATCAAAGAAGCTGAAAGAAAATATAATTCCTCTGCAGGAAAGTATCAGGAGATTGAAGGCCCGCCAATTGCAGAGAGGATTTTAAAGGAAATTGGTATCGAACAAACAATTATTAACAGGGTTTGTTACTTGATAGGTAATCATCATAGTTATAATAAGGTAGATGGCATGGATTTCCAAATTCTTATAGAAGCTGACTTCATAGTTAATATTGATGAAGATTCCCTGGATATTACATCTATAAAATCTATTAAAGAGAAATACTTTAAAACAGATACTGGAAATAAAATTGTTGAAGCTATGTATGGTTTATAATAACAATATATACCTTTTGGGATATATTTGTTCAAACAAAGGAGAGTGCATGATATGGCCTTTTATGAAGAGATTTCAAAGTATTATGATAATATATTTCCTGTCTCTATTGGGACAGTGGAGTTTTTAAGAAGGAATGCAGGTAATCCGCCAAAATCCATTCTTGATGTGGCATGCGGTACAGGAGGCTATTCCATGGAATTGTGCAAGTACGGCTACGATGTAACGGCAGTGGATATTGATAAAAGTATGATTGAAAATTTGGCAGTCAAAACCCAGAATTTAAACGGTAAAATAAAATTTATGCATGCAAATATGCTTGATTTGAAGGAGAAATTCTACGGAGATAATTTTGACACTGTATTTTGTATTGGGAATTCCTTAGTGCATTTGGACAATTTAACCCAAATAAAAGATTTCATTAGAGATGTAAAGGATATTATCAGTAGTAATGGAAGCTTAATAATCCAGGTGATTAATTATGACAGGGTAATTTCAAAAGATATAAAGTCTCTACCGACAATTTATAATGAGGAAGCAGGGTTGACATTTGAGAGGTTTTACAGGTATGATAGAGTGGAAAATAAAGTATATTTCAAAACTGTTTTGTCAGTAGATAATCAAAAATATGATAATGAGATACCGATTTATCCCCTTATGTATGACGATATAAAGAATGTCCTGTCTGATAGTGGGTATAAAAAAATAGAGTTTTTTGGAGATTTTAACGGGGGCAGTTTTGATAAGAATAATTCTTTCATGATGGTATTAGTTGCATCAATATAAGAACATAAAAGGAAGATGATTATGAAATGGAATGATCTCTTTAATGACACTCAAATGCCGACTGCTGACGATATTAACCAGTACATCGGACAAGGGTCGGATCTGTGGCTCAAACTGTTATCGTACATAGAAAGCACATATAAGGTTCAGCCTAAAATGTCGTACAGTAAATGTGCTGCACAGCCGGGTTGGAATGTTAAATACCAAAAGAGCGGCAAGTCATTGTGTACCCTGTATCCGATGGAAGGCTACTTTATAGCATTGGTTGTAGTAGGTGCAAAGGAAGAAGCAGAAGTTGAAATGATGCTTGGTACTTTGACGCCGTATATACAAGAATTATACACTAAAACAACCTTTGCTTGTGGAGGACGCTGGCTCATGATAGAGGTGAAAGATACTAGTGTGTTTGGCGATGTTAAGAGGCTTATTGCTGCAAGAGTCAAGCCAAAGGTATGATTAAAAAATTACTAAACTATTAACTCAACTTAAGAATTTATAAATTCTAACATACATCTAGAAAGATCTGCTAATAGAAATCAAGCAGGTTTTTTTGTATATATGGGAAATTTATGAAAGAATTTATTTATCAACTATCCTTAACTATTTTGTAAATTATTATGTGGAGATTTGTAGTAATATTAGAATATAATATATTCTACTCATATGCTGCAATGAAATTATTAAGCAATGAAATAAGATTTAATGGGAGGGAAATTTGATGAATATAAAAGATTTGTATAAAAGCAATAAGTTTGCGGTTACAGCAATTATTGTTGCAACTATAATATTTATTGCCATAACAGCATTTGCAGTTAACAGGTTGTTTTTTAAATCCGACTACAAGGAAAAGCTTACTTCAAATTCACAGACTGCAAAAGTTGAAAGAGTTGTAAAAATAACTAATATTGAGCCACTAAGCTATGATGGTACAGGTGTTGAGGTTAATTCAGGCTTTAAAGTAACCAGTGAAAAAGAGTGTGATGAGAGTTATATTAAAAAGGCTCTTAAGATTACTCCAAATGTACCTTTTTCCGTTAAGAAGCTTTCTGCAACTTCATTCAGTGTTAAAGCGGATGAGCCTTTAGTGCCCAACAGTGTATATAAATTTGAAGCACTGGGGACTAAAGCTTCACAAGATGAAATACCTGAGGGCCAATCTTCAAATAATTATTCCTGGGCATTCCAGACTAAAAAGACCTTCAGGGTAGTTAGAACCCTGCCAAGGGATATGGCTACAAATGTAGAAACCAATACGGGCATTGAAATTACCATGAGCCATGAGAATTTTCAGGAATTTGACAAGTATTTTGAAATAAGCCCAAAGGTTAAGGGACGGTTTGAGTACCATAAAAAGGTGGCTGTTTTTGTACCTGAGAAGCTTGAGCCTGGAATGATTTATACAGTTACTTTAAAAAAGGGATTGGGACTTAAAGATGGAGAGGATAAGCTGGAAAAGGACTATATATTTAAATTCCAGACCAATAACCCTCAAAATGATAATCAACAATCTGAACCGGGATTATGGTTTTCACAAGCGATATACAACTTTGGGTCAGACGTTGTTCCTGTTCTCCAGGTAAATACATATGACAAGATTAAGGACGGTAATGTGTCCATTGATGTTCTAAAGTATCAGGATGACAACGACTTTTTAAAGTCTGTCGAAATAATGAATAGTTTGCCGTACTGGGCTGTCAAGGACTCCAATAATGATCAACTGGATTCCTTGAAGATAGAAAAAATATCATCCTTCAATTCAAAAGTGGAAAATACAAATGATGACTACTATTACAGTTATATAAGTTTTCCGGCAAAGCTGCCTGAAGGGCAATACCTTATAAGAATCAAGTATGGAAGCAGAACATTTAGGACACTTTTGCAGGTCAGCGACATTTCCACATATATCTCAGTGTGTAGGGATAAGACACTGGTTTGGCTCAATGATTCCATAAGCGGCAAGCCATTGGGGGATGCAACAGTTACCACCGATGAAAATCAAAAGGCAACTTCGGGAAATGATGGGCTTGCATTTATAGATGGTAAGGTTAACATTCCTGAAGATATAGGTTATCGCATATTTAAAATCAATAACAAAAACAAGCCTACTTTCTTTGCCTATGTGACAAAAACCAACTGGTATATGAATAAAGATGGAGAAGAACCTGTAAACGATTTGTACTGGACCTATATGTATCTGGATAGAGAAATGTATCTGCCTAATGATACAGTCAGGGTATGGGGTATGGTTAGACCTAGAGATGCTAAGCCATTGCCTGAAAAGGCAGAGCTGGTTCTTTACAGGTATGATTACTCATACTTTGAAGAAAATGATCTTCCAGGCCTTCAAACGAAGGAAATCAAGCTCACTTCTTCGGGGCTCATAAAGGATGAGATTACTCTGGATAATCTTGCGTCAGGCAGTTATTCCATTATGCTGAAATTCGGCGAAAGAACTATTATTGAACGCTCTTTTGAGGTAAGGGAATATGTCAAACCTGCATATAGAATAGATGTAGAGCCTGATAAGAAAATTGTTGCAGCATGGGAAAAGGTTAATTTTGATATACAGGCCAGCTTTTTTGAAGGCTCTCCGGTTCCTGGGATAAAACTAGAATATGATGCTGGTATTAATCGGCATACGAATGGTGTTATCTCATGTGGAGATGACGGTCATGGAAGTTTAAACTTTATCCCTGAAAGCTTTTATCAAGACAGTTCATGGAGACCTACTACATTTAACCTTTTTGTAAACAATAGCCAGTCTGAAGAAACCGTTATAAGCTCATCAGGCTCTGTAACTGTATTTCCAAGGGATACAATGGTGGAGGTAAAATCCGAGGTTTCAAATAATGCAGCCAGGATAAAGGTGGAGACAAACCTTATTGATATTGACAAAGTAAAAGAACATGGAGATATAGTGTATCAGGATGAAAGCTTTTATAAAGGAAAAGCTGTAGATAGGAGATTGAAGGCAAAAGTTTACGAAAAGCACTGGGAGCAAAAAGTTATTGGAGAATATTATGATTTCATAAATAAAAGGGTTGAGAAAAAGTACGAATATAAAGAAGTTGAAAGTGTTATAAAGGAAGAAAATTTTACAACATCAAATGGTGTATACGAATTCAGTGTTCCTATTGAAAAGAGCTCCAAGGAATACAGGGTATATTATGTAAAGGTTGCAGGAGCCGACAGCAAAGGCGGGATGATTGAGGAAACAAACTACATCAATAACTACTACAACTTTTACAATTCCGAGTTTAAAACATACTCCCTGGTAACTGAAGCTGGAAAAGACACATACAAACTTGGTGAAAAGGCTGTGATTGAGGTTAAGTATGGCGGTGAAAGCCTTATTAAAAAGCCGGATGCAAGGGTATTGTTTGTAGCACAGAGGAAAGGATTGGCAGGTTACAGCATATCTGAAGACTTTAAATACTCCTTCGAAATGGATAAAAACAAAATACCGAATATATATGTAAAGGCCGTGTATTTTGACGGTAAAAATGTATATGATGCAGGAAGCACCAATATTTTATATGATTGTTTGGAAAAAGAGCTTGAAATAAATGTAAAACCAGATAAAGACGATTACAAGCCTGGAGATACAGCTAACCTTGATATAGAGGTGAAGGATAAATCAGGAAATCCCTGTTCTGCTGATGTGAATATAAGCGTTGTAGATGAAGCGTTTTTTGCGATACAGGGTCAGTATGTAGACATATTGGGGTCCATATACTTAAAAAACATTTCTGAAGGGGAGGAAGCCAAATATTTCTCTTATCAGCCGACTGATTTAAACAGGTTCGGCGGTGCAGAATGCGGTGAAGGAGGAGACAAGACTATCCGTTCAGACTTTAAAGATAATGCATATTTTGATACAGTCAAAGTCGGGGCGGATGGAAAAGCCAAGGCAAGCTTTAAGGTGCCCGATAACCTTACGTCATGGAGAATTACCTACCAGGGTGTATCAGAGGATTTGAAGGCAGGAAACGGAAAGACCAATATTAATGTCAAGCTGCCGTTTTTTGCAGATATTATCTTTAACAAAATATTTATGGAAAATGATAACCCTGAAATAACAATGAGGGCTTTTGGAACGGGTGTTAAGAGCGGCGATGATGTAGCATACAGTGTATTATTGGAAGGAAATAATGGAGTTAAAAAGGAATTTAATAAAACTGGAAAGGTAAATCTCTTTACAAGCCAGTCCCTTGGCAGCCTTAAGGAGGGACAGTACTCCGTTACAGTTAAGGTGAAATGTAAAGACTTCAATGATGGAATTAAGAAGGACTTTTCAGTTGTTACAAATATATTGGAGGCAGAAAAATTCAAAACATATAAACTTGCAGACGGCTTGAAAATTGAGGGGGGCAAAACCCTTACAACTCTTGAGTTTTATAATGCAGCTATATCTGAGTTTTCGGATACACTGTGGTCTTTAGATTGCACATGGGGAGAAAGGGTTGATCAAAAGCTTTGCAGGAAGCTTTCCCAGGATCTCTTGAAGAAATATTTTCAGGTTAATAGCATGGAGGAAGACTTTGAATTTACCAAATATCAGTTGGAAAACGGAGGAATAGCTTTACTTAAATATGATAGTGCCGATCCTGAGTTATCTGCTAAAATATGTGCTATTTCCCAAGATGAATTTGACAAGAGCAGCTTAAAACTCTATTTCTATAAAACCATAGAGGATAAAGAGTCACAGCCGACAGATGTAGCTGCATCCTACTACGGGCTGGCATCTCTAAGTGAGCCGGTACTGTATGATGTCAAAAACTTGCTGACATCAAATGGGATATCATACAAGGATAAGATATATCTATGCCTGGCCCTTGCAGAGTTGGGGGATATAAAGACTGCCAGGGAGGAATATGCCAAGGTAACAGAGGGCAAGCTCAAGAAAATCGACCCGTTAGCATACATGGATTTTGGAACAAGTAAGGACGATATAATTGAGATTACTGCATTATGCTCATTGGCAGCTCTTAAGCTTGATCTGCCTGAAAAGGAAGGACTCCACAGGTATATTTCTCAAAATTCGGGAAGAGATATAATAACCAACCTTGAAAGAATGAATTATGCAATGAATACGGTGCCTGACACTCAAAAGACCAGTAGGTTTACCTATGAACTTGATGGCAAGAAAAAGGATGTCGAGCTTAAGAAGGCTGATAAATTCAGGATTCAACTGACTTCAAAGAGCCTTGCAAGCATTAAATTCAGCAATATTCAAGGTGAAATTGCAGTAACCTCAACCTTTAAGGGACAAATAAAAGACTCTATTACGGAAGAAAGTAAATTAGTAAAGCTTAATAGGCAATATAACGGAAAGAATACGGCTTCTTTCAAACAATCTGATATAGTATCAATAACCATAAAACCCGAATTTTCAAAAGCGGCACCTGATGGCTTCTATGAGATAACGGATGTACTGCCTTGCGGATTCAGGTATGTTGAGGGCAAGGAATATATTGAAAACAGGTATTATCCTGACGAGGTTTCAGGACAGAAGGTTGTTTTCACCGTTTACTACAGCAAAAACAGCAAAGAGAAGCCTAAGGAAATTAAATACTTTGCAAGAGCAGTTTCCCCTGGTGATTTTACTGCCGATAATACATTTATAAAGCATTATGGAAGCAGTGCTGCCGGAATTTCAGACATGATAAAAGTCAAAATAACAAGGTAGATATATGATGAATAAATCATTTAAAAAAACCATCACAACTTTAATAATATTATTCATGGTAGGAGGATTTGCTGCATGCAGCAAATCTTCCGGAAACATTGAAAATGGCATAAATCCTACAGGTACAAAAACATCTGAAAGGAAAGAATCTGAAATCAGTATTACAAGCACTCCTATAATAAAGGACATGATCAGATGTATTTATTATAATGATGCTGAATTCATGCAATCCATAAGGATCGCAAACAAACAAGAGCCTCATACAGGGGATATTGCAGGTGGGATAGTTCCACACCATCTTTTAGCTTGTGATCTTATAGCCTCCTTTTTTAAAACATTATCAAATGGAGATTATGATTGTGTTGTTGTTATTGGACCAAACCATAAAAGGGAAGGCAGCCATATGATTAACACCGCTTTGGAAAAATGGTCTACACCCTTTGGCGTTTTGGAGCCTGATGATAAGCTGATAAAAAGTATTACGGGGATAAAGGCATCAGAGAGCAAAACCAGATTGCTTGAAGAGGAGCATTCGATATCCTCTATTGTGCCATATATCAAATATTATCTGCCTAATGCAAAAATTGTACCTATTATACTCCATGGTAATTATGGAATGAAAAATTCCATTGAGCTGGGACATAAAATTTTTAGCAGTATTTCCCAAAAGAAAGCCCTGGTCATAGCATCGGTGGATTTTTCACATTATCTTACTCCAGAAAAAGCCGACAAGATGGATGAAATTACATTAAGAGCTTTAAAAGCATGGGATATTAGTGCTATAAGCCAAATGACCAATGACAATATGGATTCACCGCCTTCAATTATGACTTTCCTTACTGTAATGAAAGACGCAGGAACTGGTGGGTTAAGACTTTTAGGGCATGACAATTCTGCAAGAATAGCAAAAACATACAGCGATTCAACAACAAGTTATATTACAGCTATTTTTGAAAGAAAGAAATGACAATAATAAGGCTTTGTTGCAACTTTAAATTAAATACATTATAATTGGGATAAGATTTTACTTCACACTTTAATTAGGGTGAGGTAATTTTTTTAGAATTTCTCTTTAGGAATACAGGTGGATTTCGGATGTTTGATAAAAAGTGGATTTGCAATGAAGTAAAAGATGAGGATGTTTTAAAGCTATCTAAAGAAGCACAGATCTCAACACTCCTGGCAAAAATTTTTTTAAGCAGGGGCATTAACGATAGGGATTATATAAAGAGTTTTCTAAACCCCTCAAAAGATAAGCTTCATGATCCTTTTCTGATGAAGGACATGGACAAGGCGGTTGATAGAATTTTAGAAGCAATAGAGAAAGGCCAGAAAATTTTAATTTACGGTGACTATGATGTGGATGGTGTCACAAGCACATCCGTTTTATACAATTTTTTAAGCAGTCTGGGTGCTAATCTGGATTTTTTTATACCCAACAGAATAGATGACGGTTACGGTATAACCCTTGATACTGCTGAGATTATAGTTAATTTGGGATGTCAGCTGGTTATAACTGTTGATTGCGGTATATCTGCCATAAGTGAAGTAGACTATATTAATAGTAACGGTATTGACATAATAATAACAGACCATCATGAATGCAGAGAAGACATTCCGGATGCTTTTGCAGTTATAAATCCCAAAAGGCAGGATTGTCCATATCCATTTAAAGAGTTAGCTGGTGTTGGTATTGCCTATAAACTGGTGTCGGCACTATGTGGGAGGCTTCAGCTTGGAGATATACATTATAAATATCTTGATATTGTAACTATTGGGACAATCGCTGATGTAGTACCTCTTGTAGGTGAAAACAGAATAATAGCAAGTAACGGCCTAAAAATAATGAAAAATACAACAAATATTGGGCTTATGGAACTATTGAAGCACTGCAATAAGAATAATGATGACATAACCACATGGATGGTTGCTTTTATAATTGCCCCAAGGATAAATGCGGCAGGAAGAATGGGTGATGCTAAAAGGGCAGTAACACTTTTTACCACTAAAGACAGGACCACAGCTATGGAGATTGCTGGCCTTTTAAGCGGCGAAAACAAGGCCAGGCAGGACATAGAATCTGCTATTATAGATGAAGTGCTGAATAAAATTGAGTCGGACAATAAATATAAAGATAAAAAAGTCATGGTAGTGGCAGGAGAGGGATGGCACCATGGTGTTATAGGTATTGCAGCATCAAAAGTAACAGAAAGGTATTATAAGCCGTGCATAATACTGTCATGTGAAAATGGTGTTTTAAAGGGCTCAGGGAGAAGTATAGAAGGGCTCAACATGTTTATGGCTCTATGTGCTTGTGAAAACCTTCTGGATAATTATGGCGGTCATGAGATGGCTGCAGGGGTCACATTAAAGGAGGAAAACCTCGAAGAATTTGATAGACTTATAAACAATTTTGCCGATAATAACATGAAAGAAGAAGACCTTATTCCTAAGGTTAAAATAGACGTAAGACTTGTAAAGAATGAAATAAACTTAAAGAGTATTTCGGAAATTGAGATGATGTCACCCTTCGGGGTAGGAAACCCAAGTCCGTTATTTTTGTATGAGAATGTCAGAATAGCTGATTTAAGGGCTGTTGGCAATGATAGGCATCTTAAGGTAGTTTTTGAAGATCAGGGCCTTTCGGTTGATGCTATAGGATTCAATATGGGGAATCTCACTAAGGAACTATTGAGTGAAGACTTTGTTGATGTGGTATGCTCATTGGATAAAAATACATGGAATTCTGTTGATAGGGCCCAGCTTGTTTTGAAGGACATAAAGTACTCAAAGGAAATTGTGAGTGAGCAAAAATTTTATAACAGTCTGGAGAAATGTGTAGGTTTTGTAGTTGAAAATGTTGGTAATAATTATCAAGATAATCAAGTTTGTGAAATGGTATTCCAAGACACAGAGGAAATTGAAGATAAAGTAAAATTGTTCATTAATGATGATAAAAAAACTATAATTCTTGTAAATTCGATGGAAAGTGCTAAAAAAATAAAAAAAATGCATGAAAATTTGCATGGGTGTATTAAAAAGAAATTAAATATCTGTTATACTTGTTTTAATGGTCAAGACGATGCAGGAACAACACTTGTTATCAATCCTTGCATTGAGGGTATGGACAGCTTTAATGCAGATAGAGTGGTGTTTTATGGGTTATGGTCAGTCCCTGGTTATATAGATTTGGTATATAATAGATTAAAAGGTCATGGATCTGATTGTATATGCCTTTTGTCCGGGACCGACAAACAAGAAGGAATGGATGTAGTATTAAAAAGGCAGGATATTGAAGCAGTTTACAGGTATATGAGGGCAAACTGCATAAACAGTTTACTGCTTGGTAATATGGTTGTTCTGTCCAGGAAGATTGCCTTGAATTATAAAATTAATATGAACTATTTTAAACTGAAAAAAAGCATTGAAATATTTGGTGAATTAGGGCTTTTGAAAGCTCATTACAAAGACGATTACCATGTTTCTATAGATTTCAATAAAGATGTAAAAGGGAAAACAAGCCTTGATAATTCAAGTTTATATAAAAAACTTCAATTGTTTCAAATTGTAAAATAATCATTGCAATATTTGGGAGGAGTAGGGTTCATGAGCGAAGGCTTTAGTCGATTATACGAAAAAGTTAAGCAATATAATAAAAATTGTGACTTTGAGCTTCTAAAAGAAGCTTTTGAGCTTTCAAAGGCTGCACATGACGGACAGCAGAGAATATCAGGCGAGCCTTACATAACTCATCCTGTAGAGGTTGCAATAATTTTGGCTGAGCTTGAATTGGACTGCACTTCCATAATGGCGGGACTCCTGCATGATACTATAGAAGATACCACATGTACCTTTGAACAACTTAAGGGGAAATTTGGCGAGGAAATTGCCAATCTGGTTGATGGTGTTACAAAGCTTGGTAAAATTCCTTATACAACAAAAGAAGAACAACAGGTTGAAAACTTAAGAAAAATGTTTTTGGCAATGGCCAAGGACATTCGTGTAATACTTATAAAGCTTGCAGACAGGTTACACAACATGCGGACCTTAAAGTATATGGCCCCAGAAAAACAGCTTGAGAAGGCTAAGGAATCGTTGGAAATATATGCTCCTTTAGCTCATAGGCTCGGGATGTCAAGAGTCAAATGGGAACTGGAAGACTTAAGTCTTCGGTATATTGACTCCAAAGGATACTATGAATTAGTTGAAAAGATAGCAAAGAAGAGGAAAGAAAGAGAAGCCTTTATCCATGAAATCATGGAGACCCTTACCCAGAAGACAAAGGAAATTGAGATAGATGCCCACCTTGATGGTCGCCCCAAGCATTTTTACAGTATCTATAAAAAAATGTATGAGCAAAATAAGACAATAGAGCAAATCTATGATCTTTTCGCGGTTCGTGTACTGGTTCATACGGTAAAGGACTGTTATGCAGTGCTTGGACTTGTTCATGAGCTTTATAAGCCCATGCCGGGTAGATTTAAAGACTATATAGCTATGCCCAAACCCAATATGTACCAATCTCTTCACACCACATTAATAGGTCATGAGGGGGTTCCATTTGAGGTTCAGATCAGGACATGGGAAATGCACAGGATTGCTGAGGTAGGTATAGCTGCACACTGGAAGTATAAAGAGGGCAAATCCAATGACGGTGATCTGGATAATAAATTGTCATGGCTAAGGCAGTTATTGGAATGGCAGAAGGAAATGCGTGATGCAAAAGAATTTATGGAGACTCTAAAAATTGACCTTTTTACAGACGAGGTTTTTGTTTTTACTCCAAAGGGCGATGTAATAAGCCTTTCTGCAGCATCAACACCTATTGATTTTGCTTATGCCATCCACAGTGCAGTTGGTAACAAGATGATGGGGGCAAAGGTAAACGGTAAAATTGTTCCCTTGGATTATTCATTGAATAATGGAGACATTGTAGAGGTTTTGACTGCTTCTAACGTCCATGGGCCGAGCAGAGATTGGTTAAAGATAGTTAAGACCTCTCAGGCTAAAAATAAAATAAATCAGTGGTTTAAGAAAGAAAAACGTGAAGAAAATATTATCCGGGGTAAGGAAATTGTTGAAAAGGAATTAAAGAAAAATGGACTTACTTATTCACAGCTCTTTAAGCCGGACTGGGTTGAATTGCTGTTAAAAAGGTATAATTACAACACGATAGAAGATTTGTATGCAAGCCTCGGTTTTGGAGGCATAACCATAAACAAGGTTATAAGCAAACTGAAAGAGGAATATAAAAAGACACTGAAGCCTGAAGAATTAGAGCAGTTTTTTGAGCCGGTTAACAACCAAAAGCCTGAGAAAAAGAAAAAGAATGTACCTGAAAATGGAATTGTTGTTAAAGGCATAGAAAATTGTCTTGTCAGGCTTTCAAGATGCTGCAACCCCGTTCCAGGTGACGATATCATAGGGTATATAACCCGTGGTAGAGGTGTATCGGTTCATAGGAAGGATTGTCTCAATGTAACTAATGCATCGGATACTGCAGAGAGAATTATAGAGGTCAGTTGGTATTCTGCCAACAATGTGGCATACAAGGCCGATATTACAGTTATGGCAAATGACAGAACCGCACTTCTTATGGAAATAACCAATGTGATAGGTGAGTCACGGATTCCTCTTAAGGCTATTAATGCGAGGACAACTAAGGAGCAGATTGCTGTAATGAATCTTACACTTGAGATAATTGATACAGAGCAGTTGGAAAAGATAATTAAGAAATTGAAAAAGGTAGCAGGGGTTTTTGAGGTGACAAGGTATAAACAGTGATTAGGGAGATTTTTAGAGATCACTTTATGAGGAAGGAACGGAGAAAAGGACATGAGAGGGGTTGTGCAGAGAGTTAAAAAGGCCAGTGTTACAGTTGATGGTGAGTTGATAGGTAAAATTGACAAAGGTCTTCTGGTCTTTTTGGGGATTGGAAATGAAGATGATGAAAAGGATATTCAGTATCTTGCAGATAAAATAATAAATTTAAGGATTTTTGAGGACTCCAATGAAAAGATGAACGAATCCCTTTTAGATCAAAAGGGAGAGCTTCTTATAGTTTCCCAGTTCACCCTGTATGGTGACTGCAGGAAGGGCAAAAGACCCAGTTTTGATAAGGCAGCCAGGCCTAAAGATGCAGAAATGCTCTATGAAAGATTTGTAGAATATTGCAAGAGTTGCGGAATAAAAGTAGAAACGGGGAAGTTTCAGGCTATGATGGATGTAGAACTGATAAATGACGGTCCTGTTACACTACTAATTGATAGCAAAAGGGAGTTTTAATATGATTTTAGAATGTTTGCCAAATGGCATGTTTGAATCGAATTGTTACATTTTAGGGATAAACGGAGAAGGCGTAATAATTGATGCAGGCGTTGATCCATCCTATGTAATTAAGAGAGTGGATGAACATAAGCTGAAAATAAAATATATCGTGTTGACTCATGGTCATATAGATCATATATGCCATATTGATGATCTTAAAAAAGTTGTGGGCGGCAGTGTAGTTATACATGAGGAGGATGCTGATTTTTTAACCAATCCTGTTTTTAACTGCTCATTAATATTCGGTTCAGGAAGTGTATTTGGAATACCTGATATTAAAGTTAAGGACGGAGATGTTTTAAAGCTTTCGGATACCAATTTGGAAATAGTACACACGCCGGGTCATACACCTGGAGGAATGTGCATAAAAGTTGGTAATATTCTTTTTACAGGGGATACACTTTTTAAGTATGCAACAGGAAGAACCGATTTGCCTGGGGGAAGCAGAGATAATATAATTAAGTCTATAAAAAACAAACTATTGAAACTTCCGGATGAGATTCAGGTATATCCAGGCCACAATGAAGCTTCTACCATAGGTTTTGAAAAAAGAAATAATATAGTTAAAGATATGTGATAGAAAATCATATCACTTTTAATATAATTGATACTGATTATTACCAATTAATACTAATTAATGCTAATTAATACTTGGTTAATAAAAAATGTTTATGGGTTAATAAATTTATTTAGACTTCTTTGGAGATAAAAATGATTTGTGTGAAGCTTACAGGACATGACTTTAAGTATCAGGTTGAAGATGTTACTAAGTTGTTCTTTTATAATGAGGATATAGCCTATGTTGATGAATTCCCTGCTGATTTAAAGGGGATTTTTGTGCTTATAAGGATATCTAGGGCTGACGGGAGCCTGTCAGAGGACAACGAAAATGGTTTGGATGATGGCAAAATATATATTGAATTGTGGTGTGACGGTATAAATATATATAATTCAGATAATAATTTTGGATCTGTTTCAACTCCTAGGGATATGTGCAGTAGAGATGATATTGGATTTATGTATGATAGCCCTATAAAAAAACATTTTCATAAAAAGAAAATAAAGATGGAGCTTAAACGACAATTATATTTGGCATTTAAATTTCTGACAGGAAAATCAATGCCATGGGGAATACTGACAGGAATTAGACCGGCAAAAATAGTCCATGAAATGCTTGAAATGAGCTGTACTGAGGATTCAATATCAGATAGCCTTAAAGGCTACTATATGGTAAAAGAGGATAAGGCAGAGGTGCTTTTGAATGTAGCAAAAAAGGAAAAAGAAATACTTGATTTGGCATCCCCAAATTCAGTCAGTATTTATATCGGTATACCTTTTTGCACCACAAGGTGTCTATACTGTTCATTTACATCAAACCCTATAGCTTCATCATCGGATATTGTAAAAAAATATATGGATGCATTGATGGTTGAGATGGAAAAGACAGCATCCATCATTAATAGAAATGGATGGAATGTTCAAAGTATTTATATAGGAGGAGGTACTCCTACATCAATAGATGAGGATAGTTTAAGTAGGCTTCTAAGTTTTGTCGGAAGTACTTTTGATACTGGCAACCTTGAGGAATTTACACTGGAAGCTGGGCGTCCTGACTCGTTGAATATTGATAAGCTAAGGATAATTAAGGCTAGCCGAGTGGATAGAATAAGCATAAATCCCCAATCAATGAATGATGAGGTATTGAAGGCTATCGGAAGGAACCATACAGCCGGAGATATAGAGTGGGCATTTGGGAAGGCCAGGGAGATAGGGTTTGATAATATAAACATGGACATTATAGCCGGACTTCCCGGTGAAACAGCCCAAATGTTTAATAAAAGCCTTGAGAGGATAATTAAGCTCTGCCCTGATAGTCTTACAGTCCATACACTATCTATTAAACGGGGCTCAAGGCTGATTGATGATAAAACTAGCCATACCGATATCAGCAGCAGTGAAATAGAAGAAATGGTTGGTGCAGCGGCAGGATATGCCTATAGGATGGGAATGAAGCCTTATTACTTATACAGGCAGAAAAATATACTGGGTAATATGGAAAATATAGGGTATTGCACTGAGGGCAACGAGAGCATTTATAATATTCAGATTATGGAGGAAAAGCAGCCTATTATAGCTATGGGAGCAGGTGCGGTAACAAAAATGGTGTATCCGGAAGAAAACAGGATTGAACGTGTTTTTAATGTTAAAAGTGTTGATGAGTATATACTAAGGATTGATGAAATGGTAGCAAGAAAAGAGGCTATGATGTGAAAGATTGATCACTCGTTATACAGATGTATATTATTAATGCAATTACATTAAAAGTGTTAATAATCTTACATTTGACGGAGCAAAATAACGAACGGTTTAACGTTATTTTGTGATAGACAAATAGCAAGATTAACTGATTTTAATAGATTTGCTTAAGACAAATGTAATAGATTTATCACTTTTAATATAGATCAAAATTAGCTTAAGCAAAGACTAAATTAAAATAAGAGGTTGACAATATTTATATGCATAATTAAAATATACTATATATCTATGAATTATGAACGACAGTGAAAGGGAAAAGTAGCTATACACTGCCTTAAGGGAGAAAGCACCGTGACTGTAAGTGCTTTTAGGAAAAGCATAGTGAACGAACACCCTGGAGTCGGTCTGCTGAAATTGATTAGGCAGATCCGCCTGCCTCAGCGTTAAATGAGCTAAAGCGAGCCTATAAAGCTTATTAGGGTGGTACCGCGGGAAATAACCTCTCGTCCCTTGCCAGGGATTGGAGGTTTTATTTATGTCTAGGAAATTGTAGTGTATGCTTAAGGAATGATTAAAATATTACTTCCGATTTCTACGCGTGTGTTGACGAATTAAGTCAACATGTTAGCGAAATTTATAGCGGAAGTTATATTTTGGTCATTCCTACACCGCAATTTTTTATGACAACAATCAAGGTTGCAAAATCACTTTGTGATTTTGGTATATCTACAAAAGGAAATTAAAGTGATTAGTCGGGAGGAAGCCATGTTAACACAAACGCCAAAGGGAACAAAGGATATTTTGCCTATAGAGAGCTACAAATGGCAGTATGTTGAGAGTCAGATTGCCAAAGTATGTGCTAATTTTGGGTATAAGGAAATAAGAACACCTGTATTTGAGCATACTGAGCTTTTTCAAAGGGGTGTGGGAGATACAACGGACATTGTTCAGAAGGAAATGTACACCTTTTTGGATAAGGGAAACAGGAGTATATCATTAAGGCCTGAAGGCACTGCAGGCGTAGTTAGAAGCTACATCGAGAACGGTATGTCATCTCTGCCACAGCCTGTAAAGCTTTATTATAATATTTCTGCGTACAGATATGAAAAAATGGCTAAAGGAAGATACAGGGAATTTCATCAATTTGGCGTGGAGACTTTCGGTTCAAAGGGACCATCCATAGATGTGGAAATTGTAAGCCTTATAAAGCAGCTTTTTGACAGCTTGGGTCTGAAGGATGTAGGACTTAATATAAACAGTATTGGCTGTCCTGTTTGTAGAAAAGAGTATAATAATAAGCTTATGGATTATTTCAGACCATCACTTGATAATTTGTGTGGATTATGCAATAACAGGTTTGAAAGAAATCCTTTAAGGATTATTGACTGTAAAGAGGAAAAATGTAAAACCATCACTGCCGGTGCACCGGCTATACTTGATAACCTGTGTGAAGAATGTAGTACGCACTTTGAAGGACTTAAAAAAGGCCTGGATAATTTAGGGATCGTTTACAATGTTGATAAGAACATAGTCAGGGGTCTTGATTACTACACCAAAACAGTGTTTGAATTCATTTCTGAAAATGTTGGTACCCAGGGGACCATCTGTGGCGGCGGAAGATATGATGGGTTGGTTGAAGCTTGCGGAGGTCCGTCTACTCCGGCTGTTGGATTTGCTATTGGTATTGAAAGGCTATTAATGGAAATGGAGAGCCAGGGTGTATCTATTCCGACACAGAAGGAAATTGAAATATATATAGCAACAATAGGTGAAACAGCTGATACTTACGCAGAGAAGCTGGTTTATGATTTAAGAAAAAGACAAATACCTGCAGAAAAAGACCTTCTTCAAAAAAGTTTGAAGGCTCAAATGAAATATGCAGATAAACTTGGGGCAAAATATACTGTTGTCTTAGGTGATGATGAGGTGAAAAATAACAGAGCGGTTTTGAAAAACATGAAAAGCGGTGAACAGGTAGAGATTGCTTTAGATAATATACACGAGGAAATTATTAATAGGAGGTAATTTATGGGAGAATCAATTTATGGCTTAAAAAGATCACATATGTGCAGTGAGCTGGGCTTAAGCAATGTGGGAGAAAAAGTTACGGTTATGGGCTGGGCTCATAAAAGAAGAGACTTAGGCGGCGTAATATTTGTCGATTTAAGAGATAGAAGCGGAATATTGCAGATAGTGTTCAATAGTGCCATCAGTGAAGAAGTATTCAAAAAAGCAGAGACAATAAGAAGTGAATATGTTCTTGCCGCAATAGGTGAGGTTGTAAAAAGGAATCCTGAAACAGTGAATCCCAAGATTCCAACAGGAGAAATTGAGATTATGGTTTCCGAGCTCAGGGTTTTAAGTAAGTCTGAAACGCCTCCAATCTATATAGAGGAAGACTCAGATGTTAATGAATCAGTCAGGCTGAAGCATAGATACATAGATTTAAGAAGGCCTGACATGCAGAGGAATTTTATTTTAAGACACAAGGTTGCTAAAATTGCACGTGACTATTATGATGAAAACGGATTCCTGGAAGTTGAAACTCCCATACTTACAAAGAGCACACCGGAAGGTGCAAGGGATTATCTTGTACCAAGCAGGGTGCATCCGGGGAAGTTCTTTGCACTTCCACAGTCGCCGCAGCTTTTTAAGCAGCTTCTGATGGTTTCTGGCTTTGATAAATATTTCCAGATCGCCAAATGTTTCAGGGACGAGGACTTAAGAGCTGACAGGCAGCCTGAGTTTACACAGATAGATATTGAAATGTCATTTGTTAATGTTGAGGATGTTCTCACTGTAAATGAAGGATTTATCAAGAGAGCATTCAAAGAGGCTTTGGATATTGATATTGAAACTCCAATCCAGAGGATACCATACCAGGAAGCAATGGATAGGTATGGCTCGGATAAGCCTGATATTAGATTTGGATTTGAATTAAAAGATGTATCGGATATAGTTGCTGATTGTGGCTTTAAAGTATTTGCAGATGCAGTTAAAAACGGCGGAAGCGTCAGAGCTATAAATGCAAAAGGCTGTGGGGCAAAGTTCAGCAGAAGGGAAATAGACAGCCTTGTTGAATTTGTAAAGATATATAAAGCAAAAGGTATGGCCTGGATCGTAGTCGAGGAAAATGAACTTAAGTCCGCCATAACAAAGTTCTTAAGCGAAGATGAAATAAAAGGAATTCTTGAAAGGGTTGAGGCAGAGCCAGGAGACTTGATTTGCTTTAGTGCAGACAAGAATGATATTGTTTATGACTCTTTGGGACAGTTAAGGTTGGAACTTGCCAGAAGGCTTGATATTCTGGATAAAAATGAGTATAAGTTTGTCTGGGTTACAGAGTTTCCGTTATATGAATATGATGAAGAAGAAAAACGTTATGTGGCAAAGCACCATCCGTTTACATCACCTATGGATGAGGATATTGATTTCCTTGAGACTGATCCTGGCAAAGTGCGTGCAAAAGCATATGACATTGTGTTAAATGGTGTTGAAATAGGCGGAGGAAGCATAAGAATACACAGCCAGGAGCTGCAGTCCAAGATGTTTGAGCTTCTAGGCTTTAGTGAAGAAGAAGCTTGGGCAAGGTTTGGATTCCTGCTTGAGGCCTTCAAATATGGTACACCTCCACACGGCGGTATGGCTTACGGATTGGACAGACTTATAATGATAATGACAGGCAGGAACAGTATAAGGGATGTCATTGCGTTCCCTAAGGTTCAAAATGCTTCGTGCTTGATGACTAATGCACCTGACGTAGTTGAGGTTAAGCAGCTTAAAGAGCTTCATATAAAGACTGAAGGTCAGAGTGTTTAAACCTTGTAGACAAATTTGTATAAGCTTATATTAATAAATAAAGGGACGGGGTGTAAAATCCCGTTCTTTTGTAGTATAATATTTGTATATTGTTTCACCATGAATTATGAAGCTTATTTATTAATTGGAATTGTTCAAAATTTGTTAATAAAGTGGTAATATCTTATAGTTACAATATAATTTGTAAGGATTCCACACTTGAAAAAAAGAGGCTAATAGTTTAATTGTAATTTATTATGAATCCAAAATATATTCTTAGGAGGGGTTATTACGTTTAAAAGTATTAAGAATCCGGTTTTAAGGGAAGTTCTGGACTGGGGAGTCCATATTGCAGTTGCAGTACTTATTGGCTTTTTGATAGTTGCTTTTGTTGGTCAAAGAACAATTGTCAGCGGGTCTTCCATGGAGACTACTTTGCATGATGGAGATCAGCTTATTATTGAAAAGATTAGTCCTAAGATAGGAAAGCTAAAATATGGTGATATAGTTACAATTGATGTCAGTGATATGAATGGCGTTGACAGAAGTCCTATCATAAAGAGAGTAATTGGTGTTGAAGGAGATAAAATAGAGGTTAAGGATGGAAAGGTTTATCTAAATGATAAGGCTTTAAAAGAGGATTACATCAATGGTGATTTTACCGATAACATAAATGAAAAATATAGCAATCTGACTGTTCAAAAAGGACAAATTTATGTTTTAGGTGATAACCGCACTCCTGGAGGAAGCCTTGACAGCAGGACCCTTGGACCTTTTGATTTGTCGAGAGTTGGCGGAAGAGCTATATTCAGGTTCTGGCCGTTTGATAACATAGGAGCACCAAAGAAACATGGGGCATTGTATCAGGAATAATAATTGTCAGGTGTTTGCCATGTTAAAGGAGTACATTATTTTGGAAATGTTGGAAAGTGTTTTGTAGTATGCTTATTACAAAGCACTTTTTTGTTTTTAGAATAAAATATATATATGAAAAGTTAACAAACTTTTACATTTGTCTATCGCAAATCCCGTAAAAGTGTTCGTTATTTGCTCTGACAAATGTAAGATTATTAACACTTTTCATATAGCTTGCTTATGAGCATTTTAATATGGGTAGAAATAAGAGAAATACAAAATTAAAATGTTCTATATAGAATAAAATACAGACATACTTAATAAGTTTAATATGTATGGTTGTTCTGAAAAATTAAAATATTATATCCTTAAGCCATTGGTAAATAAGGGATTTGCCTGTTATAGCTATTGACAATTGTGAAGTGAAAAGACATAATGGGATTGTGTAGATAAGCGAGTAATTTGTGATTTATAAATGGTCTGATATTACATTAAATGAAATAAGTGGTTCTTGAAGATTTGCTGCGAACAAGTTATGGAGTTAATGTTTTAAATGCAACGATTGCTCAAATTTCTGCGAAGTTATCAAGGTCTAAACGGATGGAAAAATTATAGCTGTAGTAGGTGATAAATGCGGCAAAAACACCCATCATATTGTATTTTGGACGTTCTTGTTGTATAATGTAATGTGATTTTTATAACATGAAAAGTGCTTCAGTATATATATTTAACTATATTAAAAGTGTTAATAATCTTACATTTGGCGGAGCAAATAACGAACGGTTCAACGGGATTTGCGATAGACAAATGTAATAGATTTATCACTTTTAATATACAAAAGTAATAACTATAAAAGTAATAACTATAAAAGTATAACTTCTACAATTTTGTATCTTTACCATACATTTATAGTTTAGGGTCAAATTAAATAGGGGGGGTCTATAGCAGATTAATTATATCTGCATAATGCTATGTATAATACAACTATTTACAATTTAGGAATAGATATTGGTTCCACAACTGTAAAAATTGCAATATTAGATGATAAGAAACAGATTTTATTTTCCGATTATATGAGGCATTTCGCCAATATTAAGGAAAGTCTTTGTGAGCTCATAAATAAAGCTCACAAAAAATTAGGTGATATAAAAATAGCAGCAATGATAACGGGTTCGGGTGGGCTTTCGCTTTCCAATCATCTTGGTGTACCCTTTACCCAGGAGGTAATTGCAGTCTCCACTGCATTGTCTACTTTTGCACCTAAGACAGATGTTGCAATTGAACTCGGTGGTGAAGATGCCAAGATCATATATTTTGAAGGCGGGAATGTTGAACAGCGAATGAACGGTATCTGTGCCGGGGGTACGGGATCTTTTATCGACCAGATGGCATCCCTTCTGCAGACTGATGCTGCGGGTGTTAATGACTATGCAAAAAATTACAAAGCCATTTACCCTATTGCGGCAAGATGTGGAGTATTTGCCAAATCGGATATTCAGCCTTTGATGAATGAAGGTGCTACAAAAGAGGACTTATCAGCGTCAATTTTTCAGGCTGTTGTTAATCAAACAATCAGCGGCCTTGCATGTGGTAAGCCGATACGCGGTCATGTAGCATTCTTAGGAGGACCTCTTCACTTTTTATCTGAGCTTAAAGAAACATTTATCAGAACTCTTAAATTGGATGATGATCACAGGATTACACCTGAAAATTCTCATCTATTTGCTGCTGCAGGTTCTGCACTAAATGCAAATAAAGAAATTAACACCACTCTTTCAGCATTAGAGGCCAAACTTTCAGGTAAAATTAAAATGGAATTTGAAGTGGAAAGAATGGAGCCTCTGTTTAAGAATGAAGGAGATTATGCTGCATTCAAGAACCGTCATGACAGAAATACAGTTAAACGTGGTAGTCTTAATGACTATAAAGGAAAGTGTTTCTTAGGGATTGATGCCGGTTCCACAACAACAAAAGCAGCTTTGATCGGTGAAGACGGAACATTATTATATTCTTTCTACAGTAATAATAATGGCAGTCCTCTTACAACAACAATTAATGCAATTAAGGATATTTATTCCAAACTTCCGGAGGATGCACAAATTGTACATTCATGTGCTACCGGATATGGTGAAGCTTTAATTAAAAATGCACTTATATTGGATGAAGGCGAAGTTGAAACAGTTGCACATTATTATGCTGCTTCATTCTTCGATCCTGAGGTTGATTGTATCCTGGATATTGGTGGACAGGATATGAAATGTATTAAAATTAAAAATCATACTGTAGACAATGTGCAGCTTAATGAAGCATGTTCATCAGGTTGTGGTTCCTTTATAGAAACCTTTGCAAAATCATTAAATTACAGCGTTCAGGATTTTGCAAAAGCTGCCCTTTATGCTAAAAATCCTATTGACCTTGGGACAAGATGTACAGTATTTATGAATTCCAAGGTTAAGCAGGCTCAAAAAGAAGGTGCTGAAGTTGCAGACATATCAGCAGGTCTTGCTTACTCTGTAATTAAAAACGCACTTTATAAGGTTATTAAGGTAAGCTCTGCATCTGAACTTGGAAAGCATATTGTCGTGCAGGGTGGGACTTTCTATAATGATGCTATTCTTAGAAGTTTTGAAAGAGTTGCAGAGTGTGAGGCTATAAGACCTGATATTGCCGGTATTATGGGTGCATTTGGTGCAGCGTTGATTGCACGGGAACGCTATGATGAAAGCAAATCCACAACAATGCTACCTGCAGACGAAATTAGTAACTTGGAATTTACTACCAAAATGTCACATTGTAAGGGGTGTACCAATAATTGTCTTTTAACCATAAATCGTTTTAGCGGCGGAAGACAGTTTGTCACATGTAATCGTTGTGAACGCGGTGCCGGCGGGCAGAAAAATAAAGACAATATTCCAAACCTATTTGAGTATAAAGCCAAGCTGCTCTTTGACCGTGAAACCCTCACCGAAAAGGAAGCGGTTCGTGGAACAGTGGGTATTCCACGTGTTCTTAATATTTATGAAAACTATCCTTTCTGGGCGGAGTTTTTTAAGGCACTAAAATTCAAGGTGGTTTTATCGCCTGAATCTACAAGGAAAATGTATGAACTTGGCATTGAATCAATTCCGAGCGAATCGGAATGTTACCCTGCCAAATTGGCCCATGGTCATGTTATGTGGCTTTTAGAGCAGGGGGTAAAAAATATTTTTTATCCTTGTATTCCTTATGAACGTCAGGAATTCAAAGATGCACACAATCACTATAATTGCCCCATTGTTACATCTTATGCAGAAAATATAAAAAACAATATAGATGAACTTAAGAATCCGGATATTTTATTTATGAGTCCGTTTCTTCCATTCACCAATCTTAAGGTATTAACCAATAGGCTTGTGGAAGAGTTTGGAAGCCAGTTTAATATTTCAGCTGAGGAAGTAACACATGCAGCTAAAATAGGCTGGGATGAAATGGAATCAGTTCATAGAAAAATTCAGCAAAAAGGGGAAGAAACCCTTAAATATTTGGAACAAACAGGTGGTCACGGAATTGTTCTTGCAGGACGTCCATACCATATTGACCCGGAAATAAACCATGGCATTCCGGAACTTATTACATCCTATGGAATAGCCGTATTTACAGAAGACTCTGTTTCGCATCTTTCGAAGGTGGAAGGACCTCTTCTTGTAATGGATCAGTGGATGTATCACTCAAGGCTTTATGCTGCTGCGGAATATGTTAAACAACGTGATGATCTTGATTTGATTCAGCTTAACTCATTTGGCTGTGGGCTTGATGCTGTAACCACTGACCAGGTATATGACATATTGGAGGATTCCGGAAAAATTTATACGTGTTTAAAAATAGATGAAGTTAATAACTTAGGAGCAGCACGTATTCGAGTCCGTTCCCTTCTTTCTGCAATCAAAGTAAGAAAGCAAAGCGTAACCAAAAGAACAATTGTGTCTGCTAAATATGAAAGAGTGCTGTTTACAAAGGAAATGCGTGACAATTACACAATTCTTGCTCCGCAGATGTCACCGATCCATTTTTCTATTGTAGAACCGGTCTTTAGGTCATGCGGCTATAATGTAGTACTTTTGGACAATGACGGAAAGAAGGCCGTTGATGTTGGACTTAAATATGTTAATAATGATGCTTGTTATCCTTCTTTGATGGTAGTGGGACAGATTATGGAAGCGGTGCTGTCAGGTAAATATGATTTGTCGAAAACTGCAGTAATGATTACACAGACTGGCGGCGGATGCCGTGCCAGCAACTATATCGGGTTTATCCGCAGAGCATTGCGGAAAGCTGGGCACCCCCATATTCCCGTAATTTCACTTAATCTGGTTGGATTGGAAAAGAATCCGGGATTTAAAATTACTCCGGAGTTGGGAATCAAAGCAATTTATAGCATTGTATTTGGAGATGTAATGATGCGTTGTCTTTATGCAACTCGTCCATACGAATTGGAGGAAGGGGCTGCCAATGCACTGCATAAAAAGTGGGAAAGTAAATGTATTGAATTTCTAACAAAAAGTAAATATCCTTCATTTTCAAAATATAAGAGGATTTGCCGGGAAATTATACGTGAATTTGATTCTCTTCCTCGTAAGGACATTAAGAAACCCCGGGTTGGAGTTGTGGGCGAAATTCTTGTAAAGTTTATGCCTACAGCCAATAATTATCTTGTTGATTTATTGGAATCTGAAGGTGCAGAAGCTGTTGTTCCCGATTTGCTGGACTTTTTCCTTTATTGTTTTTATTGCAGCAACTTCCAATATGAAAAGCTGGGAATGAAAAAATCATCAGCGATAAAGGCAAATGCAGGAATTAAGGCTATTGAGTGGCTGCGTTCTGCTGCAAGGGAGGAATTTAAAAAGAGCACTCATTTTGATCCTCCTGCTCATATTGAAGATTTGGCTAAAATGGCTTCTGAAATTGTATCATGTGGTAATCAGTCCGGTGAAGGCTGGTTCTTAACCGGTGAAATGCTTGAATTAATACACACAGGTGCAAGTAATATAGTTTGTACTCAGCCATTTGGATGTTTACCTAATCATATTGTTGGCAAGGGTGTAATTAAAGAACTTAGAAGACATTATCCGAAATCAAATGTTGTTGCTATTGATTATGACCCTGGAGCAAGTGAAGTAAATCAATTAAATAGGATAAAATTAATGCTTTCAACTGCATTTAAAAATCTTTAAAGCAAGGCATAATTGAAATAACAAAAAAGAAGGTGAAAACCTTCTTTTTTGTATGTCTAGGAATCATTCTTTAATACTTACTTTTAGCTTCTGGCATATATTTTATACGGCCTTTTTTCTTGCTCGATTTTTTCTTTTCCAGATTATTAATAGATCTGTAGAAGAAAAATGCTAAAACAGCAAATCCAACTAAACTTCCCATTACAAGCATTATCTGTGTACTCATTATTTTACCTGCCCAATTCTATAATATTTAATTAAAAATTATATTAATATTATAGTGGCATAAGGTAAGTAAATCAAGTCCATGGAACAAAATCATGAAGTGGTGTGAATCTACGCATTAGAATGCTGTAAGGTTTTCCATGCTGAAGATGTTTAGTTGAGGATCATTATAGCTGCTTTTATAAAACTTGAATTCTGTAAGAAGATTTTGATGGCCGCAACAATCGCATATAAAATTTAAACCATCTAACTTTGAAATTTCCAATTCCGGAAGATTAAGAATAATAGATTTGCAATTATAACAACGCAACGATTTAAAGCTGTACATAATAATTCCTCCTTTATTTAAGGCTCGAATTTTAATAAATACACTCTGCGTATAACTTTTGAAGTGAATTAAAATAAGAACTATTTATTACTTATTACTGAAAATAAATACACCTATTAATATGAATTTTAACAGGTTTAAAAAAGAATTATTACTGTGACAATGCAATTATATTATATAACAAAAATATTATATTGAAAATTCTTCGACAAAAAGTGCTAAAAAACGACATAAAATTCGTGGTCAATTAACACTGTGTTGCAAAAGTAAAGGGACAATCACTAAAACGGTAATAATGGGATAGGACTTGGAATATTATTTTAAAAAGCATGTACCGGAGGAAAAATGAAGACAAGACATATAAAAAACAAATGTATATTTATTAAAAATGTATCAAAGATCGCTTTATTTGTGCTTTTATCATTTGCAGCCATTAAGGGAGGAACACTTGGAGGAAGTTTGATATCAAGCTTTGAAGGCACATTAGTTAGCAATATAGATGTCCATAATTTTAAGTCCATACTAAACAGTTCGTTTCCCATCATTGATTCGGTTTATAACAGTGGTAACATAAGTATTTCGTTTTATGGAGAAATCAAAGGTATGATCAGCCGTATATTTGGGTTCGATTTTAGCAGCCCAGAGACGGTTTTGAATTCAAATTTGGTTATATTAAGTAATTATTATGATAAGGACTATCCTGAGGTTTTACTAAATAGAGAAAAGCAGGTCAAACTGGATTATTCCCATGATGAAAATGCTGTGGACACCGAAAAAGACGGGCTTTTGGTAGATCAGAGCAGTATATATACAGAGGAAGATGAAGTGCCTGGCCAAAATAAAGAAAATAAGGATGATAAAACTAAAAACATTGGGAATCAATCTCAGGCGAAGATAGTTATAAATAATGATACAAATGAAAAGATTGCCATAAGTGAACTTCTGAAAGCTCCAATAAGTAAATTAACATCAAAGAAAGGGCCGAAGGTCCTGATTTACCATACTCATACAACCGAGTCCTATATTGATAAAGTCAGCAACTTAAATAATATGAAATTTCCTTCATGGACGAAGGACCCTCAAAAAAGTGTTGTAAGAGTGGGAGAACAGTTAGCATCAATATTAAGAAAAAGCTATGATATAGATGTAATACATAACGGCACTATCCATGATTACCCTGATTACAACAGTTCCTATGCGAATTCTCTTAAAACAGCATCAAGCATATTGAAAAGCTATCCTTCCATTAATGTTGTAATAGATCTCCATAGGGATGGTCTTGGCGGACAAGACAAAAAACTTAGGGCTGTAAAAGAAGTAAATGGTAAAAAGGCTGCCCAGATAATGTTTGTTATGGGTACAAATAAGCGTGGTCTTTACCATCCAAATTGGAAGGAAAATCTAAAGTTTGCATTAAAGCTCCAGGATACTTTAAATAAGATATGTCCCGGACTTGCTAAGCCGATTAATTTAAGTATCAATAGGTATAATCAGCATGTTTCCGATAAAGCAATAATAATAGAAGTAGGAGGGGATGGAAATCTGATGGAAGAATGTCTTGAGAGCACCAAGTACTTAGCACAGGCAATTAACGAAGTTGTCAAGAACTAAAATTGATTAATATCTTATATTTGGCAAATACCAAATGTAAGATATCAAAATTTTTACATGTCTATTAAGTTGAATTTATGGGAAATATAAGTTTTGACGGAATTTTAGTAAAAAATTATTATGTTTAAATATATTAAGGGGATTTATCACTTTTAATAGATTGGCTCGGAGGAATAAAAATGAATAGAGTTGAGAAATTTAAAGAATTGAGAATGCGCAGGAGAAGATCATTCTTATGCATTGTTCTATTTGTTTTTATTATTTTGGCCGGATTTGCCACAGTGGATTATTCATTAAACAGTATTATGAACAATGATAAAAGGATCAGGATGATTTCTTTTACCAGGATTAATAACTCATGTATAAACATAGGAATAATGAATATAAATATGAATATAGATTTAGGGATTATAAATAAGAGCTGTGATAAACTTAAAAAACTTTTAAAGCAATAAAGATGATTTATTCTAATATTATTTCAAGATGATTTTAAATTAATTTAAAAATAATTTAAAAATAATTGGAAATTTAACGAAAATATAATGAAAAATATTAATTATATGTTATAATAAGGATTATTGATTTTTACTCATGATCAAAAAACAACTACATATCGGTATCTTTATTGCAAGTTTTAATGTTTTTAGTTTATATGCTCATTCTAGGAATTATGAAAGGTGTACTATTTTTTAAAACATCTTTCCTTCTATAAAATTAATTCTATAAAATACGGGAGGTTTTTGGAATGAAAAAGTATGTATATTTATTCAGCGAGGGTAATGCTTCAATGAAAAACCTGCTTGGCGGTAAAGGTGCGAATCTGGCTGAAATGACTGGTTTGGGACTGCCGGTTCCAAGAGGGTTTACCGTTACAACAGAAGCTTGTACTAAGTACTATGATGATGGTAAAGTAGTTTCCAAAGAAATCGAAGAAGAAATCTATGCTATGATGGCAAAAACAGAGGAGATAGTCGGAAAAAAATTCGGAGACCCTTCCAATCCTTTTCTCGTATCTGTCCGTTCAGGAGCCAGGGCTTCAATGCCGGGTATGATGGACACAATTCTAAATCTTGGTCTTAACGATACTGTTGTAGAAGGCCTGGCAAAGCTTACTGATAACGAAAGGTTTGCTTATGACAGTTATAGAAGATTTATACAGATGTTTAGTGATGTTGTTATGGAAGTAGAAAAACCCAAGTTTGAAAAGATCCTTGATGCAGTAAAAGAAGAAAATAATGCTCATTTTGATACAGACTTAACTGCAGCTAACCTTAAAGAAGTTGTTAAGAGATATAAGGAGCTCTTTAAAAAGGAAAAGGGTTTTGATTTTCCTCAGGAGCCTAAGATACAGCTTTTAGAAGCTGTAAAGGCAGTTTTCCGTTCTTGGGACAACCCACGTGCCATAGTATACAGAAGGCTTAATGATATCCCTGGTGACTGGGGTACTGCAGTTAATGTTCAGGAAATGGTATACGGTAACATGGGAAATGATTCAGGTACCGGTGTTGCATTTACAAGAAATCCATCTACAGGGGAAAAGAAGCTTTATGGAGAATTCTTGATGAATGCACAGGGAGAGGATGTAGTTGCAGGTATCAGAACTCCTCAATCAATAGATCAATTAAAAGAAATCAATCCGGATGCATACAATCAATTTGTAAATATAGCAGATACATTGGAAAAACATTATAGAGACATGCAGGACATGGAGTTTACCATTGAAAAAGGTAAGCTGTTCATGCTCCAGACAAGAAACGGTAAGAGAACTGCTGCTGCGGCGTTAAGGATCGCAGTTGATCTTGTTGCAGAAGGTATGGCAACCAAGGATGAAGCTGTAATGAAGGTTGATCCTAAGCAGTTGGATGCACTTTTACATCCTAACTTTGAGCCAAAGGCCCTTAAAGCTGCTGTTCCTGTTGCGAAAGGTTTGCCTGCTTCGCCGGGAGCTGCTACAGGAAAGGTATATTTCGAAGCTGAAGATGCTGTAAATGCATTTAAAGCAGGAGAAAAGAATGTTATACTTGTAAGACTTGAAACTTCACCTGAAGATATTGAAGGTATGCATGTATCACAAGGCATACTAACCGGCCGCGGAGGTATGACTTCACATGCTGCTGTTGTTGCACGTGGCATGGGAACTTGCTGCGTAGCCGGCTGTGGTGAAATTAAAATAAATGAAGAAGCAAGATATTTCTTGGATAAAAACGGCAAGAAGTACGTTGAAGGTGATTGGATATCTCTTGACGGTTCCACCGGTAATGTATACGGCGACAAGCTTCCAACAGTTGAGCCTCAGATGACTGGTGATTTCGCCAAGTTGATGGGCTGGGCAGATGAGATCCGTACGTTGAAGGTCAGAACAAATGCAGATACTCCTCATGATGCTAAACAGGCTATGGAGTTTGGTGCAGAAGGTATAGGCCTGTGCCGTACAGAGCACATGTTCTTTGAGGCTGACAGAATACCTGCAATGAGAGAAATGATAGTTGCCAGAACTGAAGAACAGAGAAGAAAAGCTTTAGATAAGCTTCTTCCAATGCAAAGAAGCGACTTTGAAGGTCTCTTTACAGAAATGAAGGGTTATCCTGTTACTATTAGGTTTTTGGATCCGCCGCTTCATGAGTTCTTGCCACAGGCTGAGGAAGATATTGCAGCACTTGCAAAAGAGATGGGACTTAGCTTTGAAGACTTAAAGGGTATTGTTGCAGACCTCCATGAATTCAACCCAATGATGGGGCACAGAGGATGCCGTTTGGCAGTTACTTATCCCGAAATCGCTGAAATGCAGACAAGAGCGGTTATAGAAGCTGCTATAAATGTTAATAAGAAGGGTATGAATGTTATACCTGAAATAATGATTCCGTTGGTAGGCGAAATAAAAGAGTTGAAATATGTTAAGGATGTTGTTGTAAAGACAGCAGACGAAGTTATAAAGAATGCAGGCGTTAAGCTAGAATATAAAGTTGGAACAATGATAGAGATTCCAAGAGCTGCATTGACAGCTGATGAGATCGCTAAGGAAGCTGAGTTCTTCTCATTCGGTACAAACGATTTGACTCAGATGACATTCGGATTCAGCCGTGACGACGCAGGTAAGTTCCTTGATGAATACTACAACAAGAAGATATATGAATCCGATCCGTTTGCAAGGCTCGATCAGACCGGCGTCGGTAAGCTCGTTGAAATGTCTGTTAAACTCGGTAAACAAACAAGACCTGATATTAAGCTGGGTATATGCGGAGAGCACGGAGGAGATCCTTCATCCGTTGAGTTCTGCCATAGAGTTGGCCTTAACTATGTTTCATGTTCACCATTCCGTGTGCCTATTGCAAGACTTGCCGCTGCTCAGGCTGCTGTTATCGAAAAGGACAAATCTAAAGGCGGTTCAAAAGAGGCTGGTCAGAAGTAGAAAAAGCCTTATGTACCAAGGGTTTGAGGGATTAAAGGCAAAATAAAATAAGGGTATTATCTCTTGATAATTTTGAGGGATAATACCCTTTTTTACGTGGTGATTTATATTGTTGGATAAAATTCGAGGTTAAAAAGGGCTATTATGGAACACTTTTTTAGGTTGAATTATGGAACACTTTTGTGGTAAAATATTGCCAATATTATCAGTTAGGCTGGAGGGATTAATATAAGAATCGGTTATGTAAGAGGGGTGGAAAACACTCGTATCTATAAAGCACAAATGGACTTTATGAACAGCTCCAATGTGGAGCGAGTATTTCATGAAAAGAGCGCAGTTATCAGCTTTTCAAAATCAGATACTTTGGTATGACAAACAAGTTGAAAAACACCCTTCATGGATTGTAGTAGGTAAATACTTCGATAAGGGGATAACAGGCACCCAAGCAAAGAAAAGGACGCACTTCTTACGTATGATTGAAGATGCAAAACAAGGAAAGTTTGATTTGATAATCACCCGTGAAGTAAGTAGATTTGCTCGTAATACACTCGAAACGCTTACATACACAAAAATGCTTAAGGAATTAGGTGTAGAAGTTTATTTCATCGAAGATGACATTAGCACTTTTGATAAAGACGGTGAACTTAGACTTACAAACATGGCGGCGAATGCACAGGAAGAAAGCAGAAAGCTCAGTGAACGTGTGAAAGCAGGTCAATACATTTCAAGGCATGAAAAAGGGACATTATACGGAACTGGTAACATACTTGGCTATAACAGAAGAAAAGAAGATGGGGCATTCATAATTGATGAAGAACAGGCCGAGACAGTTCGTATGATATTCCGGTGGTACTTGGAAGGTAAAGGCATTCGTACTATTAAATTAGAGTTGACCAAAGCAGGAAGAAAAAATTCAGTTGGTCAGGTGAAATGGTTCGAGTCAACAATCAGTAGAATTCTGGGGAACCCATTTTACACCGGAAAACAGAATCAGCAGCAAACGACTGTGGTAGATTATTTGGAACATAAGGTTGTTAAGAATAAAAAAGATGACTATGTTGTAATAGTAGGAAACTATGAGGCAATAATTTCAGTCAAGGATTTTGAAAAAGTGGCTGAAATAAGAGCAGGGAGAGCAGCTAAGAACCCTGGCCCTAAAGCCTACAATCCTCCTGTGGATAAATGGATGAACCTATTCGAGTGTGGTTGTGGTTCAAGATTTCAACAGTATCAGTGGAGGAAATACAAGGATACAGGGGAAGTCGTAAAAGGGTATGCGTGTAGAAACAGAATTGTAAACAATACAACAGAATATAGGCAGGCCAATGGTCTACCTTTGGAGGGGGCATGTAGTAGGAAGTCAATAAGCGGATGGCATTTGGAACTCATGATAAAAGATACCCTTGAAGAAATATGGGGCTATCGCAAAGAATCAGTAATAAGGGCTTTTGAACTCATTAAAGATAGCTTCGTTGATGATGAAGTAGATAACAGTGATAGAGTCAGAGAGCTTGAGTCTAGGATAGACAAAAATGAACAGAAGATTAGTAGGCTCATTGATTTATACACTGACGGAGCAATTGAAAAGCAAGAGTTTGTTAAGCGTCGGGAACAGTATAATGAGGTCGTTAAAGAAGCTACGGAAGAACTGGAACGTATAAGTGGGGGCTTAGATTTAGCAGAAAAGAACTTGGAAATGAAATTGGGTCATATAAGGGGAACTCTTGAGCAGCTGATAAATTTTGATACAGAAAAACTTGATGATAGCTTAATCAACCAGTTTGTTGATAAGGTCATAGTGCGAAATGACAATGAGTACGAATGGTTCTTAAATCTTTCAGAAACCAGTGATTTATTCAGCTTCTATCTGAATGAGAAATACGAGGTGAAAAGAGAAAAGAGCATAGAAATCAGGGATTCAAAGTATACACTGGTGTTTGATGCAGTAATAAGTGTTGAACGGGCGATAGAATATAGGCATAAGTATGGTAAACATATCAAGCCTAGTAGATGGAATGACATTAGGTACAGCGTTTATGTGAGATAATCATTAATGACCATGACCTTATCCAATCGGGTAGGGTCATTCTTTTTGTTTCAACAATAAATTAAGATTATCTTCAAATTGGGTGAATATTCTGGTATAATCTGTATGTACATTGAGATCTGATATAACAGGAAATAAAATAAAGGCTTTTTGCTAATAGGGGTGCAATTATGGGGCAGGAATCAATAAATAAAGATTTTAAAACTACAGTTTATTATGGGAAGCAGCCATTAACTAAGGAAGAAATACTTAAAATTCTTCAATCAAACAGAGACATATTTTTAAGCTTTAGGCGAACAGGAATCATACATAGCAAGGAATACTCTTTTATAACAAAAGTGACTTTTAGTGAGTATGAAAAAAATTGTGTAGAAAATAGTAAGACAGAGGTAGAAAAGGCACAGGCAAAGGAAAATTTGAAAATGGTCGAGGATTATTTTAACAGTCAGTCTTCATCAATTACATATAAACTAAGCTTTGCTCAAAGAAATGACAGTGAATGTGCTATATATAATAGTAATAAATACAGTTCACGAGATTTAATACAACGAAAGTTAGAAGAAATCTTTAATTAATTTAAAATAAGGGGGGATTTATCGTGAGTGAAGAAAGAATAGCTGAATTGGAAGCAAAAAATGCAGAGTTAGAGGAAAGACTTGCCATGGTGGAATTTAAGGTACAGTTACTATCTGAAAATACCAACACAAGTAGACTTATATTTGAATATAACATAACTCATAACCAATATACTCGACTGATGGATTTGATGGATGAGTTCAGGAAGATGATAGACAATGGTGAAAAGGTATATCACGGTAATTTTGAGACAAAGGTTTATAGGATTACAGGTAAAGATGGTGACTACCATTTTTGTGAATCACTGGCACAATCATTTATGGAAGATGGCAGATGGGAAGAAGTATTTCCTGCATTATATGGTGATATGCAAAAGTATGCCCATTATATGGAAAGATGTAGAAAGGGCGAAGATTAATGTTCTGGAATATTGCTTCTTTATTCGGTACAATAGTAACAGTTGCATGTGCAATAGCATCATTTATAGCTTGGTGCAAAACAAAAAAATATTATCATAAGATAATTCTTATTGAAGATATAGAAAAGATTGATATGGCATTAACTGAGATAATAAAATCTAAGGAAGTATATAATCAGATTCTAAGTATATTTGGAGATAACAGAGGGACGAGTGAAGAAACAATAAAAAAGAAGTATAAGAAAATTAAAGAACATCTTCAAAATATTGAGACAGAAATTCCACAAAAATTTAATAACACGCTTGATTTGTGTAGAGAGCCAATAGGATACATAGACAAGGTGATAGGCGGACAATATGAATGTAAAAATAGCAATGAATTTGAAAAATTACAGTCAAATATTAATGCAATCCAAAAAGACCTTAAAGCACAAAGAGACGCTTTGAGGGGTGTTAAATAACTGTTATTATAATGGTTATTACAATAAAAAAGCTTAAAAGACAGAAAGATAAGGGGGAGTCATGTGATTGATATAAATAAATACATTGATTTAGCTCAAAACAGCATTGATGATGCTGAAAAATATAGAATGACAGAGGCTCCTACGAGTGTTTTTAAATTTTTACCATTATATGATAGAGGCAACCCGGAGATAAACAGTAGAAATATAGAAACAATCGAAGAAAATTGTATATGGGCATCTAAATATTCAAGCCTAAACGACCCATTTGAATTTAAATCAATCTATTTAGATGAGAAAAAAATAATAGAATCAGGAAACACATTAGAAGTAGTTGAAAAATATGTTGAAAATATAAATAATAGCTTTTTAGTTATTAGTTTTTCTTCTGTGGGGAATGATATACATCCTTTAAATAATATGCCTATGTGGGCATACTACGCAAATAACCATCATGGGATTTGCATTGAATATGAGGTAGTTAGTCCTATAGTATTATATCCTGCTATTTATGAAGCAGGGAGACATAAGATTGCTTCTATTATTGCAAATTTTATTCATCTTGCGGCGCAGGCAGTTGAAGGTAAAATACCTCCTAATGATGCAGAGTTATTAAAATATCAATTTATAATCATCAATGCACTTTGTAGAAAACATAAAGCATGGCGGCACGAAAATGAATATAGAATATTATATCCTAACATAGATAAAGTGTCATTTGGAAAAAGAATTTTGCTTAATGAAACAGGTGTTAGGGCAAAAGCAATTTATTTAGGTAAAAATTGTAGTAACAGAAATAATAGAAAGCTATATTCAGTATCAAAGAAATTAGGAATTGAGATTTTTAAGATGGACATAAACAATAACAGTGATGACTTTGAAATGATTTATTCACCATATATGATATGAGGCGTATTTTGACACACTTGATAACAAGAAGTGTTCCATAATGTGAAAAAATGAGATTGTTGGTATTTGATTGCGGGGGCCCAGGCTGCTATACGTAAAGAAGGAGACCTCGGGCAGAAATAAAGTCTTATACTGTTGTATCTTCGAACTATAGAAAATAGAGCAAGTTCTCGCTTTATAAGAATGCATATCTAACGAGCTAACTATGGTGAACAACATATGAATCTTTACTTGAAAATATTTTAATGAGTTTGTAAGAAAGAGCTATTTTGAAGTGCTAAGCTGCCAAAATCATTTTTGGCAGCTTTTAAAACCTCTTTAGGATTAGATTTAACGGTGCCGTTACTTTTTCTAGACTTGTCTGCTTAATTGCTCAAAAGAGGGTGCTTTGGATAATAAAGTATGGGCAAAACTGTAAAGCTCGTTATTGTAAATAATGGATGAGGTTTTAAGGAAAGAGAACATCATAAAATGGATTTGTTATTACTTACTTTTTATACCGCCTGATAAAGAATACAGTAATGCAAACAACAAAAAACAACCCTGAACCATATAATGAGAGAAAAAGTAAAAATAAATGAAATCTTAAATGATGGTAAGCTTATTCTGCGGGAAAAGGGCTCAGGAACTAGAATGATTTTTGAAAATAAGCTTAAGGAGCTTGGGTATAATATTGTGGACATGAAGATCTATATGGAAATGGGTAGCATCGGAGCTATAAAATCCTTGGTAGAAGCAAACTTGGGATATACAATTATTTCAAAAGAAGCTGTTAAGCGTGAAGTAGAATCGGGAACATTAGCTATTATTCCAATTGAAGGAGTTAGGTTTATAAGAGAATTCAATTCTATATATCTTGAAAATAGTCCTTTTGATTTTATTGAAAGTTTTATGGGCTTTGTTACTGGCTAATGTGCTTGAATGCCATGAAAAAAGCATTTTGCTGAATGGTCATAAATTGGATGCCAAAATGCTACAATTGGAAATATCGAATCACATTTATTAAGCGGACTTACCAAAGTCGCAGCTATTTTGATTATATATGAATTAGGAAACAACATTATGTATTATATTAATGTCGCTATCCAGCATAAAATAGGTGCAACAATAATTCCTGGAAGATAATTTGCTACCTTGATTTTGGTAAGGCCGATGATATTCAGTCCAAGAGCAATAATCATCAGAGAGCCTGTACATGTGATTTCAGCAATAGCAGAATCGTTTAATATAGGCTGTAAAAACTGTGCCAACAAAACAATAGAGCCTTGAAATACCAAAACGAAAGATGCAGAAAATAATACACCGATACCAAGACTTACACAAAGCATTGTGGATGATATTAAATCAAGTACCGATTTAGTAAAAAGCATCTCATTATCTCCGGATAGTCCTGCATTTAAAGAACCTACAATTGTCATTGCACCTATACAGAACAAAAGACTGGCTGTAACAAAGCCTTCAGCTACTGAAACAGATTCGGATGAGGATTTAAATTTTTGGCCAATCCAATCGCCCATGGTGTTTATTCTTTTGTCGATATCCATCCATGTTCCTAGAATAGCCCCTATAACTATGGAAATTATAAGTATTAAGGTGTTTTTTCCCTTTAATGTTCCGGATATTCCTATGTAAATGGTGCATAAACCTATTCCAAGCATCACTGCATCAGTGAACTTTTTAGGAATTCCTTTCTTAAGCATAAGACCGATTATACTTCCTATGATAACTGCTGCCGTATTAACAATTACACCTATCACCTTATATCCTCCATTCTACATACCTACATAAAAGCCGATTAATCTCATTTAGCATAACATAAAGTATTATAACATATATATCAGGCTTTGGAAATGCAATCCATTTAAAGTGTTTTGCAGTGAAAATCAAATTACAGACATTGTAAATATTCCATGATGCTTAAGGGGAAATATATAGATTAATGATCCTGTTAAATTACTAAAGCATTTGTGATGTAAGTGTTTATTTTTTATCAACTAAATCTTTGATGTATTGCCGCATTTCATCTTCCTCTATAGCTCCGACTCTTTTGTTAACAATATTTCCGTCCTTGTCTATAAAATAAGATACAGGTATGGCAGATATGTTGTACTTGGATGAAATGCTTTGATCGGAATCCAAAAGTACCTTAAAGCTATATCTGTTTTCATTAATAAAGTTTTTTACAGTTTCCTTATCTTCACCTAAATCGATTGCAAGGATAACCAGTCCCTTATCTTTATAATCCTGATATACCTTTTCTATGGCAGGCATTTCTTTGCGGCATGGTGGGCACCACGTTGCCCAGAAGTTCAGATATACATTTTTTCCACGAAGATCTTTTAGTGATACCTTATTACCATCTAAATCAGATAATGTAAAGCCTATGGCTTTGTTAGCTTCAGTAGTATCATTGGAAGAAGGCTTGTTCTGAGATCCGGCCTGAGGGCTTTCTGATATATTGTTTATCCTTCCATTATCTTTCTTATAGTTCGTTGTAACAAATATAGCAACAACTACTAAAATAAATGCTGTACCCCAAATTAATATGTTCTTTTTCATAATGTTTTACTCCCTCCTAAAGGTTAAAAAAGTTTAAGTAACGGCTAAGTATGGTGAGTTTGTTTGTAAAAATTAAAACGCCCATAATAATCATCAAAATTCCACTTACAGCAGAGACTGCAGGTAGAAATCTGGAGAATTTCTTAAAATACACTGAGAAATTATCAATTGCCAGTGCAGTTAATAAAAATGGTACGGCAAGACCAAGTGAGTATGTTGTAAGTAATAAGATACCTTTTCCAATTGTGTCCTGGCTACCAGCATAAATCAGGATGGTTGAAAGGATTGGGCCGATACAGGGTGTCCATCCGGTAGCAAATGCCATTCCAATAAATACTGAGCTGACATTTTTACTTGTACCAAATGGAAGCAGTCTTTTTTCTCTGTACAGCATATTTATTTTAAATAATCCTATAGTATGAAGGCCAAAAACAATTATAATTATTCCGCCTACTTGCCGAAACAAAACTTGATTTTCTGAAAACAATTTTCCTAATGAACTCACTGATGCACCCATCGTTATGAAAATTATTGAAAAACCTATAACAAACCCTACAGACTTATAATGCAGGTTAAATCTATCCTTTCCAGATGTTATTTCAGTTACAGCAGAACCGGTAAGATAGCTTATGTATGCGGGAATCAAAGGCAGTACACACGGTGACAGAAATGAAAGCAAGCCTGCTGAAAAGGCCAATACGAAGGATATATTTTCCATGGCATAATCACCTCCAGCTAATAAAACATACCCATTATTATTTGTTTTGAAACATTATGCTTATTCAAATGTTTTTATAAATTATAAACAATAGTCATGAAGAACTTATGAAGAATTCTAAGATGCATATTTTCATATCTCCATAAAATCTTCACAAACTCCTGCTAATATAAGTTTAATAAAATTTTTAAAAGGTGGTAGTGATATGAGTAAAAAAAATAACATGGATAAATCTAAAAAAAGCATTGTTATATTTTCCAGTATTGCAGTAGTATTATTTGTGGTGGCATTAATTATTGTCTTTAGTGGAAAAAGTAAAGGAGAAAGCGAAACAGGTTCACCTGTATCTAGTACAGTTGCCGACTTGGTAATTCCAAAGGCCGAAATAACTGAAACAGCTAAGTTTTATCCGCTTAAGGTAGGAGATACAAACATGGAAGTGTTAGCTGTTAAGGCATCAGATGGAACTGTTAGAACTGCATTTAACACATGTCAGGTATGTAACGGCTCTCCAAAGGCTTATTATAAACAGCAAGGAGATGCTCTGGTTTGTCAAAACTGCGGAAATAGATTTAAAATGGACATGGTTGAGCAGCAAAGGGGAGGATGTAACCCTGTTCCTATTATGAAGGATGAAAAGACAGATGATGGCACAAATATAACAATACCAAAGGATTTAATTGAAAAGAATAAAGAGTTGTTTACTTCAAATTGGAAAACTCAATAATGCATTTTTTGAAATGTACTAAATATAGGCTTGAAAAGGTGGGGAAATCCACCTTTTTCTATTTAAAAAGTGATTGCGATATTACAACTCTTTATTTCCTACATAAAATCTTCATATTTTCCTGTTAGAATTATAAATATAAATCGAATATACGCGATTTATAGACCTAAGAAAATGTTTTGCTATGATTTGAAAGTTTAATATTATAATTGCAAAACATATTGTTAAACTTTATGTGCCTGGAGGTATACTATGGAAGAAAAAATGATACAAAAAACTCTTCATATAGAAGGTATGACCTGTACCAGTTGCGAAATGAGAATAGAGAATGTTTTAATGAAACTTGACGGTATGGAAGAAGCTAAAGCCATATACAGCAGTTCGAAAGTTTATGTTACTTACGACAGTAATAGAGTTGATATTGAAAGAATTATTAAGACTATAGAGAAGCTTGATTATAAGGTGAAAAGTAAAGCTTCATCTGCAAATGATATAGTGGATCAAAAAAAGGAACCAGGAGCATCACGTATCACTAAAGAAAATAGAATGAGCCCGGGGCAGATTATAGGAATTGGTGTTATAATTTTAGCTTTGTATTTGATTATCAATAACACAGTAGGTTTTAATTTTATACCTGAAGTCAACCAGTCTATGGGATATGGTATACTATTTGTTGTTGGCCTTCTGACTTCACTGCATTGTATAGCAATGTGCGGAGGAATCAATCTGTCGGTATGTGTACAGCATAAGATTGGCAGTAATGAGTACGATATAAATAATGATGAGAACAGCCAGAAAAGAAGATTTACAAAGCTTTCAAAGTTAAAACAAAGTGCCTTATACAATTTAGGCAGGGTTATATCTTATACTGTTATAGGCGGTATAGTAGGGGCCTTGGGGTCTGTGGTAAGCTTCTCGGGTACGGCAAAAGGCATAATTGCTATAGTATCAGGTATATTTATGGTGATAATGGGTCTAAATATGTTAAACATTTTTCCATGGCTTAGAAAGATTAATCCCAGGATGCCTAAAATATTTGGGAAAAAGATTCATGGTAATACAGGTAAAAAAGGGCCTTTATTTATAGGATTATTGAATGGATTAATGCCTTGCGGCCCTCTACAGGCAATGCAGCTATACGCTTTGGGAACAGGCAGTATGCTGGCGGGTGCATTGTCAATGTTTCTATTTAGTATAGGTACTGTTCCTTTGATGTTTGGTTTTGGTGCAATAAGTTCACTTTTAAGCGGCAAGTTTACGCATAAAATGCTTAATGTAAGTGCAGTATTGGTCATGATACTTGGAGTGGTTATGCTTAATAGAGGATTTAACCTTTCAGGATACAATATTGGTCTTGCATTAGGAGCTTCATCCGGAAGCGGTAATATTGCAAGGATAGAGGGTGGAGAGCAGGTTGTAACAATAACCCTTGAGCCAGGAGGCTATACCCCTATAGTTGTACAAAAAGATATTCCTGTTAAGTGGATAATTAAAGCCGATAAAGAAAGCTTAAACGGCTGTAACAATGCCATAACTTCCAAGGAGTTTGGAATTGAGAACGAGAAGCTGACTTCTGGTGACAATATAATAGAGTTTACACCTGAAAAGGAAGGAACATTTGTGTATACATGCTGGATGGGCATGATAAGCAGCAGCATTAAGGTCGTGCCTGATATCACAAAGGTTTCCGATGATGGCATTAGTAGTGCTGATGATAATTCCGACCAATCTGGTTCTATTGGTGGAGGATGTTGTGTAGCAGGCTCAAAAGCTACAAAATTTATCGGAGGTAATATTCCTGTTGATGATATTGCAATAGGCAAAATTAAGGATGGAGTCCAAGATATAAGCTTTAATGTCAATGATTATGGTTTTTCTCCTGCGGTTATTGTTATACAAAAAGGAGTAAAGACTAATTTCATAATTAATGGTGAACAGCTGAATTATTGCAACAACAGACTTATATTTCCAGAATACAACTCGCAGATGACTTTGAAAGATGGGGAAAATAAGATTGAGTTTGTTCCGGAAGGAGATTTTACATTTAAATGTTGGATGGGAATGTTAAATGGGTATGTAAAGGTAGTGGATGATATAAATAATATAAATCTGGATGATATAAAAAATGAAGTTAAGGACTATAAACCAGCAAGCGGATCGGGTGGCGGCGGTGGCTGCTGTGGCTAAGTTATAGGGTTGTTAATATATAAAATTCAAAGGGTGTGATAAAGTGATACGGAAGGAATCATTTAAAGTATCGGGGATGACTTGTGCAGCTTGTGCAGCAAGAATTGAAAAAACAATAAATAAATTGCCTGGTATTGAAAAAGCAAATGTTAACTTTGCTGTTGAAAAAGCAACTGTCGAGTTTAATGATATATCAGTTGACAGTGACAGAATAACTGAGGCTATTAAAAAACTTGGTTTCGGAATTGAAAGGGAAACAGAACAGGCAAATGCCAGATTTGAGCTTAAAGTAAGCGGTATGTCCTGTGCAGCATGCTCGGCAAAAATAGAAAAGAAGCTTGGAAGAACAGACGGGGTAATAAAGGCTTCTGTTAACCTTGCTACAGAAAAGGCAAACGTTGAGTACGATCCATCAAAAATAAAAGCATCGGATATTATTGGTGTCATAGAGTTTTTGGGATACAAAGCTGAGAAGGCTCAGGAAGTGGCTGCTGACAGGGAAAAGGAGCAGCGGGAGAAGGAAATTAAGAGGCTAAGGTTTGAACTTATAGCTTCTGCCTTATTGAGTTCACCCCTTATCCTGGCTATGGTAGTTATGCTTTTTCATATAGATATTGGATTTTTGCATAACGAGTATTTCCAATTAATAATAGCTACTCCGGTTCAATTTATCATAGGTTTTAGATTTTACAGGAATGCTTATCATGCTTTAAAAGCTAGGAGTGCAAATATGGATGTTCTCATTAGCCTGGGGACATCGGCAGCTTATTTCTTTAGTATATATAACGCCTTTTTCCAGCCTCATAAGGAAGGTATGATGAAGGAATTATATTTTGAAGCTGCGGCGGTGATTATAACACTTATACTCCTTGGAAAATATCTTGAGGCGGTTGCAAAGGGTAAAACCTCGGAAGCCATAAAGAAGCTAATGGGGCTTCAGGCAAAGACTGCAAGGGTTATAAGAAATGGTATTGAAGAGGATGTATCCATAGAAGAAGTGGTGGTTGGAGATGTTGTAGTTGTAAGGCCTGGAGAAAAGGTACCATGTGATGGAAAGATATTAGAGGGTAATTCGTCTATAGATGAGTCAATGCTAACAGGAGAGAGCCTTCCGGTAGAGAAGAAGGTCGGAGATTCAGTAATCGGTGCAACCATAAATAAGTTTGGTACATTTAAATTTGAGGCTTCAAAAGTAGGCAAGGATACAGCTCTTTCACAGATAATCAAAATGGTTGAGGACGCCCAGGGATCAAAGGCTCCGATTCAAAAAATTGCTGACCAGGTATCGGGTATATTTGTTCCTGCGGTTGTAGGTATAGCTGTTTTAACATTTTTAATATGGTATCTTGTAATAGGTGATTTTACATCTGCCATGGTTAGTGCAGTATCTGTACTGGTAATTGCATGCCCATGTGCATTGGGTCTTGCTACTCCTACTGCAATTATGGTTGGTACAGGCAAGGGTGCAGAAAACGGTATCCTCATTAAAGGCGGAGAACACTTGGAAACAGCCTATAAGTTAAACAGTGTTGTTCTTGACAAGACCGGAACCATAACAAAAGGACAGCCTGAAGTGACAGATATTGTTAATTTGGGCAGCTTGAGTAAGGATGAAATACTTAATCTATCTGCAATATCCGAAAAATCTTCTGAGCATCCTTTAGGAGTTGCAATATATGAAAAAGGAAAAGGTGTATATGGTAATTTATCCGACCCGGACAAATTTGAAGCAATACCTGGAAGAGGTATAAAGGCTGTTATCAAAGATAAGAAAATCTATATCGGTACAAGGAAGCTTATGACTGAAATAGGGCTAAATGTAGCTGATATTGAAGTTACTATTGCAAAGCTTGAGGATGAAGGAAAGACTGCAATGCTAATGTCAGTCAATAACAGTATTGATGCAATTATTGCTGTTGCAGATACAGTAAAGGAGCATTCCAAGGAGGCCATCGAAGACCTTCAAAAAATGGGTATAGAAGTTTATATGATAACCGGTGACAACAAGAGAACTGCTAATGCTATTGCAAAACAGGTAGGCATTAAAAATGTACTGGCTGAGGTTCTTCCGGAAAATAAAGCAGAAGAGGTAGAAAAATTAAAAAGCCAGGGTAAGGTTGTAGGAATGGTCGGTGACGGAATAAATGATGCACCAGCATTGGCTACAGCTGATATTGGAATGGCTATTGGTACAGGAACAGATGTTGCTATTGAGGCAGCAGATATAACTCTTATGAGAGGGGATTTGAGATCAATACCTACTGCCATAAGGCTATCAAAGAAAACCATGGGAAAAATAAAACAAAATTTGTTTTGGGCATTCATATATAATATAATTGGAATACCGTTTGCTGCTTTAGGCTTTTTAAGTCCTGTCCTTGCAGGTGGTGCAATGGCATTTAGCTCAGTATCGGTGGTAACAAACTCATTGAGTCTTAAAAGGTTTAAAGTCTATAATGATAGTGGAACGAATGAGAATAAGAGTTCAAAATAAGGAGGATTTAATTATGGCAAATGAAGTGAAAACCTTTAATGTTGAGGGAATGTCTTGCAGTCATTGTGAAAACAGTGTTAAGAAAGCCGTAGGAGCTTTAAATGGTGTTGGAAACGTAACTGTTGATTTGAAAACAAAAAAAGTTACAATAGAATTCGACCCGGCAAAGGTTAATGTTGATATGATAAAGGATGCTATTGAGGATCAAGGCTATGATGTCGTATAACAATACCTTTTAGTAATGAAAGCTCCTTAATTACAGATATCAAACTGTAATGCTTTACAGTCCCGTATTTGTTTAATAGGGGCTTTGTTTTTATTTTGCAATAATTAAAAGTGTAAAATGATTATTGCAAAACATCTAGATTATAAGTGTTAATAATCTTACATTTGGCGGAGCAAATAACGAGCGGTTCAACGGTATTTGCGACAGACAAATGTAATAGATTTATCACTTTTAATCTAGCTTTGACGAAATATTCCTTGGAGGTTGATGAGATGGTTAGCTGTGGGAAAAGGATTTTAGTGGTTGATGATGAAAAAAAAATTGTTGAGGTGGTAAAGTCCTACCTTGAACATAGCGGATATGAGGTTCATGAAGCATACAATGGTAACCAGGCACTTAATATGTTTGAGAGAATAGATCCTTCTTTAATAGTTTTAGATTTAATGCTTCCGGATATGTCAGGAGAGGAAACCTGCAAAATAATTAGAAAGCAATCAAGGGTTCCCATAATAATGCTTACTGCCAAGGTTGAAGAAGAGGATATCCTTAAGGGACTTGATATTGGTGCTGATGACTATATAACCAAGCCTTTTAGCCCAAAACAGCTTGTTGCAAGAGTTGGGGCGGTATTAAGGAGAACATCCGAAGATCCTGTACCCCTTTCAAATATTATTTCATTTAGTGATGACCTGATAATAGATAATCTGAAATATGAAGTGAGAAAAAATAACAGTATAGTAAATCTTACACCTAATGAATATAAAATTCTTATGACGTTAGTAAAGTACCCAAAAAAGACTTTTACAAGAGAAGAACTTATTTCAATAGCATTAGGAGAGGATTTTGAGGGCTTTGACAGAACTGTAGATACCCATATTAAAAACTTGAGGCAAAAAATAGAAACTGACCCTAAATCACCAAAGTATATTTTGACAGTTCATGGCATAGGATATCGATTCAATGGGGAATAAACTAGAGAAAAAGAGGGGGAGGGAACGTGAAATATAGTTTAAAAGTCAAACTATCCTTTTCGTATGCACTTGTTGCACTTATTAGTGTAGTGCTAATAATGGCTATAACAAACTTGTTTCTTGATAAGTATTTCAGGGAATATGTAAAATACAACCAGGAACAGAAAAACAAGGATGTTATATCGTCAATCAGCCATCAGTATCAGGAAAATGGAAAATGGAACATGGAAATGATTGAGACTATTGGTGTAAGAGCACTTGAAAATGGACTTATTATAAAGGTAAAAGATAAAAATGAAGATATTATTTGGGATGCCACGGTCCATAACAATGGCATGTGCCAGCGGATTATAGAGCATATGGCCCAAAACGTAAGCAGTCGTTATCCCCATATGAAGGGAACATACACTGAGATACCATATGCTGTAAACAGTGGATTTACAAAGGTCGGTGAGATACAAATCGGTTCATATGGTCCATACTATTTAAGCGATAATGACCTTGCTTTCATAAATACATTAAATAAACTCCTTATAGGAATAGGAATTTTCACAATGCTATTTTCACTAGTATTAGGAACCATAATTGCAAGAAGGCTAAGTTCTCCTATATCAAGAGTGATAAGCAGTGCACAATCAATAGCTAAAGGCTACTTTTCCGACAGGGTTTTGGAAAGATCAAATACAAAGGAAATTTGTCAGCTTACATCAACAATTAATAATTTGGCAGGAACCCTTGAGAAGCAAGAAGTATTGAGAAAAAGGATAGGTGCCGATGTAGCCCATGAGCTTAGAACTCCCCTTGCAACATTGCAAAGCCATATGGAAGCAATGATTGATGGGATTTGGAAGCCTGATGCCGAGAGACTGAAAAGCTGCCACGAGGAAATAATCAGAATTAATAAAATGGTAGGAGATCTTGAAAAATTAGCAAGATATGAAAGCGAAAGTCTTGTTTTAAACAAAACAAGCTTTGATATATCAGAGCTTATCCATAGAATTGTTTTAAATTTTGAACCGGAGTTTAAAAATAAGGATATCAAGATTGCTTTTAATGGCGAGAGTGAAGAGGTTTTTGCGGACAAGGATAAAATCAGCCAAGTAGTTATTAACCTGGTATCAAACGCTTTAAAGTATACACCTGAAGGTGGCAATGTAGAGATAAGCGTTAAAGGTGCGGAAGATATTACTGAAATAAGTGTTAAGGATAATGGTCCAGGTATACCTGAAGAAGACTTGCCGTTCATATTTGAAAGATTTTATAGGGCTGATAAATCCCGAAACAGGCTTACCGGGGGCTCAGGTATTGGGCTTACAATTGTGAAAGCTATCACAGAGGCACATAAAGGGCGTATTGAGGTTCAGAGTAGAGTAGATTATGGCACTGAATTTATTCTTTCGCTGCCAAAGGAAACAAATCAAGATGAATGAAAATTAATTTTTTAGTTGTATATTGTTAAAATTTGTTAGTATAGATACTTGATTTAATACGAAATTCTCTATATATTAAAAGTGGTTAATCAATTGTTATATAAAGGAGTTGATCAGGATTATGAAAGTAATTGCAATTAACGGCAGTCCAAGGGTAAATGGTAACACCAAACAAAGTCTTGAGATAGTTGGGAATATACTGGTTAAGAATGGTATAGAGGTTGAATATGTTCAGCTTGGAGGCATGCTTTTACATGGCTGCAGGGCATGCGGCGGTTGCTTTAAAAGTAAAAACAAACGCTGTGTAATACAAGATGATAAACTAAATGATGTTCTGGAAAAGGTTTTTGATGCTGATGGAGTTATTATAGGCTCGCCAACATACTTTAGCAATGTGACTACTGAAGTTAAGGCGTTTATTGACAGATGCGGATATGTGTCTAAGGCAAATAACAACCTGCTAAAGCATAAGGTAGGTGCTCCTGTTGTGGCAGTAAGACGTGCAGGGTCAAACTTTGTCTATTCCGCTATTAATTTTTTCTTTGGCATTGCAGAGATGCCTATTGCGACATCAAGTTATTGGAATATGACACTGGCAAGAGATATAGGTGAAGTCCAAAACGATGAAGAAGGCAAGCGTACCTTTGAAAACTTAGGCCAAAATATGGTTTGGATGCTAAAAAAATTAAATGGTTAAAGTAAGGATACATAAAGATAAAATATATCAAGAAGGAAGGAACTAGGATGGGAACGATAATTCCTACAAGAGATGAGGCATTTAGCTTGTTAAACGAATACACTAAGAATGAAAGCTTGATTAAACATGCCTTGGCTGTAGAAGCAGTTATGTATCATTTTGCGGAGCTTTATAATGAAATGGATGAGGAAAAATGGGGTATTATAGGACTTGTGCATGATATTGATTATGAAAAGTACCCTGAGGAGCATTGTAAAAAAGCAAGGGAAATTCTTGCATCGAATAACTGGCCGGAAGAATATATTAGAGCTATTGAAAGCCATGGGTGGAAAATATGCGTTGATATTGAACCTATAGAAAGAATGGAAAAGGTTTTATATGCTACTGATGAACTAACCGGCTTGATTGCAGCAACTGCACTTTTAAGACCAAATAAAAGCATTTTGGATATGGGTACCAAGTCAGTAAAAAAGAAATGGAAGCAGAAGGGGTTTGCCGCAGGTGTTAATCGTGACGTTATTGAAGAAGGAGCAAAATTACTGGGAGTAGAACTGGATTTCCTGATAGAGGAGACTATTAAGGGGATGCAAAAGGTAGCTGAGGAAATTGGTCTAAAAGGTGAGGTGTAAGCTGCATTACTCTTAATTGCTAAATTATATTAAAAGTGTTAATAATCTTACATTTGTCGGAGCAAATAACGAACGGTTTAACATAATTAAAATCAGTATTAATCTTGCATTTGGCAGAGTAAAATAACCAACGGTTTAACGTTATTTTGTGATAGACAAATAGCAAGATTAACTGATTTTAATAGATTTGCTACAGACAAATGTAATAGATTTATCACTTTTAATTTAGTTTTAAAATAATATTAAAAACCTATTGACATATATTTCTTCTGGGTATAAAATATAAAACATACAAAACAAATAAGAATACTATGTATTTAAAATTTATGGGGTTAAATACCCCATAAAAAATTACCCGAATACCTAGTAAAACGATAAGAGTACTAATGTATTGTTGCGGGTAATATAAAACAGGCAGGTAAAATTTTTTTAGGAGTGATGAGAATGAGTACAAGAATTAAAAAACTATCAAAAATAAGATTTTCAGCAAAACAAAGGTTAATTGCCGCCATAACGATTGCTATAGTAGCAGGATTTGTCGGATGCGGTGGAAATGAGGATCAAAAACAGGGGAGTTCATCAGATACTAATCCTATTACACTACTAAATGTTTCTTATGACCCTACCAGGGAACTATATCAGGAGTATAACACAGCTTTTACAAAGTACTGGAAAGATAAGACAGGGCAAGATGTGACAATACAACAGTCACATGGCGGTTCAGGCAGTCAGGCGAGAACAGTTATTGACGGAAACGAAGCAGATGTAGTCACTTTAGCCTTGGCTTATGATATCGATTCAATAAATAAAAATAAAGAAATAATTAATAAAGAATGGCAAAAAAGATTGCCTAACAATTCTACACCATACACATCAACCATCGTTTTCCTTGTAAGAAAAGGAAACCCAAAAAACATCAAGGACTGGGACGATCTTATAAGACCAGATGTTGAGATTATTACCCCAAATCCAAAAACATCAGGAGGAGCACGTTGGAATTATCTTGCAGCCTGGGGCTATTCTCTTAAAAAGAATGGGAACGATGAAGAGAAAGCAAAGGAATTTGTCAAGGCAATTTATAAGAATGTCCCTGTGCTGGATTCAGGTGCAAGAGGTGCTACAACTACTTTTGTTGAACGTGAGATTGGTGATGTTCTTATTGCATGGGAAAATGAGGCGTTTCTTTCAATCAATGAGCTTGGAAAAAATAAATTTGAAATAGTATTTCCTTCGGTAAGCATTTTGGCTGAGCCTCCTGTAGCTGTTGTTGACTCAGTAGTTGATAAGCATGGAACACGTGCGGTCGCAGAGGAATATTTAAATTATCTCTATAGTGATGAGGGCCAGGAAATTGCTGCTAAAAATTATTACAGGCCCAGAAATGAAACGGTTGCAAAGAAATATGCTGAACAGTTTCCCAAAATAGAGCTCTTTACCATTGATGAAGTTTTTGGAGGCTGGAATAAGGCACAAAAAGAGCATTTTGATGACGGTGGAATATTTGACCAGATTTACATAAAATAATAGGGCAGTATCAGAGCTTTTCAGGTGGTCCTTTCTAAATAAGTATCGAGGTGAGTTCATGAATTTGACATTAAGATCATTTAAGCTAAAACAGCGAAGTGTTATACCAGGCTTTGGGATAACTATGGGATTATCTTTAGTATATATTACCCTGTTGGTTCTGATCCCTGTTTCAATGGTTTTTCTTAACAGTTCAAGCATGGGATTGGCAAAGCTTTGGGACATAGCTCTTTCAGAAAGAGTACTTACTGCATTGAAGATTTCTTTCGGTACTTCTTTTTTGGCAGCCGCAATAAACGCGGTATTTGGGCTCCTGATTGCGTGGGTTCTTGAAAGATATACATTCCCCGGTAAAAAAATAATTGATGGCTTGATAGATTTACCTTTTGCACTTCCAACTGCTGTTGCAGGCATTTCACTAACTGCTCTTTATGCCCCAAATGGATGGATAGGCAAGTTGTTTGCGAGTATGGGAGTGAAAATATCCTATACTCCTATAGGTATAACAATAGCATTGATATTTATAAGCTTTCCCTTTGTAGTGCGTACGGTTCAACCTGTTCTGCAAAGTATTGATCTTGAGGTTGAAGAAGCAGCTGCATGTCTTGGGGCAACAAGATTTCAAACCTTTCGTAAAGTTATATTACCGGAATTGATGCCAGCTGTGATAACAGGTTTTGCACTTGCATTTGCAAGGGCTTTGGGTGAATACGGATCAGTTGTTTTTATATCGGGCAATATGCCGTTAAAAACTGAAATAGCACCTCTATTAATCAGGACAAAACTGGAACAGTATGATTATGCAGGTGGGACGGCTATAGCTGCCATAATGCTTGTTATATCATTCCTAATGCTTTTGATCATTAATGTGTTCCAATGGTGGACCAGTAACAGGCATAGATAGATGATAAGTGATAGATTAGGAGTGATAAATATGGCTGGAAGTATCCCCACTAAAATAAATATGATAAATCAGACCCGTAAAAAAGCAGCAAATGACACAAAACTTGTTGCGATAATCCTTACAGCAATTGCATTGATATTTTTTGTAGTAATGCTCTTACTTCCCCTGATTTCAGTATTTGTTAAAGCCTTTGAACAGGGGGCAAGCGTGTACTATGCTGCAATCAGCGATCCTATGGCGATGAAAGCAATAAAGCTTACCCTTATTACTATAGCGATTGTTGTACCTATAAATACCGCATTTGGACTTATAGTGGCTTGGGCGGTGGCTAAATTCAAGTTTAAAGGTAAAAACCTGCTAATTACAATTATTGATTTGCCCTTTGCAATTTCTCCTGTTGTTGCAGGATTGATATTTGTTTTGCTTTTCAGTACCAGTCATGGCTTGTTAGCCGAACTTCTTACCTCACTTGGGATAAAGATTATATTCGCACCTCCTGGGATTGTCATTGCTACTCTATTTGTTACCCTCCCATTTGTAGCCAGGGAATTGATACCTTTAATGGAAGCTCAGGGAACGAGCGAAGAGGAAGCTGCACTTACATTAGGAGCAAGCGGCTTAAAGACTTTTTGGCTGATAACTCTTCCAAATGTAAAATGGGCACTTTTATACGGGGTAATGTTGACTGCAGCAAGGGCGGCAGGGGAGTTTGGTGCTGTTTCGGTTGTTTCAGGTCATATCAGAGGGCTTACAAACACATTGCCCCTTCATGTTGAGATACTATACAACGAATATAAATTTTCTGCTGCTTTTGCGGTAGCTTCACTGCTCACTTTAATTGCAATAATAAATCTGATTATTAAAAATATTGCTGATTGGAAGATAAGGCAGCAATTAAGGAATGACTAAATTTCTAAACAGTGACGATGGAAGGATAAAAAATTCTGAATATGGGGGATGGCTATGAGCATTGAAATTTCAAATATCACAAAGCATTTTGATTCATTTGAAGCACTTAGTGATATCAATCTTAAGATAGAAACTGGAGAACTGGTTGCTCTATTGGGACCGTCCGGCTCAGGTAAAACAACTCTTTTAAGAATAATTGCAGGGCTGGAATCTGCGGACAATGGAAGCATTATTTTTGATGGTGAAGATAACACCCAAAAAAGCACACAGGATAGAAAAGTCGGCTTTGTGTTTCAACATTATGCACTATTTAAGCACATGAATGTTTTTGAAAATATAGCTTTTGGATTGAAGGTCAGACCTTCAAAGCTGAGGCCCGGTAAGGAAGAAATTAATAAAAAGGTTCATGAGCTGCTTTCACTTATAAAGATGGAGGAACTGGCAAAGCGTTATCCCGCACAGCTGTCTGGCGGTCAGCGGCAAAGAATAGCACTTGCGAGGGCGTTGGCTGTCGAACCCAAGGTATTGCTTCTTGATGAGCCTTTCGGTGCACTGGATGCAAAGGTTAGAAAGGACCTTCGCAGATGGCTCAGGAAGCTGCATGACGAATATCCTATTACAAGCGTCTTTGTAACGCATGACCAGGAAGAGGCTCTTGATGTTGCAGATAGAATTGTGATTTTAAACAAAGGCAAAATAGAGCAAATAGGTACACCTGAAGAGGTATATGATAATCCTGTTAATCCTTTTGTATATAATTTTTTGGGAAACGTCAACCTTTTTCACGGAAGAGTGCATAACGGGAAAGTTGAGATTGGGTCATTAAAGCTTGATGTACCTGAGCATGCCGAGACCATGAATAAAAATGCAATAAGCTATATCCGTCCCCATGATATTGAAATAAGTCTGGAGGCAAAAGGAAATGAATTTATTGCCGCAGAGATAGTTTTTATAAGGGCGGTAGGTCCTATTGTAAACCTGGAACTAAAGAGGCTTGACTGCGGGGATTATATAGAAGCTGAAATCAGCAAAGAGAAATACAGGAAGCTTGGCCTAACCGAGAAACAGAAGATTTTTGTAAGGCCCAGAGATTTCAGGGTTTTTATACCCGAAGATTATGTGATTTAATGGACTTTCAAGGGGGAAAAGAAATGAGTAAACTAAATCTAAAAGAATTAAATAATGATTATATAGAAAAAAGCCCGGATGATATTATAAGGTACATTTTTAATGAAATAGGAAGTTCCAGAATTGCATTGGCATCAAGCCTTTCTATTGAAGATCAGGTTCTTACAGACATTTTGCTTAAAAATGATCCCAAAGCAAGAATTTTCTTTTTAGACACTGGTAGACATTTTCAAAATACCTATGACCTTATGACTGAAACCATGCAAAGGTATAACTTTAATTACGAGGTTTATGCCCCGGAAAGCCAGGACTTGGAAGCCTCAGTCTCCAAGTTTGGTCCGAATTTCTTCTATGAAAGCGTTGAGCAAAGAAAAAAATGCTGTGAGATAAGGAAGGTTAAGCCCCTTAGAAGGGTTTTGAGTACCGTGGATGCTTGGATTTGCGGATTAAGAAGAGATCAGTCACAGACGCGTCAGGAAATAGAAATCTTTGAGTGGGATATAAGTCACTCTATCTATAAAATAAATCCTATAGCTTTTTGGACAGAAGACATGGTATGGGAATACATAAAAAAGAACAATGTTCTATATAGCAATTTATATAATAATGGTTTTCCAAGCATCGGCTGCCAGCCGTGCACCAGAGCCATAAAACCTGGTGAGGATGTTCGAAGTGGAAGATGGTGGTGGGAGAACCCTGATAAAAAGGAATGCGGGTTACACTTAAGATTGGAGGAGAAAGTATGAATCATTTGGATAAGTTGGAGGCACAGAGTGTTCATATATTAAGAGAAGCGTACAGGGAATTTAAAAACATATGCATGCTCTGGTCTATTGGGAAAGACAGTACAGTACTTCTTTGGCTGGCAAGAAAGGCCTTTTTCGGGCATGTTCCCATTCCGCTTGTACACATTGATACTCATTATAAAATACCTGAAATGATTAAGTACAGGGATAACCTCGCATTGGAATGGAAATTGACCATGATTTATGGAGAAAACAGCAAGGCACTAGCTGAGGGAAATACATTTCCCGATGGAAAAATTGACCGTATCGGCTGCTGCCAGTCCTTAAAGTCAGAAGCTCTGAAGAATACCCTGTCCGGTGAGTGGGATAGATTTGTGATGGATCTTGCAACAGGTAAATATATACCTGACACAAACAGGGAGAAGTACACAGGCGTCATTGTAGGTGTAAGGGCTGATGAAGAGGGAAGTAGGTCAAAAGAACGTTATTTCTCTCCGAGGGATAAGGAAAATGACTGGGATGTAGGTGACCAGCCTCCTGAATTCTGGAACCAGTTTAAGACGGATTTTGCTCCAGGGACCCATATAAGAATTCATCCGTTGCTTGATTGGACTGAACTGAATATCTGGGAATATATTGAGAGGGAGAACATACCCATTACTTCTTTGTATTTTGACCAGGGAGACGGTAAACGTTATAGATCATTAGGATGCTATCCCTGCACTTTGCCGGTGGATTCAACTGCTAAGAATGTAAGTGAAATTATTGAAGAATTAAAGAGCGGTAAATTTGCAAATATAGCTGAAAGATCAGGCCGTGCTCAGGATAAGGATGACGGCGGAGGTCTTGAAACATTGAGAAGGGGAGGGTATATGTAATATGGAGACTAGAGAACAGATGAATATTGTCATAGTTGGACATGTGGATCACGGTAAAAGTACGGTGATCGGCAGGCTCCTGGCTGACACAGACTCCCTTCCAGATGGTAAGCTTGAATCGGTTAAGGAATATTGCAGAAAGAACTCCAGACCCTTTGAATATGCTTTCCTACTAGATGCATTAAAGGATGAGCAGGCACAAGGAATCACCATTGATACTGCAAGATGCTTTTTTAGAACAAGAAAAAGAGATTATATAATTATAGATGCACCCGGGCATATTGAGTTTTTGAAAAACATGGTTACCGGAGCATCAAGGGCTGAGGCTGCACTTTTAGTCATAGATGCAAAGGAAGGAATTAAGGAAAACTCAAAGAGGCACGGACATATTGTTTCCATGTTGGGAATTAGACAGGTTGTTGTGTTGGTAAACAAGATGGATTTGGTGGATTTTGATAGAGATGTATTTAACTCAATTACTTCTGAATTTACTGAGTTTTTGAATAAGGTAAATATAAAACCGGTGAATTTCATACCTATCAGTGCTTTTAACGGAGACAATATTGCGAGCAAGTCACCCAATACCGATTGGTATGATGGACCTACTGTGCTAAGCCAGTTGGACGGATTTGTGAATAAGAAGGAAAATCAGGAACTTCCACTTCGTTTGCCTGTCCAGGATATTTACAAGTTTACTGAAGAAGGCGATGACAGGAGAATTGTAGCAGGTACTATCTTAAGCGGCACAGTGCGTGCCGGAGATGAAGTCGTTTTTTTACCTTCACAAAAGAGAAGTGTAATTAAAAGCATAGAGGGCTTCAATATAAAGTCAAGGGATACGGCATATGCTGATGAGGCTATTGGTGTGACGTTAAATACCCAGATATATATAAAACCTGGCGAGTTAATGGTTAAAGCAAATGAAAAACTGCCTGAGGTAAGCTCCCGTTTCAGGGTAAATATATTCTGGGTGGGTAAAGCACCGCTTGTTAAAAACAAAACTTACAAACTCAAAATTGGAACTCTGAGAATTGCTGTGAAATTGGTTGAGATACTGAGTATTATTGATGCCGCGGAATTAAATATCGATACTTTTAAGGACCAGGTTGAAAGGCATGATGTGGCTGAGTGTATTTTGGAAACTACCAAGCCTATTGCTTTTGATCCTATTTCTGAAATAGAGTTCACAGGAAGGTTTGTAATAGTAGATAACTATGAGATATCAGGCGGAGGAATCATTTTAGAAGGGGTATCTGACTCTGAAAATACACTGCTTCAGCACATTAAAGACAGGGAATTTTTATGGGAAAAAAGCCTTATTTCATCTACAGAGAGAGAAGATGTATATGGACACAAGGCAAAGTTTATAGTCATCACTTCAGGTAATGAAGGAAATGAAAATGTTATACAAAATATAGGAAAAGAATTGGAAAACAAGCTTTTTAAGCTGAAATTCAAGGCCTACTACTTGGGGGTATCCAGCCTTTTGCATGGACTTGTCTCAGATGGAGTATCCAGTTATGAGGGCAGGGATGAACATATAAGGCAGATTGGAGAACTGGCAAGAATATTTACCGATTCAGGTCAGATTTTTATTACATCAATATTCAACCTGGATGATTATGAGGCGGAAAAGCTTAAACTATTGAATCAACCTAATGAGATACTCATAATAAACATAGATGAATCTTCTTTTAGCAACTTCAAGCCTGATGCAACTATTAGTTCCGAAGGTGCTGTAGATGCGGTTTGCAATTTATTAAAAAAACACGATATAATATTAGAATATTATTTGTAATAAAGGGTGGGACTATTATGGCACAGGTTGATTATAAAGAATTAAAACAGAACGGTTTTATACGGCAGGTGGATAAAGAATATTTTGTATTAAGGATAAGGATTTCCGGTGGGCAAATCCAGGCGGATAAGTTACAAAAGGTGTATGAAATAGCCCAAAAGTATGGTAGGGGATATATTCACATGACTTCAAGGCAGAGTATAGAAATACCGTACATTAAACTTGAAGATATTGAAGCTGTTAAAGGTGAGCTCAAGAGTTCCGGCTTGCAGAGTGCAGCATCTGGAGCGAGAGTGAGGACCATAACAGCATGTCAGGGCAGTACAATCTGCTCCAGCGGTTTAATTGATACGACCTCTCTTGCTGTAGAATTCGATGAAAAGTATTATGGCAGAGAGGTGCCTCATAAATTTAAGTTTGGAATAACAGGCTGCCGTAATAACTGCCTTAAGGCTGAGGAGAATGATCTTGGTATAAAAGGTGCAATGAAGCCAAAATGGCTGGAAAGTAAATGTAATTACTGTGGACTATGTGAGAAAGTGTGTCGGGAGAAGTCAATTACTGTTGATAATAAGAGCCAAACATTGCAATATAATGAAAGTGCTTGTAACTATTGCGGCCGCTGCGTAAAGTCTTGCCCTAGAGGGGCATGGGAAGGTGAAAGCGGATTTGTGATATATTTCGGAGGGTTGTTTGGTAATAGGATAGCTATAGGAAAACAGCTTTTCCCTGTAATTTTTTCTAAAGAGCAGCTTCATATGGTAATTGAAACCACGCTTGAGTTTTTTAAAAAACACGGCAGATCGGGTGAGCGTTTTAGGAATACTCTTGACCGCATTGGATGGGAACTGCTGCAAGAGGAACTGGAAAAAGTATTACGTTGAAACTTTCGTTATTTGCTCTGCCAAATGTTTTGCAATAATTTAAAATGTAAAACGATTATTACAAAACATATAGTAATTGCAATAATATAAATTTAATGGAGAAGAATACTGTGATATATGATGTGATTATTGTTGGAAGAGGTCCTGCAGGACTCTCAGCAGCACTTTACACAGTGCGGGCAAATCTTAAGACATTGATAATTGGAAAAGATGACGGTGCATTGGCAAAGGCTGAAAAAATTGAGAACTATTTTGGATTTGTAGAAACTATAAACGGCAATAAACTATTAAAAGCAGGTGAACTTCAGGCATTAAGATTAGGTGCCGAGATTGTTAATGAAGAAGCACTGGGTATAGTTAAAAATGAAGAATTTGAAGTGACAACAGCTAAAAACAAATACATAGGAAGAACTGTTTTATTAGCCACAGGACAGCCTCAAAAGAAACCGGATATTGAAGGGTTGAATGTATTTGAGGGAAATGGCGTAAGCTATTGCACCACCTGTGATGGTTTCTTCTATAGAGGGTTGAAAGTGGGGGTTATGGGCCACGGAGACTTTGCAGTTCATGAAGCAGAAGAACTTAAGGCTTTTACAAAGGATATTGCCATTTATACAAATGGCCGGGAACTTAAATGTAAGGGTTATGCTGATGCAATTAAGCACTTCAATGTTGTGGAAAAAAGAATCATAAAGCTCGAAGGTGATGAAGTACTACAGCATATCTGTTTTGAAGATGGGACAAAAGAGGAGTTGGACGGACTTTTTATAGCTGATGAAAGTGCTTCCAGTATTGACTTTGCCAGAAAACTTGGGATAATAACAGAAGGTACATCAATTGTCGTGGATAGAGACCAAAAAACAAATATTGATGGTTTATATGCTGCCGGTGATTGTACGGGAGGGTTTAAGCAAATAGCTACAGCAGTTGGCCAAGGTGCACTAGCAGGAAGGAAGATAATTGAAGTTGTAAGAGGTACATCATCATTTACATATGGGAATTAATTAAAGGGTTGAGAATTAATTAAAGGCTTTGTATTTGTACAATACAAAGCCTTTATGTTATAATATGGCGGATACGATGCATCACTTTTAATATAGTACTATAGGAGGAAATTAGATTGAAAGGAATAAGACTGTTTTTTCTTCCCTATGCAGGAGGATCGGCATCAGTGTTTTTAAGCTGGAAGAGGAGCTTGGATCAAGCAATTGATGTTAAGCCTGTCGAATTAGCAGGGAGGGGTAAGCGGATTTGTGAGCCTCTGTATGAAAGTATGGAAGAGGCTGTTTCTGATGTATTCAGCATAATATCAAAGGAGATAGATGAAGGAGAATATGCCATCTATGGTCACAGCATGGGGACAATCATTGCATATGAAGTCATAAGGAAAATTAAAGCGGCAAAAATGAAAGAACCCAAGCACATATTTTTTTCGGGAGGAAATTCTCCTAACACCGAAAGCATTTGTAAGGATATACATATTTTGAGTGATGATGACTTTATAAAGCATGTATCAGATTATGGCGGTCCTAATATGGAGTTGTTTGAAAATGAAGAGTTTAAAACCATGTTTCTGCCTATTTTACGAGGAGATTTTAATATTGTGAAAATGTACAGGTTTAAAAATGATAATTTTAAGCTTGGCTGTAATATAACCATTATAAATGGCAGGGAAGATAAGCTAATCTCTTTTGATGATATGAAAAATTGGGAGAGTATGACTAATGGATCTTGTGCATTTTATGAGTTTGATGGTGGACACTTTTTTATTAACAAATATAAGCTAGAAATCTGTAAAATAGTAAATAATATACTGGTATAAAAATACAATTTTGAGGCATAAGGCTGATTCATGGTTACTTTTGAAGATATTAAAGAAAAATTGGAAAGTATGTTTGCTAAATTGGTATTGGTTTTTTATAGAATGAAACTAAAGCTGAGTGGTAAAAATATAGAACTTTTGCTTAGTATGGCTGTTTTGTACGATTCTATTGGTAAACGAAAACAATCGGAAGAGTTTTACCTGAAGATATTATCGGTTAGCGACCGAGAAGCAAGGGCTTACTACGGGCTGGCTACTTTATATGACAATTCAGGCGAATATGAAGGTGCTATTGAATATTATAAAAAGGCAATAGAATTAGACCCGCTATACAGCAGAGCCTGGTTTTTTATGGCAAATGTTTTGGATGATGCGGGTCGAAAGGAAGAGGCCATAGAAGCATATAATAGGGTAATTGAAATTGTACCTGATGATTTCTGGGCCCATAATAATCTAGGTGTAATATACGAAGAAATGGATAATAACATGGAAGCTTTGAAGCATTTCAAAGAAAGCATTGAGATAGATCCTAACCATTATAAAGCTCATTTTAACATGGGTGTTATTTGGTATAAGTTAGGTTATACTGAAAAAGCTATAGATGAATATAATAAATCTATAAGCTTAAAACAGGACAACCCATATGCATATCTAAATCTGTCTATAATCTATAAAAACAACAATGATTATAAAACTGCTATAGATGTAATAGGTAATGGAATAATGCATAACAAAAGCTGCTCATTTCTATATTATAACAGGGCATCATTTTTTGTGAATTTAGGATGTAAAGAACAGTCGCTGGAAGATCTGGAGAAGGCCATAAATCTTAGCCCGGAGTTACTTGGTTATCTTAAAGAGGATGAGGAATTCAGCCCACTAAATAACCTTGATCGATACAGAAAGCTTTTTATAAATAATAAGCAATGAAGGAGCCAAAATATGACTTCTGCTCCTTCATTGTTTTATATTTAATTAGTAACCGTATTAACGGTTTTCGAATATGTTTGAAATTCTACCTAAAATGGAGCCTTAATCATTTGATTTCCTAGAAGCATTGGACAGAATTCTGTCTGCCAGCCTGCTAAATGGTAATGACTGCAGCCAAACTGTACCGGGACCTGAGAGAGTGGCAAGAAATAAACCTTCACCTCCGAATATTGCTGATTTAATACCTTTTGCCAACTGTATATCGTAATTCACAGTCTTTGTAAGAGCAACCAAGCAGCCGGTATCTAAACGAAGTGTTTCACCAGGGCGTAGTTCTTTTTTAATTATGGTTCCACCAGCATGAACAAAAGCCCAACCATCTCCTTCAAGCTTCTGCATTATAAAACCTTCTCCGCCGAACAATCCTGCACCGATTTTTTTATTGAATGCAATCCCAACTGACACACCTTTAGCAGCACAAAGGAAAGAATCCTTCTGGCAAATTATTTCTCCATTATACTGCTTTAAATCCATGGGTACTATTTTGCCAGGGTATGGAGCTGAAAAGGACACCCTTTGTTTTCCGGATCCATTGTTGGTAAAGATGGTCATAAAAAGACTTTCTCCGGTTAAGAGTCTCTTTCCCGCAGTTAGGAATTTTCCCATTATGCCGCCTGTATTACTTCCATCACCAAAAATAGTTTCCATCTGAATAGACCCGTCCATATACATCATTGCACCTGCTTCTGCAATAACACTTTCTTGAGGATCCAGCTCTATTTCAACCAACTGCATTTCGTTGCCAATGATCTCATAATCAATTTCATGACTTTTTTGATTCATATTAATGATTCCCTTCGTTTATAAATAGATATAAATATATTTATTTATATTTATTTATGTTATGTTGAAAATATAACTTACCGTATAATTTGGCTTTCGTGTTCACATAACTCGTGAACACACGCCAAAATGGGAAGTGATATTTCAACCATGCCTTATGTAAGATAAGATTATATCAATATAAGTAATAACTAAAATATAATTTCCGCTATAAATTTAGCTTTGTAATGTATTAGAAATAACATCTTATTCTCATCGTCCAAAACCCCGTTAAATCGTCGGGATTTTGTCCTCTAGAATACGAAGTTATTTCTAAGGCATTTCTTATATGTGGACTTAACTCGTCAACTCCCAGAATGCATGGCGAGCAGTTTAGCGAAGCTAAACGACCAGCCGAGTAGAATTCGGAAGTAATTTTAGTATTCCTAAGCTAAAGATACTGGACTATGACTTGGGTTATGCCATCTTGTTTAAGGATTCCCAGATGCCGTTCAGATAAGCAATACCCAAAGCCCTGTCGTAGAGTCCATAACCCGGTCTTGCCTTTTCTCCCCATATCATTCTTCCGTGGTCAGGGCGAATGTAGCCTTTAAAGTCTATATCGTGGTATGCCGTCATTATTTCAAACATGTCGAAGGAACCGTCGGATGACAGATGGGATGTTTCATGGAAGGTTCTTTCCGACACAAACTTTATGTTTCTCACATGTCCAAAATGAATTCTTCCCATTTTACCAAAATATCTTATCAACTCAGGTATGTTGTTTTCAGGGTTAGAGCCTAAAGAACCGCTGCAAAGCGTTAAGCCGTTATAGGGACTGTCCACCAGCTTAACAAGCCTTTCAAGGTTTTCCTTATTAGTGACTATTCTTGGAAGTCCAAATAGTGACCACGGCGGATCATCAGGATGAATAGCCATTTTTACATTAACTTCTTCGCATACAGGAATTATGTTTTCAAGGAAGTACTTCAAGTTAGAGAATAGTTTGTCTTCATCAACACTCTTATACTTTTCAAAGGTATCCTTAAGCTCCTTAAGCCTGTACGGTTCCCAGCCTGGAAGTGAAAATCCGTTTGAGTTAGTTGCCATATCTTCAACCAGCTTTATTGGATCAACATCCTTAATAATGTTATTGTCATAATATAGTACTTCTGAACCGTCCGGAAGCTTCCAGGCCAGTTCGGATCTTAACCAGTCAAATACAGGCATAAAATTGTAGCAGATAACTTTAACACCCACTTTTCCAAGGTTCCTAATGGATTCTTTGTAATTTTCTATGTATTTGTCTCTGCTGGGAAGTCCAAGTTTTATGTCTTCGTGAATATTAACGCTTTCTATTACTTCCAGTTCAAGACCAGCATTTTCTACAGTTCTTTTTAATTCCAGTATTTTTTCCATAGGCCAGGCATCACCGACAGGAACATCATAAAGTGCTCCTACAACTCCTGTAATTCCAGGAATCTGCCTTATTTCCTCAAGTTTTATACTGTCATCATTCACACCAAACCATCTGAATGTCATTTTCATAAGCTTTCATCCTCCTCCTTGGGTTATGTATGTTTTTAGTTAAAGGTATTTTTCCAGTACCATTTTTACCGCATGTTTTTCACAAACCAATTCCTTGAAATATCCTTCCACCTTTTTGCCCAATTCGGTTGAGTAAAGGTCTATTCCGAATATTTTTTCATTTGATAAAATAGGATTAAGGTGCTCACCCACTGAGGCCACATCACCAAATTTAATTCCCGCGATATGTGATTTAAGTTCACTTAGCATGGGGTCAGGGCTTAATTCCATTATTTCACCATTATCATCTATACCCATCAAATATCTGCACCAACCTGCAATTGCCAATGGAATAAACTTTAGGCTGTTTACATCCAATTGATCACTGGAAGCATATGTTTTAATTGTATCACCAAACCTAACAGGTATTTTTTGTGATGTGTCGGTAGCAATTCTTTGAGGTGTATCAGGTATATACTTATTTGGGAAACGTACTTCAATAACCTCTTTAATAAAGTCATTAGGTTCAAGGATTCCGGGATTTGCTACAACAGGAAGTCCTTCATCATAGCCGATTTTTTCAACCAACTTTCTTAAGTGTGGGTTTTTCATCTCATCTGCAATTGACTGGTATCCCAAGAGGCACCCGAATACGGCAAGTGCAGTATGCAGAGGGTTTAAACAGGCTCCTACCTTCATCTTTTCCACCATATTTACTGTTTGTCTGTCGGTAAACAGAACACCTGCTGATTCAAGGGGCATGCGGCCGTTGGGGAAGTGATCCTCAATTACCAGGTACTGAGATATCTCAGCGTTAACAAAGGGTGCTATGAATGTGTTTTTATCGGTACATACTATTTCAGTGCTTTCAAATCCTATTTCACTTAACCTTGTTTTAATCTTATCCGAAGGTCTTGGGGTTATTTTATCAATCATTGTCCATGGGAATGATACCTTCTTACCATTATCAAGGTAATCAAGGAATTTATCATCTACAAAACCATTTTTTATCCAATGTTGAACTATAGTACTGATGGAGGTCTGAAGAACTTCTCCGTTTTTTGAGCAGTTGTCCATACTGACCAAAGCAATTGGCAGCTCACCTTTTAGATATCTGGAATATACCAATGAAGCAATTTTGGACATTATATGCTTGGGAAGCTCGGGGCCGTTTTCTATGTCATGTTTTACATCATTTAAATAATCATCCGAAACACCTGCTAGAGCATAACCCTTTTCGGTTATGGTTAAGCTGACCATTTGAAGCGATGGCTCTTCAAATATTTCTTTTAGCCTCTGCCAGTCATTTTGCCTTGAAGTATCTCCTACAAGACTTTCAGCTATACTTCCAACTATGCTGTTTTTGAGGCTTCCATCAGGATTCATGAGAACTAAAAGGCTTAAGTTGTCATAGGGAGCATACAGCTTGTCAATTATCTCAACATCATAAGTTTCTGTAACGATTATCCCTGTTTCTGCTTTCTTTAAACCTAACAACTTGTCTTGAAGCGGTGCGATGAAGCCTTTAAATATATTGCCGGCTCCAAAATGTACCCAGGTAGGATTCTTTTTTGTTTTAGAAACCATTTCATCAATGTCATAACCTGGTATTTCTATATTTGCTTCTTTCCACATTGAGCATTCTTTAATTGCGTTTTTATTTAGTTTCATAATAATGATCCACCTTTCTTCCATATAAAAATCAATTAATTTTGAATACTACTAATCTGATTTTTATAATATTATTATAAAGGACGAAAGTGCCATTTTTATTGCTTTTATTGCCGGAAATATTGCAAATATTGCTATTAATAGAGGCTATAGCTTTTTACTATACTTTTTGGGAGAGGTGCCGAATTCTTTTCTAAATGCCCTTATAAAATTGGAATAGTCGCCAAAGCCGCATTGAATACATACTTCGGTTACCTGTTTATTGTGCCTTAGAAGCTCTCTGGCCATGATGAGCCTTTTTTGCTGAATATATCTGTGAACGGTATAACCGGTATTTTTTTTGAATTCCCTGAGAAGATGATATTTGCTTAGAAAGAACCGGGAAGATAGGGTTTCAAGAGAGACATCACCGTTTAGATTATCATTAATGTATTGTATTATATTATTGATTTTATCGTTATATATTATGTCCGATTGGGTTTCCTTACCCATGGGCATTTGAAATGCTCGGTTAAGGAAAATTAGCAGCTCTAAAAGATATGCTTTTTTCAGCATATCATTTCCGAAAGCTAAGCTGCTGCAGGCAATACCCAGCTTTTCAACAATATTGTAAATATATTCTGAAGTATCGGGATTAAGCCTTAAAAGGTTATACTTATTGACCGATGTAGAGTCAAAGGCTATAAAAAGGTTGGTTTTGTCAGTGCACAGGCTTTTTATATAATCCGGGTTAATCCAGATAACAATTCTTTCATAGGGGACTCCCTCTTCAATGAAGGCTTTATGAAGCTCCTTGTTATTTACGATCAAAATATCTTTAGGCCTTAATCTGTATGACTTTCCCTCAATAACATATGTAACGCTTCCTGAAAGGAACATATATATTTCATAGAAGTCATGATTGTGGAAATCCACTTCAACAGGAATGCTGTCATTGTAGTGGAACAGTTCAAAATCATTGGTCCTCATATGCTGCCTGAAGGTAAAATGTTGGTTTGGAAGTTTCATGGTGTCACTCCTTGTAATATAATATTACAGCAATTTTTGCATGTTTACAAGCAATATAAACCAAGAAATTGGCAGAGAATATCAGGGGTGCAATTCCCATATATAGGGGTAGCAACTAGAAAACTAATACAAAAAGCCCATAAAACAGAAAAGTATTTTGTGGGCTTAGTTATAAAATAATCCTATTTCTAATGTGATAATCTTTAATGAAAGCAGCTGTTGATTACCTATTACTTTTCATTTGCTTCTTCTCCAGTAATACTTTTAATAAATTTCTTTTCTTGATCTGTTAATCCAGATTTCTCGTCAGTTAAATTACCATCTTTGTCGTAGGCTTTAAATCTTACAACTGCAGAAGATTCACGATATCCCTCAATCTTTAATGAACCGTCTTCATACCATTGTTTAAACTCACCATGACCTATTCCTTTATCAACATTGTACCATTCAGATGGATTCCCATTTTTATAAAACTCAACACATTCGCCATGTTGAACCCCATTGGAAAAATAGCAATAAGATTGTATGTGATTATTTCTTCCTAAGTAGTATCCTAAACCGTTATACGGTTGATTTGTTTTGGGGTCTATATATTGATAAGTTGCTCCTATAATATCCATGTCCTCAATATTAATCCCATTTTCTAATATTTCTTTTGTTGTCAAAATCTTCATTCAAATCACATGCCTTTCTGATTAATATTTCAATAAATCAAAGTTATATCAATCAAATACTAACTTTGGATATTTTTCTTTATATACTTCATCTTCATATTTTTTGTAATCAGGTGAAAGATTCGAACCAGATGTAATAAACTTACAATGCGGGCACCTCTCAAATTTATCTCCACTTCTAGTTTTTACTATATGTAATGTTGTTGACTGCAAATCAGTTTTAGTCAGATTACTATCAGTGCCATGTTCATCAATTAGTGAAGCGTTTAAAGCTAAACATTCTGCATGTGTTCCTGCACCTTTTGTAAAATCATAAGAATCAAATATATTCTTTGTTCTTACAATACCATTTTCATCCACATAGTCTTTCTCTTCCTTGGATTCATACAATTTATTTAATCTCTCGTCTGTATATGGGTGTAGGTTTATATTAGCCGGATATTTCTTACCATCATTATCTGTTATAATTTCTGTATGTATCAAATTTCTTGCTACATAACATTTCCCTGTGTTTTTATTAAATGCAACAGCAAGTGCTGGTCCTAACTTTGCTTTAGAGAGACCATCAATATTATCTGTTGCTTTTTCGTACCACGATTCTAATACAATTGCAGTAAATTCTTCTATTTTATCTTGGCTCATCCCAATTTCTTTCATATCATATATTACCACAGGATTACCATCTGTTTTTGTACTTTCTACCAAGCTTTTAACTTTTTCTGCCCAATCATCAAAAGAATAGGCAATATCTTCTATAGCTTCTTCGGATACCCCAGTAAGAATTTCTTTCAAGGCTTTCTTCTTCTGGGATACACTCATTCTGGAAATTCTTTCATTTACAGCAGAAGCCATATTGTCAATAGCCCTTTTTTCCGCAGCTGGAAAAAGCTTTTGCAGTTCTATAAAAAGCACGGATTTTTTTGCAGGTGTTGCTCCATCTCCATGAGGCATAAAATTCACCAACCTCTGCTAATTATGTTTTAATGTACAAATTACTTTTATACATAATATTATCACTATTTACAAGAGATTACAATATCTTCACATAGCCTTAAACACTGCACCACTGCTGGGGTTTTCAATATTTTTGTTGATAATGCATTTCTACGAAGGTATTTCAAAGCCGCTGTCAAAGTGAATCCGGGGTCTTTTTGCCCCCCATTCTTTAGAAAGGCTTACGCAGTCATACCATAAGAGTCTTTCAGTATCTTTGATGTGGCTTACAAAGAGGCCTACAGAGTCAGGGAAGGAAAAGTATACCATGAAATTTCATTGGTATACTTATCCTTCCCCCTGAAGCGTTAATACAATTTTAGTTGAAATTTCACCTTTACTATTTATTTTAAAAAGCTGGTTATATATAATATAACTGGCTTTAATAATTTATAGGAGATGAAGAAATGGCAATTAAGAAATCTGAATTATATAGTTCACTTTGGTCAAGCTGTGATGAATTGAGAGGTGGCATGGATGCCAGCCAGTATAAGGACTATGTGCTGGTAATGCTATTTGTAAAATATATAAGTGATAAATATGCCGGGATGCCATATTCACCTGTTACAATACCTGAGGGTGCTACATTCAGGGATATGGTTGCACTTAAAGGTACTGCAAATATTGGTGATGATATAAATAAAAAGATTATTGGACCTATCGCCGAAAAGAACCAGTTGTCGGACATGCCTGATTTTAATGATGTTAACAAGCTTGGCAGCGGTAAGGAAATGGTAGATCGACTTACTAATCTGATCGCAATATTTGAACGAAAAGAGCTTGATTTCAGTAAGAACAGAGCAGATGGGGATGATATTTTAGGTGATGCTTATGAGTACCTGATGCGTCACTTTGCCACAGAAAGCGGTAAAAGTAAGGGGCAATTTTATACACCGGCAGAGGTAAGCCGTGTAATAGCCAAAATAATTGGTATAAATCCTTCAAATGTAAATGCTCAAACAACTGTATATGACCCAACATGCGGATCCGGTTCATTACTTTTGAAAGTATCAGATGAAGCTGGTATTAAGATTTCGCTTTATGGACAGGAAAAGGATTCTGCAACAACAGGTTTGGCAAGAATGAACATGTATCTCCATGATAATCCGTTGCATGAGATAAAGCAGGGAAACACCCTTGCAAATCCGATGTTTAAGGATGCAAACGGCAGGCTAAAGACCTTTGATTACGTAGTGGCAAATCCACCATTCAGCGATAAACGTTGGGGTAATGGGGTGGATACCGAACATGATGAGTTTGAAAGGTTTAAAGAATATGGAGTACCACCAGCTAAAAACGGCGATTTTGCATATCTTTTGCATATAATACGTTCATTAAAGAGCGGAAAGGGCAAAGGTGCCTGTATTCTACCCCATGGTGTTCTTTTTAGGGGAAATGCAGAAGCGGAAATACGAAAGAATCTTATAAGGAAGGGATATATAAAAGGCATTATTGGATTACCAGCAAACCTTTTCTATGGAACTGGAATTCCGGCATGTATAATAGTACTTGATAAGGAAAACGCTGTAAATCGCAAGGGAATTTTTATGATTGATGCAAGTAAAGATTTTATGAAGGATGGAAACAAAAACCGTCTTCGCCACATGGACATTCATAAAATCGTGGATGTGTTTAATAATCAGATTGAAATAGATAAATATTCAAAAATGGTGCCTTTTTCAGAGATAGAGAAAAATGAATATAACCTTAATATTCCAAGATATATAGACAGCCAGGAATTAGAGGATTTACAGGATATTGAAGCTCATCTTTTAGGTGGAATACCAAAGTATGATATTGATGCTTTGAACGAGTACTGGGAAGTATGTCCCAATCTTAAGGAAGCACTTTTTTCCAAAAGTTCAAGGGAAAAGTACTTTGATTTAAAGGTGGCAAAGGATGAAATAAAGAAGACAATTTATAAGCACAATGAGTTCAAAGCTTATTCAGATGCCATGGAAGCTCATTTTAAAGAATGGAAGGTCAAGCATATAGATTTGCTAAAAGGTATGAAAGTAGGTTTGGTGCCTAAAAAGGTTATATTTGAATTGTCTGAAAGCATACTTGCACATTATAAGGAAACCAAGCTTATTTCAAAGTATGATGTTTATCAGCATCTGATGGATTTTTGGGATGAGATCATGCAAGATGATTGTTATATGATATCTGTTGACGGATGGAAAGCTGAAACTTACAGAATATTGGTTGAGAATAAACAAAAGAAGATGGTTGACAAAGGCTGGACTTGCGATCTTGTGCCAAAGGAATTGGTAATTAACAGGTATTTTAGTGAGGAAAAGCAGGAAATTGAGATGCTAGAAGCTGAATGTGAGCGGGTTACTTCACAGATAGCAGAGATGGAAGAAGAGCATGGCGGTGATGAGGGATATTTTTCAGAACTTGAAAAGGTTAATAAGGTTAGCGTCCAAGCTAGACTTAAGGAAGTTGACAAGGATGCTTTTGATGAGAGGTCGGTTTTGGAAAAGTATCTGGAGCTATGTAATAAAGAAATAGAGCTAAACAGGAAGGCAAAGGATACCAAAGTAGAACTTGATAATATAGTTTATGAAAAGTATCCTAAACTTATTGAAGATGAAATCAAGGTTTTGGTTGTGAAAGATAAATGGATGGCGGTTGTTGAAAAGGATGTACATTCTGAGATGGACAGGATTAATCAGAGTTTGACTCAGAGGATAAAGGAGTTAGAAGAGAGGTATGAGAATACTTTGGGGAAATTGGAGGATGAGGTTAGGGAAAATGAGGAAAAGGTGAAGGCTCATCTGGGAAGGATGGGTCTATGAGAATAGATGATGGGTATAAGATGACTGAGGTTGGTGTGATACCGAAGGATTGGGAAGTAGTTTCTTTTGGCGATATAGTTGAATACATAAAAGGGTTTGCATTTAAGTCAACTGATTATTGCACAGACGGAATAAGAATTATTAGAATTAGTGATACTACTTATGACTCCATCAAGGACGATAATGCTATTTATATTAATGTTAATAGTTATATTAAACATAGAAAATGGGAACTTCTAGAAAGCGATTTAGTTTTTTCTACTGTTGGTTCAAAGCCTCCAATGTATGATTCACTAGTAGGTAAAGTAATATTGATAACGAAAAAGTATGCGGGAAGCCTATTGAATCAAAATGCAGTATTAATTCGTAATAAAGAAAAAAATATGTATCTGCAAAGGTTATTGTTGAATCATTTTAGAACTAAGAGGTATGTAAAATATATTGAGACTATATTCAGAGGAAATGCAAATCAAGCTAGTATTACATTAGCGGATTTATTCAAGTTTCCTATACCACTCCCACCATCAAAAGATGAACAAACTGCAATTTCAACTGCTCTTTATGATGTAGATGAATTGATGCAGTCTTTGGAAAAGCTCATTGATAAAAAACGTGCAATTAGACAGGGAGCTATGCAGGAATTGCTTACAGGAAAGAGACGGCTTCAAGAGTACGCTAAAAAAAATGAGGAATATAAGAGAACTGAAGTAGGAATAATTCCTGTGGATTGGGATAATATTTCTATGGGTGAAGTTGGGCAAATTATAATAGGCTTAACTTACAGCCCAAGTAATGTAAAAGAATATGGTACCCTTGTGCTTAGATCATCAAATGTACAAAATGGAAAGCTCGCATTTGATGATAATGTATATGTAGACATGGAATTGCCAAGTCGAGTTATTGTAAAAAAGGATGATATTTTAATTTGTGTAAGGAATGGAAGTAGGCAATTAATTGGTAAATGTGCATTAATTGATGAAAAGGCTGAAGACAGTGCATTTGGTGCATTTATGTCTTTATATAGAAGTCAATACTCAAAATTTATTTATTATCAATTCCAAACAAACATTATTCAAAAACAAATTGATGAAGTTATGGGAGCTACAATTAACCAGATTACAAATAAAGATTTGAGCACATTTAAAATTGCGTTACCAAAAGAAATAGATGAGCAAAGAGCTATAGTTAAAGTTCTATCAGACATGGATGCTGAAATAACCGCATTAGAAGCAAAACTTGAAAAATACAAAAAAATCAAGCAAGGAATGATACAAAATTTATTAACAGGCAAAATAAGACTTATTTAACAAAAAATAATCCCAATAATACAAAATATGATAAAATGTATATAAAATAAGTAACTCCAATTAAATCATGCATCACCAAAGGAGGACAGCTATGCCGAATGTAGGACAGATTGAGAGGGAAACGCAGAAACGCATAATTGCTTTATTCAAAAACGAACTTAAATATACCTACCTTGGAAATTGGGAGGAGAGGCTGGACAATAAGAACATCGAAGATGTATTGCTGACGGCATATCTGGCTAAAAGAGGATATACCAGAAACCAGATTGAAAGAGCAATTCATGAGCTCCAGCACACATCTACCAATTATAATGAGGACCTGTACAATAGAAATAAAAAAGTTTACAGTCTACTTCGTTATGGTGTCAAGGTTAAGGTAGGTGTTGGGGAAAATTTTGAAACAATTCATTTGATTGATTGGGATCATCCGCTGGAAAATGATTTTTACATAGCGGAAGAAGTTACAGTAATTGAAGAAAAAGAAAAACGACCCGATATCGTCTTTTACATAAACGGTATTGCAATAGGTGTTCTTGAGCTTAAACGAAGTACTGTATCTATAGGTGATGGTATACGCCAAAGTATAAGAAATCAGAATAAGGATTTTATTGAGAAATTCTTTTCTACAGTTCAATTTGTTTTTGCTGGAAATGATACTGAAGGACTCAGATATGGTACAATCAAGACTCCGGAAAAATTCTTCCTTACATGGAAGGAAGATATTGAGGATAACAGTCGTTTACAGCTTGATAAATACCTTATAAAGATGTGCAATAAAGAAAGAATTATTGAGTTAATGCATGATTTTATTCTTTTTGATGCTGGAATGAAGAAGCTTCCAAGAGTTCACCAGTATTTTGGAATAAAGGCAGCCCAAGAGCATGTAAAAAGATATGAAGGCGGAATCATCTGGCATACTCAGGGAAGCGGCAAAAGTATTGTCATGGTTCTGCTGGCAAAATGGATATTGGAAAATAAGCCAAATGCCCGTGTTGTCGTAATAACGGACAGGGATGAACTGGATAAACAGATTGAAAGGGTTTTTACCGATGCTGGAGAAAAGGATATAATACGGACTTCCAGCGGCAGGGATTTGATGCTTCAACTGTCAAAACCTACACCAAGATTGTTGTGCTCCCTTGTTCACAAGTTTGGAAAACGAGGGGTGGACAATTTTGAAAGATTCATTAAGGAGCTTGAAAGCCAACCAGCACACGCAGTTGGTGAATTATTTCTTTTTATAGATGAATGTCATCGTACACAGAGCGGAAAGCTTCACCGAACCATGAAAGCCATGCTTCCAAACGCTGTGTTTATAGGGTTTACCGGGACACCTCTTTTGAAAAAGGATAAGGCAACAAGTCTTGAGGTCTTTGGAAAGTACATACACACCTACAAATTCAATGAAGCTGTTGAGGATAAAGTTATACTGGATTTGATGTATGATGCACGCGATATTGATCAAAAGCTTACATCTCCTGCTAAGGTTGATGAGTGGTTTGAAATAAAAACAAGGGGCTTGAATGATTTCCAAAAAGCTGAGCTCAGGAAAAAATGGGGCACAATGCAGAAGGTTTTAAGTGCCCGTTCACGCATGGAGAAAATCGTTGCTGATATTGTGTTTGATTTCAGCACCAAGCCAAGAATAAACTCAGGGACTGGTAACGCTATTTTGGTAGCTTCAGAAATTTATGAAGCATGCAGATATTACGAGCTTTTCCAGAAAACTGATTTTAAAGGGAAGTGTGCAATTGTTACATCCTACAATCCAAGCACTAAAGATATTACAACAGAAGATACGGGAAGCAATACAGAAACCGAAAAGGAGTATATATATAATACCTATAAGGAACTTCTTAAGGATGTTGTTCCAAAAACCAAAAAGACCAAAACTGAGACTTATGAAGATAATATGAAAGAGAAATTTTTAAAAGAACCTGCCAATATGAAGCTTATTATAGTTGTAAACAAGCTTTTGACAGGCTTTGATGCACCAAGCTGTACTTATATTTATATAGATAAATCCATGCAGGATCATGGATTGTTTCAGGCTATATGCCGTGTAAACAGGCTGGATAGTGATGATAAGCAATTTGGATATGTTGTTGACTATAAGGACCTTTTCAGAAAAGTTGAAAAGGCAGTGGCAGTATATACTTCGGAGCTTGATTATGATCAGTTTGAAAAAGAGGACTGTGATATTCTTTTGAAAAACAGGATTGAGCAAGGACGAGAAAGACTGGATGAGGCAATAGAACATCTGGCTTTCCTTTGTGAGCCTGTTATGCCTCCTAAAGATACATTCCAGTACATGCGTTATTTTTGCGGTAATCCTGAAATACCAGAAGATTTAAAAGCTCGGGAAGTTCAAAGAATGGCTTTATATAAAGGGATAGTGGCACTCATAAGGGCTTATGCAAATATTGCCGATGATATGGAAGCTGCTGGCTATACCGAGAAGGAAATTTTGGAAATAAAGAAGATAATAGACTTTTACTTAAAGTTAAGAGAAGAAATAAAGATGGCAAGCCATGAAACGACTGATTTTAAAACCTATGAAGCAGATATGAGATATCTTATTGATAGTTATATACAAGCTGAAGATCCTCGGAATATTTCGCCGTTTACTGAAATGTCACTTATAGAAATAATTGTTAAAACAGGGATTGCAGATGCTATCAACAGCCTTTCGGAAAATATTAAAAGCAATAAGGAGGCAGTAGCGGAAGCTATTGAAAATAATGTACGCAGTAAGATAATTAAGGATCATTTGATTGACCCTGCATATTTTGACGAAATGTCAACTTTGTTAAAAGCAGTAATTAAAGAGCGTAAGGATAATGCTATTTCCTATGAGGAATACTTAAAGAAGATTGCAGAACTTGCCAGAAACGTTCAGCAGGGAAAAACGGACAGTACTCCCAAAAGTTTAAATACCCCAGCCAAGAGAGCTTTGTTTAATAACCTTGGGAAAAATGAAGAGCTTGCCATTGCAGTCCATAATACTGTTATGGAGAGTAAACCAGATGGTTGGCGAGGTGAAAACACTGCAAAAAAACAGGTGATTAAAAGTGCATTATATAAAGTTTTGCAGGATCAAAATGAAGTAGAAAGGATTTTTTCCATTGTCGAGCAGCAAAACGAATATTAAACTTGGACAGATACAATTTGGAGATATTATTATTGATGTTGAACAAAAAGATATAAAGAATATTCATCTTAGCGTATATCCTCCTTCCGGTGCGGTACGAATAGCTGCACCTTTAAGGCTTGATATGGACACAATAAGGGTATACGCACTATCAAAGTTAAGTTGGATAAGAAAACAGCAGGAAAAATTCAGAGGGCAGGTAAGAGAAACCCCAAGGGAATATTTAAATATGGAAAGCCATTTTTTTAGAGGAAAACGATATCTTTTAAAAGTTGTTGAGTCAAATGGTATACCGAGGATTGAGCTAAAACATAAAACAATGGTCATGTATACCAAAGTTGAAACAACGATGGCTAAGAGACAAATAATAATTGATGAGTGGTATAGGGCACAGCTTAAAACCCTTATTCCGCCACTGATTGAAAAATGGGAAAAGATACTCAATGTAGAAGTTAATGAATTTGGAATCAGGAGAATGAAAACAAAATGGGGTACATGCAATGCTGAAGAAAAACGAATTTGGATAAACCTTGAGCTTGCAAAAAAACCTCCAAATTGCTTGGAGTATATAGTGGTACATGAAATGGTGCACCTACTGGAAAGAAAACATAATAATATTTTTATAGCATATATGGATAAGTTTTTACCCAAATGGAAGTCTTACAAGGATGAGCTTAATCAATTACCAGTTAGACATGAGCAATGGAAGTATTAACAAAACCAAATGTAAAACCTGGGGCAGAGGTGATAAATATGAGCAGTGATTTTTTGAAAGGCAGAATAGAATATTGTCAGCTATTAATAAATACAATATTAGAATACAAATGCCCTGATGACATTTGCAGAATAACTCAAAAAGAATTAGCTCAAAAAATGGGTAAATCTGCTTCAAGTATTTCCAAAACGATAAAACAATTTAGCTTGGTTGACAATTGTATTGAAACAATCTCAAGAGGAGAATATAGGGTTAATTGTGTTAATGTTCTGGAAAAAGGACCTATATTTAAATCCATATTCATTATGGGCGTTCTGGGAGAAAATCCTGAAATAATTGATTTGCCTTACAAGGAACAAGCTGAAATTTATGGATGCTCAGTCAAAGAAGTTCAAATTGCGTATGGATATTTATTTTCTACTATTCCAAAACCAAGTTGATATAGGCAATATTATTTCATATTATAATAAGATTCAACTTGAGTTGTATGTATATAAAATGCTGGTTGGGAAAGCTTCCCTGACTCTGCAGACCTCTTAGTAAGCCACATAAAAGATACTGAAAGACTATTATAGTGTGACTGCGTAAGCATTTCTAAAGAATGGGGGCAAAAAGACCCCGGATTCATGGTGTCACTCCTTGTAATATAATATTACAGCAATTTTTGCATGTTTACAAGCAATATAAACCAAGAAATTGGCAAAAGTATTGTTGTATATTATAACTATACAAAAAGCAAAATTATAACCTGATAAATGAATGAAATGTTAATTAAGTGAGTTACATATCCATGATATTTAGACCGGGAGGAAGCAAATCAGATGAATAAACAGGAAATCCTTTCAAAAATCAAGGAAGGCGGGCTTGTTGCTGTTGTAAGAGCAGACAATTCCGAAATGGCTTTTAAAATTGCCGATGCATGTATTGAGGGAGGAGTTGCCTCAATAGAAATTACATATACAGTGCCTGGTGCAACAGAAATTATTAAGGAATTAAGCAGAAAATACACATCAGGTGAGATCATTATCGGTGCAGGAACCGTTATGGATTCTGAGACGGCAAGAACAGCAATCCTTGCAGGGGCTCAATATATTGTAAGTCCATATTTAAGTAAAGAAGTTGTAAAGATTTGTAACAGGTATCAAATAGCAAGTATGCCTGGTGCAATGACTGTGAAAGAGGCAGTAGAATGCTTGGAGGCAGGTGCAGACATTATAAAGGTGTTCCCGGGTGAAGTTCTGGGACCAACTTTCATAAAAGCTGTTAAGGGTCCTATGCCTTATGCTGTTATGATGCCTACCGGCGGAGTGAAGCTGGAAAATATTGGAGAATGGATAAAGGCTGGAGCAGTGGCAGTAGGAGCTGGAGGAAGCCTTACAGCAGGTGCAAAAAAGGGTGATTACAATTCGATAACCGAATTGGCCAAGAAATTTATTGATGAAATAAAGAAAGCCAGAAATCAGAAATAAGATAATAATAAATATGACTAAAAGAATATCAAATTATTCTGGGGGTGCTATAATGTCGAAGGTCATATGTTTTGGAGAAATAATGCTAAGACTTTCACCACCTGGTTATTTGAGGTTTAACCAGGTTTCGTCATTTGATGCTGTATATGGCGGGGGGGAGGCTAATGTGTCGGTATCGCTAGCCAATTACGGAATTGATACTGCGTTTGTAACAAAAGTACCTGACAACCCTATCGGGCAGTCTGCAATAAATGAACTGAGAAAATACGGAGTAAATACAGAATTTATAGCAAGAGGAGGAGAAAGGCTGGGCATATATTTCCTTGAAAAGGGAGCTTCTCAAAGACCTTCTAAGGTGGTATACGACAGATCAAACTCTTCTATTGCTACAGCAACAAGTCAAGATTTTGACTGGGATAAAATATTCGATAAAGCAGAGTGGTTCCATTTTACTGGAATAACACCTGCATTGGGTGTAAACTCAACCGTATTGGCAAAGGAAGCATGTAAGGCTGCTAAAGAGAAAGGCTTAAAGATAAGCTGTGATCTTAATTACAGGAAAAACCTCTGGTCACCTCAAAAAGCAGGGCAGATTATGGGCGAATTAATGGAATATGTAGATCTTTGCATAGCAAATGAGGAAGATGCCGAAAAGGTTTTTGGCATAAAAGCTGATGATACCGATGTATCCGGAGGTAAATTAAGCCATGACGGGTATAAGGAGGTTGCACGAAAGCTTATTGAAAGGTTCAAGTTCAAAAGAGTTGCCATCACATTAAGGGGAAGTATAACTGCATCAGATAATAACTGGGCTGCCATGCTTTATGATGGGAATGAATATTACTTCTCAAAAAGCTACCCCGTCCATATTGTAGATAGAGTTGGCGGAGGAGATGCTTTTGGTGGCGGACTTATTTATGCTATACTAAACCAATACAATATGCAGGAGACAATTGATTTTGCAGTAGCGGCTTCATGCCTCAAGCACTCCATTGAAGGCGATTTTAATCATGTAAGTGCAAATGAAGTAAAAACTCTTATGAATGGCGACGGATCAGGAAGGGTTCAAAGATAATCCGGAGGAGATCGGAAAGCATATGAATAATATAAATGAATTGGCACAATTAGTGGATAAGGCAGTTAGGATGGTGAGAATAACCGATATTCACACCCACCTTTTTTCGGAGTGTTTTGGAAGTTTGTTTCTTTATGGCATAGATGAATTGCTGACATACCATTATCTGGTTGCAGAGGCAATGAGGCAAATAGATATGGATGGTCCAGGTTTTTATAAGATGAGTAAAAGTGATCAGGCACAATGCGTATGGGATACCTTATTTATAAAAAATTCTCCTGTAAGTGAACCTGCAAGATCAATCATCGCCATATTTAACAAGCTTGGATTAGACGTAAATAATAAAGATTTGAACTATTACCGTGAATATTTTAGATCAATACCCCTTAAGGAGCATATAGATAGAGTATTTGATATAGCCTCATTAAAATGTGTTGTTATGACTAATGATCCGCTTGATAAAACTGAAAGTGCAGTTTGGGAAGATGGATATGTTAAAGATGACAGGTTTAAAGCTGCCCTTAGGGTTGACAGAATATTAAATAACTGGGAGGATTCTCTTACGGAACTAAAAAAGCTTGGATTTGATGTGAACAAGGATTTGTCAGGTCAAACCATAGATGAAATAAAAAGGTTTCTTATTGAGAACATAGACAGGATGGAGGCATTATACTGTGCTGTATCCCTTCCCCCTGATTTTACTATGTTTGACGGTTCAATCAGGGCTAAAATTATTGACAAGTGTATTTTGCCCGTATGCAGACAGAAAAACATACCTTTTGCTTTAATGATCGGGGTAAAACGTGCTGTAAACCCTGATTTGGAATTGGCAGGAGACTCTCTGGCTAAAGCAGAAATAAAAGAACTGGAATACCTTTGTTCAAATTATAAAAATAATAAGTTCCTTGTAACATTGCTGTCTCTCGAAAATCAGCATGAGCTTGTTGTTACAGCGAGAAAGTTCAACAACTTAATGATTTTCGGGTGCTGGTGGTATCTTAATTCACCATCGTTAATAGATCAAATAACAAGAATCAGGATTGAGTGGCTGGGAACATCTTTTATTCCGCAGCATTCGGACTGCCGTGTATTTGAACAGCTTATAAGCAAGTGGGAACACTCTAAGACTGTGATTTCCAGGGTGCTTGTTGAGAAATACAGTGATCTTTTAGCGATGAATTATAAAGTTACCGAAGAGCAAATCAATAGGGATGTAGAAAAATTATTTGGAGTCAACTTCTGGGGCTTTATTCATGTATAGGAAATCATGGTGTATTCTACACCATAATTTCTCACGACAACACTAAGGTTGCAAAATCACTTCGTAATTTTGTTCATATATTAAAAGTGATAAATCTATTACATTTTAATATAAAAAGCTATAAGATGAGGAAGTTCATAGAGACTATAGAATATAATTTAGGGATGAATATATAAAGAATAAATTAAAAAATATTATAAAAGAGATTTAGCTGTAGATTGTAATGCTGCCATCTCTCTTTTTTGCTATAATACATTATAAAGTTGACCTCTATTAATATTTTGACATTACTTAAAATGCTTTTCTGGCCTTTAAGGCATCTGAGGGAGGAAAACCTTTATACTTTTTAAAAACCTTGCTGAAATAAAAAATATCGCTAAAGCCGCTTAGCTGGGCTGCCTCGCTTACTGTATATCCTCCTGTACAAAGGAGGTCTTCCGAAACATTTATCCGCACCTTGTTTATATATTCTTTAATTGAGCAATTATTGTACTTTTTGAAAAGGGCACCAAGATAAATGGGGTTAAGGCATGTAATTCCTGATAAATCATCAATGGATATATTCTTATTATAGTTTTTGAGAATGTAATCCTTTACCTTTTGTATACGCATATCCGATGGGAGTGCTAATTTGTTATAATGAGTGATATATAACAGCTTGTGAAGAATCAGCATAAATATTGCCCTGGATTTTAGAATATAGCCAGGATTTTTTTCAATCCATACAGAATCAAGGTCCTTATATAAATCCAACAGCTCATTAAAAAGGCCTGTTCTAAATATGGTGGGGAGAGGCAGCGGTGCAATATTATCACCAGGCATATGCCAGTCAAAATTAATAGCAAAGCATCTCACCGGATTATCAGAATAAGTATGTGCCTGTCGCACACTTCCCTTTGTTATATAAATAAAATCCCCAGGTTTTGATAGGTATTCAACACCGTTAACATTATATAATGCTTGTCCTGAATATACAAATGTGAGGTCATTAAAGTCAATAATGCTGTTTTCAACGCACCACGATGGTGTTGATTTTCTGTTAACAAAATATTTAATGCTGGGTATAAGGTTGTCAATATCATTGTATACCATATTATTAGCCTCATTTTGGTATTGATTTCACTAGAAAAACCATTTGATTTTTACAACTAAAAATTCTTGTGTTTATTTTAAATGATAAAATAATTTTGCTGATTTCAAAAGGGATGCAGAGTGATATAGCATCTATAAATATATTATATTATTGCTTTAAATATCTCAATAAAATCTTTAATTTTTACAAGTAAGCTTTATTTATTCTATTCTTTATAACAAGCATTTATATTAAAATAAAATTATGTGAAAATGCTAAACTGTTACTTGCTTAAAAATACTTATTATATAGTGATAAGGGGGTAATTAAATGGTAGAATCAGGCACTGAAAAGGATTGTGATCTAAATAGCAGCTACAGTTGCTGGTTGAGGTACAAAAGGTTTAAAGATACTATTTTGGCCCAAAAATATTTAAAATGGTGCAGCAATATTGTTACATTTGAGGATACGCGGGTTTTACAGTCTGCTTTAACGGAGATTAGTATAGGTATCAATGGAATGTTAGGGGTAAAACCCATTATATCGGGATCAATTGATAAGCCATCCTTTATACTTATTGGAACATTGGAAAAGCTAAACACAGTTGATAACTGCATTGAAATAAATGAAAAAAGTGACATAGGTGATGAAGGTTTTCTGATAAAATCTGTTAAGACAGGGGACAAAGATTATATAATTGTTACCGGAAAAACAGATAAGGGCGTGCTTTACGGCACCTTTTCCCTGCTAAGGCTTATTAGTACCAATACGGAACTTGACGGAATAAGAAGGCTTGAAAATCCATCTAACCCATTAAGGATCATTAATCACTGGGATAACATTGATGGAAGTATTGAAAGAGGTTATGCAGGAAAATCAATATTTTACGCGAATAATAAAATTACGGGAAATTTAAAAAGAATAAGGGATTATGGAAGTCTATTAGCGTCAATAGGCATTAATGGTATAGCAATAAATAACGTTAATGTGCATAAAATTGAAACAAGGCTTATTAGAGAAGATTTTCTTCCTTATGTTATGAGAATAGCAAATGTATTCAGGGAATACGGCATCAAAACATACTTAAGCATAAATTTTGCATCTCCCATTGAGATTGGAGAACTTAACACAGCGGATCCTTTTGATGCTGATGTGAGGATGTGGTGGAAAAGGAAGGCTGATGAAATTTACAGGTATATACCGGATTTTGGCGGGTTTCTGGTGAAAGCCGATTCAGAGTTCAGGCCGGGACCATTTACATACAACAGAAACCATGCAGATGGGGCAAATATGCTGGCGGAAGCTCTTATGCCTCATGGAGGTATAGTTATCTGGAGGTGTTTTGTATATAATTGTCTTCAGGATTGGCGGGATAGAAAAACTGACAGGGCAAAAGCTGCATATGATCATTTTATGCCTCTGGACGGAATGTTTCTTGATAATGTTATACTGCAGATTAAAAACGGTCCAATGGATTTCCAGGTAAGAGAGCCGGTATCGCCTTTATTCGGAGGACTTAAGAAGACAAATACAATTCTTGAGCTTCAGGTTACACAAGAGTATACAGGTCAGCAGAAACACTTGTGCTATCTGGTACCAATGTGGAAGGAAATACTGGACTTTGATACATATGCAATTGGAAAAGGCTCAACTGTAAAGAAGATTGTAAATGGGAAGCCATTTAACAATAAGTATGGAGGAATTGCAGCAGTTGGAAATGTTGGTGATGACATGAACTGGACGGGTTTTCAATTAGCTCAGTCAAATCTTTATGGATTTGGGCGTTTATGCTGGAACCCTGATTTATCAAAAGAGGAGATAACTGATGAGTGGATAAAACTAACTTACTCCACTGATAAAGCTGTAGTTGATACTATTTTAAAAATGCTTTTAAGCTCATGGAGAATATACGAGAATTATACATCACCTCTTGGCATAGGATGGATGGTAAATCCAAATCACCATTATGGCCCTAACGTTGACGGGTATGAGTATGACAAATGGGGTACCTACCATCGTGCCGACTATAAGGGAATAGGGGTTGACCGTACTGTGAAAAACGGAACAGGATATACCAATCAGTACCATCAAGATAATGCACAAATGTATGAGAATTTGGATACTTGCCCTGAGGAGCTTTTGTTGTTTTTTCACCACGTTCCTTACATATACAAGCTGAAATCTGGTGAAACTATTATTCAACATATATATAACACTCACTTTAAAGGAGTGGAGCAGGCAATTAATTTGAAAGAACAGTGGCAGAGCATTAGGGAAACGGTTGATTGTGACATTTATCAGCATGTCCTTGAGAGGCTGGAAGGGCAGATAGAGCATGCTAAGGAATGGCGTGATGTAATTAATTCATATTTTTATAGAAAAACAGGAATAAAGGATGAATTGGACAGAACAATCTATTAAGGCATGGGCCAAATTTATAGCGGAAAATATTTTTGATCATGACTAATTATCAGGAGGCTTTTTATGAAAGGGATACCGTATTATAAAAACACAAAACTAAGTTTTGAAGAAAGAGCAAAAGATTTAGTATCTCGAATGACGCTTGAGGAAAAGGTAACCCAGATGCTGCATGAGGCTCCGGCCATACCACGTTTGGAAATACCTTCTTATAACTGGTGGAATGAAGCATTGCATGGAGTAGCTAGGGCAGGAACTGCTACCATGTTTCCTCAGGCTATAGGAATGGCTGCAATATTTGATGAAGAACTCCTTTATAAAATCGCAGATGTGATTTCAACAGAGGGCAGGGCAAAATTTCATGAGTTTCAACGAAAAGGGGATCATGACATCTATAAGGGACTTACATTCTGGTCACCAAATGTGAACATATTCAGAGACCCAAGGTGGGGAAGAGGTCATGAGACCTATGGAGAAGACCCTTATCTGACAGGAAGGCTGGGAGTGGCATTCATTAAAGGTTTGCAGGGAAGTGATGATAAATATCTTAAGTCTGCAGCATGTGCCAAACACTTTGCAGTACATAGCGGTCCTGAGAGTAAGAGACATGAGTTTAATGCCATTGCATCCAAAAAAGATATGAGTGAAACTTATCTTCCGGCTTTTAAGGAGTGTGTGAAGGAAGCGAATGTGGAAGCTGTTATGGGTGCTTATAACCGTACCAACGGAGAGCCCTGCTGCGGCAGTAGTACGCTGCTTAAGAGGATTTTAAGGGAAGAATGGGGTTTTAAGGGTCATGTAGTTTCTGACTGTTGGGCTATAAAAGATTTTCATGAATTCCATATGGTTACAAAAACAGCACCGGAGTCGGTGGCTTTAGCGGTAAACAATGGCTGTGATTTAAACTGCGGAAACATGTATATAAATCTTCTCATAGCACACAAGGAAGGTCTTGTAACTGAAGAAGCCATAGACGAATCTGTAACAAGGCTTATGGTTACAAGGATGAAGCTTGGAATGTTTGATGATCCTTCCAGTGTACCCTACACTAAAATTCCTTATGAAATAAATGACAGCAAGGAACACAGGGAATTTGCACTGGAAGTAACAAAGAAATCACTTGTTTTACTGAAAAATGAAAACAATATTCTTCCATTGGAGAAGAAAAAAATTAAATCAATAGCTGTTATAGGTCCAAATGCCGATAGCAGAGATGCTTTAGTAGGAAACTATTTCGGTACTGCATCGGAATACGTAACTGTATTAGAAGGAATTCGCGAAGCGGTTTTACCGGGCACAAGAATAAATTATTCGTCCGGTTGCCATCTGTTTAAAGAAAAAACAAGTCTTTCAAATCCAAGAGAGAGGTTTACCGAGGCGTTGGCAGCTGCCGAAATGTCAGATCTGGTAATTATGTGTATGGGTCTTGATGCAACAATAGAAGGGGAACAAGGTGATGTCTCCAATGAGTATGCAGGAGGGGATAAAATTCATTTAGACCTTCCAGGACTTCAACAGGAACTATTAGAGGCTGTTTATAAAATAGGAAAGCCTGTTATATTGATTCTTCTCTCCGGCAGTGCACTTTCAGTAAGATGGGCAGATGAAAACATACCTGTAATAGTGCAGGCATGGTATCCTGGCGCTCAGGGAGGAAGGGCTATTGCATCAATGATTTTTGGAGAATTCAGCCCGGCGGGCAGGCTTCCTGTTACATTTTACAGAACTACTGAAGAGCTTCCTGATTTTGAGGATTACTCCATGAAGAACCGCACATATAAATACATGGAGAACGAAGCACTTTATCCTTTTGGATATGGCCTTGGATATACAAGGTTCCAATATAGCGGACTTAAGCTTTCCAAGGATAAAATCAATACAGGTGAGAAAATAGGATGCAAAGTGAAAGTTAAAAATGTAGGAGAATATGATTCGGATGAAGTAATAGAGCTGTATCTGAAAGATATTGAGGCAAGCAGTAGTGTTCCGAAGTGGAAATTGGCGGGCTTTAAGAGAATTCATCTAAAGCGGGATGAAGAGATGGATGTTGAATTTGATATAAAGCCTGAACAAATGGCGATGGTTGATGATGAGGGCAGAAGCATATTAGAGCCTGGGTTGTTTCAAGTGTTTGTTGGAGGAAGTCAGCCTGATGAAAGAAGTCAGAAGTTAACAGGTGCAAAGGTTCAGACGGCCAAATTTGAGTTAACGGAAATGCAATAGAGTTTTAGTAGAAAGTATAAATTTGATTTTTATTAGGCATGCCTTAAATACTGCTTCATATGCTACCCGAACTGCAAAGATATATCACTTAATATAACTTTACAGTTCGGTAGCTATATCTACATAGCCTTAACTTTAACATTCCTGTACTCTCCGGGGGTTATACCTACATACTTCTTAAAGAATCTATTAAAGCTCTGATTATTATTATACCCAAGGCTGAGTGCGATTTCGTTTACATTCATGTCCGTTTGCCTGAGTAATCTCTTTGCTGCTTCAATTCTTAAATTGTTTATGTAGTTTACAATATTTTCACCTGTTTCATCATTAAATATCTTGCGGACATGTGAATAGCTTAAGCCTACATGTTCAGCCAGCATATTTATATCAATATCTTTTTTATAGTTTTTGTGTATGTAATTCATTATATTTGTTATATGTGCCTTATTATCAGCCTTTGGCTTTTCACAGAATTCTATGATTCGAAGATATATTTTTGCCAGCCACAAACTGACATCATCCAAAGTTTCTATTTCCGTCAACTGGTTGTAAATATTAAAGTCATTGCCGAATATATCACTGACGCTTATATTCAAATTAAGGAGATACTTTATAGTGCTTCCAAGCAGCTGATTGATAATTAGAATAACGTTATCATATGTCAGCTTTTTATTTTCTTTAATATCAGCGAAAAAATCGCTTAAGGAACTTATCAAGGCTTCTTTAGAACCGGCATCAACATAGTTTAAAATCTGTTTTTCGAATGTAAAAGGATAATAATACTTGCTATTTCCAGTATAGGTATCCTCATTGGTTATTATAGTTCCATGGCCCTTCATAAATCGGAGTTTTAATAGGTTTTGTGCATCAAAATAGGATGTTTTCACATCTGTCAGGCTGTTATAAATATTTCCTACACTAAAAGTAACAGAGCTGTCGATTACCTTGGACACTTCTTTTTGTATCAGAACAAATCTCTGCTTCAAGTCAGAAACAGTTTTAACATAATCGGATGTATCGGGGTTCATGATAAGTACGATTTTATCTTTTTCCATAACTAGTCCTGAACATGGTATGGATTCTGAAATTACATCTTCAGAAGTACTTAGTATGGCTGTTTTTAAATAATACTGGTGATCACTTGAAAAGTTGGAAACAAACTCATTAAAACGGTCAATTGATAAAATTGCACAAATAAAATATTGATTGTGAAACATATCTTGATACTCATCAACTTCAGAGGATCTGCCTTTGAGTAAACCCAATAAATAATTTTCCTTTAGTTGTCTTGTGTTTTTTTCAATGGTATTGAAAAGCTGATCTTCTTGCTTCATCAATGAATCAAATGCTTTTGATAAAAGGGCTAGTTCATTCTCATTACCTATTATGTCTATACCCTTACGGTTCTTAATATCATTCACGAGCTTTTTGACAGGATTATAAAGCTTCCGTGAAATGAAGTATGACAAAAAAATTCCTATAACTAGAAGTATAAGGGATATATATATTATAAGCATTCTTATTGAAGTAAATGTATTAGTAAGGTTATCAAGTGAAAATGTACCCACAAATATCCAATCTTTTATGTCAGATTTTAAGTAAGTTACCAGGTATTTTTTGTTATTAATTTTTGTGATAATAGATCCTTCTTGTTTATTACTGGTCAATACGCTTTTTATGTAATCTTTGGAGGATATATTTGAACCTACCAGGGTCTTATCAATATCTGTAACACCAAGACCTTTTGAATTTATAATGCTTATACATCCTTCACTGTTTAAATTATTGCTGTTAATTAATTTGCTTAATGAGTCTTCATACACATTTACCACAATTGCCCCGCTTAAATTTGTAGTATAAGGTGTAAGCGGATATATATAAGAAAGAACATAGTTTGATGAAGCGGAAACATTGCCTGTGTTTGTTTCATTCACAGAACTATTAAAACGTCTTTGATTGGCTAGCCTGGGGTTGAGCCATGATATGGGTTCATTGGAATATTTACTGGCCTTATATGGCTTAACCCATTCTATGTCATCAAAGTTATCTTTAAGGCATACATCTTCACTTGTAATAACATAGTTCGAATTATCCAAATACAGATACACCGAGTGATATCTATCGTTTGTATTGACAACACCTGCAAGCATACTTTGGATCTGGTACATGATAAACAATTCTTCTTTATTTTTTGAATTGACTTCAAAGTTTGTATAATCATAATAATTAGTTAGGTTGCTGTCTAAGGAAATACGTAAAGCATCCTTTTGTACAGTGTTAGTTAACAATTCAGTGATGCTTTTGGATACTTTTAACTTACTTATACCTGAGTTGCTGATTTCAGTTTCCGAATAATTCATTATAGAATAGTTAGATAGTGTAGCAACTATTATTACAGGAATTATTATAAAAAGTGAAAGTGCAATAAAAAGCTTAACAATCAAAGTATAATTTTTCACACAGAGCACCTCTAAATTAATTGGGATAATAATTTCATCGATTTTGCAATATCAGAAATTGTGTCTTTTCTTATTTGAATCATTATGTAGCAAGTTACACTTTTGTAAAATATATTACTTTTAATTATTATACAGTATTATTGATTAATTTCAATTGTATTAATTTATCTATATGTGCTGTAAATTTAATTCTTGTTGTGGGAAAATGCTAATTTGGGAAAATAAATTGATATATTTTTCTAATGCTGCAGGAAATATTATAAGCTGCAAAGGGCTTTAAGTCAATGATAAGCAAAAGTGATATATCCAAAAAATTGTCATTCTTGAATAAGCATTGAAGATTTGTATAATGAAAATATAACTCATTTCATTATCAGGTTAACAATTTTAGCTTTTCATTAATTGATTTTATTTTTTTTTATAGTTACATAATTTGTACTTGAATCCAAATATAGAGATATATAAAGCTAGCATGCGAGTTTTATTGAAATAATATGGTTTTGTACAAATTGTGGTTTTAAGAAAAATGTTTAGCAATATTTATTATGTAAAAAGCTTATTGCAGGACATTTATTAAGAGAGACAATTAAAAGGGGGATAGAAATTTAATGAGTGAAATAGCTACAATGACTGAAATTCCTGCTCCAGCTAAAACTCCTAAAAAAAAGAATATAATTTACTATTTGAAAAAAGATTGGATTTTGTACCTGATGTTACTTATTCCAATGGCATATTTTATAATTTTCAAATATATACCAATGTATGGAACTATAATCGCGTTTAAAGAATACAATCCCTTTGAAGGCGTTTTTAAAAGTCCATGGATAGGACTTGATGCTTTTAAAGAAATATTTGGGATGAGCGACTTTTATAAAGCATTAAGAAATACATTTATGCTGAATTTATTTGACTTGGTTATGAGCTTTCCGGCACCTATTATTTTGGCAATTATAATAAATGAAATCAAAATAAGCTGGTTTAAAAGAACTTCTCAGACCCTTCTATATTTGCCGCACTTTCTATCATGGGTAATAATAGGCGGTATAGTGCTTCAAGTATTTTCACCAACTACCGGTATAATTCCTTCTTTATTAAAATCAATGGGATTAGAATCAATAGCATTTCTTACAGAGAAATGGAACTGGTTGTTTACTTATGCAGGAGTAGGAGTATGGCAAAGTGCAGGATGGGGAATGATTATCTATCTTGCTGCCATAGCAGGTATAAGCCCAGAACTGTATGAAGCGGCAGAAGTAGATGGAGCAGGAAGATTAAGAAGAATATGGCACGTAACTTTGCCTGCACTTAAGCCTACCATAATTGTGTTATTGATATTAAATGTAGGAAAAATTGCAATGATTGGATTTGATCGTCCTTTTATCATCGGCAATCCTCAGGTCTATGATTTTTCAGAAGTTATAAGTACATTTGTTTACAAGGTGGGATTGCAGTCCTACAGATACACTATTGCAACGGCGATAGGATTGTTCCAGTCTGTAGTAGGTATGATTTTAATATTAGTAACCAACTTTATTGCTAAAAAAAGCGGCGAACAGGGAATTTGGTAAAGAAAGGTGCATAATTATGGAAGCTAAATTATCAAATGATGTTTTTCAAAAAGAAAAATTTAGTAATACTAGGAAGCAAAAAACATCCGACAAGGTATTTGATACTATTATAATAGTAATTACAACAATTTCAGCATTGCTTTGTTTATTGCCTGTATTAAACGTAGCGGCTGTATCTTTAAGTTCAAATTCAGCAATCATATCTTCTAAGGTATTTTTGTGGCCTGTTGAATTTACAATCGACTCATATAGGGCAATATTCTCAGATAAGTCAATGATGTGGTCTATGGGTTTTACAATTTTAATTACATTGATATACACAGTGGTGAGTATGGCCTTGACCATTGTAGCAGCATATCCCCTTTCTAAAAAGGGTTTGAAAGGAAGAAGCGGTTTTCTATTGGTAATAGTTATAACAATGTATTTTAGCGGTGGTATTATACCGGATTATATATTGGTTAAAAGTTTGGGATTGCTGGATAGTATGTGGAGTCTTATACTGCCTGGTGCCATCAGTGCATTCAACTTGATTCTTCTAAAGTCATTTTTTAATTCATTGCCTGAAGGCTTGGAAGAGGCAGCTAGAATTGATGGGTGTACTGATTTTGGCGTATTGATAAGGATAGTGCTTCCGTTATCTCTTCCCATCATAGCTACTTTAAGCTTGTTCTATGCAGTTGGAAAATGGAACAGTTTTATGGATGCATTGTTTTATATAACAGATCCTAATAAGTATCCTTTGCAGCTTAAGTTGTATCAAATAGTAGCAAACAGTCAGTCTCTTGAAGCTGCTTTTGCTGAGGGAAATATGTCTCCAGGCTTGCTTCCTGACAGCTTGAAGGCTGCGAGTGTTATGTTTGCGACTATACCTATAGTATGTGTTTATCCGTTCATACAAAAGCACTTTATTAAGGGTGTTATGCTTGGGGCAATTAAAGAATGATATAATAATCTCAAAATTAAAATCTATATTAATAGGTTTTGCTAATGGAGATTTTATATAATCTATTATAATAATAGGGGGACATGTTTATGAAAAAGCGTTTTGGCAAAGTAATAAGTACTACGCTGCTAGTGGCCATGCTAACGACTGCAATAACAGGTTGTGGCAGTCAGGGTGATAAGACTAATGATACCACAGCAAGTGAAAAGCCAAAGGAAATGGTGGAATTGACAGTTGAGGTTTTTGACAGATCAACACCAGGGTATCAGGCAGATAAAAACTTCCAGACGGAATGGATACAGAAAAACTTTGGTGATCCAAATGGAATTAAGCTGAAATTTGTACCTGTATTAAGAGGTCAGGAAGTTGAAAAGTTAAATGTATTGATGGCAGCAAATCAGGCTCCGGATGTTTGCTTTACTTATAATGAAGGTTTGATGTACAACTACATAAAGAACGGCGGAATTACTGATCTAGGAAAATTACTTGATGAACATGGTAAAGATATTAAAGCTTATCTTGGAGATACTTTGTTAAGCTACGGTAACTGGGGCGGAGTACAATACGCTGTGCCTGCGAAGAGAGTTATGGAAGCATGCTTTGGAACATTTATAAGAAAAGACTGGCTTGATAAATTAAATATGCCTGTTCCTCAAACAACAGATGAATTTTACAATACTTTAAAAGCTTTTAAGGAAAAGGATCCAGGAAAACTTGGCGACAAGGTTATTCCTTTTACCATCACTGTTGACCCAAATAATATTAACTGGACTTCACATACTCTTCTTGAATCATTTAAACAATCTATATCCGAAGAAGACAGATATAGCATGAGAAACTGGGTAATACCTGGCTTTAAAGAAGGTATAAGGTTTATGAACAAATTGTATAATGAGGGTCTTTTAAATAAACAATTTGTTTTGGATAAAGACGGTAAACAGTATGAAAAAGATGTTGCACAGGGTAAGGTTGGTGCTTTTATTCAAAGTTATGACTTCCCATACAGAATTACACCTGGCTTGGCAACTGAACTTAAGAAAAATGTACCTGACAGTGACATTATACCAATAGACCCTTTTAAGAACTCAGAAGGTAAAAACATAAAAATGAAATACAATCCTAATGGATTATTTATAATAGTACCAAAATCAAGTAAGAGAGCTGTTGAAGCCATAAAATACCTTAACTGGATGTCAAAACCTGAAGTATTGAAATTCCTCCAAAATGGAAATAAGGGTGATCAATACCTTGATGAACAAGATGGCATACCAATGAATGTTATATCAAACGACAAGCTTCCAGATGACAAAAAAGCAAACTATGTTGATTTATCCATCATAGTAAATGGTAAGGAATTCGGAGATCTCGACAAGAATATAAAAGCAGCTTCTTTCGGATATCCTGGATTTGAAGATAAGTTTTCAGAAGCTTATAATATAGCATTAAAAGATGCTGGCTATATGCCTCGCTTTGACAGAGTTATCGAAGCGGAAGCAAAATACTCAAAGGCACTTACAGACAAAGAAGTACAGATATTTGTAAAATCAATTACTTGTAAGCCTGCAGATTTTGATAAGACTTATGATTCACTTGTTCAGGACTACATGAAATCAGGTGGACAGCAAATTGAAGATGAAAAGAGAGCAGCATTTAAAGCAATGAAGAAATAATTAATAGTGCTGTAATAGCATTACAAAAGAGCCTTGATGGAGAACAACTCTCCTTCAGGGCTTTTTTATGTCCAGGTAATCATGTTCTACGCCTAGCCACTCTTCATGCTATAATAAAACCATTATTTATACTTTTTGAATATGGAATCTACTACAGCCGTAAAATTTTCAGGATCTATTTGACAATCGGTAAAAACTGCTTCCTCAAGGACTTTATCCAATATCTCAGCTTTTACTTGATCATCCTCAATTTCATTTATTACTTTTTCCCGAAACTCTTTTAATTTAGATATTATATCCTCATTTATACTATAATTTATTATTAAATCGATTTTTTTACGGATTTGCTTTGAGAGTGCCGGATAGTTTCCGGAGGTTGAGATACCTATAACGAGATCACTTCTTTTAACTATTGAGGGAAAGAAAAATGTACATTTTTCAGGGGCATCTGCAACATTCACAAATATGCCAAGATTTACTGCATCGTTATAAATATTTTCATTAACCAGTGTATCTGAGGTGGCAGCAATAATCATAAAAGCACCATATATATCCGATGATTCATAACATCGTCCTATATGTGCAAGCCTTCCTAAGTCCTTTAAAGTTTTTATTTTATGGGAAATCTCAGGACTTATAACAACAATATCCCCATTAAACTTACTTAAAATATCAATCTTTCTGGAAGCTACTTTTCCGCCTCCAACTACAATGCACTTTTTGCCTTTTAAGTTGATAAAAAATGGAAATGCTGCCATTTGGACCTCCATACCTGATAATTAGTTCTTGTAGTTATTATAGAGTTATTTATGGATAAAATCAATGAAGCTAGAAGAAGAAAAACTACATTTGATACATATGAAATATGCTATATTAAAAGTGTTAATAATCTTACATTTGGCGGAGCAAATAACGAACGGTATTTGTAAATAGAATAACATTTTAATTGTAGGAATAACTAAAATGAATTAAACTATAGAAAAGTAAATATATACTGGAAGGTATATTTTCAACATGCCTAAGTGATGAAAATCACTGTGCGATATGATAAAATGCGATATGATAAAATAGTAACAGGAATATAAGTAAACGGTAGCTTTATTATTAAGAAAGCCTATTTTAAGGGAATAACTATTGCCATTTTTGAAGAGGAATTGGAGATGAAAATATGAACTTGCTTGTTGTAGGTGTCAATTATAGAAAAACACCGGTTGAAATCAGAGAAAAACTTAGTTTCACCATTGAGGAGCAGAAGAATGCATTGAGACAGATAGTGAACATGGATGACATACTAGAATGCACTATGCTTTCAACCTGCAACAGGACAGAGGTTTACATATATCATGAAGGTCCTAATTACGACAGCAGTAAGTTGGAAAATAAGCTATGCAGCTTAAAAGGCTTGGATATTTATAAACTTAAAAAATACATATATGTATACAGCGGTGTGAAGGTTGCAAGACATCTTTATAAGGTTGCCTGCGGGCTGGATTCCATGATACTTGGAGAAGATCAGATACTGCGTCAGGTTAAGGATGCTTATGAAATTTCCATAGGAGAGGGTTCATCCTCAGGCATGCTTAATACACTTTTTCGTGAAGGGATTACAGCAGCAAAGAAGGTTAAAACTTTTACCGAGATTTCCAAAACATCTGTATCAGTAGGAACACATACTGTAAGGCTTGTTGAAAGGGAATTCGGTCATGATCTTAAAGAAAAGAGTGCCCTTATTATCGGTGCAGGGAAAATCGGTTTTATTACCCTCAAAAATCTCATTTCAAAGGGGATTGGGAAATTATACGTGACAAATAGAAGCTACGGTAAGGTGGAAGACATTTCAAAGCTATATGGTAATGTTAAGGTTTTGGATTATTCGATGAGGTATTCTGTAATGGATCAATGCGATATAGTCATAAGTTCAACGGCTAGTCCCCATTACACCATTACCAAAGATCTTTTGGAGAATGTTCTTGTCGCTTGCAAGAAAAGGGTATTTATTGATCTTGCTGTACCTAGAGACATAGATTTGGCAATTGGTGAGTTGCCATTGGTATGCTGCTTTAATATTGACCATTTGATGATTGAGGTTAACAAAAACATGGATTACAAGCTTTCTGAGGTGTCCAGAGCGGAGGAAATAATAAACCAGTATGTTGCCGAATTTGAAAACTGGTATTATTTCAGAGAGGCATTGCCGGTTGTCAAGGAGGTTCAGAAGTTTGCAAATGAGGTGTTGAGTGAAAAAACAGATTATTTGCATAAAAGGCTTACAACTACAAGTGATGAAGAAATGGAAACAGTTAAGTATGTGATTAAAAGCACAGTAAATGAAATATTGAGTAAACTTCTCTATAGTATCAGGGAGAACAGCAGTAAAGAGGACATGCAGGCTTATTTCAGATGTCTGGAGGAAGTTATGAGGGAGGAATAAGTTTGTCAAAAATTTATTTATATATATTAAACTTATAAAGGATTACTTTCCTATATTAAAAGTGCTAATAATCTTACATCTGGCAGAGCAAAATAACGAACGGTTTAACGTTATTTTGTGATAGACAAATAGCAAGATTAACTGATTTTAATAGATTTGCGACAGACAAATGTAATAGATTTATCACCTTTAATATAATAATATTCATGTGCTTATAAAACGGACCAAATGTAGCATATGGTACAAAAGTAAGTACTGTTCATGAGGTATTGGAATTTGCATAGATGGTGCGAGGGGTATAAATAAATGAGGAAAATAATTAGAGTTGGAACCCGGAAAAGTGAATTGGCAATTACTCAAACCAATTGGGTAATTGAAAGACTTAAGGAGAACTATCCTGATCTTGAATTTGAACTGGTGGGAATAACCACAAAAGGAGATGTGATTTTAGATAGAAGCCTTGATAAGATCGGGGGTAAAGGACTTTTTATTAATGAACTGGAAAATGCACTTTTAAATAATACCATAGACATGGCTGTCCACAGCATGAAGGATATGCCTTCCAAACTGCCGGATGAGCTTGTAATAGGTGCAATACCAAAAAGGGAAGATCCAAGGGATGTACTTGTTTCATTAGAGGACAAGGCCCTTAAGGACCTTCATGAAGGCTCTGTTATAGGAACGGGCAGCGTGAGAAGAGAGGTTCAGATACTTGAGATTAGGCCTGATCTTAATACAAAACCGATAAGGGGTAATGTTCCGACAAGGCTAAATAAGCTTATGGAGCACCAATTTGATGCAATTGTTCTTGCCATGGCAGGCTTAAAGCGGCTAGGCCTTGAAGACAAGGTAACCCAGCTCTTTAGTCATGAAGAAATGGTTCCTGCTGTAGCACAGGGGGCTTTAGGTATAGAAGTCCGAAAGGGAGATGAGCTCCACGATCTGGTTAAAGTCATAAACGATGTTGACAGTGAGATTTGCGTAAACGCAGAGAGATCCTTTCTAAGAAGACTTAATGGAAGCTGCAGTACGCCATTAGGAGCTTATGCAAAGGTTTGCGGCGATAATATGATAATATACGGAATGCTGGCTGAAAATGATAAGACAGATTTGAGAAAAGCTTTTATTGAAGGCAAAAAGGAGAATTTCCAGGAATTGGGAGAAAAGCTTGCAGACATACTTAGTAATGGCTAAGAAATAACATCCAATTCTCATCGTCCAAAACCCCGTTAAATCGTTGGGATTTTGTCCTAGAGAATACGAAGATATTTCTAAGGCATTACTTAAGGTAAGGAGGAAAATATGAAGATTACGGGAATGGTTTATATCTTAGGTGCAGGACCGGGAGACTACGGCCTATTAACCCTAAAAGCCGCAGATTGTATAAGGAAAGCTGACGTTATAGTATATGACAGGCTTGTAAATTCCTCTATCTTTAGCCTTGCAAAAAAAGATGCGGAATTTATAAATGTCGGAAAAATGCCTGATCATCATGCGGTGCCCCAACATATGATAAATCAAATACTTTTAGATAAAGCGTTGGAAGGCAAGGTTGTAGCAAGAGTCAAAGGCGGTGATCCCTTTATATTCGGAAGAGGTGGGGAGGAAGCTGAGGTCCTTCAAAAAAACGGTATAGAATTTGAGATTGTGCCTGGAATAACCTCGGCTGTTGCTGCCGCAGCCTATGCGGGAATTCCTGTTACCCATAGGGATTACTGCTCTTCCTTGCATATTATAACCGGACATGAAAAGCCGGGAAGGGATGCAAGTTTTATTGATTATGAAGTTATTTCTAAGCTTGAGGGTACATTGATATTTCTTATGGGAATGAAAAACCTTGATGAGATCTGTACTAACCTTATAAAGTATGGAAAAAAAGGAACTACACCTGTGGCAGTTGTTGAAAGAGGTACAACAATAAATCAGAAGGTTGTAGTGGGGACGCTTGAAGATATTTCAAAAAAGGTAACTGATGAAGGGATAAAATCTCCCGCTGTTACTGTAATAGGAAATGTAGTGGCTTTAAGGGAAAAGCTGAATTGGTTTCCAAAAGGCAAGTTGAAAGGAAAAAGGATTGTGGTAACCAGGGCTAGGGAACAGGCCAGCAGCCTTGTTGAGGAAATCAGAAAACTTGGTGGAGATGTAATAGAATTTCCTACAATAAGGATAGATGAGCCTTTGGATTATCAGCACTTTGACAGGGTTCTTAGAGGTTTGAACACTTATAAATGGGTTGTATTTACAAGTGTTAGCGGAGTTAAGGGGTTTTTCAAAAGAATGAGGACTTTAAAAATTGATATAAGGAGTCTTGCAGGAATACATATAGCTGCAGTTGGTGAAGCTACAGCAATGGAGCTTTCAGAGATGGGACTTAATGTTGATTATATACCGGCTGATTATACTTCAAAAGAGCTGCTAAAGGGTCTTGTAGGGCTTATAGGCAAAGGTGAAAAAGTGCTTTTGGCCCGGGCAGACATTGCAAGCAAGGAACTTTCAGAAGGACTAAAAAGTAAGGGTATAGCGTTTGAGGAACTTACGGTTTACAGGACGGTTATGGAAGCATCCATGAAGAGTACTATAGAAGAGTACTTAAAACAAAATAAGGTTGATTTTATAACATTTGCAAGCTCATCAACGGTGAAAAACTTTATGGAAATATTAGGTAAGGAAAACATTGAGCTTTTATCAAAAACCAAAATTGTTTGTATAGGACCGGTAACATCCCAGACTGCAAAGGAATCAGGTCTTTTTGTTTCAGCTGTTGCTGACAAATATACCATTGATGGTTTGGTAGATAAACTTGTGGAACTAGCGGAGGAATGAATATGGATTTGATTAAAAGGCCAAGACGGCTGCGTATTAATGAAAATATGAGAAGACTTGTTCGGGAAACTTCTGTTTCGGTCGATGATTTTATTTATCCATTGTTTGTGGTGGAGGGAAAGGGCATTAAGCGAGAAATTCCTTCCATGCCGGGTGTTTATCATTTCTCATTAGACCTACTCCTAAAGGAACTAGAAGAGATAAGGGATTTAAGGATTCCAGGGGTGCTTTTGTTTGGAGTGCCTGAAACAAAAGATGAGAAAGGCTCTGGAGCATATAATCCTGATGGTATAATTCAAAGAGCCTTAAGAGAAATGAAAAAGGAGTTTCCGGATATACTTGCTGGAGCGGATGTTTGTTTGTGCGAGTACACAAGCCATGGTCACTGCGGCCTGATTTGCGAAGGAGAGGTCATAAACGACAGCTCGGTAGAACTTATTGCGAAAGCTGCATTAAGCTATGCAGAGGCCGGTGCGGATATTATTGCTCCCTCGGACATGATGGACGGAAGGATAGGTGCTGTGAGGAAAATCCTTGATGAAAACGGTTTTACAAATAAAACAATTATGTCCTATAGTGCCAAATATGCATCATCATTTTACGGTCCCTTCAGAGAGGCTGCACAATCTAAGCCTTCCTTTGGAGATAGAAAAAGCTATCAGATGGATTATGCAAATATCGAGGAGGCCCTTAGAGAAGTGGAAAATGATATTTCGGAAGGAGCAGACATTATTATGGTAAAGCCTGCACTTTCATATCTTGATGTTATAAGCAGGGTGAGTACAAGGTTTGATATACCTGTTGCAGCATACAATGTAAGCGGAGAGTATTCAATGATTAAAGCGGCTTCGGAAAAGGGTTGGATTGATGAAAAAGGTGCTGTTTTTGAAGTTCTCACCTCTATAAAGAGGGCAGGGGCAAAAATTATAATAACCTATTTCGCAAAACAGGCTGCTGCTTGGTTAAATAGCCAGCATTGAGGAAGAAGGACCAGCTTTTACAAAACCGGCAGTCAATAGGAAAGACCAACTCGGTTATGAGGAGGAATAGAAATGAACATGGAAAAATCTCATTTGCTTTTTGAAAAATCAAAAAATTTCATACCGGGAGGAGTAAATAGTCCGGTAAGAGCATTTAAATCTGTTGGTATGACGCCTCCATTTATAAAAAGTGCCAAAGGTTCGAGGATAATTGATATGGATGGAAATGAATATGTAGATTATGTGGGTTCATGGGGACCGATGATTCTTGGGCATGCACATCCTGAGGTTGTTGAAGAGATAAAAAAGGCCTGTGAGGATGGAACAAGTTATGGTGCTCCTACCCATAAGGAATTGATCCTCGCAGAGATGATAATAAATGCTGTACCCTCTGTAGAGATGGTGAGAATGGTTAGTTCAGGCACCGAGGCTGTTATGAGTGCTATAAGGGCCGCAAGGGGTTTTACTGGCCGGGACAAAATACTTAAGTTTGAAGGGTGCTACCACGGTCATTCCGACGGACTATTGGCAAAGGCAGGTTCTGGGGCACTTACTACAGGGGTGCCTGATAGTGCTGGGGTTCCTAATGACTATGTAAAAAATACAATAGTCTCGGAATATAATAACTTAGATGAACTGGAAAATGTATTTAAAAGACATGGCAATGAACTTGCAGCGGTTATTGTAGAACCGGTTGCAGGCAATATGGGGGTTGTACTGCCAGATAACGGATTTCTTGAATTTTTAAGAGAAATAACTATAAAATATGGCGTAGTTTTGATTTTCGACGAAGTTATAACAGGCTTCAGAGTTTCATATGGAGGGGCACAGGGTTATTTCGGAATTACCCCCGATATGACGGTTTTCGGCAAAATAATAGGCGGTGGTATGCCCGTAGGAGCCTATGGAGGCAGGAAAGATATAATGAGCATGGTTTCTCCCGTTGGGCCGGTTTATCAGGCGGGTACCTTGTCGGGCAATCCTGTTGCCATGGCAGCAGGGATAAAGACCCTTGAAATTTTAAGGGACAATCCTTGTATTTACAAAAAGATTGAAGATAATGCAATGGAACTTGAAAAATCATTTTTAGACTCTTCAAGAAAGTACGGCATTCCCATTAAGGTGAATAGAATGGGTTCGCTTTTAAGTGCATTTTTTACTGAGGAAGATGTGGTGGATTTAAAAACTGCTATGACATGTGATTTGGGTAAGTTTCAAAGTTACTTTCAAAATATGCTTCAATCCGGCATTTATATTGCCCCGTCACAATTTGAAGCGATTTTTGTATCAAGTGCACATAAAAAAGAGGATATCGCAAGAACAATAAATGCAGTGGATTATGTTTTATCAATGAAAAGTGAATAATCTTTTACATTTGTCTATCGCAAATCCCGTAAAAGCGTTCGTTATTTGCTCTGACAAATGTAAGATTATTAACACTTTTCATATAGATTATAGCAGTGATTTTGTTCAATAAATCAATAACAAATTTAGTCATGATCAAAAAAACTTCTGCTATAAATTACGCTTATGTGTTGACTTATAAAGCGGAAGTAATTATTTATTAATGCCTTAACATAAGGAAGGAAAATTTGATGAACGGCATATTGATTTTAGCTCATGGAAGCAAAAAAAAGGAGACTGAAAAAATACTCAATTCATTGGTGGACAAGGTTAAAAACAAAACCGGTGAGGAACTGGTTATACCAGCCTATTTGCAGTTTTTGGAGGAAAACCTGGAAAAGGGTGTGGAGATGCTTGTTAATAAGGGGGCAAAGGAGATTCGAATAGTACCTATGTTTCTGTTTGATGGTGTCCATGTAAGAGAGAACATACCTAATGAGTTGAATGACATTAAAAAAAGGTATCCCGGAATTAATATAAAAATGGGCAGACATATAGGTGATGATGACAAACTCGTTGATATAATAGTTGACAGGATCAGCGAAATTTCCTAAGATTTAGGTGGTTATATGAGAACAAGACTTATACTAATAAGGCATGCACAAGCAGAAGGAAATGTAAGGGGAGAGTTTCACGGGTGGACCGATGGAGATATTACACAAAAGGGCCATTTACAATCGAAGTGTGTAGCCCAGAGGCTTAAGGATTTTGGCATTGAAGTTATTTACACCAGTCCCTTAAAAAGAGCCATACAGACAGCACGGTACATATCCCAAGAGACAAACGTTCCCATAACAATAAGTGAAGGCGTAAAAGAGATAAATGGCGGAGACTGGGATGGAATAACATGGGATGAGCTTAAGAAAAGATGGCCTGAGGACTTTGAGATATGGTCGAACAACCCCCATCTGCACTGTATGCCAAATGGTGAGTCCATGATGGAATTTTTCAGCCGTATTGTGAATGAGATAGAATTTATAATAAAGGAAAACAGTGAGAAAAATATTTGCATTGTCACCCATGGCATTGCCATACGGGCACTTATGAATTATTTCCGAAATGTAGGACTTGAGGTTGAGCCTGAAATCAAATGGATTGGTAACGCTTCAATTTCAGTTATCGATTATGAAGGCAATAAATTTAATATAGTTATGGAAAGTGACTACAGCCACCTTGGCGAGGAGCTGTTGTGGTGACGAAATAATATGGAAAAAATCAATAATTAAGAGGGGGATTCTGATGAAAAATGGCATGGTGCATATATATACAGGCAATGGAAAAGGAAAGACAACCTCTGCCATAGGCCTTGGCATAAGGGCTTATGGAAGGGGATTTAAGATATACATGGTTCAATTTTTAAAATCTGCTGACACAGGGGAATTGAATGTATTAAAAAATCTTGAGCCGGATTTTACCGTTAAAAGGTTTGAAATGGTTAATAAATTTACATGGAATATGAATGAAGAGGAAAAAAGGGAGACTGTTGAAGGCATAAACAAGCTATTTGACACAGCTGTGAAAGACTCTGAAAGTGGAGTCTGGGATATGCTTATTTTAGATGAAGTATTAGGTGCAATAAAGGGAGGATTTATTTCCCTCGAAAAAGTAGTTGAATTTGTGAAAAATAAGCCTCATGGATTGGAGCTTGTTATGACCGGAAGAGCTGCTCCCGAAGAACTCATTGTCCTATCCGATTATGTGTCTGAAATAAATCCTATAAAACACCCGATGGACAAAGGGGTTGGTGCAAGAATAGGAATTGAGAGCTAAGGATGTGATGTGGTGAAAATCCCAAGGATAGTTTTTGCAGGAACAAACAGCGGATACGGAAAAGCAACAAAGGCGAAAAAACAACAGAGGTGTGGGGCCCATATCCACTTCTGGTCCGATACAACAATTGCATCGGAGTTTATAAATAGGTGCAGGGAATACAAAGTTTCGAGGAAAGGTAAGAACAGTGAATGAAGGGTAAAAGCTTAATGATCCAGGGAACAGGATCATCTGTTGGTAAAAGCATAATAACTGCCGGGTTACTGAGAATATTTAAACAGGATGGATATGATGTGGCACCGTTTAAATCTCAGAACATGTCACTTAACTCGTATATAACAAAGGAAGGCAAGGAAATGGGTAGGGCTCAGGTAGTTCAGTCTGAAGCAGCCGGAAAGGAACCCTCAGTCACAATGAATCCAATTCTGCTAAAGCCTACAACAGACAGAAAGGCACAGGTTATTTTGAATGGGGAAGTATATAAAAACATGTCTGCTGCAGAGTATCATGAGTTTAAGCCTCAGTTGGCCAGAATGGTTAAAGAAACCTTTTTTAAACTATCATCTAAAAACGATATTGTAGTTATAGAAGGTGCTGGAAGTCCGGCAGAAATAAACTTGAGAGAAAACGACATAGTTAACATGGGAATGGCTCAAATTGCCGATTCGCCTGTTATACTTGTGGGTGATATAGATAAGGGCGGCGTTTTTGCATCGCTAGCAGGAACCATGCTGCTTTTGACAGATGAAGAGAAGACCAGGGTAAAAGGTGTTATTATAAATAAGTTCAGGGGCGATCTGGAGATACTAAAGCCCGGACTTGATATGCTCTATGACATAATTAAGGTTCCCGTGTTGGGTGTTGTTCCTTATACAAAGATTGCTATCGAAGATGAAGACAGCCTGGCAGAGAGGTTTCGGAAAGAAAAAGGCACAAATAAAGGCGAAATTGATATAGTTGTGATTAAGTTACCCCACATGTCAAATTTTACTGACTTTAATTCATTGGAGAACCTCCAAGGGGCAAAGGTAAGGTATGCTGAGAGTTGCCATGAGATGGGAGAACCTGATCTTATTGTTCTTCCGGGAACAAAAAATACAATTGAAGACATGCTGCAACTTAAAAAGTCAGGAATGGAAGACGCAATTAAAAAGCTCCATGAAAAAGGTGCTGTAATATTTGGTGTATGCGGGGGTTACCAAATGCTTGGGATGAATATTGAAGACCCATATAAAACCGAATCTGACCTACTTAGTATTGAGGGAATATCTCTTCTTAATTCAAGTACGGTATTTGGACAAAAGAAAATAACAACTCAGGTTGAGGGAGTTATCTCATGTAATACAGAGCTTCTTAAAGGTCTTGATAATATTAAAATAAGCGGCTATGAAATCCATATGGGAACTACGGAATACAAAGCTGGATGCATACCTTTTATAGAGGTAAATAAGTCACTGGAAGGTTCTCATGAATATGTGGGAGGAGTAATGAATAAGGAAGGCAACGTCTTTGGTACATATATTCATGGCATTTTTGATAACATGGAGTTTACGGTGGGGTTTATAAACAATATAAGAAAGAGGAAGGGGCTAGATAAAATTAATTATGACAAAAGTATGGAGTTTAATGAGTATAAGGAAATGCAGTATGATAAGCTAGCCGAGATTTTAAGATCCAGCCTTGATATTGGGAAAATATATGAAATAGTAGGTATATAATAATGATCTGATTTTATAATGTCCAGGAAATTGTGGCGTGTAAAAATTAAGGGGAGATAGGAATGGAATTATGGCTGCTTTTAGATGTTATTGCGGCTTTTATTTTGGATCTGTTTTTGGGTGATCCTCACTGGATGCCTCATCCGGTAAGATTTATAGGATGGCTCATAAACAAAACAGAGAAAGGTTTAAGAAATTATATAAATAAAGGAACTGGTGAGGCTTCACAAGTTGGTATATCTTGTTATGAAGATGAACTGCAAAGATCAAAAAGACGAGCAGGAATAGTTCTTACACTTTTAGTTGTAGGTGTAACGTTTCTTACTGTCTTTACAATTCTAAGGATAGCTATATTTGCTAGCCCAGTTCTTTTTCATATCCTCAATATTTATTTAATTTACACATCCTTTGCAACAAGGTGTCTGGCTGTGGAGGCACAAAAAGTGTATCGCGAATTAATAAAAAATGATATTGATAAAGCAAGAAAAAGCCTTGCAATGCTTGTAGGACGTGATACAAGGGACTTAAGTCACAGAGAGATTGTTCGAGGGGTGGTTGAAACAACAGCTGAAAATACAGTTGATGGAGTTATTTCTCCTTTATTTTATGCTATGTTAGGCTCATTAATCGGGCTGGGAGCACCTCTTGTGTATGCGTTTAAAGCTATAAGTACACTTGATTCCATGGTAGGATATATGAATGAAAAATACATTGATTTTGGAAGGTTTTCTGCTAAAACTGACGATGCGGCAAATTATATTCCCGCAAGGCTATCAGGGTTTTTATTACCGCTATCTGCTGTTCTTTGCGGTATGAATGGATCACAAAGCTTTAAAACCATGCTTCGTGATAGGAGAAATCATAAGAGTCCAAACTGTGCATACCCTGAGGCGGCTGTTGCCGGTGCACTTGGGGTTATGCTGGGAGGAAACAATGTTTATTTTGGTAAAGTTGTAGAAAAGCCCACAATAGGAGATGCACACAGGGACTTAGAGCCGCTGGATATAAAAAGGACAGTAAAGCTTATGTATTGTTCGGCTGCCTTGACTTTATTGTTATTGTCGTCAATTTATATGGTTCTTTTATATATGTAAAGAAGGGTGGATAAGATGGAAGATACATTTAAAAATGGAATTGCCGATAAACACGGCGGGAATATTTACAAGGCCGCGGGTAGGTATGGTATAAGGAAGGAAGACTTTCTTGATTACAGTGCCAATGTGAATCCTTTAGGGATTCCTGAAAAGCTAAGGGAACTTATTATATCAAACATTGATTTGCTTTCAAGTTATCCGGACCCTGAGTGCAATGATTTGAGGAAAGATATTTCATCATACCTTGACATACCGTCTGATAGAATAATAATTGGTAATGGTGCTGCAGAAATAATTTTTCTCCTTTTCGATGAGCAAAAGCCAAAAAAGGTTTTGATACCTTCGCCTACGTTTTGCGAGTATGAAAGGGCTGCCGTAAAATCAGGTGCAGAAGTGTTTTTTTTCCGGATTAGGGAAGACCAACATTTCAAGCTGGATATAAATGAGTTAATCAGATGCATGGATGATAAGGATATTGATTCATTAATACTTTGCAATCCCAATAATCCCACATCTGTACTCACACCTCCCGACGAGCTTCTGTGTCTTTTAGTGGCAGCCAATCAAAGGGGAGTACGGGTAATAATTGATGAAACCTTTATTGAGCTTACTATAGGAGGAAATCTTAACTCAGTAAAAGGATACCTTTTAAAATTTGATAACCTTTTTATTATCAGGGCTTTTACCAAGCTTTTTGCGATTCCCGGCTTAAGGCTTGGGTATGGTCTTGGAAGTGAGGAACTTATAACTAATCTATGGGAAAGGAAAGTCACTTGGTCAGTCAATTGCTTTGCCAGTATTTCCGGTTTGCTCCTTAAAAATAATTATGGATATCTTGACAGGACTTCTTTATGGCTTTCGAAAGAGATGGATCATTTCTATAATGACTTGTGCAATCTGGAAAGATTCCAGGTGTTTAAGCCTGATACAAATTTTGTCCTATTAAAGATAAATGATATTCATTTCAACTCACACAGCTTAAGAGAGTCAATGGCTTTCAAGAGGGTGCTCATAAGAGATGCAGCCAATTTCAGATTCTTAGATGATAAGTTTATCAGGGTTGCAATCAAAGACAGAGATAGTAATGAAAAATTTATAGAAATTCTAAAAGAAACTTTAAAAGAAACTCTATAACCTGCTAAACATTGCAAACTTTTTGTCTTTAAGTGAACTTTGTCCCGATGTATACTTAAAAATGTGATGAGCAGTGAAGAAGAGAGATACTTCATATGAGTGAAAACAATACTCTTTTCAATATTCTCTCATCACAAGATATAAAGAAGGGCAGGTTTGGTATATGAACTTAAATTCTAAAAAGGCAAATAACAGTTCGGCACATAAAAATTATATGGATGGAGTAAGCTTTGAACTCTCTCCGTTGCTAAGATTATATAGCATGGCTTGTTCTTCATTCTTTGGTGAACCCCAATATTATAATCAGAAGGACTGTGCTCCTTTGGCAAAACGTATAAAAGCTTCCTATAAGCTAAACGCTGAGGATGCAAAGCATTTAAAATATGTACTAAAGGTTATGGACCCTAAGTTCTTTGAGTGGAGAGATTTAAGTACAGCAGAAGCTATGGAAAAAGCAATAGATGAGGCGTTGGATGAAAATCCCGAATGGGTTCTTAAGTTTGCATGTTATTTGCGTAATGTTGAAAACATAAGAACAACACCCCAGGTAATAATAGCTAGGGCTGCAAGACATGAGATGGTTAGAGGTACAGGACTTATCATGAAATATGGGCCTGATGTAATGAAAAGAATTGATGAAACAACGGTGGTATTGGCATATTACATAGAGAAATTCGGGAAACCCATTCCCAACTCATTGAAGAAATTACTTAAACTTACACTAGAAAATGCAGATGAATACAAACTTTCAAAATACAGATTGGAAAACCACGTTGTTAAATTAAAGGATGTAGTAAGGCTGTGCCATCCAAAATCAATGGCAATTGACAGTTTAATGCAGGATACACTGAGAGTAACAGATAAAACATGGGAAGGAATTATTTCATCCAAGGGCTCTACAAAGGATACATGGTTGGAAGCTCTCAATGTAATGGGACATATGGCGTTACTTAGAAATTTGCGTAATTTTGAAAAAGTTGGCATAGACTATAAAGACTATACAGATAAACTGCAAAACGGTGTAAAGAGTGGAAAACAGTTTCCTTTCAGGTATTATTCCGCGTATATGAATGTAGGGGGCTACAAGATTAAGGCAGCTTTAGAAAAATGTATTGATATTTCAGTTGATAATTTACCACAGATGAAAGGGAGAAGTCTTGTTCTGGTTGATAACTCAGGATCAGCAAGAGGAACAACAACGTCTTCAATGGGAAAAATGAGAATTGCAACCATTGGTAATTTAACTGGCATATTTACATGTAAAGCTTCTGATGAAGGTATTCTAGGTGTATTTGGAGATGCTCTGGAAATGGTACCCATTGCAAAGAATACCCCATCTTTAAGAATGTTAGAACATATTGAAAAGATCGGGGAAAGAATCGGTCATGGAACGGAAAACGGTATATGGCTGGCTTTTGATAAGGTTATAAAAAGTAATGAGTGGTTTGACAGAATATTTATATACTCGGATCAACAAGCGGGTCATGGAGGTTTATATGGATTTGACGGAGAAAAGTACCCAAGATTTCCTAATAAGGGAATGTATATAGATGTCCCTGCACTTATAAAGGAATACCGTCAAAGGGTTAATCCAAATGCACATATTTACTCGGTACAGACAGCAGGATATGCAGACAATGTACTTCCCGAGTACTATGATAGAACTTTTATATTAAGCGGCTGGTCTGAGAATATAATAAAGTTTGCCTATGCTATGGAAAATATGAACTACAAAAGTGTTATCGAACTATATTAAAAGTGTTAATAATCTTACATTTGGCGGAGCAAATAACCAACGGTTCAACGGGATTTGCGACAGACAAATGTAATAGATTTATCACTTTTAATATAATATGATAAATTAAAAAATAGGGCAGTGCAGATTAGAGTTACTTCACCTTTTAAGTGAGAGGCCGCTGGTTCAAATCCAGCCTTGGGTTAGCCCATGTAGCTCAGATGGATAGAGCACTATTTACTCTAATCGTTTTTCTCCCTGTTAAAAAACCTGGGTAGTGCAGGTAGGAGTTACTTCGTGGGAACCGAATTTTGCAGGTGTAAACCCTGCTTCCTAAGGCATGATTGGAAAATTACTTCCGCTTTTGAGCGGTTGTTGACGAGTTAAGTCAACACATGAGCGAAATTTATAGCGGAAGTTATTTTTTGATCATGACCATAAGGAATGGCGGAAAAATAAGACGCGTCGGTTTATAGGTCTCCTTCCGCTTATTCTCCCAGGTTTATATTGTTTTACTGGTAATTTTATTTAACATTAGGAGGCTTAGCTGATATATGAGACCACTTAAACCCAAAAAATCAATAGAGGGTATAAATCGGGCAAAGATGTATATAAAAAGGGATCTTGATTTATTTATTGGTTATCCGGGCATTAATGGAAAGTGGATTACCCACCCGGAGGGAAAAGAGGCAAGCGAGGTTGTTATAACCCGTGAACGTATTCATAAAGCTACATTTACAATAAATAAGCTTATAAGGGATTTTCCCAAGGCATTGCCCAAGATTGTTGGAGATGTGGAAAAATGGAGTGATAGAAACAAGAATTTACTTGAGTTACATAAGCAATCCATTCACAATGAAACAGCACTTCCAGAATCTCTTGCCAAGATAAATCCTTCATTCGGCGATTTTGAAAAGAAACTACATAATAAAATAGTGAGAGATAATCCGGATAGAATAAACATTATCAACTGCTTCTCATGGCTAACTATCCTAACACCTGAAAACTTTAAGGATGCTTTGATTTGGCTGGATAATAATAATGAATATATTGATAAAATATATAAGAATTTTGGAAATCAAGAAGGGTTGCAGTTTATTGTAAAATTATGGCGGTTATCAAATATAGCAGGTGAAAAGAGGAGTAAAACAATCTTATTATGGGCTTCTCATTCAAGAATTAATGATATTATAATGGACCAAGGTTACCAATATTCCAACCTTGTTGATACATCCCTTGGCAGGAAAAGCATCGATCCGGTACCCGGTATTCCTAAAGCCAGATTTGGAAGTGATTTTAAAAAGTGGATAAACCATCTTTCCATTCAGGACAGCCAAACAGTCAGGAGGTCAATTGGTCTTTTTAACCTGGTTTGTGATATAAGTTTTATTGATAGATGGGAGGAATGGTGGGAATCGTTATATAAAGTTATAAACATGGCTAAAAGGATGCCTCGTGGTTTAAGCAGGCACAATCCATTAACTGTAAAGCTAAATAATATAAGAGAAAGGATTAAGGATATGGGTGATAATACACCGCCCATAATAAAGTCCAAGTTTCTTTTTGAAAATATAATGAAATGGTCTCAAAATAATAATGTGAGCTGGTACAAGAAAATATATAAAGCCCTTGGCGGATTGCCGAAAGAATATCATAATGTACCTTTGCGATTAGCGTTTTGGCTTTATTGGGATCAAATGATGGAACATAGTGAAATATCAAAACAGAAGATGATCAGCAACATAATGGATGAATTTTGTAGGTTTGTTAACATACAACAAGATTTCGAAAGGACAATAAAACCATGGAAAAAGGTGATAAATTCATGGCATTCTAAAGGTGAATCCAGATACTATATTTACACCATTGATGATGAAATGCTGGAAGAGGCTGCAGATCAAAAATCAGTTATCCTTGTATTCAGAATGTTAAGGTGCTTATATCAGGACAAGAGGTTTAGTGAATTTATCGAAAATGAAGAAAGAAGCTTTGTTTTATTATGTCTTACCATTCCAGAGGAGCATGTTTTGGAGTGCTTCTTTGAGCTGAGGAAATATGGAATTTCAGATGATTATATTGCAAAAGATGTATTAAAGCTTTCATCAGAAATAGCAGGTGAAGATTATAACAATTTTGGTTGCGTGACCAAGACTCTTTTGGCTAATGTTGACAGATGCTACAACCCGATAAGAATCTTGAAGTCTATAATAAAAATGTGTAGCAATCACTATTATAAAAGCTTTATTGCTGATGCTATTACAGGAGGACATTAGCACCTAGATGGTACGATGACGGGCCATATGATTTGGTTGAGGAATTTCCATTTACAAAGGATGGATCGGAGTTTAGGACTAATTTACTTAAATGGAACGTTAGTGAATTGTTAACTAATATGGAAAAAGCCGTTGAGCCAATAGGATTAAATGAGAGGACAATACCATTTTTTATTTCGTTGCCTGAATTGAAAGATTGCAGGATACTTGTAGAAATTTTGTTTCCATATATTACAAAACTTAATTTAACTTCAAATTCTTTTTATGCATACATTCAGGCACTTATAGAATTGAGAATGGCAGACATACTCCAAAAATTGTTACCTAAAATTGTGGATCATGTATTGAGTATCAGTTACCAAGGGAATTACTGGACTATTCAAAAATGGGTTGAGGTTCTGCTGGAAATATCACCAGTAAAGGCCCTACATGTAATCAAAAGAAATCGTTCTCAGTATTGCTCTAGTTGGGAAGATGAAGAAGGAGAGAGGGTTGCAGCTGCCGGGAGAGCATATTTTATGCTTAATCGCCGTAAACAAGCAGCAAAAATGTTTTCCATTGCAATTAATAAACATTTAAGTGATAAATCAAGAGAGTTTTGCAAACTGCATTTAAACCGCATTTAAACTACATTGTAAGCTGCTCAATACCCATGATGAAGAAGGAATGATTTTTACATTTGTCAATCGCAAATCCCATAAAAAACCGTTAGTTATTTACTCTGACGAATGTAAGATCAGTAATGCTTTTTATATAGATTCCAGGGTAATTGAGCAGCCGATATAATTCTATATGAAAAGTGAATAATCTTTTGCATTTGTCTATCGCAAATTCCGTAAAAACCATTCGTTATTTGCGATAGACAAATGTAAGATCATTAACACTTTTCATATAGTATACAACTATAATGAACGTGTATAAATGTCACTAACCACAGACCTGGAGGCTTCTACCGGTGCTAATGACAGCAATGATGCAAGGCCGGGGGTATCAAAAGCCAGGTTGGTTAAATGTTCAATATCTTTTTCCGAATAACCTGCATTCTTTAGTCCTGGAGTAATTCCCATTTTCTCAATCCAGTTTCTTAACTTAATAAAAACCTTATCCGATTCATCTGGTGTACCTTTTAAATCCGGTATTATTGGTGATAATACATCTGCAAGGGTTTGGCATGATGCGGGATATATCTGCCTTACAACAGCCGGAACTATGAGAGAAAGCCCTAAACCGTGTGCCAGGTCAGGCTTTATTGCACTTAATGGGTGCTCTAGTGCATGTGTAAAGTGAAGAAGACCGTTATCAAAAGATACACCTGCGATCATGGATGCATATGTAAGAAAATACCTTGCTTTTAAATCTTTTGGGTTTTGTTTTACTATTGGCAGGTATTTAGCTATGAGCCTTGCAGTTTCTTTTGCAAGCATTATGGAATATGGGCTTGCGGCTTTTGAAGTACAGGCTTCAATCACATGGTTTAAAGCATCAATAGTCACATACAACGTCTGATCTTCAGGAAGATTCAACATGAGTCCCGGGTCATCAATTGAATACTCAGGATAAATAAAATCATATGCGATGTATGGTTTAAATTCTTTTTCAGGAATAGACACAACTGCAAATCTATCTATTTCAGTACCGGTTCCATGGGTTAGGTTGATGGCTATAAGCGGAACTGCCAAAGTTGGGGTAAATGAATATTCATAAAGCTCCTGTGCATTGTTTTCCGGATAATTCATCAGAATTGCAACACTTTTGGCAGCATCAATAGGACTTCCGCCACCAATTGATATTACTGCTTGTGCACCAAATTCGATGGCCATTTTAGTAGCTTCGTCAACTTGATGTGTGGTTGGGTTTGGTGTTACACTATCATATATGGTATAATCGATGCCGTTTTGTTCTAATGCCTTAACAACATGGTCCCATGCACCTGTTGATCTATAGGCCTTTTTACCTGTGACTGCAATTATTTTGGTTATATTTCTGCTTCTTAAATTTGATGCTATATCGTTGATTTTACTAATGGCACCTACTCCCAAATACACTATTGATCTTGATCTTATCTCACAGATCTGTTCAACATTAATAGAATCTTCCCACATAGATTTCATCCTTTCATTGTATTTGATGTAATCATTTTACAAAAATAGTATACAATACTCTGGGAGCGATTACAAGTATAATAAATTATTAACTGCTGACGAAATCATAAGGCTATATGGCAAGAGATGGGATATTGAAGTGTTCTTTAAAATGTCCAAATCCAATCTAGCCCTAGCGAAAGAATTCCAAGGCAGGTCCTATGATATGATGATTGCTCATACAACAATAGTATTCTTAAGATACATCATGCTTGCAGTTGAATCTAG
>JAEYYB010000005.1 GCA_023430975.1 Bacillota bacterium | reverse complement strand
CTTCGTGAGCTCTTCTAAAAAATGGGGGGATTGTTTGATTCAGATTCACTACATCAGAGGCCCTGGGGATTACTTTTTAAGAAGTACTTATGGAGCGAACTAATTTTGTGCAAAAAATTGCATTCTTTTAAAAAATAATATTAGGTTTGATTGGGTTTTATGTGCTGTTTGCTTTAAGTAGCATATTAATCTATATTTACACTTTTCGCTAAATTTGGATTTAGTTCTATAGCTTTGAGCCGATGCCTCTTTGCACCCTCATAATCTTTAAAGTATTCATTTTCTAAAAGATCAGCTAAGTTGTAATAGGCATACGCATCATTGGGATTAAACTCAATAGCCTTGAGTAAGTGTTTTTTTGCTCCGTTATAATCCTGATACGCATTTTCTAGGAGAATAGCCAAGTTACTATAAGCAGCTGTATAATCAGGCTCTAATTCAATAGCCTTGTTGAAGTGTTCTCTTGCACTATCATATTTCTTGTACACATTCTTTAGAAGAATAGCCAAGTTATTATGGGCTTTTGCATAATTAGGTTCCAACTTAATAGCTTTGAGATAGTGTTCTTTTGCACCCTCGTAATCCTTATACTCATTTTTTAAAAGATTAGCCATGTTATAATGAGCACCTGCAAAATTATGCTCGATAGCCTTGAGATAGTGTTCCTTTGCAAGCTCATAATCCTTGTACTCTTCCGCTAAAAGAACAGCTAAATTATTATGAGCTTTTGCATAGCAAGGGTTTAATTCAATAGCTTTAAGATAATAGTACTTTGACTTTTTGAATAGTTTTCTTTTAGATTCAAGATATGCTTTCAAATTATAAAATGTATCTTTTTTTCCGAATTTTTCTTGGTATTCTTCCAAAGCTAAGTCTTGTTCTTCTATGTTATCAATTAAGGATATTCTAATTCGTTCAGATGCGGAAAGCCCATAATCAAATTTAATAAAATCCAGGATATGTTTGTAATTCTTTTCTCTAAGCTCATAAAGTGGAATATGGACCATATCACTAATTACTGAGATAAAATCACTTATATTCCTGCAAATACTTTCAATAAACTTTAAATCATTTTGGAGGTTGCCTCTGTTCATAGGATCAAGAGAAGATACAATTTCATTAATTTCCTCAAATTCATCCTGCCAGTACGCCACATACTTGGCACGACCAGCAGGAGTAAAAATATCTTTGCAGTCATCAAGAACTATATGTAGAATCCTGTCTTTGTACTTTTGATCCTTAATGAATTCCAAAACCTCATACATACAGTTCATTGACTTTAAGTAACTATCGCTTATAATCATCAGAACAAAGTCGGCTTCTCCGATTCTTCCCATGAACTCTTTAATGCTCTGACGGTAATTCAAATCCCTTACATCACGGATAAAAGTAACTCCCACTGCCTGAAAATCATTGTCTATCTTTTCAACTTCGTCTTTATTCTTCCATGAGTAGGATATGAATATTTTAAAATCTTTCATCTAGAACACCTCACATATTAAACCAATGCTTACAATAATTATATATAATATTAAATATCGCTACAAGTGATATGTACTTAACTTTTAAATTCTTACAAAAATGAGAGCTCTGTTTGTTATATCGGGCAGGTTGGCTCGATTGAACTCTTAACCTCCTCAACAATTTTTTACATTGTAGAATACTATTTAGGACCCTTGATTCTCTTCCTGTTTCATGGAACAAAGTTTCCTCTATACCTTTTTAAAGCAATATAATTGCCGTTCCTGCACCCCTGATATTCTCTGCTGGTTTCCAAAAATCATTTCAATAGAATAGTTAAATATAGATTTTTATTCGTTCCCTCTTAGCTCTGCATTTCCAAAAGTTAGTTGTGTTTTCAGACATGGAAAAGCCGAGGATTGCTCCCGGCTTGGTTGTTTGTGAAAGGGTAGATCACTATATACTTTATTTAATCTTTAATCCAGCTCTGCACGTGAAAATAAGTCTCTCATTAAATCTTCATCTTCACACATTGCCTTGAATTGAGTAGCAAAATTTTCTATTGCCTCAGCACTTTCAGAATAAGCACAGAACATTCCTGCTTCTGGGTCAAAATTAATAAGGTCTTGAAGTTCGGGCATTTTTTCATCTAAAAATACTTGTGCCAGCGAACTCCAATCATAACCATTACCTTCAAAGCCTTCGTCCCCGCGTACTAAGAATATTTCCGACTTATATTTGCCTACATTCAAAATAAGAGATGTAGAATTTTCGTGATCTACAATCACAAACGGTTTTATATGCTCTTTAATATCCATTTTTACACTTCCTTTTCACATAATTTCAACCAACTAGCATTAATTATATCATTCTCAAAGACTTCATAAAAGCAGTTCTTCTGGCGAATTTTCCTGAGGTATTGTTCGAAACTGTAATTTCAGATAAGGAAATATGGAAATTCTGAGCAGATACACGATGCTTCTTACAGGCTATCTGATATTCTCTGCTGGTTTCCAAAGACAAAATTTCCAACTGAGATTTCCATTATATCAATTTTAAAACAATATAAAAAGAGGTCGCTGGTCCCTTGATATTCTCTGCTGGTTTCCAGGAAAGAAAATTTCCAACAGAGACTTTCATTTTATCAATTTTAAAGTAACATAAAAGACCCTCTGATATTCTCTGCTGGTTTCCAGAAAACAAGAAGGCTGGGAAAACCCCAGCCGAAACTATCTCTTTTTATAACTTATATATATTTCACTTTGCGGAGTTCTTGGGTCTAAACTTGATGTAACCTCACCCCATTTTAACTTGTATTTTATCCCCCAAATATAAGTCTCAAAAGATTCTCCTAAAATTTTTTGAAGCCATTCATTGTGAATCTTCTGTCTTTTTATCTCATTTTCCTCATCAAACGGCCTTTCTTCAATAGTTCCGAAGTGTTTCAATGATACATTATCAAGTTTAGAATTCTTAAAAACAAAAGTCATCATAAATCCTGTTCCTAAAATATCAATCACTTCTGTTGTATAGTATTTCCAGCCATTTATTTCATAACTGCTCTCTACTTTTTCATATATCTTAGAAGCCAACAAAGTTTTTTCATTTAGACTTTTATTAATTTTTATTAAATTGTCACCAATAATTATTTCGCCAGTATTAACATCAATCATTTATGCACCTCAATTAAATTTTGGGAATTGCTTTATATATTTCATCAATTTCAGCAGGCGGTACATACCAATTAACTAACGGGATTTTTTTATCAGTAATTGGACGTAATTTTCCGCTTTCAACTAATTTCTTAAAATCTGGAACAAATACCTGTGGAAGGCCACCTTCCCCGAAATGCGGATTTGCCTTAGTTATTCCAAATGCTGCTGGTGTATCTTCAACCACTTCATAAGGCATTATTGCTTGCCTATATCCTGAAAGATGAGCTGACTCTTTTGGAGCTTTCCATGGCCCAACTTGTAACCCTCTAAAAATCTTTGATGCATCATTTCCAGTTCTTCTTAATGCAGATTCTGTTGTTGCATATCCTGTTGGGAACGGATCACCAGCATATATTATTTTTCCCTTCTTTAATATAACATCCTTATAAGAGTCAACACCGATATATGGGTGAGAACCCTGCCAACTTCTTGCAATCCTAGAAGGGCTATTTTTATATGCTTCTGCTGCTTCCTTACTAGATGCAAATTTACCTTTGTTTGCTTTCTGGAACTCGTTCCAATGGTTCGACTTTTTACTACAACTATTGTAACCGCTTGGGTCATAGTAGTTTACAGGGTTGTTTTGTACATATGAATAGAGATTAAGTCCATCGCCCCTGTAGGTATCTTCTTGTGTAAATCTACCCACCACTGGATTATAAAACCTAGCCCTAAGGTAATACTGTCCTGTAACCTGATCGTACTGCTCTCCGGCATACCGGAATCTATTTTGCACCTTCTCAACAGCTTCAACAGTATTACCAAATGCATCATACTGGTACCGATTCACCACTGCACCAGTGCCGTCAACCAGCCCCACTACATCACCGTGGCCTTAATTAGGTAATATGTAGCCTGTTATGGTGCTATATAATATAGAAGGAATTCGTTATTGTTTTCATCATATACTATCATTTGTAAGTTTTGATAAAATTGCAATTTCACCTTTTAGGTCACTTATATACATATCAATTCCTATATCATTTGCTTTTTCTTGAACCTGTATTTGTTCGCTTGGATTAATTAATTGACGAAGTATTAAATATGAACAAACCGGAAAGTCTTTTGCATACCATGTTTTCTTATACCCAACTAAGCCATGAGAAATTAGCAAATTTTCCATGGTGCTGACAATTTCTTTAACGAAGTCCATCAGCAAACAACTCTCATCAAACTTGGTATAACCACTACCTGCCTCTCCATTAGGAAATACATCTATTTTAATTCTAATACTATCATTACGTAATCTTGAAATAATCCATTTATCTATACAGGGCTCTTCATTCCATTCGATTACATATTCATCTCTATTATTATCATTTTCTTCATCTACAAGTAATAATATAATATCAATTAAATCAATTAACGGCTCAGATAAATAACTTGGTGACATTTTTATTGTACTGTTATTTATTTGGAGAGTAACATCTGCCCACCCAATGCCGTTAAGCATATAAACAAATTTCATTCTGTGTATACCTCTTTTTATGATTTAATATATTTCTTCCATGACAGCATATATAAAAGCCCTGTAAAAACAAGGCTCATATATATACTATCATGCATTTTCTGTTTTGGAAACTGTTGGTTTTATATACTCCCTTTGGTGAATCATCATTGAATAGATAACCTTTGCAATCTGCCTCATTACTGCAATTAAAGCCTGTCGCTTAGTTTTACCCTGTGATATCTTCTTATTATAATACTCAAGAAAGGTTTCATTTATAGGACTTTTCTTATCTCTACCCCTACAAATATTCCTTGATGCAATATCTCTGAATATCTCATACAATCGCCTGTTTCCTTGCTTGTTCCTAAAGTTCTTGTCCTTATCTCCTGATGAACAGGCAACCGGACTTATTCCAGAGTACCGACACATTTTATCGGCACTTGAAAACCTCCTG
>JAEYYB010000176.1 GCA_023430975.1 Bacillota bacterium | reverse complement strand
GTATTATTACATCATCAAGATAACCAATGACAGGAATGAAATCAGGTATCAAATCAATTGGTGATAGAGCATATCCTATTGTTAAAATTGCCAATACCTTCGCATACCACGGAGTCTCTTTCTTCTTGAGAGCCAGAAAAATCGTAGGAATATCTTTCTTTAGTTGTTTCGCTCTTTCTTTTAATTTCATATACAACACTCTCAAAATTATATATTTCTATATTACATCCAATTATATAAATGATGCGAAATAACGCAGTTACCCAATGTACTCATAGCCTCATCAATAAATTAGAATTTGCAGAGCTCATGCTACGCTTTCATTTTTGGATTACCCAATATCTATTTTTTTCTTTTAGCCCTCACAAAAGATACTATTCCTATCAAAACGGTTCCACATAAAATTAGAATTATCGAATGACTTGTTCCTGTTCTGCTATCATTATGCGTCTGGTCTGTGTTGTCAGCAATTATTGCTGTTGTCGGCTCACTAGTCGTTAATTCGGTATCGTCTTTTGTATCCGTTTTCGTCAGTTTTTCCTTCTCTTTTTCTTCAAACTTGCCGTCATTTAAATATTTCTGCATTCTCTTTGACATGCTATCGGTATTTTTAATTGTTAAAGTCTTTGTATCCAGGCTTGTTACATCCCACACATAGAGCGGGTTGTTTTTATCATAATATCCACAAAGGTACGTTGTGCCAACTTTCGGTGAATTGGTAAATACAAATCTCTTATAAGTAAGTTCGCTATCTTGTGTAAATTCTCCCTTTATATTTTTTTGTTGAATTACAGTAATGCTATCACCGTCAACGTTTTTCACCTTGCCGAAATATACCTGTGTAGAATCGTCATAGAGCAAGTCTTCTGGTATAGAACCTGCATAACACACTGCTGAAATCAATAGAAAGATAAGCATACCCACTATAATATACAAAAGCTTTTTCACCAGCACACCCTCATTTCATTTTAAAATATAAGTTTTAACTTCCCCGCAAATTCCTGTTTATTGGTAAAATTATACAAATAATATTAAGTTCGTAGTAAAAAACTTGTTCGTACTTTATAAATAATGCGAATCAAATCTTACCATATTCAACTGCATTTTTCTTATCCATTTTCATCTAGGGAAAATTTCTTAAAACCTGTTTTCGCCATATATTCTTCGTATGCTTCATTAACTTTTCTTCTACAAATTTCTTTCCACATTTTAACGCATTCTATTCTTTGCTCATCTGTCAAATAATCGGGTTGCATATCTCCACCAATACCGACCCATCCATCACTGCCCTTAACTTCTCCATCATCTTCTGTACATGCTATTGCATCTTCTGTATATGTAAATGCATTGAAGGTGCAATCATTACTCATACAATGATATCCGGGCTTTTTAACTCCATACTTACAATATGAAGGAACCTCCTGGGTTTGTTCTTGGCTGTCATCCCACCCATAAGTGCAGAATAGTTCTAGCAATATATATGCAATAGGCATTATTATCAATCTCCCTTACTCTTAAGTTGTTTTTGTAGATTAAAACGTTCATTCCATCAAGTTCGTTTTAAAAACTTATATGTACTTTATAAAGATATAGTGCTAATTTTATTCTTTTTTACTATTTGTCTGAAAAGTTAATCCATACTCATTCAATGTTTGCTTGATAATAGTTATGGCATTTTTCCCGATTCCATGAAGTTCTGATACTTCTTTTTCACTATATTTTGAAAGTTGCTCAATTGTTGATATACCTGCATTTAGGATGGCCCTCTGTGCTGGTTTTGCAAGTTTATTAAGCAAGACTTCTATATGCATTTATTTACACTCCTAAGCCTTTTATAGTTGTGATTAAAACAAATACTACTATGATAAACTCGGTTCTCTATGTACTGCAAAAAACAACTATACATATGGAATAGCGAGAAAAAATGCTACACCTGCTGGAGCACTGAAACCGCCGTATTTAATTCTCCATAGCATATTACAATATTCAAAAGCTATATTAGCACACATCACATTTGAGAGTATAAATGCTATTACAATAAAAACCACTGCTAAAATTTAAAACTTATTCATAATTATCAACCCACTACACCTAATCTTTCTTTAACTTGAGTGTAAACCCTACCGAATTCTGTCAAGCTTTTTATTATCACTTAATAAGTCCATCTTATATATAAAATTATCGAATTACTTTTTGAGTATAACTCATAATTATCGTTTCTTGGGTAAGTCATTATTCATTATTTCTTTGTTGTAAATTCAAGAACTAACTCATTATTAATATTTCCTACATCATCGCTATACTGGCCTTCTCCGATAGTTAGCTCATACCTTTGTCCTGCTTCAATTACTTCGTTAAATGATTTCATTTTATCATAATCAGGTAAGAATATTAACTTATTACCTTTTATTTTCACTTTCATTTCTACATGCCCATTATCTGAACCATTTTCAACATTGGCTTTTCTTATTGTTGCAGTTGCATATGTAGTTGAATATATTTTTCTACCAAAATCTATTTCAATACCTTGCCCTAAATCAACTTCCGTGGCTCCATTATTAGGAGTTATATGAACTGCTTTGAACTCACTCACTTTATAATTAAAAACCGTTTTTCCTGATTTTAAGATTGGTAAATCCGTCTTCTCAATAGTAACTATGATACTATTATTGACAAATTCTATTATCCCACTTGTTTTATAATCACCATTATCAACAAACTTTGCAATATTATTCTCTAATTTAATATTTGTACCATTATAATAATATGTACGACAAAAATATAAATGAAAACTTACTGATGTATTGGACATTTCTTTTATTTCTATAGTAGTACTATTCCCCCCTGTATCCGGCAAGGAAGTATACCAATGTCCTATAAATCCTTCACTATTTTCTCGTATTTTAAAATATGTTCCATCTACTTTATTGGTATCATTGGCAGGAACTATTTTGCCCCAATGTGTGCTGATACCTGCACCTTTTTTAGTAAAACTCAGTAAATTATAAATTATCGCCTAAATTATAAGGCTTACTTGTATTAGTTTCGTCTGGTGAATAATCGTTAAAAATGAAATCTATACAGTTCGTGTCTCCATTGATTTTTGCCTGTATATAACTATAAGCTCCAGCTCCCTCATCGTGTATCTTTATTTTTGCATTATAATCATTATTTTCTTTAGATATAAAGGCCTCATAAAACTTAGTGTAATCTTTTGAATTAATATATTCTGTGAAAATATAATCACCAACCCATGAATCTAAGCGTAGATTATTATTTTTCAATGTATCCTGTGAGGACTCAAGCAATTCATTGCTAGACTTTTCGCTATTCACGGCTATATTTTTATCCACTGGCGTTATTTTTTTATTATTAGTACAGGCAGTGAATGCAGATATAAATGCAATTATAATTAATCCACATATACATTTTTTACATATTTGATTTAACATTACTATACCTCCATAAAAGGTTGATAGGAAATAGTTCCCATAGCTCTTCTAATGACATTTGACATAATTCTTTTCCCATAATAAACTCCTAAATTAGCGAATTCATTAATTCACTCTATTAAACAAGCATCTACTTAATCCATCAACACCATATTACCATTCACCTTTTGGAACACTACCAATCATTTTCTTATTTACGCCGTCTAAGCTCATTCTATAATATGGATAAATATCACCACAAAAAACTTTCACAATTATTTCATCTCCTGTTATTTCATACTCTAAAGTTAAGTACTCTAAATAATCATCAAGTATTTCATTCTTTTTATAGTTGTTATGGTCAGCTTTAAAAATAACTTTTTTATCACTTCCATTAAGATTCATGCTAACTAATTGCACGCCAACAATTTCAGACTGTTTTTTAACTTCTCCGTCTTTTCTAACATCGACCAACTTAGTAATCTCCTCTTGAAAATAAAGACGGTTTTTATAAACCTTAAAGTCATTTCCTGCGATATTTATTCCATTATCATCAATAGAATATCGTGCTATCATCTGTAAATGCTTCTTTGCATAATTATAAATTCCCAAAAAAACTACTTCATTAGATTGATTAATCATATAAACTATATAATCCTTATTATGAAATGAAATATTAGAAGCTTGAAGTGTAGGAATATTCCCTTTAAAATGAGGAATATCTTCATTATAACCAAGGCTTTTAATTTCAGGAGCTTTTATTCGTTCTGTAAAGCAATTGTTATAAGCGAAGTCCATAAGTAATGGTTGTTTATTTAACTTCACTGTAAATTCAAGTTTACTTCGATTTTCTTTATCTGGAGAGTTTTCTGTATACCTTCTTTTACCAACTCCAACTTTATAATCATCATATGAATAAGATGTTTCATAAGGTCCATAACCATATATATTTTCTTTATATAATAAGAACCATTCGCCATCCTTATAATTAAACGTATAATTTTCATTCCACTTCCATGCACTTCCCCCAAAAGCATGAGTTGTAAATGTGTTTTTATGGGCGGTTAATTCTTGATATGGGTCACCCATTACACCTCCCTCATCTCTATTCCTGATAAGATATTGATTTACAATATTTCGGTTAAATCCGTTTCCATTATTCATATAAACGAATAAAATTCTTGGATACATTTCATCTTCTTTAAAGGGATGTTCTACAACTCCGACAATATCAATCAAACCATCATTGTTAAAGTCATTTTCGAGTATGTCTAGCATGCTCCATCCAGCAGGAAGAATTTCATCTCTATTTTTAATTCTTTCGGGAAATTTGGGTAAATCAACAATTTTTCTGTCATCCACCACTTTTGGGTCTATTATAACAGATTCTGTCACATTGCTTTTTGATGGAGATGATGTTTGATTGCCTTTAGGGCTACTCTTCGTGTATGTAGTGTTGATTCTATTATTAAGCGTCGGTGTTGTATTGGCTCTATTTGACGTGATATTAGAACAGGAAGTGAGCATTGTCAGTAACAATACTATTATCCAAATAATAAAAATCATAGATATACTTAATAGAATATTTTTTTGTTTAATGATAAAACTGTACATTTTATGCCCTCTTTAATATGCTTATTTAATACAAGTTTATCATTAAAGCCAATATAAAAAGTTACAGATTGGTAAAGATATATCTTTTTCAAACATAATTAAGAAAGTGTTGTCATAACTATTTCCAAAGAAATCATATCCCATATATAGATAAGTGCTGACCTTCTCTTATCGCATTTGAAATCAGCTCAATTAGCCTTTTTGCTACTTCTATTATCAGGTACAGTATAGATTTCCAAACAGTCTCAATGTCGTCAAATTCACGAATAAGCGTATTCAAAAAATGAGTATCTTCAACGTGTGCAAAAAATTCTGCATAATCGGTAATATTGTTCAGCAATTTCAAATGTTCTTTTAACTTCTGCGACAAGATACTTAACTCGCTTGGGTTGTATTCATTACATCCGAAAAATGCAAACTCCTTAACAGTTGAAAACACTTGAATGAACTCAACCATAATACAGTCATCTAAATAATATGATTTTTTATGCCAATGCTCGTGATTTAATTTGTCTATATCTTTATCAAAATAAAATTCAAAATATGGTCCACCATCTTTGTACCATACCAACTCAATTTTGGGTTTTCTTTTATGTGGATACAGCTTTCTAAATTCTTTATAATCATCTATCGCCTTATCCCATTCCTTCAACTTAATAAATAACTCCCCTCGTCGATTATAAAATATCCAACTTTCTGGGGCTAATTCAATACCTTTCGAAAAATCCGCCATTGCATTTTCATCCTGTTTCAATAGGTCATAACAATCCCCTCTGGCTACATAGTATTCTGCTTTATTGGGAGCTAAATCTATAGCTTTGTTATAATACGTAAGAGCATCGTTTAAATTTATATATGGAGGCTGGCTGAAAGTTTCTCCAATGTTAAAGAAAATATCAGGGGTTTTATACCCCAACTCAAGAGCTATATTAAAATGATTTAAAGCTTTTTCAGTATTCTTATTGTCCTGGTAATTAACCAAATGTCCCATAGCAATTTTGTAGTGTAACTCTGGATTATTACCGTCTTGACTCAATGATTCTGTATATATGTTAATAGCTGTGTTCAAATCTTCATATTTACTGTCTAGTTCATCAAGAAGACCATTTACCAAAGCTCTTTTATAATAGGCGTGTGCAAAACCTGGTTGCAACTTAATTGCTTCAGTATAGTTTTTAAGTGCTTTCTCTAAAAGTTCTTCATTTTGAGTCTCTTCATATTCATAATAGTGCTTTTCAGCTATCTCAAAGTGCTCTCTACTTGTCATTTTTCACCCTTTAACATAACAATGTTTATTTCCTTGGGATTATCAATATTGAAACTCCATTTCTCTTTTAAGTTGTTTATTGCATATATAGTGTTGTCAGTAATCTCAATACTTATAAATGGATTAGCAGTTTCAAAAAAAGCTATCCACAAAATGCCAATTCCAACATTCGATTGGACTACCACAAATCCATCTCCACCATAGCTCCCTTCCCCACAATAAACAGTTATTTGTTTTTCTAAATGTATCACCTTATTGTTTACTGTTATGTATGAAAAGCCAATCTCACCTTGTGATAATAATTCATTAATGTGGACTTTTCTTATGTATTCTACTGTTCTTTCTCTCACATCAAAGTCTATATTTATACAATCCATACTGCCATCTTCATATAGAATCCCGTTTATAATTGGTAATCTACCACTCTTCCATTCTCTATTTATATCAAAATTACGTTTATTGTCCATAAGTATTTCTCTCCAAGTATTCTTATACATCAATTTAAGGTGCTGATTTATTGGTAACAACTTCGGAAAAATCAATATTTGGCATCAAATATTCAAATTTAGGGTTTCTCCAGTTATCTTTTGGAGACCAAAAGTAGTTAATCCCTAACTGTTGTTGCATTTCATTTTCTATTTCATTATTGGGAACTATCAAGTTCAATGGATTATCATTTTTTAATGTTATTACTACGGAATCTTTGTTTACAAAATCAATATCACAATTCTCAAATGATGTATTAGGATTAATTCCAAAAGCATTTATGTATTCTCTTCCCAAATAAGTTTGCCAGTAAAGACGAGGTAAACATAGGCCATCACCCCTTGGACCCAATAGATTAATACCCTTGCTATCATAAACATATGTATATCCATATGAAGCTTCAAAAGTCTTACAGAATTCAAGCCAAACTGATTTTAGTGATTCAAATAGCATTTTATTTTTAATATATTTTAGCCCAGGTTCAACACTTATAGAAATCAAATTAAATTTCTTTGCAGGATATTGCTTAAAAAAGGTTGCATCGTTTTTGCACCACTATATTGCGAAATCGAAAATCTTCTTTACTTTATAAAGTGATGCACCTGAATCTACTGGGTTTATGCCTTCAAACCTATCAATAAATGATTGGGGTTGGTTAAAGGAAAACAATGATTTCTTAAAAGTAGTGAAATCTTCTGTTTTAGTAGGGTGAAATTCTTTAGGAAGTTTACGAAGAATCTCAATTACTCTATGTGCAATATCACTACTCCCTAAATATTTTGGAGTTGACACTTCAAATACCAGCCTTGAAAAGTTATCCATATATCCTCTTCCTTATAATATTATTACTTATCTTCATTATTATCCTCGATAATGTTGGAACAAAAACCTCATTAATGCTCCCTTTCAACGGTTCTTTGTGTAAACCTTACAAGGAAACAATATACGCCAAAGCCTAAAAGAGAGCCTAATACATTTAGTATTAGGTCATCTATATCTCCACTTCCTAAAGAAAATATAACTTGTACTAATTCAATAATCAAACTTACTCCAGTTGAAATAATAAATATATTTTTTATTTTTTTACACTTTATAAATAATAGAGGCAGTAATAAACCAAGAGGGCTAAAAGCAAAAATATTCCCTAATAGATTTTGCATTGCAATATGAATAGATGGTTTGCCTCCTAAATACGGAATGATAGTATTTACCAAAGGAATAATATTTGTTCCCTCTATTTTATGTAATAAAGATACCTGTGTACGATATTTTGCCAGGGTAAGTGCTGTTCCATCTTTTAAAATAATTACATTCACAAGAACCAATAAATATGATATAAATATAAGCCAAACTATAATCTTTATACAATTCGACATTAGTTACTCAATACTTCCTCTCCCCCTAATCACATGAAACACTAATAATTAGCAACTTATCGTTATACATAATTATACAAACAACACAAACAAACAATTCCGTTTATACTCCTAATTTTATTCTCCCGTCTATTATATTTTGAATTACTTCTACTAAAAAGGTATGTTCTCTTTTCAACACTCTGTCTGCTAAAGTTTCTGCACTATCTTTTTCCATTACATCAACTACTGTTTGAGCAACAATTTCTCCGCTATCATATTCTTCATTGACTCTGTGTATAGTAACTCCAGATACTTTTTCCTTAGCACTAATTACAGCATTATGTACATTCATCCCATACATTCCTTTGCCTCCATATTTCGGTAACAAAGCAGGGTGAATATTAAATATACGATTCTCATAATTTCTTAATATTGGAATCCCTAACATTCTCATATAGCCTGCTAAAAAAATCATATCAGTCTCATGATAAGATAAAATCTCTAATAATCTATTATCCAAGTCCTCAGAATTTGGGATTACTTTTTGACTAATGTGATAATTATCAATTTTTTCTTTTCTGGCTCTTTCTAATGCTAATGAATTTGAATTATTGCTTATAACCGCACATACTTTAGCACCTAAACTTCCAGACTTACAGCCATCAATAATCGCTTGTAAGTCAGAGCCCCCATGTGAGGCAAAAACTGCTATATTCATATTATTAGTTATCTCCTTTATTTTGGTATTATAAATAATCTCTATCTCTTCATATTTTAATATAAACTAAATAACGTGAGTTCGATATAACAAGTGCCATAATTAACCATATCTATAGATTATAATTAAGTAAGACTTTAGTATTTTGAATTCTAAAGCCTTTTTTTATTATGAAAAGCAGCCTTAAAGTGTGG
>JAEYYB010000126.1 GCA_023430975.1 Bacillota bacterium | reverse complement strand
GAAGCCAGTCTTGAGAAAACCAATCCCCCCACCCTTTAGAAGGACTGGTGAAGCAGTGCTTTAGAATCTTGTAGCAGCTTTTAAGCAACGGAAATGATGCTATAAAGTGGGCTTGCAGAGTCAGAAATGAGAAAGTATACGACAAATGTTTTATCGTATACTTTCTCCTTTCTCTGTAAGAAATATCATGTAGCTTAGTATTTCCAAATTTACTTGTACAAAACTCCATATTCTTCGAATTTACAAGCATCATTTTCATATAACTAGATAATATGCTAAAAAGTTAACAAAACGTGAAAGGTTTGTCGTTTACAATTTAATGTTTTGATATAGTATTTTATATTGTTTAGTGTTTAGAATATATCGATATTAAAATTTAAAATCTACATTTAATACAAAAAACATTTATTGATTCTATATGTCAACATGATGTTGACAATAAGTGAGTGGCATGATATGATATTAATGTAACCAATAAGTTACGATAGCTTTGTATTTCTGGAAATGGTATTAAAATTTTATTAGTTTCTTATTTATTCAAAAACTTAACTGCTAATGGTTTGAAAAAAGGTGTTACTTTTACGTAATAAAAAACTTTGAAGAAATGAATAATGACCTAAATCTGGACTGGTTCTATCTTCTCATACAGCTATGAGATTTAAATAGAAAGCACACATTATTTTGATGTGTCTATAACTAACCTAACTAACCTATACAAGGAGGTGAGAAACTATGAGCAGAGAACCACCAAAAAATAGTGGCAAATAGGCAGGATGGGCTGAGCCTCGCTAACTTAACCCTTTTTATAGTCTATAATAGCCACTATTTATTCTATTCTATCATTATTTTAAATTACTATCAATTGTAAAAAATGGAGAAAACTTATGAGTTACGTTGCTTTTTGTATCCATGTCTAAATTTATGTCCAAATAAAACAAAAACAGGAGGTCATATGAACTATGTTAAATAAGATAAAATATAGGGTTATTTCATCTTTACTAATTACATCTTTATTTGTTGGTCTTTTGCCGGCAAACATATTTGCTTCTGAAAACATTCAAACTGCAAATATTGAAACTGTAAACAAAATTAAAAAAGTCCGCAAGATTATTGGTGAAGACAAAGAAAAAAGAGAAATAAATGTTAAGACATTTTTAAATGATGATTTGTCTTATACATCAGCAATCTATCCATATTCTGTCCATTATAAAAATGGCGATAGATTTGAAGATATTGATAATACATTAACTTCAGAGAAAGATGAAAATGGTGGGGAAGTCTTAACCAATAAAGCAAATGACTTTAAAATTAAAATAGCTAAGAATTGTGAAGCAAGCAATCTAGTGAAAATTCAAAAAGATAAGTATGAGTTGTCTTGGGGATTGGAAAAATTTCAAAGATCTATTGCAGAAGTTGAGGAAAAAGAGCTAGACGATAAGAATTTATCTGAAAACGATAAAAAAATTTCTTTACCCAATATATCGTCAAGTGTTAACTTTAAATCTGTTTTTACAGATACTGATATAAAGTATAATATCAATTCTAACTCTGTAAGAGAATACATTGTTATAAACGAAAAGAATGATGAAAAAAAAGAATATAAATTCAATATGAATGTTAAAAACTTGAAAGCAAGTTTATTAAAAGATAATTCAATTGAATTGTATGATGAAAATGATACGAGCAAGAAGATATTTACTATTGCAGCACCATATATGTATGATAAAAATGGTGAAAGCAGTAAGGATATTTCAGTTGTGTTTGAGGAAACTGAAAGAGGTTATATGTTAACAATTAAACCTAATGAATCGTGGATTAACAGTTCTGATAGAGTTTATCCAATAACAATTGATCCTGATGTAATAACTCAAATTTCTACTGCTACTATAGATGATACTTATGTAAGTCAAATTGATGGGAATACAAATTTTGCAACAGAAAATTTACTTGTTCAAAATTCAACATCTAACTCAAAAAAATATTCATTTATAAAATTTGCAATGCCTACTATTCTAACATCTGCAGATATAATTACAAATGCTACATTATGCTTGAACAGTACGATGTCAACTTCTGGTGAAGTCGATGTGTTTAAAGTTAATGGTTCCTGGAGTGAGGATACTTTGACATGGAATAGCATGCCTTCTTGTGATCCTAATGTTTTGGATTATAGTTATATTAACTCTGGAAGTGTTTGTTCGTGGGATATTACAAAAGTTGTTAATGAATGGTGTTCTTCATCTCAAACGAATAATGGAGTTGTTCTAAAGTACGCAAATGAAGGTATTTATAATTATTCTTCTTTTTTCAATTCCAGTGAAATATCACAAATTATGTATAGACCATATATTCTAATTAATTATACCAATAATGCCGGACTTGAAAGTTATTGGACCTATCATTCAAAAGATTTTGGAAGGGCAGGTACAGTATATGTTAATGATGCAAGTGGTAACGCAACTATTGTACATGGTGATTTTAGCCTAAATGGAAATAGAATGCCTATATCACTAAAGCATATTTATAATACGTCCTATAAAAGTATTAATGAAGGTTTTGGATATGGATGGAGTTTGAATTTAAAGCAGACCCTCACTTTCAGTAATATAAATGGTATTCAGTATTATATTTATAAAGATGAAGATGGGACAAAGCACTATTTTCAAGACTATGGAGCAGGATACATTGATGAATCAGGACTTAATTTATCACTTACTGTAAATTCAGATAGTACAAAGATAATTAAAGATAAGGCAGATAATATTCTTAAATTTGATTCAGCTGGAAAACTGGTAAAAATAACTGATAATAAAGGAAATTCATTAAATATTGGATATGCTGGATCAAATATTACTACAGTAACTGATGCTGCAAATAGACAAGCCAAATTAAATTATGATGCAAATGGCAACCTTCAAAATATTGAATACCCTGTAGGAACGGTAAAAGTCTCATATGGTTATGTTTCGAACGAATTAAGAACTATAACATATGTTGACAACAAACAAAGTACTTATACTTATGAAAGCGATCACAGAATTAAATCAACAATGGATCATACTGGATATAAGTTGTCATATGCATATAATTCGAATCCGCCTTATAAACTTAGAACTATAACTGAAACTAATGCTTCTTCAGTAGGTCAAATGACAGTGATTGATTATAAAACAGGTCAAACAACATTTACTCCTTATTATCCACTTTATAATAAAATGAATTCGGTTTATCAATATAACAGTTATGGCAATACAACAAGTCAAATTGATAATATGAAAGATGCAGTATACTATCAATATGAAGATGTAAATGATATGGCAAATAGAAACAAAATTAAATTAGAATCAAAAAGACAGATTCCAATAATGAATAAGGTAAGCGATTCAGGTAGTTTTGGAACAACAGATAATGGGTATTGGACTGTTTATAATCCAAATAATGTTACAGGCACTACTAACAGCGGTTCAACAGTTGAGAATAAATATTTTGGAGTTGGTGCTTTTAAAGTAACAAAAACATCAACTGGAAATGGTCGTTATGGATTTATTCAAAATTATAGTCCAGGTTCTCCTAATTGGGCTTATGCGACATCATTAAAAAAAGGCAAGAAATATACTCTCTCTGGTTTTATAAAAACAGATGGAATATCAAAACAAAGTTCATCAAATAGTGGTGCATGTATATCTGTAAAATATACAGATAATTCTGGCAATATTGTAATCAAAGACTCCAAATTTGTAATTGGAACTACTGATTGGCAGAGAGTTGACACTGCTTTTGAGACTCCTCCGATTGATTCGACTCAAGATATAACTGTTTATGTTATGATGACAATATCAGATGAAACTGGAACAGCATACTTTGACAATATTCAAATTGAAGATGGTTCAGCATTAAATAGTTATAACTGTATTGAGAATCCTGATATGACTTATGTTGACACTGCAAATGATGTCCCATGGTATATGAGTAGAGGAACTGGATGTGAAAGTCGAGATGGAGCATATACATATCCAGACGGCGATTCTTACCCAAGTAATTTGGATAAAAGTTGTTTTAGAATCTATGGTGTAACAAATATGCAAAAATCTTTAAGTTCCACGATAAATGCTGGATCTAATGGAAAAGCTGGTGATGTTTTCTCTGCGGGATGTTGGACAAAAGCAGATTCTGCTCCAGTAACAAAAATGAGCGGACCAATAACTAGTAGTGACAGAGCTTTTGGGCTTGAAGTAAAATTTATGAATGGTTCAACGGTTGTCAATAGTGAGTATTTCCCATGTAACCCTTACACCAATGATTGGCAGTTTGTCTGTGGAAGAGCTCAAGCAGTGGGTGACTATACAAGTATTGTAACTACTGCTATGTATTATAATAACATAAATGTGGCATATTTTGATGGTTTCCAGATCTATAAGGAAGAGTTTGGGGTTACTTATAATCATGATGCTAATGGAAATGTTATATCAGTAACTGGATTAAATCAAGATAAAACAACTATGAACTATAACTCATCAAATGATGTTACCAGTGAAATAAGTCCTTTAGGCAGTGAAACAAAGACAGGTTATATAAACCATAACCCAAATAGTGTAACCTCACCTGAAAATATTACAAGTGAAACGGCATATGACAGTTTCTTTAACCCAAGAAGAACAGTTATGAGTGATGGGGTTAATTCAATTAAATCACTATCTGAATATGATTCTACCAACAATTACCTTAAAACTCAAGTTGATCAGCTTGGAAGGTATACTAATTATAACTTCGATGCAGCTAATGGAAAGTTGAATTCTGTAAGTCAATTGGAAAATGTTACAGGTTCGGTTTATAGCTCAACAACTTATGGGTATGATTCACTTAACAGATTAATTTCTGCCAGTAAACCAGTATCGGGTATAGGAACCGTTCAAGATCAATATTCAACAATCGATGGAAACGGTAATGAAACTGATAATTTGACTAAGATTACTCATAATGGTTTTAATTATAGTTTTGGATACGATTTGTTAAGAAATTTAAATACTATATCTGTTGGAACCCAACCTCTTATCACATACAATTATGATCCTAATACAAGTCGTCTAAATGGTTTGACATATGGTAACGGAGATGTTATTGGCTTCGATTATAATGAAAATAACGAAGTAATTGCAAAAAAATACAATAATGTGGTTCGTTACAAATATGCTTATGATGGAAATGGTAATTTATCGTATTATGAAAATCGAGCGGATTTACCAAATAACAGTGCCAGCAAGAAAAATTATAGATATCAATATGATACTTCAGGAAGAACAACAAATGTAACTGAATATGCTGATACAACTACAAACACTACTAATTATGTATATGATCTTGAAAATAATTTAGGGAGAACTGAAGAATTTATTAATAATGGAAGCTATTCAACAGGGCATTTGTATGATAAATCCGGAACAGAAAAGCAGACATATATTAATACATTGAGTAAAAACGATGGTTCTGTTGAATATTTTTCATTTAATAATAACTTTAAGGGGTCATTAGGCACTAATCCAACAAGCAAAAATGCATCTTTTGAAAACGATGAATACAATATTCCAATGTTGGCATCATTCCAAGGAACGACAAATCTACTTAGTACTAATACATCTTTTGAAAACGGTTTAACTGGCTGGCAAGTTGGGACAGGGTCAACTGTTAGAACTGCTTATGATGGAGTTGATGGAAATCAGTGTCTTGAAATATACAATCAAAATCAAGGTTCAGCTGTTGAATCGCAAGTAAGTCAAAAATATATTTCATCAACTGCTTTATCAACTAGTAATAAATTTATTGTGAGTGTACAACTTAAAAACTTAACCTTTGGAGTTTTAGGAAGCAGCTCGAAAATAAGAGTTGTTCCGCTAAATAGTTCTGGCAGTGAGAAGACGAGTGAAGCAAAAGAGACTAATTTGATTATCGGTAGGGATAAGCAGTGGGCAAGAATTAGTACTGAACCATTCCTTGTATCTGAAAATACTTATGGAATTAATGTATATATTATCGGTTCTGTAAGTGGTAAGCAATTATTAAGAATAGATAATGTTCAACTTGAACTGAAAGAATTTGCTACACCGTACACTTCATCAACAAGTACAGGTTCAAGCTTACAGTACAAAATACCTACATTAACAAAGAATTCAGGTACATTTGGGGCATGGTTTAATCTGATGTCTACAGGTCCAATTGCATCTGGAGATAAGTGGTACTTGTTCTCGAATGAATTGAAAAGTGGAAGTAATATAATTGCAAATTTATCAGCATATATTGATAATGGAAAGCACTTGGTTGTCGAAGCAAAAAATACAAGTGGAACAACTAATAGTGTAACATCAACCCATACAATTGCTTCTTCAAACATAAGATCACCATTAGAAGCTGCATTTAATTGGTATTTTATGGCGTTAACATGGAGTTATCAGAATGGTTCGTTAATTGGAACTCTATATGTAAAGGATAAATTTGGAACAACAACAAATACACCAATAAACATCAGCAATATTGCAAATTTCGATAATGCTAATACTTCAATTGGATGTGATACTTCTGGAAATAATCAATTAAATGGTTTGATTGGTGTGGTAGCATATTCTAAAAACGCTTTAAGCAGCACTGAAATATCAAATATGTATAATGCTGGAAGAACTGCTTCGATTAACAATACATATGATAACTTTGGTAGAGCAAAAGATACTAGCATATTTACTGGAAATGCCGGAAGTAGTAATGATGTTTTTTATAAGATTCAATATGAAGGCTATCAGAATAACAAGACCGATTCGGGCACAACTACTTTGCTTAACAGAATGTCATATGGTATATCAAATAGTGGTGCTGCTAAAACATTGGTTTATGAATATGACATCAAAGGAAACATAACTTTAATTCAAGAACAGCCTTCAAATCAAAAAATTACTTATAAGTATAATGAGTTGAACGAGTTAGTAAGAGAAAATAATCCATATATCAATAAAACGATTATATATTCATATGATCAAGGTGGAAATATTGTAGACAAAAAAGAGTATAACCTGTTAGAGCCAGACGTTGAACCTACAGGTAATCCTGTTGCAACTCTCAATTATACTTATGATTCAGTTTGGAAAGATAAAATGACTGGATATGATGGAAAAACATTTGATTATGATAATATCGGAAACCTAAGACATATATATAAAGAAGCAAATACCTTATATACATATAATTGGGAAGAAGGTAGAAATCTTGCATCGATATCTGGGTCTGGACTATCAACCTCATATAAATATAATGACAGTGGAGTAAGAACTGAAAAAACTGTTGGTGGAATAACAACTGTTTATCATTTGGATGGAGACAAAGTGACTTATGAGGATAATGGAACAGATAAAATCTATTATCGTTATGATGCAAGTGGCAAACTTGTTAGTATGAATTTGAATGGATCAGAATACTTCTATATAAGAAATGGGCAAGGAGATATAATTACACTAGTTGACAAATCAGGAGTAGAAGTGGCAAAATATAGTTATGACTCATGGGGTAAACTTCTGTCAATTAAGGATCAGAATGGAACGGATATAACAACAAATACTACTAAAGTTGGATATAAGAATCCTTATAGATATAGGGGTTATAGGTATGATAATGAAACTGGATTGTATTATTTGCAAACAAGATATTACAATCCTGAATGGGGTAGGTTTATTAATTCAGATGGGATTGTTGGAAGGCAAGGAAAACTCTTATCACATAATATGTTTGCATACTGTAGAAATAATCCAGTAAATTATTACGATCCTGATGGAAAAGAAGAACAATCTGTCAAATCAAATAGTTTACCAAAAAAAGGTGAGCCAAATTCAAAAAAGAAATTATATGATAAAGATGGGAAGTTGAAACAGGAACGTGAATATGGTCCAGATGGTGAACCTGTCGAAGATACAGATTATTCACATGGTGGCACAGGACATGTTTTTCCACATAAACATAAATGGAAAAACGGAGTAAGACAACCAGGAGTTCCAGTTCCCCAGCCTAACCCAGCACCAGCACCAACACCAAATCCAAGTGCTAACTTTTCTCATTCAAGAGGAATTAGTTCCTCTAATGTTGGGAAAGCTGCTGGTGGTGCAGCAATTGGTACAATTATATACTGGATTGTATCTGAAGGATTAAGAATTTTTCCGCCAAGGAACTTAGTTCCAATTCCTTAATAATGCCATATGTTTTTATACTCACGAATAAAAGTAAACTAAAAATTTAAAAGAAGGGAGAAAAAATAGATGATTGGCTTAGATATTAGGGTGAAAAATGGCTATAGTAATTATCTAAGTAAAATATTTAAAGGCCTAAATTTGCTAAACTATATATGGGAAATAAATGCTGATGATTTTTTGTATACTCAAAATGACGATAAAGAAGAAGGTTTTTTTGGAGCAGATATTTTAAATGGAGAAGAATTTTTTAGATGCATATCTAGAGATAGCTATTATATGGTATTTGCTGATATAAAAGCATTTCCTTTAGGACTAGGACATGGGGGAATAAAAATAAATTCATTTAAAGATTTTTTGGAAAGTAATTGTGAGATTGTTCTTTTGTGTACGGATTCAATGTATATTGAATTTTATAGTAAGTCCAGAAAGTTATTAGACAAGGTATATAATAATTGTATAGGTGCTAATTTTGAAAAAGTAGAATACAGGTCTGTTGATGAAGTGTCTGGAAGAAATCTAGTTGCTTGGTAGAAAAAACTTGTGTAGAGCTACTTTTAAAGTACATATGTAAGAAAAACTTTCCTTTAAAAACAACTAAAAACAACAACCATTTAGGAACCACTCTAAGTGGTTGTTGCCATTAAAGGATACTAACGCTACACTATTAACTGAATACATGGTATTAATGGTTTTTTAGGAAAAGGGAAAAGGATCAAAATTCTATTTGTAATGCAACTAAATTGTAATTTGGGGATAAAAAATTGGAAATATGAACAACTGCATGATATCACTTACAGAGAAAGGAGAAAGTATACGATAAAACATTTGTCGTATACTTTCTCCTTTCTGACTCTGCAAGCCCACTTTATAGCATCATTTCCGTTGCTTAAAAGCTGCTACAAGATTCTAAAGCACTGCTTCACCAGTCCTTCTAAAGGGTGGGGGGATTGGTTTTCTCAAGACTGGCTTC
>JAEYYB010000111.1 GCA_023430975.1 Bacillota bacterium | reverse complement strand
AGAATCTGTATAGCAGCTTTTAAGCAACTGAAAAGCTGCTTCGTAGTAGTCTTGCAGAGTCAGGGCAGAGAAAGTATACGCTAGAAGTTCTATCGTATACTTTCTCTAACCCTGTAAGTGATATCATGCAGCTACAAAGAATTCCCGGCATCTCTTATCCGAAGTTAACTCTGAAGTACTCTTAAGTAATTGCATGGCAATCTCACCTACGGTTTTTCTCTTATTATTTCATTTTCCCAAATTTCATCAAACATCGTAATACCATCATCTAGCATTGGTATTAATCCACCTGTTTCATTCAATTGAACTAATTTGGTAAGATACCTTATTTTCTCTTCTTTCTGTATAATCAATTCTTTATCTATTTTGAATAGTGTTCTCAAATTTTCGATAAAAGAAATCGCAGTATTATAACTGTCTTTGTTTTCAGCAAAGCATAATATTAATCTAATTGCTGTTACTCTATCATTTTCCTCATAATCCATAAAGCGTGTAAAATCTATTTTCCCTTTTTTATATGCTTCTAGATCTTTTCTAACACCTTCAACCATTTGCTTAACAAGGTAAATTGACAATATTTTTGTCTTTGTGAGAGCCTCTAATTTGTTAATATAAAAATTTTTCATGCGGTGCAAGGCTTGTGCTGGTGGCTCTGAAATCACATGTGCAGCCCCATATACGCCAAAAACGGTTGTATCTTTAATTCCATCTATGCGATAGCGGTGTAAATTAAACATTGTAGTAGGATTCTTATTTGGACTTTTGGTGTCAATGATTTTTACTTTATAAATTGCTATATTCCAAAAATTAAATATGACATATAAACATCCATCAACATCAATATATTCATACAAACTGTTAGTACCTAAATCACACAACTGTTCCATTGCTTTAATAACATTGCCATCAACTACTATTTCAACTATGTAATCATTTTGCTGCTGCTCCAATATATATCCAACAATATCTTGATATTTTTCATTGTCAAAACAGCAGACATTATTTACAAAGCAATGCCATTCGTAAGCAATTTTGGCAACAGTATGTAGAACCATATCAGATGTAAACAACTTATCCAAAGAAAAAGAATGGTTGACTCTGAGGTTTTTCATGTCAATTGATTCAGGAGTTGAACCATTTATTTTTTTCAATTTTTCGATAGAACCTATCAAAACTTTTTTACCGTCTTTTTCAGCTTGAAATAACCGTTTATCAGTAGAATAAATGGAGGCTCTGTTACTTACTAATGTATTTGACACCACTAAATCATCAATTTCTAGATTAGCGGTATATTTTATTGGCTTACCATCTCGTGTAGTTAAACCCAAAGTGTTTCTGAAAAAATCATATTCAGATATAACATGTTTTTCAAAGTGATCATTAGTAAACGCGTTGTGCTCTTTGCAAACAAAATTTCTCTTAATCTTTGCACCAGTCAACGCATATGGAATAATATCTGAAACTGTTAAATTCTCTGAATTACAATATATACATCTATACATTCGTATTCTCCTTATTATACATCTAGGAGACTTGTCAAAAAGTTAGATTTCAGCGAGTTTGTGTAATATTTTACATATAACTTCCCCAATTTATAACGCTTTGCTGGCTGGAATGAAATTGAATCTCAACTTTTTAAGGGGTTTTTGACAAGCCTCCTAACTATCTTAAAAATATCAAATTTTTAACGAATAATGGGATAGGTCTTAACCTCCATTATTTGAGTAAGTAGATATTTAGCAATCAGACCATGCACTGCATGCTTAACCTATTATTAATTTCACCTTTTTTCCTAATTGTACTGATAAAAATAAAAGACTTTTGCTTGGTAGTTGTTCAAGTTCTAAAAAACAGTATCATAACGAAGTGTACAAAATTTTGTTAAACTTATGCAAATTGTAAATTTAAAAAAATATATACATATCTGAGGAAAAATCAGTGTAAACGTAGCTTTTTACCTGTTCTTTCATGTAGGATTTCCTCTGCCCAGTATATATAATTAATGTTACCTACATCCCTTTTAAATTGTCCAGACATAAGGTATTGAGTGAATGATTGTACATCTTTAATTTCTTCACGATCAAAATCATCTGATGTTGTTATAACGCCTAAAGCCTTATATTCAACAAAAATTTTGTAATAAGCTTCAATTGTAGAATGAACAAGTTTTTGCTTTTTATCTTGTTCATATCCAATAATATTAGTATTTAATATAAAGTTCGTTAAAATTAAAGCTTTAGTCACAAGCATATGAGCTAAAGTATATTGTACATTAGTAGCACTTTTTTCTTCTGCTAAATCATAAGCACGATTTATTAAACGATATGCATAATTCAAAAACTCTATCCTAATCTCATTGTTATTAGTTCTCCTAGCTACACGCAATTTACATATAGATTCTTGATGTAAAAACTGATAATTATCACTTAGCAAAGAAGTCAATTCTTGGTAAATCATGTCCGGAAGAATAATTGAGCCTTTGTATGGCGAATCTCTAAAAAAGACATTCTGGATATTATCTAAAAAGTAATATGGCCTGATAATTTGATAGTATTCTGGGTTAGTGTAATTATCAGGATATGTATAGTAAGCTTTATAATCATTTATAATATCACGATATACTTCCGCAATGCTCTTATAATTTGTTGAGTTATTTGCAAATTGTGAAAGACAACGATAAATCCAATAGTTTGAATTCGAAACGAATTTAAAGCCAGAATGATTATCCATAGCAAATTCAATGCTATGCATATAGTCTTTTTGTATGGCTATATTTGCCAATTTGCTTAACTTATATAATGATTCATCAATATCTAGACTGTTTGCGGTAAAAGCAGAAACACTGCCTTGATTGGCTAGTACAACCATGGCTTTTAAGTCAGCTAGATCATTTTTGCTGAGAAAATTGACAGGAGGTGATATAGGCCTATTCTGTTCTTTTAATGTAATGTCGTTTACACGGATTAGATAATCAAGTATTGAGTTCTTCTCGATATAATTAATAAGCCCTAGAGCCTTTATACCATTATTAAATTCACTAATTTCAGAATAACCTTCTCTGTTTTTTAAATGTTGATCCAGCATATAAAGGCTAATACCATCCCTTATATCTGGAGTTGATTGTATATAATATTTTGAAAAGGTTCCGTTTGAACGATTAACAGCAAGAATTATTTGATTATTTTTTCCCTTGATTTGCTCTATTCTACTAAACAAAAGGCTTTTTAGTTGTGCATTCGATATAGTATCATCATCAAATACATATACTGTATCCTTTCTATCAAGTATTTTATCGAGTATTTCGTCAGAAAATTTTATCCCAGAAGGAAAGTAGTAAATATTTTTAGTTTGGAATTCTTTAACAATATCAAGCAAAACATAAGTTTTTCCGCTTAATGTATTTCCACACAATATAGAAATTGTTTTCTTGGTAAATTTAATATTATCAATTATTTCTTTAGTGATATACCTTCTGATGAAAAAGCCCGGTAATTTGATTGTCTTCGTCTCGAAGTTTATAGCAACAGTATCTTTCAAAAAAAGGTATTTTATGTTTTCTTCATTATTAGATTCCAAAGTTTGAAATCTTATATTAGCAAACTTATCCATATCGTCATTTTCTCTAATCTTTGTAGCATCGTCAGAGGCTTGATGAATAAAGTTGTAGAAATCATCCATCAAATTTTGAGGAACACGTATAATATGAGTTATACCATAGCACTCAAGCGTTGATAGCTGTAATTTTGATATTTCTTTTTCAGGAGTACAGTCATAATAAACATAATAAACTTTGTGTTCCTTATCTATCTTGAGTTTTTCGCCTAATTGAATACCTGCTGTAAATAATAAATCTAATTCATCGTCAAGACCACATCCAACAAACAATATGTTGTTAGAAAGAAAATCAGTTTCTAATGTTTTAAGCATGTCTTGGTTTTGTATATCTTTTAATGCATGAATGTATTGTGATTTGCTTAATATACAGTATTTGGAAGATCCAGTTTCCATGTATCTCTTGATATCTCCATGGATTTTGTATAAGCATTTTTTATTTTTTAGCCAAGTGGTATTTTGCGGTGCATATGGCACTACAGTAACGAGCTCAGGTAATACATTTTCAATAGCATCGTCGTAATTTAATGTATAGAGATATCTCCATCCACTATCAATAAATTTACATTTAGATGCATCTAAATCATGAACATGAGAGAAGTGGTTTTCCATATATTGGTGGAATATTTTTTTATCAAATTCCTGTGCTTCTTTTTCATAGGCAGGCCAAAATATTTCTGCTACTTCATTTAATTTTTTACTTTGTAAACTGGTACTATCTGACTCATCATAGCCCAAGAGTCTACTAGTTAATTCCACTAAAATCTTTTTTAAAGAATCAACGGAAGGTACTTTACCACCCTTTGCATAAGAATCTTTCGAAAATCCAGAACCAATAATTGGAACAAGTCGCTGACGTTTTAAATCATAACATATTTCATTGTATAATAAAACTCGTTCATCAGTATTGCTAAAATTAATAATATTCACTGTATATCATCTCCTCTTAGGTAACTATTAAATAATGAAAATAGTATAACTTTAAAATTCTTATGGTATAAGTATAAAATGTATATTTGTAATACCTTTGAATAATTTCTAATATTTATTTTATATATTAAACCTACGTATTTCAACAGCTTTTATCATTTATTTTATTCAACTCTGCATAAAACACTAGATCATGTCTATTTTAAATTGTTCGGCTGATGTTTATAAAAATATAAATAAGGTTAAAAAGATATAGATTGTAATTTCAAATAAGAAAAAATGAAAATATTAATTAGCTATATGATATCACTTACAGGGTTAGAGAAAGTATACGATAGAACTTCTAGCGTATACTTTCTCTGCCCTGACTCTGCAAGACTACTACGAAGCAGCTTTTCAGTTGCTTAAAAGCTGCTATACAGATTCT
>JAEYYB010000096.1 GCA_023430975.1 Bacillota bacterium | reverse complement strand
CCTAGGATTTAAGGTGTCTCTGGAGCCCAAAGCATCTTAAGTCGTAATTAAAAACAAAAGACTAAAAGGCGTAAAGACATACGCTTTGGTTACTTGTGTGCCAAATTGGCCGTATGTTTCAGAATAGTTTTCATGGTATTTCTTTAATTGCACTTTGAATAAAGTGCAGATCTTTTTATATATAAATATCTATAAACAATCTACTATATAAAAATAACATCTATTATTATGGGTTAATGTGGTCTAATATTAAATCGAGCTCAATATAGATAGATATATAGATAGATCTTGGCTATAAAATAGGGGAGTAATATCGTTTCATAATATTATAATATTAAATTGTTTTGGTAGGAAATTAATATGAATAGACACTATATTTAAAGTGTTAATAATCTTACATTTGGCAGAGCAGATAACGAACGATTCAACGGGATTTGCGGCAGACAAATGTAATAGATTTATCACTTTTAATCTAGAGCATAACTTAACCTCTCTTGATATAAATAAATTAAACCTACCTTATTTAGGAAAGAACAGGTATATATTAAAAGTGTTAATAATTATACTTTTAATATATACCTGTTCTGCCCTTAAATCACAATCAATGTAAAAAAAGTACTTTATTACATTTTCATGTATGATATAATAGAATAATAGAATGTAAAGGGGAGATGATTAATGATTGTTTGGAGCGGCTGGGGTATCCTTACGCCTATAACTGTATTTGTGATGGCATTAATAGGAGCGGGTATAGGCAATGTATTTTTAGGAAACACCGGCTCAAAAGGAAATTGGTTTATGGATGTATTTATTGTTCTTTCATCGGTTATTATTTGGAAGCTCGGTAAATATTTCAACAGAGACGCCAATGAAGTATATGTAAATCAAGCAACAGGTGAAACACGCCGAATTGGGAATAAGCACACATTTTTCTTTATTCCTATGCAGTATTGGGCAGTTGGAGTTATCATACTAGAAATTGTAACTATTTTCGCATAATTATAAAATAAGATCGAAGCATATAACATAAAAAATTTGAGAAAAATGTAATATTGGATATTGGCAAATAAAAGAGGATAAGGTTGCGAGATAGCATATATTAAGCCTTATCCTCTTTTTTTCTTGCATGATGTCGAGGAGGTTATGATTTTGTTATCGTTATTTAATGCACCCATTTCCGATTGTATAAGTTTAGAAAATATAGAAAAATTATTTACAAAAGTTGCATGTATTACATACATATGATAGAATGGAGTAAACCATGTGTTACAAGTGGTTTTGATATGGATAAGAGTTAATTAATATTTACATTTTTACGAAGGAAATGTAAAATTAATTAAGACTTTTATTTATATTATTAAGTTTAATATTTGGGTGTATAGCAATTATTTTATTATTTATTTAAAATAATTGTATATGAAATTAATAAGTGATAATATTTAGGTAAAAAGATAGTTATTAACAATAATGTCAAACCCTTTGTAGACCCAAATGTTTTTATATTTATATTAAAGGTATTGTTAATCTTGTGTTTGGCAAAGCGATCTGTTTCAAGAGGTTTTAAAGAGGCAAATGTGAATGATTAATTACTTTTAATATAAGTATGAGAAGTACCACTCTAATCAAATTTAAAAGGAGGTTGTAGAAAAAACAAAAATATTTAAAATCTTGTGAAAATTTAAGAGGAGGTATTACGATGAGAGTAAAGAGAATTATGGCAGTTTTACTGACCACATTGATGTTATTTGGAAGTGTTTTTACAAATGTATCAATAGCTTCACAATCAAGTACCGATCCAAACTATATTATTCCAATTCCTTCAGCGTCAGATTCATATCTTGTCGCTCCAACGCCTGCGACCAGAGTTCCTACAATTACACCAGACACAAAGCCGGATTCAAAAGGTGAAGTATATTTAACAGTTGATAAAACACTTGCAGCAGTTGGTGAAATTATAACTGCAACATTGAACATAAGAAATTTTGAAGTAGTAGCAGGATACCAAGCTAATATCAAATATGACCCTGCTGTTTTGACACCGGTATTTTCTGATGGTACGCCATATGATAGAACATCATTCCCTGAGTATGGTACATTATTGCAGAAGAGATACAATGCAATAGACTTGGCTGCAAATGATCTAGCAAAGGGGATACTTTCTTTTGGAAGAGAATATATGTCCATGGATTTATACAGAAATTCCGGAGCAGCAGAGAATACAGGTTCAATAGCGGTAATTAAATTTAAAGTATTAAAGAATACTCCTACACAGATAAAATTGGAAGACTCACCGGTATTGACAAATGCTGTAAATGGAACTATGGTGTTCGATTGGTATGCAAAACAGTTATCAAATTACATAGTAACTCAAGCACCTGAAATTAATAGCACTGTTGTTACACCAACTCCATCGAATAAGGCAGAAGTGTATATGACAGTTGATAAAATAAATGCACCAGTTGATGATATAATAACTGCAATATTGAACGTCAAAGGCTTTAATGGAATAGCTGGGTATCAAGTGTGTGTAAAATATGATCCTAAGCTTCTGATGCCTGTTGATGAAAATGGGGTGCCGTATGAAAAAATAACCTTACCTGGTTATGGTACACTATTTAATAAGGGCAATAAATTATCGGAATTCGCATCAAATGATCTGGATAAAGGATTACTTAATTTCGGCAGATGCTATTTTCCGATGAATGAACTTGTGGCTTCAGACTATGGGAGCACAGGCTCAATAGCAGTAATTAGATTTAAAGTATTGAAGAATGCATCTACAGCAATAACTTTAGTAAATGTACCATCTTTAACAAATCCTATAGACGGAACAATAGTATTTGATTGGGATGGCTCTCAATTATCAAACTATAAAGTAAGTCAGGCTCCTTCTATTAACTCGTCAATTCCCTTTAATAGAAGTGAATTGTATGTAACGGTTGATAAAACAGCCGCATCAGTTGGTGACGTTATAACTGCAACTTTGAACGTTAAAGGTTTTGATTCAATAGCTGGGTGTCAGGTATGTATGAAGTATGATCCTTTAGTTTTGATGCCGTTGTATAAGGATTATATATTATTGGAAAAAGATTCAGTGCCTGAGTATGGTACACTTTTGCAGAAGAAATACAGTCCGGTTGGTTCTGCTTTAAATGATTTAGAAAATGGTTATCTTAACTTCTCGAGGGTTTATATGAACATAGAGAAGTATAGAAATAGCGGAGACCCAGATAAAGAAGGAACACTCGCTGTTGTGAGATTTAAAGTATTAAAGGATGTACCTACAAAAATATCATTGGTAAATTCACCAGCTTTGACAAATGCTGTAGATGGAACAATGTTATTTGATTGGGATGGTGTTCAATTATCAGACTATAAAGTAACCCAGGCACCTGAAATTAATAGCACTGTTGTTACACCAACTCCACCAAATAAAGCAGAAGTATATATGACAGTTGATAAAACGACTGCAGATGCTGGTGATATAATTAAAGCAACATTGAACGCTAAAGGATTCAGTGATGGTATATCCGGATACCAGGCAAACATCAAATATGATCCGGCAGTGCTGATGCCTATATATGCCGATGGAAGCCCATATGACGAAATGTCATCGGCAGAATACGGAACATTGCTGCAATATAGATTTGGTCCTATTGATGTAGCTTCACATGATTTGGTAAACGGAACCCTTACATTTGGAAGGGGTTATATGAATATGCCTGAATACAGGAACTCAGGTATAATTGAAAGCGACGGTTCGTTGGCAGTTGTAAGATTTAAAGTATTAAAGGCTGCTCCAGTCAGTATAACTATGGAAAACGGACCTGCTTGTTTGGATGCTATTTCGGGAACAATGATATTTGGCAGAACCAATCTGAGGATTAATGATTACACTGTAACTCAGGCACCTGCAATTAATTCCCATCTGATTAAGCCGACACCTACTCCTGATGTTGGTGTGAAAGATGCTGGGGTTTACCTGTTGCTTGATAAAACTAATGTATCAGTTAATGATATAATAAAAGCGACAATATATGCAGATGGATTTGAAGCTATAGCCGGATATCAGGCTACTGTCAAATATGACCCTTCAGTATTACAGCCGGTTTACTCGGATGGATCGTCATATGACAGCCATTCAGCACCTGAATATGGTACACTGTTACAAAAAAAATTCAACCCTGTAGATATGACTTTGAACGATCTTTCTAATGGTATACTTACCTTTGGAAGAACATACATGAATATGGCTTCTTATAGAATATCAGGGGAAGCTGAGAATAAAGGTTCCTTGGCTGTAATTCAATTTAAAGTGTTGAAGGCAGCATATACTAAGATATCATTGGAAAATGCACTTGGTTTCTCAAATACAGAAAGCGGAACAATGATATTTGACTGGAATTATACACAAGTAAAAGGGTATAAGGTAATCAACCAACCGATTATTTCGGTTCAAACACCAGCGATTACACCAATACCAACTCCTACAATTACAAATTATTTTACACCACCACCACCAACACCAACAGCAGTACCAACCTCGACACCTAAGTCAAGCAATGGTGAAGTAAACCTGACACTTGACAAAAACATTGCAGCAGTTGGTGATATAATAACAGCCACTGTAAGTGTAAAAGACATTGCTTGTTTAGCAGCATATCAGGTAAATATCAAATATAATCCTGCAGCATTACAACCTGTATATGATGATGGAACACCATATGACAATAAGTCTGTACCGGAATATGGTACTTTATTGCAAAAGAGATTCAGTCCTATGGACATAGTAAATAATGATTTGAAAAATGGAATCCTTAACTTTGGAAGAGCTTATATGGATTTACCCAGATACAAAAGCACGGGAACAGCTGAAACAACAGGTTCACTGGCAGTAATCAGATTTAAGGTATTAAAGGCGGCGGAACCATTAATATTGTTTGAAAATTCACCTCTGATGTCAAATCAAACAACAGGAACTATGATATTTGACTGGAATGGTAACCAGTTAACTGGATATAAAGTATCCCAAGCACCATCAATAAATATTGGCACTGCAACACCGATGTCTACTCCAACAATGATACCTACTCCAACTAAGACACCAAGCAAAGGTGAAGTATACCTGACACTCGACAAGTCCAATGCGGCAGTTGGTGATATAATAAAAGCTACAGTCAATGTAAAAGACTTTAAATGTATAGCAGCATATCAGGTAAATATCAAATATGACCCCACAATGCTGCAGCCGGTTTACTCTGATGGAACCGTATATGACGAAGCATCTGTACCTGATTATGGAAGTCTGCTGCAACAGAGATACAGCCCAGTAGATATGGCAGCAAATGATTTAAATAAAGGTATTCTTAACTTCGGAAGATCATATATGGCAATGAGTAAATATAAGAGCTCAGGAGTGCCTGAAAGGGAAGGTACTTTAGCAATAGTAGGATTTAAAGTGTTAAAAGCAGGAACAACAAATATACTTTTAGATAGTGGATCTTTTGAACAAAATGCTATATCAGGAACTCTGTTATTTGACTGGGATGGTTATCAACTGTTCGGTTATAAAGTATTACAGGCACCTGCTCTTAATATTTCAGCTCCAGTAGTGACACCTACACCAAAGCCAAACAAAGGCACTATTTCCTTGACGCTTGATAGATCTAGTGCAGCAGTTGGAGATATAATAAAAGCCACTGTTAGAGTAAGCAATTTTGACTCAATAGCAGGATATCAAGCAAGTATCAAATATGATCCGACAGTACTACAGCCGGTATATTCAGATGGAACAGCATATGACAATTCATCTGTGCCCGAATATGGAAGCCTGCTGCAAAAGAAATATGCTCCCACAGATATGGGTGCAAATGATTTGAAAAAGGGTATCCTAAGCTTTGGAAGAGCTTATATGAATCTTGAAGCATATAAGAAATCTGGAGTACCTGAGCAGAGTGGTACTGTAGCAGAAATATACTTTAAAGTGCTAAAGGCTGTACCCGCAAATGTAATTTTTTACAAGTCTCCAAGTATGCCTGATGCTGTTGAAGGCACTATGATATTTGATTGGGATGGAAATGAAATATTCGGATATAATGTAGTTCAGTCCAGGGCAGTTATACCTGACGCATTAGTAGAAATGACTTTCGACAAGAAAAGTGTAAAAGTTGGAGATATGCTAAAAGCTACAATATCAATAGATGGCATAAATAACTTAACAGGTTTCCAGTTCAATATCAGGTATGACCAAAATTATATACAGCCATGGGATACTCAGTCAAATTCTCCTTACAAAACTACCACTATACCTGACTTTAGTTCAACACTTACAAATGAAAAGTATGCCCCAATAACTATTGCAGCTAATGACATTGCAAAGGGTGTTCTCAACTTTGGTAAGGCATATATGGACATTGCTTCATACAAAGCAGATACAACTTCAGGTCAATCTGTTGGTATTACTTTCAAGGTCATTAATAAAATACCTGAAGATGGAGCAAAACTAGCCTGGTTTGAACATTCAAACACAATGGGCAATGATGTAAATGGAACATTGGTATTTGCTGCTGATAGTAAACCATTAACATCTGATGATTATAAAGTTGTATCGCCTGTAAAGATCTATCCTGATGCTGAACAAAACATTTTGATTGGAGATGTAGATTGCAACGGAAAGGTTAGCTCAGACGACTATGCCTATATAAGACAGTATTTACTTGGAATGATAGAAAACTTCCCAGGTGGTGAAAGAGGATGGAAGGCAGCTGACGTTGATGGCGACGGAAACGTTGATTCAGATGACTATGCTTACATGAGAAGATGGCTGGTAGGAATGATTGATAAGTTCCCTGCAGAGGAAAAATAAACAGATGATTGACTTATTATAGAACGAAATTTAGAGTATTCTCAAGAGCTGGTGGATTAATTAATATAATACAGCTTTGAGAATACTCTTCTTTTTATATCCATGATGCACCAGCACCAAACACTTGGCTCATTAATTCCAAATAATCAGAACTGTGGTGACATTTTTTGATTTTTTTCATTAACTTTCCATCGTGATCCAAATGGATATGTATATAATCCCAAAATTCCTTCATTTTGTCACATAAATGCTTATCTCCTGATAATTTTTCCTTATAATAATGAAAAATATCATCGTGAAACTGTCTGACAATGTTTATTTTATTATCTGGTGAGACTTTATGCCCTTTTATGGCAGCCGGAAGAAAGGGATCTCTAAGAGCACCCCTGCCGAGCATGACGCTGTTTATTGCAGGAAATCTAGTGCGTATGGCTAAAAAATCCTCATATGTGAATATATCTCCATTATAAGTTACTTCATGCCTGCACTGTGCAGCAAGCAGCTCAAAACTATCAATATCCACCGTGCCTTCATACATCTGTTTGCCGGTACGGGCATGTATTATAACGCCTCCTAATGGGTATTGGTTCAGCACTTGCATTACTTTAAAGCCTTCTTCAGTATCACAAAGCCCCAGCCTCATCTTTACAGTAACGGAATAAGAGCTGTCTGAACATGCTGTATGTAGAAAACTGTCGATCATATCCGGATAAGGCAGCAGACCTGATCCCCTTTTCTTATTTGCAACCATAGGAAATGGGCAACCTATATTCCAGTTAATCTCCCTGTAACCCATATCTGAAATTACATGGGCATAATCCTTAAATTGATCACCATCATTTCCAAGAATCTGAGGTATAAGACTTAAGGAATTGTCGTTGTACTCGGGCATAATATCCTTTAATAATTTATAACTTACCTTTGTTATATCGGAAGCAGCAATAAATGGTGAGTAATATGCATCTATGGATCCAAAATGCTTTGCAAATGAATTTCTGTAGCATGCTGTTGTCATACCCTGTAAAGGTGCTAAATAAAGCTTCATATAAACACTCCTTTCAAATAGGATACCATTAAACTCAGCTTTTTGAAATATACAATTAAATAATTGTATATAATGTTGATAAGTGATATTATTAATTCTGGTTATGCTCTTTTAAGATGAATAATAGTAATAATAACAGTATTTTGCTAATAAGGAATTAAGAAAAATTAAAATTAATTATGAGGAGGAAGCGAAATGTCTCAATTCTGTTCAAATTGCGGTAGGCCATTGGAGGAAGGAACAATTTGCAGTTGCAGGCACAGACAAACATCAGCAGATTTGTCATTTATTCCGGAGGATGGAGATGTAGGTGGGAGCACAATCATGCAGCAAAACGATGTTAGGCAGTTTTTGATGAGTATGTGGTCTTTGGTTAAAATGTTTGCAACAAATCCATTAAAATCTATTGTCGATTCTGCAAGAACTGAAGATTTCAAGGTGGGTCTATTTTTCGTTGCTGTTCAAGCATTAGCAGCATCTTTAACATCGGTTATACTAATAAACAGAGTAATGAAATCATTTTCCAGTCTCATGTTTGGATCTTTATATGGATTGGGTGGAGGTATTGACATACCTTATTTAAGTATATTTATAAAAGTAATTCTTTTTGTTGTAGTTCAATTTTTCCTGCTTATCGGTCTATTTTATTTAGGAAGCAAATTTATAGCAAAAAAGACAGGTTCTATAAAGGGCTTGATTGCTGCTACCGGTATTTCATCAATACCAATGACTGCGTCAATATTAGCCTCTCTGGTTATTGGGTTGATTGTACCATCTCTTATATTTTATATAATGATACTTGGAATTATATTTGGTTTAGTTCTAAATTACATATCCTTAAGAGAGACATTCGATATTCCTGAGAATAAGGCTGTCTTAATTGTTCCGGTTTCATATTGTGTATATTTCTTCATACTTGTTACATTCTTCGCACAAAGTACCAAAATTTTGTAGAGCCTTATAAGTCATGGCGTATGTTAAACTTAAGTTTATTAAAGAAACTGCGTAATAAGGTATCTAATTATGTAGTTTCTTTTTATTTAAGGTATTTTTTGAAATGCCCTATGTGGGGTTTAAGTCAAAAATCATGAAAAACAGAAGTCAATTTGGATAAAATTCAGGAAGAATATTGACTTGGAAAGTAATATAATCAGTAGTATAATAAAGCCTGATTGTTTAACGTAAATTTAAAAGTGTTTATAGAGGTTTTTATATAGTCAGATTAAGAAAGAATAAGGAGGAGATTTATATGGGAAAAACGTTAGCCGAGAAGATATTTGACGCCCACAGGGTGAATATGCCTTTTCCTGATACACATGTGTTGAAGCTGGATGCGGTATTCTGCCATGAAATAACTACGCCAATAGCAATTACAGATTTACAGGCAAGAGGGAAAGACAGAGTTTTTGATCCATCTAAAATTAAAGCGGTAATAGACCATGTTACACCTGCAAAGGACAGTAAAACAGCAGAGCAGGGAAGAATACTCAGAGAATGGGCTAAAAATAATGGCATAAAGGATTTTTTTGATATTGGACGTAACGGTGTATGTCATGCTATATTCCCGGAAAAGGGTTTTGTAAGGCCTGGGTATACAATTATAATGGGGGATTCCCATACCTGTACTCATGGAGCCTTTGGAGCATTTGCTGCAGGGGTTGGTACAACAGATTTGGAAGTCGGTATATTAAAGGGCGTATGTGCATTCCACTTTCCAAAAACAATTAAAATAGTACTGAACGGTAAGCTTAGACCTGGGGTATTTGCAAAGGATGTAATACTTTTTGTGATCAAGGAATTGACTGTAAATGGTGCAACAAACATGGTAATGGAATTTACAGGTCCGGTTGTAGATGAGATGTCGATGGAATCACGTATGACATTGTGCAATATGGCAATCGAAGCAGGAGGAACCTGCGGAGTTTGCTACCCTGACATGACAACTGTAAATTACCTCTGGAAATATATTGAGGATGAGTTTAAAACCAAGGAAGATGCACTTAATGAATATTCCAAATGGATTTCAGATGAAGATGCAGTTTATGAAAAGGTTTATGAATACGATGTATCCGATCTTGAACCAATGGTTACTTTCGGATATAAACCTGATCAGGTGAAACCCGTAAGTGAAATGGCCGGTACCAAGATTGACCAGATTTATATCGGAAGCTGCACAAATGGACGTATAGAGGATTTGAGAATTGCTGCCAGGGTTTTGGAAGGTAAGAAAATAAGCGATGATGTCCGTGGAATAGTTAGCCCTGCTACTCCTGAAATATATAGCCTTGCCTTAAAAGAAGGTATTATTGAAGTATTCCAGAATGCAGGATTTTGTGTTACCAACCCCACCTGTGGTGCTTGTCTTGGCATGAGCAACGGGGTATTGGCAAGCGGAGAATCATGTGCTTCCACTACCAACAGAAATTTTAATGGACGTATGGGAAAAGGCGGTACAGTTCATCTCATGAGCCCGGCTACTGCAGCTGCAAGTGCAATAGAAGGAAAAATAGTCAATTCAAGCATGTTTGTATAAAAGGGGGTAGGCTTAAATGAAAACATTCAGTGGAAAAGTATTGTTTTTAGATAGAAGTGATATTAATACCGATGAAATAATTCCTGCAAAATATCTTACTGAGATTACGAAGGAGGCCTTGAAGCCTTATGTTCTTGAGGATCTCAGCCTTGATGGATTTGATCCTAAAAAAGATATTGAAGGTAAAGCTGCCATAGTTACAAGAGCAAACTTTGGATGCGGCTCTTCAAGAGAGCATGCACCATGGGCTTTGGAAGTGAACAACATAAATGTTGTAATAGCTGAGAGTTTTGCCAGAATATTCAGGCAGAATATGTACAACTGCGGGTTATTTGCCATCGAACTTCCTAAGGAGAAAATTGATTATATATTCAATACTTATAAGGGCCAGGATGTATCCATCAGTATTGATGTAGACAGGGATAAAATTGTTGTTTCTTCAAACAACAAATCAGAAGAAATTGATTTTAAGGTTGGGGAATTTGACAAAACCCTTGTAAGAGAGGGCGGATGGGTAGATTACGCTGACAAGAACTATTAACAAGTGATTGGGGATCATATAACAAATAAAAGAGAGCTGACCGATCAGTTCTCTTTTCTCTTTTCATTTGATTTTACATAAAGAGCAATTTTCATTTTATTCTCTTTGGGAGTATCTTCGCAATCTTACCAGGTACTACGTGGCCGCAGTTATAATCCTTGCAGGTACATTTACAGCAGTAGGAATATATTATAACTAAGACCAAGGGGACTATTGATAGTAAATATATGATTGAGATTGGCATACTTACTAAGGCTATCCCAATAGTGCCAATCAGCATTGAAACTCCCATAAGGGAAATTGAAAAAATACCATGTAGTTTATTTGACATTGGTCACCATCCTATTCATTTTCCAGAGCTTTAATAACATTGACTCTGCATGAAGTGTTCGGCCATATGTCTCCTCCGCCCGAAACTGAAATAACTACTGTTGGAATTTTCTTTTCACTTGGTAAATCATTGATCCATTCAAAAATCAAAATAGGGGCATCTGTAGCATAAACCGGGTATAATAGGATAATCAAATCCATACTGTTTATTAATTCCTTGTAATTGTCCCTTAATAATTCATATTCGGTTTTATCCAATGAGTGTATTGTTACATCAAATTTCCGATCTGAAAACTTTTCCTGAAATGAACTTGCAATTCTTTTTGTTCCTCCGGTTCCTGAGAAGTATACTACTAAAACTTTGTTATTCATTTACATCACCCCTTATACACTAATTAATTAAATATGTTTCAAAAGACTAAAATTTAAGGTTTAACTATATTAAAAGTGTTAATAATCTTTCATTTGGCTTAGACAAATGCAATAGATTTATCACTGTTAATATATTAAGAAAGGGACTATTAGTCTATCTATAAAACTTTGTGCAACTTCATTAAGTGTAAGGTAATTATCAAGTGCCATATAAATTGATACCCCATCAAGGGCTGATATCAAAGCAATGGCACTGTGTCTAGGATTATGGGGGATAAATTCACCTAAGTCAATTCCTTTTTGGTACATAGCTTCAATTGTTTTTAAGTATTCTTCTATATATGTCTGATAGATATTTAATATGTCTATTTGACTCATAGCCTTTGTCAGAGAAAGTGAAAAGAAAATCAATTCCTTTTTTCGGCAAATCCAGTACTCTATATAGTTCTTTATATAATATTCCAGACCTTCCTTTACGCTATTAAAGGATTCAGCCTGTTTCATTATTTCGTATGTAGGTTCCAGTAATTTTTGATTTGCATGGAGAAGAACCATATCTTTTGTTAGAAAGTGATGGTAAAGACCTCCCTTACTTATTACTGCTCTTGAAGCAATCTCGCTCATGCTTGTATTCTCGTAACCTTTCTCTACAAAGATGGTTACTGCTGCATCTAAAATATCATTTATACGCTTTTCTTTTGATTCGTTTTTTGCCATTAATATTAAACCTCCAAACCGACAGTCGGTATGTTTAAATTTTATCATTTACTGGGTAATAATGTCAATAGTTTTACTGACTAATATTGCTCATTAATATGCTCATTAATATTGCAAAAAAATATAGTTTTATAAAGAATTATGTGGTATTATATCAAACAAAGATGAAACTACAGATGTATTGTTGTTTAAAATATAAATTTGTTAGTAGTTTGGTAGGAGGGAAAATATTATGGATAATTCAAGAAGTATAGGGGTCCTGACCAGCGGTGGAGATGCACCAGGAATGAATGCAGCTATAAGAGCTGTTGTAAGATCGGGTATTCATTGGGGTTTTAAGGTAATGGGAATTCGCAAAGGATATAATGGTCTTATTAATGGAGATATATTTGAGATGTCATTAAGAAGCGTATCAGATATAGTTCATCGTGGGGGCACAGTGCTGCAGACAGCACGTTGTCTTCCGTTTAAAACTGAAGAGGGTATACAGCAAGGTGCTGCTATGGCTAGAGTCTTTGGACTTGATTCCCTTGTTGTAATCGGGGGAGATGGATCATTTCGCGGAGCTAAAGATTTAAGTGCCCATGGAATAAAGGTTGTGGGTATTCCAGGCACAATTGACAATGATATAGGGTGCTCCGAATATACAATTGGTTATGATACAGCATTAAATACTGTTCAGGATGCACTGGATAAAATCCGTGATACTGCATATTCTCATGAACGCTGCAGTGTTTTGGAGGTTATGGGACGCAAAGCCGGTTATATAGCTTTAAATGTGGGTATTGCCTGTGGTGCTGAAGTGGTTTTACTGCCGGAAAAACAATTTGATTTTGATAAAGACATAATAAAGCCCATAATCGAAGGCCGCAATCGCGGTAAAAAGCACTATATTGTAATAGTAGCAGAAGGTGTTGGCGGAGCCATAGAGGTTGCAAAGGAGATAGAAAAAATAACAGGAATTGAATCAAGAGCAACCATACTTGGACATATACAAAGAGGCGGCAGTCCTACTGTTCGTGACAGGGTTACTGCAGGTATGATGGGAGTCAGGGCCGTTGAATTGCTGAAGGATGGTATAGGAAACCGTGTAATTGCATTAAAGGATGGCAAAGTTGTTGATATAGAGATTAATGAGGCATTGGAAATGAAGAAGGATATTGACGACAACATTATAGAACTAAGCAAGATTTTGTCACTGTAAATTGAGAGTTTAGGATACCCGGTACTTATTGTGTGAATAATTAGTACTGGGTATTTTTGTTGATAAATGATGGCTAAGAAATAAGGGAGGAAGTGTAAAATAAAATGACATTGAAATATGAATCTGTTGTTCCCTGGGGTAGATCATTTGATGAATACGTTGAAATGTTCAAGTTAACTAAGTCAGATCTGGAAAAAGACATATTAGGATGCGGAGATGGCCCTGCAAGTTTTAATAGTACTATGAAAAAGAAAGGTAGAAGCGTAGTTTCAATTGATCCGATTTATCAACTAAGAAGGGAAGAAATCGCAAGTCGTATTGAAGAAACATACCAGGAAGTAATGGATCAAACAAGTAGAAATATGGATAAGTTTATTTGGACTAAAATTAAGGATCTGGAACATCTAGGTGAAATCAGGACGGTTGCCATGAGAGAATTCTTACTGGATTATGATGTTGGTAAAAGTGAAAATAGATATGTATTTGCCCAGCTACCAAGTCTGCCGTTTAAAAATGACCAATTTGAAATAGCTCTTTCATCCCACTTTTTGTTTTTATATTCTGATAATTTGTCTTTTGATTTTCATAAAAAGGCTATTAATGAAATGCTGCGTGTTTCCAAAGAAGTGAGGATTTTTCCACTACTTGATGTAAATGGGGCAAGGTCGGCATATGTATACGATATTATGAAGTTATATACGGACTATGGCTATTATGTGCAGGAAGTATATGTTGATTATGAGTTTCAGAAAGGCGGCAATAGTATGCTGAAAATAGGTAAATACCGTTGACTTGTCATAGATATAGTAGTAATATAATTATGTGCATATGCACATAATTAAGGGGTGGTTTAATGCCAAGGCCAAAGAAATGCAGGCTGGTGGGTTTTGTACCTGATAATCCGTGCTTTCATCCACAGCTTCACAATAAAGATGAGGTAGTTTTAACTATCGAGGAAGTTGAATCCATTAGGCTTTCCGATTATCTTGAGTTGGAGCAGGATAGTGCTGCAGAGAGTATGAATGTATCTAGAGGAACTTTCCAGCGAATTATCAATTCTGCCAGAAAGAAGACTGCAGATGCACTTGTCCATGGAAAGACAATAAGAATTGATGGGGGAAATTATGAAATGTCGGCTGCTAAGCCCTGCTGCAGGAGGCATAAAGAAAAGGCTGAAAATGAGTATTTGATGGATGCAGCTTTGCATATTGAAAAAATACCGGCTATTAATAGAGAGGAGAAATCTGTTATGAAAATTGCAGTTGCCACAGATGGAAACAATGTCTCAGGACATTTTGGGAAATGTGAGAATTTTACAATTGTTGAAATTGAAAATTCCGAAGTTAAAAATAAAGTTTTAGTAAACACCCAGGGTAATCAACATGGACTATTGCCTGGTTTCCTTGCATCGCATGATGTGAATGTTGTTATAGCTGGAGGAATGGGTGAGGGTGCGAGGCAAAACCTCACTTCTAAAGGTATTGAAATAATAACTGGAGCAAGCGGAAATATTGATGAAGTTATCAACTCATTTTTAAATGGAGGATTGAAATCCTCTAATACGGGATGTGCAGGTCATGGTCATTCCCATGGACATAGCAACGGTGATAGTGGATGTAATTGCGGACATCACTAATAATTTGAAATATTAATAAATGGTTAGTATAGATCAGATGGGTATGGTTCCACAAAACTAGCCTGACTGATTTAAAGCAGGAGGTTCTAAATGTCTATAAATACAGCAAGAAATCATTATCTTGGAAAAGAAGGGTATGTACGAATGAATTGTGCACAATCAGTGATTAGTACGTTTAAAGATAAATTTAGCTTAAGTGCAGAAACTATTGAGCTATTTAAGGCTTATGGCGGAGGAAGAGCACCCGACGGATTATGTGGTGCATTTTATGCTGCAAAGTATATACTGGAGAGAAATAATGCTGAAGAAATAAGCACTGACTTGGAAAAGTATTTTTTAGACCAGGCAGGTGGAGTAAAATGCCATGAAATTAAAGGGTGTCAGAAGATGTCCTGTGTTGATTGTGTTGGGAAAAGCTGCGAGTTTCTGGAGAAAATTGGCTAGATGAAAGAGCTTATTATAGATCATCATTATTAATCTCGTTACACATTTCTTTAATTATTATTTTCATTAGTATGCTCAATGTGATTTATTACGTTCTATTGAACTCTTTTCAGATAGATACCGAACTGAAAAGTTATATACAGTTCGGTATCTATCATATTAGGCTCCCTTATTACCCTACACTATTATTCTCCTGATTATTAACGACATCAACGAAAAGATCTCTTAATTGATCCTCAGCCGAACAGCTTTGCTGGTAGAACCAAAATTTCACCTTTTCCTCTATTTCGCTATCGGAGCCTTCTGCCTCATAAGGATAAACTGCTACAATTTTTTTAGTTTCCTTATCTCTTAGAACAACTTTTTCCGCATCATTTAATCTGCTCATGGAAAATCTCCTTTACTGCTGTATAAAACCTTAGTAAGTGTACTACACTGTAATTTATTAATTATTTATATATTGGATTAATTGCTGTTATTTTATACTGCCTTTGCTTTCATCCAAATTAACTGGTGACACATTTGAAGAAGTTTTCAATATTACGCTGTCTTTATCAAATGAATACATTTGCTCTAATACATGAATATCCTGTAATTCCCTTGACACTATTACAAATGTTTTTTTATCAGACCAGTAACCTTTTAATGCGGTTTTGTTATCGGTAGGCAGCGGGCCGAAATTTCCCATATCCACTACCCTCATAACGTCATCTAGGCTCACAGGGATTTTATGCTCAGAATCATTATCATAAATCGTCAAAGTACATTTATTATCTTTAAAGTCAAATTTAAATGAGCTTTTATCCTCCATAACAAATATTTTTCCCGATATTTGGGATGCAGTTAGGGGCATTTCAGGTATTGGTTTGGATTCAGGCTCAGCACTTATTTCCTTTAACAATTTTGTAAGATGATCCTTTTTTGATGGATCAGAGTTTAATTTTGACTGGGATTTTATACTGGGAATTATAAAACTTTCTACAAGAGTTTCGGGAAGGTAGTAATCATAATCGGAAAGCCCGCTTGTAAAAGCAACTACCATTTCATGTTCAGGAATTACAAATATATATTGTCCTCCATAGCCTCTAGCCGAATACCCTCCGAAGCTGTTTTGCCACCACTGATATCCGTAACCGTGACGACCGCCTAATCCTGATGGGGTATCCGTAATTTTTTGTGTAGCTGTTTCAACCCAGTCTTGAGGTATTACCTGCTTTTGGTTCCATTTTCCTTTTTTTAAATACATGTACCCGAATTTGGACATATCGGAAGGTGTCATGTAAATCCCAGCACCTCCAATGTTAATACCCTTTTTGTCCGACTCCCAATATATATTCTTAATACCTATGGGATCAAATAATTTTTCTTTTGAATAATCAAATGTGCTTTTACCTAAAGAATTATGCAAAATCCCTGATAACAGGTGAGATCCCCCCGTGTTGTAGTAAAATTCTGTTCCAGGTTCATTTTTCATTGGCCTGTTTAAAATAAATCCAATCTGATCATCATTATCCCACATTTGCGTCCATGAATCTGTTTGAGATCCGTAACCCCCTTCCTCAACCCAATCTATCCCTGCTGTCATAGTGAGAAGGTGTTTGATTTTAAGTGATTCCTTTCTTTCATCCAAATTTTTTATATCATAACCATTAAAATAGTTTAAAACCTTTTCATCTATTCCTTGTATTTTTCCTTCATCGATGGATATGCCTATAAGAGAAGACATTATGCTCTTGGTACACGAATTAATTACATGCTTATGATCTTTTTGATATGGATAAAAATTTGCTTCTGTAACAAGGTATCCATTTCGTATTATGAGTAAACTGTGGATCTCTTTTTGTTGTTCACGTATGAAATCTATCATTTTATATAACATTTCTGAATCCATTCCCTGATCTTCAGGTGAAGACGTTCTCCAAGCACCGTCAGGCCAGTAATCCTGGGACTGGTTTTGGGAAATAGGTTCTTTTTTAATGCTTATGCATCCTGTAAATACAAAAACAAATAACATTAAAACATTTATAACAAACACCATTCTTGTTAAGCGATATTTTTTCACTATATGACTCTCCTTACAGAAAATGTAGTTTATTGATCACTTTTAATATATAAAAAATACATACATTTGACAATATTTATTTAGCTGTGAGGATTATGAATTATTATATATTGTTTAAATGCAAGCACTGCTGTAAGAAAAAGGTGTAACCATCATTACGGCTGTCTCAAACTTCAGACAACAGGAAGTATTGATATGGTTTCGACAAAACTTAATCCACGTTTTTTCAAATTTTTCTTTATTTTTCTTTTGTATTATTATAAAATGTTTATATAATTAAATCAATTTCCTAGTATAAATCCATAAGGTTGGTTAGTACGGTAGGTATTGAAATTTAGAACAGTGAGGATGGTAGAGAATGGATTTTGGGACATGGGGGTCTCTATTTTTGACCCTATTGCCGATTGCGGTAATTTTGGGTATGCTTATTATCTGGAAAAAACCAGCAGATGTAAGCGGTATTGTAGGTTGGGCGGTAATTTCAGTAATTGCAGTTCTCTTTTTTAAGACTTCATTAGAAGTCATTGGTCGTTCGACCGTAGCAGGTTTTATTAAATCCTTTCCGGTATCTCTTATAGTAGCAACTTCTCTTCTTCAAATGGCATTCATGGAAAAGACAGGTGCATTAAAAAGAGTTATAATCTTCATCAAAACCATAGCCAATGACAATAAGGCTGTGCAAATAATGATGATAAGTATCGGGTTCGGTACTCTTATGGTTGCAGTAGGTGCAACACCAGTATCAATTTTACCTCCGATTCTTATAGCCATGGGTTACAGCACATATGTTGCAATAGCACTTCCTGCTATAGGCTATGACTCGCTATGTACATATGCACTCTTAGGTGCTCCTGTAGTTGTTTTCTATGATATTGCAAATGGATATATTGCAAAAAATCATTTGGGGCCGGAATTGACTCTGGCACAGATAGGAAGCATATTTTTTATGTTCCTGCCGATTGTCTCAACTATGATCGGTTTTTGTATGCTGTGGATAGTTGGTAAGTGGAATGCAATTAAACAAGGATGGCTTCCATGTTTAATTACAGGTATTGTAATCGGTATAGTTTCATTCTTTACAAACAAGTTTGAAAATCTGGTTACTTTAACAGGTGTGCTATGTGGTATTTCTGTCATTATAGCGATGGTAATATATCTTCTTGTAACAGGCAAGAAGGTTATAGATAAAAGTAAACTTTCAAAAGAAGAATTGGAGTATGAAAAGAAATTTCCTTTATGGAAGGCTTTAACACCATGGTTTTTGCTTATAATTATAATATTGGCGTTAAACATGCCAAAGGATGTATTTAACTACTTATATAAAGAAAATGTTTTTCCAATTAAAGGACTGTCGGCAAACTTCAAGGAAGTGATCAAGACAAGGGTATTATGGAACGCATATACCTGGATTTTTGTAAGCACAATTCTTTCCATGATATTTATAAGGCCGACAGGAAAGCAAGTAAAAGAAACACTTCAGGTATGGAAAAAGAGGGCACCACGACCCGTTTTCTCTGCAGCCATATTTTTTGCTATTGGTGAAGTAATGAATATGTCAGGATTTAGTATCGCGGACCAGAAGAATGTAGTTGACAGCATGGTTGTAGTACTTGCAAACTTTTCATCTGATGTGTTTAAAGGGGCATATGGTGCTGTTGTAGGCTTTATTGGGCTATTTGGTGGGTTCATAACCGGAAGCGAAGCTTCTACAATAGGTATGTTTGCCCAGTATACAATGTCTACAGCAAAAAATTTAGGCCATGGAATAACGGGAATTGTTATTATTACAGCAGCTTTGGCATTTGGCGGAGGTCTTGCCAGTGTAATATCTCCGGCCAAACTACAAAATGCTGCAGCATCTATAGATAAGCTGGGTGAAGAAAACAGTGTTATAAAAATAGCATTTGTATTTTCACTAATACTTACCGCAGTCACTTCTTTGTTTGCATTGGTTTTGTTAAGTACTGTAAAGTCGTTAATATAAGAAATGAATAAAATATTACATGAGCGAAATTTATAGCGGAAGTAATTTATTCATTACTAAGGATTAAAAGGGGATGTGTATAATGATTTGGAATAAGGATGCAGAGGTTTCAAGCAGAAAAGACATGGAGGCCTTACAACTGGAAAACTTAAAGGGGATTGTAAAAAGGGCATACGAAAATGTGCCGCTTTACAGAAAAAAGTTTGACGAGATAGGTTTGAAGCCTGAGCATATTGTTACCCTCAAGGATATCGAAAAGATTCCTTTTACAACCAAGCTTGATTTAAGGGATAACTATCCGTACAACCTATTTGCTGTTCCAATGAAGCAAATAGTTAGAGTACATGCTTCATCGGGTACCACAGGAAAGCCTATTGTCGTTGGATATACCAAAAAGGATCTGGACAATTGGAGTGAATGCGTTGCAAGGCTTATCGTGGCAGCAGGTGGAAGCGATGAGGATATAGCACAGGTAGTGTTTGGATATGGTTTGTTTACAGGCGGTTTTGGGCTCCATTACGGCCTTGAAAAAGTGGGGATTAGCGTTATTCCGGTATCAAGCGGAAACTCCGAAAGACAGCTCATGCTTCTCCAGGACTTTGGTGCAACCATCATAGTTGGTACTCCTTCATATGTGCTGCATTTATCGGAAATTGCAGAAGAGATGGGAATAACAAAAGGAAAACACAGGTTAAAGCTTGGACTCTTTGGTGGAGAGGGGCACACCCCTGAAATGAGAGCAGAGATAGAAAAACGCTGGGGTATTCTCGCAACTGAGAACTATGGCTTAAGTGAAATAGTTGGACCGGGTGTTGCCGGCGAATGTGTTCATCAATGTGGTATGCATATAAATGAAGACCATTTTTATCCCGAAATAATTAATCCTGACACAGGAGATACATTAGGATACGGTGAAAGAGGAGAGCTTGTTCTTACAACTCTGACAAAAGAAGGTATACCAATGCTGCGTTACAGGACTAAGGACATAACGGTATTGAATCCTGAAACATGCAAGTGCGGACGAACTTCTGTCAGGATGAACAAGGTTCTCGGAAGAACGGATGATATGCTTATTATAAGAGGCGTTAACGTTTTCCCATCCCAGATTGAAAGTGTTCTTGTGGGAATGGAGCATATTGGACCTCATTATCAGATAATAGTTACTAAGAAAGGTTATATGGATGCTATAGAGGTTTTAGTTGAGTTAATCGATGGAAGCCTTCTTGAAAAGTTCAGCGAGCTGGAAAACCTAGAAAAACAGATAAGACATAAGATGAAGACCACTCTGCAGATCGATGCTAAAATCAGACTTGTTGAGCCAAAAACCATTGAGAGATCCCTCGGTAAAGCAAAGAGAGTTATTGATTTAAGGAACAATTAGTGATATAAATATATTAATGATAAACAAAATCACGAACTGAAGGACCAAAATTATAAACCAAACGATCATATAGAATACTGTGAAGACAACGAAATATATTCTGAGGATGAGAAGTACTAAAAAGAATTTATTTAAAAGATTTTATTTAGATGGGGGATTTTAATGAAAAAACTAATGCTTGGTAATGAGGCGGTTGCAAGGGGAGCATATGAAGCAGGAGTAACTGTTGCTGCAGCTTATCCCGGTACGCCAAGTACTGAAATAACTGAAAACATAGCCAAATATAATGAGATTTATTCTGAGTGGTCACCTAATGAAAAAGTTGCTTTAGAAGTAGCTATAGGTGCATCTGTTGCAGGTGCACGTTCTATTTGTTCTATGAAGCATGTTGGACTTAATGTGGCAGCAGACCCGTTGTTTACAGCATCCTACACCGGTGTAAATGGCGGATTGGTAATTATGGTAGCTGATGATCCTGGCATGCACAGTTCTCAGAACGAGCAGGACAGCAGATTCTATGCAAGATCATCTAAGGTGCCTATGCTTGAACCTTCAGATAGCCAGGAATGCAAGGATTATGTGAGGGAGGCTTTCGAGATAAGCGAAAAGTATGACTGCCCTGTTATTGTAAGGCTTTCAACAAGGATTGCACATTCACAGAGCATAGTTGAGCTTTCCGACAAAGTGGATTATAAGCTCAAGGATTATGTTAAAAATCCAGGCAAGTATGTAATGATGCCTGCTATGGCTAGAAAAAGACATGTTGAGGTTGAAAAGAGAATGAGTCTTTTAAGGGAGGATTCAAACACATATTCCTTAAATAAAATAGAATGGGGTAATAAGGATATAGGAATTATAACCAGCGGTGTTGCATATCAATACGCAAGAGAAGCTTTTGGGGATGCATCTTATTTAAAGCTGGGCATGGTTTATCCTCTTCCAGATAAACTTATTAAAGAGTTTGCAAAGGAAGTTAAAACACTCTATGTAATAGAAGAATTAGAGCCTTTCATTGAGGACCATATATTGAAATTGGGAATCAAGGTTATCGGCAAGGAATGCCTGCCTGTCATGGGAGAATTAAGTGCCCAACTAATCAAGGAAAAAATCCTTGGCATCCAATCTGTAAAAGGTACAGTAGTGGAAGAGAATGCTCCTGTAAGACCGCCGGTAATGTGTCCGGGTTGTCCTCACAGAGGAACATACTATGTTCTTAAAAAGCAAAAGCTTACAGTTAGCGGTGATATAGGCTGTTATACATTAGGAGCACTGCCTCCAACCGAGACAATGGATATGTGTGTATGTATGGGATCAAGCGTTAGCGGTGCCCATGGATTTGAAAAGGCCAGGGGCAAGGAATTCGGCAAGAAGACCGTAGCCGTAATAGGTGATTCAACATTTATGCACTCCGGTATAACAGGACTTATTGATATTGTTTATAATAAAGGTAATTCTACTGTCTTAATACTTGATAACTCAATTACAGGTATGACAGGACATCAACACAACCCAACAACGGGTTACACCATTAAAAATGAGCCTACCAGACAGGTTGACCTGGTTAAACTGGCAAATGCAGTGGGAATTGACAGAGTAAGAGTTGTTGATCCATTCAACTTAAAGGAATTAGACAAGGTAGTAAAAGAAGAAACTTCTGCAGATGAACCTTCGGTGATAATTACACAAAGACCTTGTGCACTGTTAAAGGGAGTTAAATATGGCGGACCTTTGAAGATAAATATGGATAAGTGTAAAAAGTGCAAACAGTGCTTTACTATAGGCTGTCCGGCACTTGTTAATGTTGGGGATCACATAGAAATAAACGATGCATTATGCATAGGCTGCGAACTTTGTACTAAACTGTGCAATTTCGGTGCAATAGAAAAGGCTGGTGAAAACAATGGATAAACTTAATATAATGATAGTTGGAGTAGGCGGACAGGGTACACTTTTGGCCAGCAGGATTTTAGGAAATGTTGCAATGAAGATGAATTTTGACGTTAAGGTTTCTGAAGTGCATGGAATGGCACAGAGAGGCGGCAGCGTTGTAACATATGTCAAACTTGCAAAGAAAGTTTATTCTCCAATCATTGAAAAAGGAGAAGCTGATATAATTCTTGCATTTGAGCAATTGGAAGCTTTAAGGTGGATGGAGTACCTTAAAAATGGAGGAAGCTATATAATAAATGAGCAAAGGATTGATCCGATACCTGTAATTTTAGGTAAAGAAAAATATCCTGAGGGCATTATTGGAAAAATAAATGAAGTTGTAAATAAAGCTATTGCAGTGGACGCATTGCCAATAGCCAGAGAATGCGGAAATATCAAGGCAGTTAATGTTGTTCTTTTGGGAGTTTTGGCAAAGGAAACTGGAATTGACAAGGAAATATGGATGGAGTCAATCAAGGAAACGGTTCCGCCAAAGCTTCAGGAAATAAATTTCAAAGCTTTTGAAGCAGGATATGGACTTGCAGTGTAAGAGATGTTTAGAGCTACAGATTCAATAATCAAAGGAGGTTTTAGGATGCAATACTGGAATTCCACCTATGAGTGTATGCCTAGAGAAGAGATGAGAAGAGTCCAGAGTGAGAGACTCATAAGTACTGTAAAGAGAATATATCACAATGTACCTTTTTACAGAGCAAAAATGCAGAAACTGGGAATAGAACCCGGTGACATTAAATCTATAGATGATTTAAAGAAACTGCCATTTACCTATAAACAGGATTTAAGAGACAATTATCCCTATGGTTTGTTTGCAGTACCGATGAGTGAAATCGTAAGGATACATGCTTCTTCCGGTACTACAGGAAAGCAGACTGTTGTAGGGTATACAAGAAGAGATATTGATACATGGTCTGAAGTAATGGCAAGGACCCTGACATCAGCAGGTGCTGACAGGGAGTCATTTATTCAGATAGCTTACGGGTATGGCCTTTTCACAGGCGGACTAGGTGCACATTATGGTGCTGAAAGAGTAGGGGCATCCGTTATTCCAATCTCCGGTGGAAATACATCAAGGCAGCTCCAGATAATGAAAGACTTTGGAACAACACATTTGGCATGTACGCCATCATATGCCCTTTATCTTGCCGAGGCTTTGGAAGAGGCTGGATTTAAAAAGGGTGACCTCAAGCTCCGGGCAGGGGTTTTTGGTGCAGAGCCATGGTCGGAAAACATGAGAAAAGAAATTGAAGACAGGCTTGGTATTTTGGCAATAGACATATATGGATTAAGCGAAATAATCGGCCCTGGCGTGGCAAGTGAGTGTCATTGCAAGACAGGCATGCATATACAGGAGGATCATTTTATACCCGAAATAATCAATCCTGAAACTGAAGAGGTTCTTCCTCCTGGTGAAAAGGGTGAACTTGTATTTACAACTGTCACAAAAGAAGGACTTCCACTCATAAGATACAGAACAAGGGATATTACATTGCTTAAAGCAGAGGTTTGTGAATGTGGAAGAACCTCAGTCAGAATGAATAAAGTAACAGGCAGAACTGATGATATGCTTATTATAAGAGGTGTTAATGTTTTTCCATCCCAGGTTGAGAGTGTTCTTCTGGAAATAGGCGAAACTGCACCGCATTATATGTTGATCGTAGATAGAAAGGATAACCTTGATTTGCTGGAGATTCAAGTAGAAATGACACCTGGACTGTTCTCCGATGAGGTTAAAAAACTTGAGGAAATTGAAGGAAAAATAAGAAAAGGTATAGAAAGTACTCTTGGGATAAATGCTAAAATAAGGCTTGTTGAACCTAAGACTATTGAAAGAAGTGAAGGTAAAGCAAAAAGAGTAATTGATAAAAGAAAAATGTAGTAGAATATAAGAATGGGAGGGTTTGGTATGCTGATAAAACAAATATCTGTTTTTCTTGAAAACAAGTCTGGAAGGCTTGCAGAAGTAACTAAAACTCTTGGTAATGAGGGAATAGACATAAGTGCCTTGTCTATTGCTGATACTACAGACTTTGGAATATTAAGACTCATTGTAAACCAGCCTGAAAAGGCAGAAGCAGTTTTAAAGGATAACGGTTTTACAGTTAGCAGCACAAACGTCATAGCCATTGCTGTAGAGGATAAACCGGGAGGTTTGGCCGTAGCATTGGATATATTAGAGAGCCAGTCAATAGGAATTGAATATATGTATGCTTTCATAGGCAAGGCCAAGGATGAAGCACTTGTTATATTAAGAGTGGAAGACTCTCAAAAAGCTGTTGCAGCTATGGAAAAGAGCAGTATAAAGGTTATTTCATCAAAAGAGGTTTATGGGCTGTGAAAGGATGATTTAATATGAAAAAGGAAGTACTTACAACAAAAAAGGCTCCCGAGGCTATTGGTCCGTATTCACAGGCTATTAAGGTAGGGGACCTTATATATACCTCAGGCCAGATTCCCATTGATCCTGCTACAGGTCAGGTTGTACAGGGCGGCATTGAGGCACAGACAAAGCAGGTTCTTGAAAATATAAATGCTATTTTAGTTAATGCAGGCAGCAGTTTTAAAAATGTTATTAAATCAACTGTCTTCGTAAAGGATATGAATGATTTTACTGCAATTAACAACATCTACGGACAGTATTTTAAGGAACCTTATCCTGCAAGATCGTTGGTAGAAGTGGCAAGGCTTCCTAAAGATGTTCTTATTGAAATCGAGGTTATTGCCCTGGTATAGATTAAGGCATGAATGGAAAAATTACTAAAAATGTTACTAACGGATTAAGATTTAACAAAATAATTAATTATTTGACAATGGAATGAATTGTCGGTTTATATGGCGATTTGATATAATTTTTATATAAGACTATTATGTTTACTTATTACTTCACAAATTAATACTATTTGTGAAGTATTTTATTTTATATAGAGAATAGTATAGTCTCGGAAAGTAATTGGAAATAAGACTGAAAATAAAAATTTAGGATTAATTCATAAGAGAATAGGTAAAACCCATATTGAACCTTGATAAAAGTATATTGTTACGATAGAGCAAATAAA
>JAEYYB010000092.1 GCA_023430975.1 Bacillota bacterium | reverse complement strand
TTTATTTGCTCTATCGTAACAATATACTTTTATCAAGGTTCAATATGGGTTTTACCTATTCTCTTATGAATTAATCCTAAATTTTTATTTTCAGTCTTATTTCCAATTACTTTCCGAGACTATACTTCTACATTATTAACACTTAGAAATTGCTTAGTTAATTCAAAAGTTGGGTTCAAAACTTCCTCTTTAGCAATTTGTGCAATAAGAATCTCCACCAAATGTTTACCTCCATACCTGTAAATGACTAAAAATCTGGCACAGGATGTACAACCTACGAGTGCTATTTTTAATCACTGTGTAATTCTAAAAGTTATCATAATATCATTTTCTTCAAGCCTCAGATTAACGAAATTATCTGCTGACAAACATTCAATATATTTATCTTCATTACCTGGGTAAATCTTTTCAGTGATGATTTTTAGAAGAGTTCTTCCAGGCTCATACATTCTAAATTCTATAGGAGAGCATTCTCCTCTGTCATTTTCAATACTATGTATTTCTTCCAATAACTCCATTATTAAGTGATTTTTACTAATAGGTTGATTTCTACATAATTTGTGAGATAAGGATACATCACCCCTGAGAGACCTTTCTAATAAACTATATTCTTTTATTGTCAACTCAATTTCTTTAATTTCCATAAAATTCTCCGAATAACCATATTTTATAATAATATCAATAATGAACTATCGCCAAAACACACCATCACTTAAATCAATTATTCTTATTTCATTTATTAACCTCATAATTATAAAAAAGATGAATCAGGAATTAAACCAATTTCCTTAATTTAAGCTTTCATGGTGATTCGCTTAGATATTTTGAGAAAGTTTCAACATACCGAGTTCCAAAAGAAACACTTGTAATTTCTGTATATGGAATTCGATACGGCTCATCATCCCAAATGCCCTCTGCATCAAAATGATAAATATAAACACATTTTTTAAATACTCTATCTATTTTTCCTATTGTAAATTCACATTCATCTTCATTAAGGCTCTCATTTTCAACAATAACGTTTATATTCATTTTTTGTAAAGATGTAAAAACCGTTTCCCAATTTGTAATATCTACATTTGGGGTTTTGATGCTATCTATTATTCCTTCAGCTTTAAGAATCTTAATACACATATTACCATTTACCTGAACTTTTGAAACATCTACAAAGCGACGAATTGAATAACCGTCAATTATGAAATCATCTTCTTCTGCACCTAAAAATAATTTATCATTCGAAACAAGAGGAAAATAGCACCAAAAATTCTCATCATAAAGAAAAAATACCCTAAGAAGGTTTCTTTGTTCGATACAGTTTTTTACCATTTCCTTCATCTCTGCTTTTGTCATCTTGTTCACCTCTGATATACATCTAATCTTTCCAAATAATATCTATCAAATCAATATTATACAATTTGCTCCCTACCGTCAAAAGAAGCTTTGAGCCACTACAGTCATAATTTTCTGCTACAATTACTTTATCATCTTCATCGGTAAAGGTAATGGTTCTTTCTTCTCTTAGCTTATCATCTTTTACAAAATGCAATAAATGATACTCGTTCTGATTATTATATCCGCCTCTAAATAGAACATATCTGTCATAAATCAAAAAACCATCTGCACCAGATATTTTGGGGTCATAATAATCTATTTTTCCGCCTTTGATTTTACCTAGCTGAAAATCACAGTAATAATAAAACCAAACTTCATTATCATTGACTACGTTGAGAGCATAACAATCACAAATAAAGTTGTCATCTCTATTATTGTGAATGTAAACTGCTTCGCCATCCTGGTTCCAGGCTCGTAGTCCATTTGCACCAATAGGGTCATTCCAGCCATAGTTCCCAAATACCCCTTCATCAAAGTAACAGGTCCATATTACATCCTTATCGGTTACCTTCATGTCCTGTATGCCATCACCAAGCAAAATTTCTTTGATTAAAGTACCGTTTAAATCAAATATCTTACCATTTAAGTCATATTTATTTCGCCCGTAATATTTCAACCTTGCACAAGCGAGAATCACTTTGTCATCACCTATAGGCTGAACATAATGATAATTCCATTTTTGATTATCTATATTCAACGTGTATACATTGTCCCATTGAACAATTATTACTTTGTAATTATGTAAGGCAGATGTTTGAATTTGCACAAACATTCCGTTTATTCTTTCAGGAACATTATCAACTGCTAAAATGTAATACCCGTTATTGGCACCTATAGATATATTAACGATTTTATACCCATCAAGATGTTCTTTTAAGTCACAGACCATATTTGCAGGGTATTTAGCACTTTTAACAGACATAATACACCACCCTTAAAAGCCTCTCACGTTATTATCTTATTCATTTCTTATAGCCATAAATATAATAAGCCCCTTCCTTTTCGATGTACGGGATTGAAAAATTATTCATTATCGCAATAAACTCAATAGTTTCATCAATAATTTCATCATCTATAAGCTTTCCTCTACACTTTATATATCTTGGTCTAACACATATCCATTCTACTCCAAAAAAGGGCAGTAACCCTTCACCGCTCCAGTCACCCCAATACGATACATCTCTATCAAACGTTTCTGGATAGGGGTTTTCATCACAGACATACTTAATCTGGTATGGTGGTGGAAATTGCAGTGTCTTAACTGCATTTTGCAACTCTCTCCATTTTGTATCATTCATGACTGAATATAACTGCTTTTGTTGTACCCGTTGCATTACTTTTTCTTTGTGTTTTTTTAATCTATCTTGATGTTCATTATTAGCTGTCATGCTATAGTTCTCCTATCATTAATTAATAAGTGATGTTGAACAGTTTAATTACCAAAACAACTGTCAGTAACCTATTCTATTATTGATGCCATAATTTCTCCTTCGTGATAAAATTCAATTACATATTTATTTTCAGGAGAGTACAACCACTGGTCTCTACCTACAGCATTTATATCACTAATTGCGTTAATTACATCTTTCAAATTTGTTTGAATAACGGGGTCATCACCATATCCCCATAATACATATACTTTTAAATTAGTTATCTTACTTTTAGATTCAAAAAAAGGTAGAATATCAGCCGTATCTTCAAACATTACTTTGTTTCTTATCTTGTCCCATGCGATTCTTCCCCAGGATTCAAAAGGAAAGTCTAATTGTAGCCTTTTATATATTTCATTGGACTCAGAATCAGATAAAATAACAACATCTTGATTTAATGCTTCCAGACATTCCTTAAACATCAAACTATATTGTTTTCCTTGTTTTAATTTGTTAATTTCGATTAATTGTTGAATCCTCTCTTTTCTCTCATTACTATTAAATTCTTTCATTTAAACACACCCATTCAACTCAATGACTATATCTCACTCATAAATACATTACACTCATCTTTAAACATCAAATTAAAATGGTATTTTAAATCTCCAATTATACCTTTATCAAATGCATCTTTTCTACTTTCGCCACTTCCATTCGGCGGCAATCTATCATCATTTCTAAAAAACTCCATTTTGTATGAAGTATTGGCTTTTCTAATGATTATGCAAAACTTATTATCAAGCAGTTCAACACTTTCAATAACAGCCCCTTCAATGGCAGATGATAAATCGTCCCAATTTTCAATACCTTCATTTGCCCATTGTGAAACCCATGGATGAAACTGTTCGTAATAATCTGCATGAGCCTCAATTACTCTTCCATCCATAAGAATATATTCCCCTGATGCCCATACAGCATAAATAAGATATTCTTTTTTTCCATCAGAATTCTCAAGTAGCAGTCCAAAAAATCCAGGTCCTCCCATGCCATATGAACCTAAACATCCTGAGTACTTTATTATTTTACTTCCAACTATACTTTCAGGTCCAACCTCGACAATTGTTTTGGGTTTACCAAGTACAACTGTTTCACCTTCCTCTGGTTCATAAAGAAAATCAACAAAGTCTGGAGATTCAATCCAACCCTCTTTTGACCAATGCTCTAACTCACTTTTCTTAATACTCATCGAATACTGCTCAATTATACCCATATTCAGTTTTTCATATGGATGCTTTGACTTTTTCTTGTAAAATTTCGCCACAATACTCTCCTCCATTATCTACCTGCTATATTATCTAAGTTAAATTTTCTTTTCACATCATAACTGTACTTCGAATCCTCCAAAAAAGTTACAATGCCATAAAAAACATCTACCTTCAAACAATTTACAATATTTATAGCAATGTTCTCTATTTCGTCTTGAGATGAAATGACTTTTCCATCTTTTTTAATAACAAGTATTACTGGACAATTATATATCCCGTGCTCCCAATTGTGTTCTCTTGTTATATCAAAGTATATCCCTTCATTTTTTTCTTCTGATTCACACCACTCCCATTCATTTTCATAATCACGATAGAATTGTGGTAAGTTGAGTGAGTCCTTTAGCATTATAGTAATTTCATACAATTCTTTTTCAATAAAAAACCAAAATTTATCATTAGCCATAAGATTCCTTCTCTCATATTAATATCCTGTTCTTATTTATCTCATAAAGACAAATGCCTCTTCAATTTCAATGATAACCATAATATGCCTCCACCACACTAATATCCAATTAAACCAAATCTTTATCTTTTTACTCCAGCTTAACGAATTTAAAAGTAAATGCATCTATTTCATAAATACCAGCATGTAAGTGGTCATCATTTTCATCCACATAAAACCTAAATTTACTCGTACTTGAACCCTCTGTAATATTATCTATCCACCAAATATCGTTGGGATTTCTAAAGACCTCTTTCCATTGCTCTGAAACCTTATTATATTCAAATTCAATAAATGGCTCTTTTAAATAGTAAATGATAATCCCACATCCTCCAACAACACAATAACTTTCATCATTTGATATAAATGCTGATGTAGGGTCTCCATAGAAATCTCCAATGACAACTTCTTTTCCAACTTTTTTTATTGTTAAGCTCACAACTTCAAATTCATGAGTTATTATATAATTATCGTTCTGTAATAACACTCTTTCCAAGCATTTAACCTCATTTCAAATGTACTTTAAGCAGTCAAAACTCTCAAAATCAGCCTTATTCTTTAGTCACGATTAATGGAATTATTAATTGTATTTGCAATATTATTGGCATAGTTTAGCAAATTCATATTGAATTCAATCAAACTATGTATGTCACTACCAACTGTTACCTTTATCTTATTATCTATTAACTGCTGCAACACCTTTTTATCAGGTATTCCCTGAGATAAATTAATTTCATAATAAATATTCATTCCTGCAATTTTAGGGATAATACTTGGGTCTGGATGTGCAACAATAATTGGGATGTTTATTTTTTCAATAGTTCTATCAGTGGGCACTCTATGTAATTCTTCAATTATCACAAAATCCAGTTTTTTATTGCACCATTCAACATCAACTTTACCCTGAATGATGTGCGGCGCATATATTTCTACCGATTTACTAATTGGGTATCTGCTCAATTCTTCATGATATTGTTCAAAATCCTTTATCATATGATAATGGTCAGAGACAGCAAATTCAGTTATCTTATATCTAAACGCATTTTCAACAAGTTCCGCTATTGAGTCATCACCATCGCTAAAATTTGAGTGGCTATGCCAATCCTGCATATGATTACCCTCCAGTAAAATCCTTATTTCACTGCTTTAGAGCATTAAAAATCTTAAATCTTATTTAGAATTTCGAATGCTATTTTCATCTATTTACACCCCTAAAAATATTAGAGGTATATGTGTTGAATTTAATAACCTTGTAAGATTTATTTAAACCAACCTTACAAATTGGTAACACTTTCTTGCTCAGTAATGTAAAATTTTTTACCCATAGTTTTGCTCAGTTTATCTATATATTTAAACCCCAACCTTCTCCAAAAGAACTTTCCATCGCCATCAGCAATCAAAATGAAATCACGATTACTATAGTAATCATTTTCAATACGTCTAAAAAATTCTCTTCCTATTCCTCTTCTTCTTTGAAATCTTAAAATCATAAAATCAGATATAACTACCCATTCTTGTTCTAGCATTATTCTGCTATCTATTCTATTAATTAACGCAATACTTTTTTTATCTTTTTCATCTAACCCAGAACTATCATATATAATTGCATACCCAATTATTTTTGTTCTATTAAATAACCCCTTTTTTATTAATAAGAAAATGCTCTCCTCATATGAAAAGCTTCGGTTTTCTAATATGTAAAACTCTCTTGGTAGTTTATGTTTATAATACTGATATTCTTCCCTGTTCATTTTGTTAAACCAAAGGATTTCTTTTTTGTTCTTTTGCTTAATCATAATTTATCTCCTAAAAATCTCTATTCTCTAAGCAAATATCTCTGAGGAATTCAATATTATTCTTGGCATATATATTGCAGATGCTATCTGCACATTCCTTTACTTTCTCATCCTTAATTGCATAAAGGTATTTAACTAATTTAACTATTTCCTCTTCTGGGTAGGTTGGTACAACATTCTTTACTAACTCCAGAATTAATCCGCCTATAATCAGTCTTTTCCCAACAGAATCCCCATCTGATGAAAGCTCAGATATTTTTTCTATAAAGTAATGTGCATTATAGTCTACTTGTGCATATGGAATTGCAAGACTTATTAGCTTTATACAATTTTTATCAATGTTTTCTAAAACTCCAGTTAATTTAATTGAATTAGAAATTATCTTTTTATCAGTATCACTTAATCTTTCAGGATTAATATTTTTATACCTATTGTACAATTTATCCCAGAAGTCAATTATTTTTTTTCTTATTTTTGCTTTGTCTATACCTGAGATTTCTTTTTCATTCTTTATATCATCTGAATTTTTCAATAAATCATCGTATGTCCAGAAATACCATAGCACCTTGCTAATCATCCTATAATCCCATTTTTCTAACATCATTTCAAACAACTCATTATTTGTTTCCTCTTCATAATCACTTATATAACCTAACGCTATATGATGTGCGACATCTTCAATTACTTCTTCTTTTTTAAAAGTGTGATAAATACTATACTTATAGTGAGTTTTCATTAATTTGTAAATGTCTTTATATATAGTTCTAGAATAAATATATCCAACCATAAAGCCTTCCCAATTCTTATTTTCAACCTTAATGCTACTAACTTTATCTACAGCCCATTTTTTGTCTAGAGACATAAACTGTGGTAAATACTCCCCAAGTAAAATATAAGAATCCAATATGTTTGAATCCATATATTTATTAAACATAACTTTCAACTCGTTATCCCACTCTGCATCTTTTCTTATTTCTTCGGGTAAACTTCTCTTAAAATATAAAGAAATACACAATAAGGCTTTTAATACCCTACCTTTAGTTGAGTTCAATACAAAATGTAAGTAATCATTATTAATATTTATATTTTCAGCAAAATCCACAACTTTATTTAAGATAATAATAATTATTTCTTTACACTTTTGTACATTGGCATATTCAATACAATTCTTATCATCTTGAGTCCCATAGCATATCAAATCAGCAAACACATCAATAACCCACCTGTGATTATCTTCCAAATCATCATCTACTATTAAAGCATCCTCCCAAAACCCGCTTCTATTTATGTAACTTATAAAAAAGTCCAAAATATTATTCCATTCTAAAGTTTTCTTTTCCTTTAAAGCATCTAATAAACCGTTCAATATTTCATAAATGTAGTAATACCCTATATCTATGAACGGCATTAAGTTTGCATCATACTTTTCAGGATTGTTTTTTACAATTTCTCTTAATACTCTTCCTAGTCCCTCAGCAGTTGGACCTTCCCAACGGTTACTGGTTTTAAAACTTGATATAAAACTCGCTAAGTCCTCGTTTGTCATTTTTGATAAATCGTACTCTTTAAAAGGTGACTTTTCAGAGCTCCACATCTCGACTTCTCCAATTGTTGGTCCTAGCTTAACATTATTATTAAATTCTTTATAATTATTTTTGATGTACTCATTAAAGAATACAATATGCTTTAATGCATTAAGTCTTTTTACTCTCCACACAGTTTTATGCTTTTCAGTAACAATGCCACTACTATATTTACTGTAAGGGCCAGATTCAATAAGTTTTAATAATTTTGATGAATGTTCCTCATCAATTTGATTAATATTTTCTAAGGTGACTCTAAGTTCATCACCAAAATAACTCTCCTCAAATATTAACTTCATGGTTTCCGAATCGATATTATCCCATAAAACAGATAAATATTTATTTGATAAATTACCGATGACATATAAAGCAACTTTTTTTAAGGCAAAGTACTTATTATTAATTAAATTACATATAAATCCTAATTTAGTTGCATCAACGTCCTCTAAACTGAACTTTTTAAGGACTATATCTTTATATAGATATAAAATAAGTTCATCGGCTTTATTGTAATACTTATGCTGAGGTGCATAAAATGAATAATATGAGCCTTTGGAATAAAGATTATAATATAAGTATCTAATAACTACATTCACGTTTTCTTCCAACTTGCTTTCACTAAAAATTTCATTTAGCCAATCTATAACACATTTTGTAAAGTTATCATCACTACAATAAGCAATTTCTTTTGTATGTAATAACTTACAATCAGTATCATCAGTTTGATTACCAATATTCCTTCTTAATTCTTTATCATTTGCTGAAAGGGATACAGAAATTATATACTTCTGACCATCATCACTTAACTTTATATTGTATGAGTCATTACCATTCTTAATAATATTCATACTTGACTCGACTTTCAAAACTTCAGTAACTCTACTCATATACTCTTCAATAAAACTCATGGAAACTTTCTGAGCAATCAATTCAATCATTTTTGTATTAAAAAGACTCAGAAAATAATAGTTTCCTATAATTAATTCATTTGTATCTGGATTAAGAGCTGTAACAATATTAATTAGAAGTTGAACTTTATTAAAATCATCAGAGTTATCAGAGTTTAAGAATTTACCCAATAATGCCTCTCCGATTCTTTTAACAGCAAAATCGATCTTAAACTTTGATTTTGTCCATACTCTTGTCAATTCAATGATTTCATTGGCTATGAATTCATTTGGAATTTTATTAATAATTTCAGCAAACTGGTCCCATACATGATAATTGTCAATTGACTTCCCCTCATCATTTTTATACAATGAAACTGTTCGTATTATATTTAATACCTTTTCTATAGTCTCCTTATTCAAGTTATCCCCATTACTCAATAGCCTATTTAGATAATCAGTGTGAATCCAATAAGGAATACTATAATTGCCATCTCCCTTATCAATCGGGGTAGGTACACTTTCTGGATTATAGAAACCATTCTCAATAGCTAAATCCAACCACCTACTATCGCTGATTTTTCTGAATAAATATTTTTCTAATGACTCATCTTTTTTAACCCGCTCAATAATTGCCCTAACATCTGTATCAAATTTGGGACTATCATCTGCTATTACCTCATCAATAAACTGCATTTTTTGAATAAAATCTTGTTCTCTACTTAATTTATTTAATACTTTAGACCATTCCTCAATAATTGTTATTAGTTGAGCATATCCTTTTTTGCTTATATCATAGGGAATGAGCTCCACACCAAAACCCAAATAATATTTTCTTAGGAGATTTGTAAGTTTACTGTCCTCCTTAAAGCAATTAGATAATAAATAATGTTTTCTGTCATTTCCAGGATTTTTAACCTTAGACAACATATATTCTAATATTTCATACTCTTCTAATCCATAACCCATAAACAAAACGACATATTTTGTATTAAATATTCTATCAAGAAATATAGATAGCTCAGGGTGATTATCCTTATATAAATTTCCATAATGAAGCATATAATCACTTAGAGTAACAATCATTCCACTTTCATCATTTACGCTTCCATGAATATGAATAACATTGCCATTTTGAAGTTTTGATTCTAATAAATCTGATTGCCTTATAACAACTTCTCCTAATGGGGATTTCGATGCTATCATCATTCTATTAATATCATTTATTTTTTCACTATTTTCAGCCTTAATTTCGTTATCTTGAACTATATTTAATGCAAAATTATCTAAACACTCATCATAGTTGGTAGTTACATATATTGCATTCATAGAATACAATTTCCCATATACCTCTTTATATTTCTTATAATCTCTTATCTTGAAAATTTCTTTAGCAGGCTGAGGATTAATACCTTTTTCTTTTAGGAACATATCACAAATTGTCAATAATTTTTTAGGTTCTAAATTCTTTAAGTCGCAATAAGTACGAAAATCAACGAATCCATTCTCATAAACTGTATCTAAGCGGTTAAAAGCAAATTCCTTCCATAAGGGCAAACCTATTTGCTTTGATACTCCTGCTCCAATAAAAATTACTAACCTTCCGCTTTTAGCCGCATTTATAATATCATCGTAATAATATATATCTGGCATTTCTTTAATTTCAATATCCTTATTTATATCGAAAGTAATATCTTTCTCATTTTTCATAAGTTATCCCCCCTTTATTTTTGCAATACTATTGAAAAATAATGTTTTACTTTCAAATCATTAAGACTGACCCCAAAGCCCTAGCATACCTTCTTGTTCTAAATAACACTCCATAAATATACACACTTACCATATAGGTAATAATATACACTATACTAAATCATATATAATATTACAAAAATAGTTATTTGACAAATTTACAAAAGTAATTATGTGTCTTCTCCAAACCACTAATATCATTAACCTTCTTTAAAAATCATAAAACTGGTTTTAGTGATACTAGTCTACAATTATCGCATTTAAAGGCATAAAGTTCATGTAATGCATTTTCCAGTACCCACTTATCTCCACATACAGGGCAATATAGTTTTTGAGGTGAAAACGCTTTATGAAGAAAATAATAAAAAGGCTTTTTTGTACTTAATGATAACTCTTCACAAAGCTTTAATCCTTGCTTTGAAATATTACTATTAACTTTTGACATCTGCTGATAGCCATACTTTTCACAAACATTAGTCATCATATATAACGTATCACAAGCTTTATATTCTGTTTCCCAAAGCAAGATAGAAGAATAGTCTACTTCACCTTCAAGTTTTGGAAGTTTATAAAGAGGGACGGCTTGATTACAGTCACCACAACGTATCGAAGAATATATTGCAGTGTAATAAGTCATTAAAATAAAAAAGCTTGAGTCTTCACATTTACAACAACCAGGAGTATCAAGTGTTTCACCTAACAGGTTAAATTCAGGGGGATGAATAGAAAGCTCGTTCAATTCTTTTAATGAATTTTCGCAGTAAATATTAAAGTATTTACTATCAAATGAATCCCTTTCATGGGCAATACAATAATAATTTATAACGCCGTTATTCTCCATTAAATTCCAAGTACCTTGTTTAGGAATTTGGCCATTTTTATAAAGTGAGGCTAAAAACCACGTTAGTTTTTGCTCATAATAGTCATATAGATTGCACTTATTTAAATCTGGAAAGAAGTCACACCTAAAAGAAAACAAATATATTTCCTCCATTCTGGTATTAATTATGTTTTGTTATATTTACTTTGTTAAATACTTGTCCAATGGCAAAGTAACTCTTTGCTGTGACAATCTACTACATGCAAGCATTATAGTATTTAAAAACGAGAATATATTTTCATATTCTTCATTACACATAACTGATTTCCACTGATTATTATTTAAACTCAGAGTCTGCTTATCGGCAATACATAAAGAATTAATTACATATTCAGTTGAATTACCTGCAATTCTACTAATTGCTTCAGTTAATCTTTTTTCCTCATCAAACCTCTTTAAATCTGAATTAAAGGAAAAAATAAAACTTGCAGGTAAATCGATAGTACCTAACTCAACTAGTCTATTAAGCATCTGTTCCTTCCTTTCACCAAAAACAAAATCCAAAGACTGCAATAAAAGATATTGTTCAAGTTTATTTGCAATTGAAATATCACCAAATTCATAAGAAAGGTTGTGAACAGACCATGCATTTATAATACTATCCTCTAATTTCTTTTTTGTTAATGTTGATTTAACCTCTATTGTTGCTAAAACGGATTCAGCAGGAATAACTTCTTCTGTAGCACTCAAAACAAGTGGCGGAAGAACCTTTTTGTCATAAATAATAATGTCAATTTGGTCACTCTGTTTTCCCAAGGTGTCAATAATAACACCTGTGCAAACACCCATATCTGGATAAAGGATGGGTTCAAGAAGGTCCTTAATAAAGATTTCCTTTATTCTACCATTTAATACTGGGTGCTTAAAACCTGAAGCAAAGCCAGATGCAGATATTGCCTTCTTTATATTTATTAAAGTCATTTCTCTATATAGTTTTCCAAATGTTTTATTTTCTTTCTTCATTGTTCCCCTCTATCAATTCAGTAGAATAGATAACTACTTACTTTCCGATACCCCTTGCTATGATAACTCAAAGACTGTTTGAAGTTACAAATATTCCAAACAAAATAAAACTGTAGCTTATTTGTTTAGAAACTTACTCTATCGTTCTATCAAGCAACATAACTTCACATTCTTGACATTCATTCTCTATAAGTTCTCTCATAAATCCCGATTTATTTTGAGTATGATTTGAACCTACTATAACCAAAGACCATCCTTGAGGTTTTTCATAAATCTTGTTACAAATTAATTCTTTAAATTTTACATCTCGATAATCCCCATTACCACTTCTATCTGCATTCTTATATACTTGGTTTGATAAAATTCGAAGTAAATTATCATTAGTTTGGTTATATTTCAGCTTAGACAAAAGGCTTTTATAAACTTTTAATCTGTCTTCTGTAAACATATCAATTCTATCTGTTTGTCTATCCTTATCCAACCACAATATTTCGGCTTCAGGATAAATATCAATATGACTATCACCTTCATAAGCAAGAGATAATTCGAATATGTTAAGTTGCTCCTCAGTTAAAAATGTCCATTCACTTTTAACCAGACTCCTAAATAGTTTCCTTTGTTCTTTTATTTTTTTAAAATGATTTTTGTCATATTCTACAGCTACGAATGCAGGTATAGTACGATTAATTGCTGATATTTCCTTTAAACATTTTTGAAGTTTTTTTCTACCAAATAAATCAAAATGATTTATGCCTACAATAAGAAGCTTCATAAAATTCTCGCCCCCCCCTAAATCATTCTCCTGATTGAGATTTCTATTTGATACATATATTGTAACATAAAAATGTTTTAATTGTTTTAATATGCTTGAATTAATTGGACAATCCTTTTATATTTATATTACCAATCCTCGATAATATTGTTTATAGTCACCTTTCATACTTACACTCAAAGTGTCGAACGTTATCAAACCAATTCAGGGCATACAAAAATCCCTCCATATCATACAATGTATGCTCTCGGAAACTCCGAGGGCTTTATTTATCTAATTTTTAAGACTTCACATTTCTGTTTTACCCCTAAAAATCAGTAAAATTCGTTATTAAATTTTCCAGTTATTATTACCATTATACAC
>JAEYYB010000007.1 GCA_023430975.1 Bacillota bacterium | reverse complement strand
GGACTTTTTTAATAAGGTCTAACGCTGAGTTAGGGATGCTTAAGGTCAATTAATGTACCTTGAAATATGAATAAAGAAGGGATGATTTAATGATGTTACACCCAAAGATGCGGCATGTCTACATTGGTTGCGACGTGCATAAGCACCAGCACACAGCCGTTTTAATTGATTGTTTTAGTGAAAAACTTGGTGAAATTACATTTCCAAATAGAAAGCAGGACTTTTCCAAGTTGATAAGTTTTGTCAAAAAGCATACTGTCCAAGGGATTACCCCTATTTTTGGTCTGGAAGATGTGCTGGGAAACGGAAGGGAATTGGCGATATTTCTGCTGGAAAAGAACTATAAAGTCAAATATGTTAACCCTTCATTGTCACAATCAGAGAGGAAAAACCAAGCCAGCATAAACAAGTCTGACAGCATAGACAGTCAATGTGTTGCCAATGTTCTTTTAAACAAACTTGATTCCCTGCCGGATGCTGCTCCAAATGATTTGCATTGGGCATTAAACGAACTTGCAACAAAGAGGAACACACTTGTTAAAAATAATGTTGTTTTAAAGAATCAAATCCATACATATCTAAGCCATCACTATCCAAATTATAAAAGCTTTTTCTTTTCCTTAGATAGTAAAACGGCACTGGAATTTTTCAAAGAGTTTCCGTCCCCATCAAAATTAAAGGGAACCACCCTTCAAGTACTTACAGCCTTTCTAAGTGAAAAAAGCCATCATAACTGTTCTGAGAAAAAAGCACGTCAAATACTTGAGTATGTAGAGAAAGACGGAGATACAGAAAATGAATTTCAAGACCTGAGGGATTTTATTGTCACATCATCAATTAAGCAAATCAATGATAACATGGCTATCATAGCAAATATTGAAGATAATATGAAAAAACTTATTCCCCAATTTGGTTACAAGCTTGAAAGTATGAAGGGCATAAATACAGTGACAGCAGCCGGAATCATAGCTGAAATCGGTGATATATCAAGGTTTCCTAATGCAGATGCTCTGGCAGCGTACGCAGGAATTGCTCCAATGCGATATTCTACAGGACAGACTAACAAAAATTTTAGTAATAAGCTTGGTAACAGGAATTTGTATCAAATATTCTTCCAAGTAGCTGTATCAGTGCTGAGTAATCCCAAAGAAAAGCCTACAAATGCTTATTTTTATGAATATTATAAAAAGAAACTCTCATGCGGTAAAACGAAAAAACAGAGTATCAAATGTATCATGAGAAAACTGGTAAATATCATCTATAAAATGATGAGGGATAAGACGGAATACCGGGAACCAGCCATTCCAATAAAATAATGGAAATGATATAATAAATATAATCTCTAGACATTTTTGGATAGAAACTATCTGTTTGAATTGATGGAGCCATTTGAAGGAGAGGACAAAACGAGTGATAAAAATAACTATAAAGTTCAAGTATAATTCAAATAGCGGGTGGCAAACAATCACATTATCTCCTGAAGAATATTTTGAACCAATTAGTGAAGATGAAGAATATGAATTGGATAGTGTACCTTTATATTTAGATGTAATTGACTATCTTGATATTGATGATATTAATAAAGTAAAAACTATATGTCTTGAGCAGGTAAATACAGAGGACAATTCAATCCGCACTGTTAAAACACATTATTGGAATAATCAAGACAATTTTGTTAGAGAAGTATATTGCTGTACTTCAAATGAAGAGTACTTTGAAGTAATTACACAGTCCCTTATAGATGTATCACCATTAGTATATGAAATTATGAGAATTGTGAAAATTGATGATATATTACAACCTACATATCATGGATTTATAACAAAAAATGAAGATGGATCAGAAACAGAAAAAGTCATACAGCTTGATTAAAATTCTTTATATAACACTCATATGGAAAGCCATTAAGGAATATCAAAGCTCCAGCAGCGTTGTTTTTAATATTTTAAAATTGATATAATGGAAATCTCTGTTGGTAATTTTGTTTCTGGAAACCAGCAGAGAATATCAGGGGTCCTGGTAGTCTTTTATAAATCGATATTCCTTTGCACCCATGATAGTCCTACCAACTTTAAAATAAACTTTTAAGAATTAGAAGAATAAATAGGGGCTTTGATAGCAAAGCCCTCAATCCATTTTTCTTCATATTTGTATCTTATAGTAAACTCAGCTAACAATTATGGAATTATCAATACATCAAAACTGTGAATTTATAACAATACAGTTTATTCTATATAAGTCTTATACTAAGCTGTTTGATGCTCGTGGTCGAAAATCAATATTCACTCTCTCTTTAAGGTAATCTTTTAAAACAAAAATTTCGATTTTATGAGCTTTTCTTGGATTATCCAAAAAGTATTTTGTATAATCGCTGCCACAATCAGGAGCTATTATCTGTAACTTCCTTTCTTCCTTATTTATATCCAAAACAATTTCATCATGCTTAATTTCAATATCCCAACAAATAATGCTATGCAAATTTTCGAAAGAATGATTGAATTTATCAGTTAAAAAGTACTTAAATTCTACGTAAAATAATTTTGAATTGACAATGGGCGTATTTCCTATACCTTTTACAATAACATCAATACCCGAATAAGTATCATAGTCAACTATTTGAAATGGAAACAACATTGGTTCTATTGTTGACAATTGTAATACAAGGGAGTAAACGCCACTTTCTCGTTCAGGTTTTATTAGAGTTAGACCTTTGTAAATACAAATATTTGCTTTATTCACCTTAGTTATCCGCCAGTTAAAATCTTTCTTTTCCTTTTCCGTTGTTCTGTAAGCTTCAGCCTCATCTTCAAGCCAAGTCAAGTTCCTCCATTCATCACTTTCAATAATTTCATCAAACATACTTTTTACTTCATCCCTAATATCAGAAATTATTTCCATGGGAGTGTTGTCTATAGATCCCCTATTAGCTGTAAGTCTGAAACTCTGACAATTAATAAAAGCATGAAATTTAGTATATTCTGAACCTTTATAGGTAATCCATTCATTTTTTCTTTGAATAGGTATATAGTCTTTGCATAGCCATAATCCATATCTTTCTTGAACAGTGTATGATCCCTCAGGTGCTGAGTATCCAGGTCTTCTTAACATTTCATTATATTCTTGCTTAACTTTGTTACCTTCTATACAAAATACTGCTTGAAATTTTATTTCAGGAGAGTTTTTAAGATTTCCAGTCTTCAGTATCCTTTTACAATAATAATCTGGTGCTTTGGTTAACTGCTTGTTAAACAACTTGTCAATAGACTCTGACTCTTTTGGAAAAAAGTGACCATATTCAATTTTTTCTTCCTTGTCTACATTTAATCCTTTTAAATATAGCTCTACATCTATTTTGAAATTACCAAATTGATAATCGATTGATCCATATTTAGTAAACCACATTATGTAATCCTTGAGAATTTGTTGAGTAAACTTAGATTTCTGATTTCCATTATATTCAAGGATGAAAATTTCTGTACCAGACTCCTCTTGTGTACAGTTTTCTTCAACAACCTTTATAATAGGAATCCTTCTATCAAATAGAGTAGCATACGGTTCATTTACTTCGGCTATTAATTTTGTTCCATTCTTACAAGTAGAAACTTTTATATAAGAGCTGTTAAAATAAACTTTTGTTCCGTGTCCTTTTTCGCCAATTGCTTTAATATTGTTTCGTTTTGTAGAATTACCCAAATCAAAAAATGCTTGTAACTCTTCCTTTCCCATTCCTTGACCATTATCTGTTATTTTAATAGCTAGAACATTTTTTCCTCTTACATTAATAACATCAAAGGTAATTCTCACAATTAATTTCCTGCCAGTTATTGCGGCATCAAAAGAGTTGCTTATTGCTTCTCTAACTAACTCTAAGGGGTTCGAGAAATCATTTGCTATCTCAATAAATTCTTGAGTATGATCAACTTTAGGTTCTAAAATATATTCATTCATTGAATTGTGCTCCTCAATACATATAATTAATAATAGTTAATAGTCTTCAAAACTCAATATTCTTCAAAAAAACGCCAAATTCCTTCAAAATATGTAAAATTACGAATACAATATTAAAAGAGTTGCTATAGTACCGATAAATGCAGGATTAACTAATGTTTATGTGGTTTTCTTTATATAGTTTATAGATTCCTATAGTTCAGTAAGTGCTGTTTGTGCAATAAAAGTCGCCATATCCCCAGAGGCTCATAATTCTGACACCTGAATCGAGCCAGAACAAGGAAAGTTTAGTTTCCCTTCGGAGTTGCCTTTAATTAGCCTTTGAAGAAAGTCTGGGGTCAAACCCATTCCCCCCATTTTTTAAAAAACCTCAAAGCTCTACCTAAAGAATCTTCGAAGTAACTCTGTAGACGACTCCGAAGACAACAGCCAGTGTCAGGACAGGGAAAAGCATACTTAAAAGTTTTTATCGTATGCTTTCCCTGTCCTCGTAAGTTGTTTTCCTCAGACAATTTAGAGATACTTCCAAGTGAATACCAACCTTGAATTAGTATA
>JAEYYB010000101.1 GCA_023430975.1 Bacillota bacterium | reverse complement strand
AAATAATGAAAAACAACAATTTACCCGCATAAAAAATCCACCTCTTTTAGAAAAATCACTAAATTTTCTAAAGGGGATGGATTTCAATCTTACAAAGTGGATTTTACTTTTTCATTTAACCTTTTTTAAATCTCCTAACATATTGCAAAACTTATAAATTGATGCATACTTGAAATTATGACAAGTATGGACTACTATTATAATACAATTAATATTTTTTGTTGGGAGGATTTTATGGAAGATATTAATTTCCTAAAAAGTTCAGCAGATTTTTCAGTGGTACAGGGTAAGCCTTTATCCAGTTGGGTCAGAAATGTGGGAATCCTGTATATTGTTTTCGGTTCAATACTATGTGTAGGTATAATAACAGCGATTGTAGGCATACCCCTTATAATTTCAGGACGCCAAATAATTAGGGCATATGATAATATGAAGAATTTCTCACAATCTAATAGTTATTATAATTTAACTAATGCTATTGATAATCTTAATATATTTTTTAAGATAACAGGTATTATATTTTCAATTAGCCTCTGTATAATCGTTTTAGGAATTATTGCAGGAATAATTCTAAAGCTGTCAGGAACTATATGAAAAGTGAATAATCTTACATTTGTCAGAGCAAATCCCGTAAAAGCGTTCGTTATTTGCTCTGACAAATGTAAGATTATTAACACTTTTCATATATATAATTTTCTCTATAGTAATGGCTAAGAAATAACTTCTTTAATATAATTCCACATGGACCATTGAAACTATGCTGCTTGGTTGCAGTTTGCCTTTAATTCTAAACGGAGATTTTCTCCGTTTTTTTAATATAAAAATAACTTTTTTAATATAAAAATTAATTTTTTTAATATTTTTTGAAACTTTTTTAATTTCAGATTGTATTTATATACATAAGCGAAATTAGTAATGACTAATACAAATTATTACAAAGGATGGATGCAGATTTGGAGGTAACAGATAAGGAACTTGTCAAGCTTTGCAAGAGAAAAAATCGAGAAGGCTATGATCTCTTAATCCAAAAATATGAACGCTACATATATAAAATATGTTACTTTTATGCACCATCCAGAGATGATTCCTTGGATCTTGTGCAGGAAATATACATGAAAATCATTAAATCTCTTGATAGTTTTGATGAAAATAGGGCATTGCTTCCCTGGATAAAGAAAATCACAGTCAATACTTGTATAAACTTTTTAAAGAAGAATATCACTGATAATATATCGCTCAACGAAAGTATCATTCCTGAAGATGAGCCTTTAGAGTTAAAGCTTGCTTCTTCCGATAATACAGAAAACCTGCTAATATATCAGGACACAAAAATTATTGTGGAAAATTCCATACGAGAACTGCCTCATAAAATGAGAATGGCAATAGTACTAAGGCATATCAAGGGCTACAGCTACAAAGCCATAAGCGACTTGATGTCATGTCCCGAAGGTACTGTAAAAACATATATACATAGAGGAAGAAATCTTCTTAAGGAAAGCCTTATTAAAAAGGGAATATGGGAGGTATGAGATGGACTGTAAGTTCGATACCGCATTACTGCATGACTATTTGGAAGGAACAATAGATGATTTAGACAGAATATTTGTAGACGAGCATATTAAGGTGTGTAAAAAATGCAAAAAGGAACTGACTATGTTAAAGCTCCTTTTCTGGGAACTTAATGAAATTGATACTGATGAAATTGAGCTTCCTGCCGAGATGGAATCAATAAGGGAAAAAGCTATTGATAATATCATGGTTGACGATAATAGAAACTTCAGCGTAAGAAAGTTTCTGGAGTTTCAGAAAAAGAGTTTGGAAAACTCGAGTATATATATGAGTTTTCTTCCAGGAAAGAAGTTCCTGAAAAAAAGTATAAAAAAATCCTCTTCATTAATATATAATGCTTCAGGAAAGGCTATAAAGAAAAGTATCAAAATTATACAATCGAGGTCACAAACATGATTATTTTATCTGTACTAAAGGTTATTTGCATATTAATTTTGGTTTTTGTACTGCTAATTTTATTTGTCCCATTTAAATATTCTGTAATTGCCAGAAAACACGAAGATATCTTTATAAAGGCAAGCGGAAGTTGGTTGTTCGGGTTACTGGGATTTGTATTTTCCAAAAGATACGGCAGCAAAAAAAAGTTATATGTAAGATTGTTACATATACACTTTGGAATTAACAAATGGAAAAAAGATAAGTTAGCATTAAAGATAGAATCGGATAATCCGCAAATAGATAAGAACACCGGGAAAAATAACGGCAGATATTTAAACATGAACTTTTTAAAGCCTATGATGAAAGCCATAAAAGAGCTTTTTTGTCATATAAAACCCAAAAAATTCAAACTTGAAGGGAGGTATGGTTTCGAAGATCCTTTCTATACAGGAGTAGCCCTTGCATCCTTTAACATAATGCGGCCGCTTTTTATAAAATATGATGTTAATGTGAATGCAGTATTCGAAGAAGAAATATTAGAGGGTAACTTTCTGATAAAGGGACGACTGATATTGATCGCAGTAGTATATATCGGATTAAAAACAATTTTTAATAAAAATGTAAGAAAAATATTATTTTCCAAGGAGGAAAAAGCATATGTCAATTGATTTAAATGTAAACGAAAACATAAACATGATTTTTGAAAAATTGGAGAACTTCTTAAAATCAAAAACAGTAGTAGGTGAATCTATCAAAATCGGCGAAACAACAATAATCCCATTTCTGACAGTCACCTTCGGATTAGGTTCAGGCGGCGGTGACGGAAAAGATCCCAAGGGAGTAAACGGCACTGGTGTAGGTACCGGCATGGGTGCAAGAGTAGCCCCTACAGCAGTCCTGGTAATAAAAGGAGAGGATGTGCAGCTTCTTCCAATTAAAAAAACTGGCGGTCTTGATAAGCTTCTTGAAATGGTACCCGATATCGTTTCACATATAAACTGTGATAAGAATAGCGATAAGGAAGAAAAATTATAAGCATTTTAAAAGCTGTCGGTCACCCCGACAGCTTTTTTTGTATGTCTATATTAAAAGTGTTAATAATCTTACATTTGGCAGAGCAAATAACGAACGGTTTAACATAATTAAAATCAGTATTAATCTTGCATTTGACAGAGCAAAATAACGAACGGTTTAACGTTATTTTGTGATAGACAAATAGCAAGATTAACTGATTTTAATAGATTTGCTTAAGACAAATGTAATAGATTTATCACTTTTAATATAGGAAAATATAGTACATTCTACACCACAATTTCTCTCCAACAAACAAAGTTGAAATTTCAAGGGATTTTGTTCTGTCTTTGCTGCACTGTTATCTTATGGTATAATTAATTCATTAAAACAAGCAGCCAAGGAAAGGATGTTATGAAAAAGGATTTATTTATACCTGAAGATGTACACAATATTATAGCAAAGCTAAACAATGAAGGTTATGAAGCATATGTAGTAGGTGGCTGCGTTAGAGACAGTCTCCTTGGTAAGGAACCCAAAGATTGGGATATAACAACAAATTCCCTCCCCCATGACACGAAAGCACTGTTTGGCAAAACCATAGACACTGGTCTAAAACACGGCACAGTTACTGTCGTTATCAATAATGAAAACTATGAGATAACCACTTACAGGATTGATGGTGAGTATTCTGATAACAGAAGGCCTGATAAGGTTAAGTTTACTACTTCTTTGAAGGATGACTTAAGCCGCAGGGATTTTACCATCAATGCTCTTGCATATAATCCTGACTTAGGAATAATGGATTATTTTGGAGGCATGGAAGACCTGGATAACCAAATTATCCGTGCTGTAAGAAACGCTGACGAAAGATTTAAGGAAGATGCACTTAGAATGCTAAGAGCTATTCGTTTTTCTGCTCAGCTTGACTTTCAAATAGAATCCAAAACATTAAAAGCGATTTCAGAAAATAAGGAACTTATTAATAATATTAGCCCTGAAAGGATTAGAGAAGAACTTACCAAGATGCTTGTTTCTCCAAACCCGTATAAGATTCTTCTACTCCACGATACAGGTCTTCTGAAATTCATTCTGCCTGAATTTGAAAACTGCATTGGGGTGCAGCAAAACAATCCTTATCATATGTATAGCGTTTCCGAGCATATAATCCATGCTGTATTAAGCATTGAAAATGATAAGGTACTCAGGTGGGCAATGCTGCTTCATGATATTGGCAAAGCAGTTACCAAAAGTACTGATTTAAAAGGAACAGATCATTTTTACGGACACCAGAAAGTCAGTATGGATCTATCCCTTGATATATTAAAAAGGCTTAGATTTGATAATAAATCAATCGATCTTATACTAAAACTGGTCGAGTACCACGATACGAAAATAGATTGTGACAGCAAATCCATAAAAAGTGCGTTAAGGATCATGGGAAAAGAAGTATTTTTTATGCTATTAAAGGTTAAAGAAGCAGATATGCGGGCACAAAATGTAATATATCTTGAACCAAGGCTTGCTGAATTGGACAATATAAGATGTTTATCGGAAAGTATAATAAATTCAAGTGAATGCTACAGTCTGGACACTTTAGCTGTTAATGGAAATGACCTCATTAAACTTGGCGTTAAACAAGGCAAAGATATTGGCTTAATACTAAACAAACTGCTGGATATAGTGATACAAACCCCTGAAATGAATACATATTCGGAATTATGTCAAATCGTAAAATCCGAATTTTTAAATCTAGATCAAGGCATGACCCACAAGCAGGCAAATAATAGTTTTAATAGGGGATTGTAATGTACTTTTATTAGGTATATAATTTTAATGTTACCCTAATTTGCTTTATGTATTGCAATATTTGCTTTTTAAATAATACTGCAAATTAGTATTATCTCATAATAATATATTACAGGAGGCAACCAAAAATGAAAAAAAACTTACTACTTATATCACTGTTAGTATTACTCTCAGCTGTAACAACCTCTTGCAGCTCCGATAACAATAATGCTAACACCAACAACCCTGAGCCGTCAGCTTCTGCTGCCCAGCCCACACCAACTCCAATTGATCCTTTGAGTATCAAAAAACCGGAAAGTGATATTTCAATTGTAGTAAACAGAGGAAACATACTAGGTGCATTTGATTCAAAGGACAAGAAATGGGTTAAAGCAGCTGATTCTCAAAAGCTTCTAAAAGGTGATGAAGTTTTTACCTACTACTCATATGACTCAGTTTTAGGAACAGGTATAAAACCCAAGATCAAAGAAGACAAATCCATCGATATTTCTCAGGACTTCCCATACTCCAACAACGATGATCTTAACGCAAAAGTTTTCATATATCAACTTGGAATCAGCGGCCCTTGGAACGCACTACCAAGAGTTCCAAATTCATCCGGATCCAACCTCATAACCTATGGAAAAATTGTTAAAGACGTTCTTGATAAAAACAAATTATCTGATAGCAATATATCCATAAAGAAATCAGCCGAAATAGATCTTGATGGTGATGGTGTTGTTGAAAAGCTTGTAAGTGCATATGATTACAACACAGCTACTTGGTTTAAGAGTGAAGGCAAAGAAGGCAAGGGAACATATTCAATGGTAGTACTTAACAAAGTTATAAACGGTAAAGAAGAAAATATAGTTATACGTGAACAATACTCAAAATCCAATCCTGCCAAAGAATGCATTTATTTCGCACCATTGGTTCTTGATATAGACAATGACAACAATATGGAAATAATAGTTGAAGGTAAGAACTTAAATACCTCCACAATTGAAATTTTCAAGGTTGATGGCAAGAATGCAAAGAAAATCTATTCAACAGAAATCGATACCAAACTCAACAAGAAATAATATTCTTTTGATTTACAGGGGGGACAAGCTTTATTGCAGATGTCCCCTTTTTATTTATATAATTTTATAATGCTAAATAATTACACTTATACATTTACCAAGAAAGGATTACTTAATAATGAAAAGATTTATATTCATCGCTGTTTCACTAATTTTAATTCTCTCTTCTATCGTTCCTTCTTCAGCCCAATCAGAAATAAAGGCTGCACTCGATGGTACACCTATGACATTTGATTCAGACCCATTTATAAGCAACGGGCGGACCATGGTACCTTCTAGAGCAATTTTTGAGGCCCTTGGAGCTACAGTTGAGTGGAATGCAGATTCAAACACTGTCACTGGTACAAAGGGTGAATTAAATATTGTACTTACTATTAATAGCCCGCAAGCATCAGTAAACGGTGAAAGCATTGAGCTTGACACAGCACCTCAGGTAAAAGGCGGAAGGACATTTGTTCCAACCAGATTTGTAGCTAAAAATCTCGGTGTGCGGGTATACCCTACAATAAATACAAATAGAAGTCAACAGTATGAGAATAAACTTATTGCAGCCTTTAAATCCGGGTGTTGACGGTATTACTGTAAAATAAAAATCTACTTTGAGGTGTAGAATGAAAAAAATCATTATAATCTTTGCTTTTTTGTTATTGCAGTTGATAGTTTCATTCAGCTCCTACTCTGCCCCATCAAAAATAAATGTCATAGTGAGGGGAAAAGCCCTCACTATAGATGTTTCACCTGTGCTTTATTCTGGCAACACTCTTGTTCCTATGAGAGATATTTTTGAAAGCCTGGATGCATATGTTGAATGGAACGCGAAAACAAAGTCCATAACAGCAACAAGATGCACAAAAGTCATTAAGCTTAAAATCGGAGATAAAACAGGATTTATCGATAATCAAAAGGTGATGTTGGATGTAAGTCCCAGCATGATAAATGGCAAAGCAATGGTTCCTCTGAGGTTTATCGGAGAAGCCTTCGGGGCAAAAGTAGAATGGAACAATTCTACCAGAACCATTACCATTTCCACCGATAATTGGGTTGAGAAGGCCTACAATACTTCTGGAAATATTGTTAATGGCGGGTTTGTTTGTTCAAGTGGTGACCATGATTACATATCCTTCTACAATCTCGGCACTTATAAGATAAAACACGGAAGCTCTGAAAAGGTAAAGCTCAATGTGAACCCCATATCCTTTATAAATGTTATAGAAGACTGGATTTATTTTGTGAACTCCGACAAATATCCTATAGAATCTGAGAGAAATACACTATACAGGATGAAAACCGATGGAACCTCAGCTGCAAAGCTGACCTCAGACAATGTTTCATATGCCTTTATCGTGGATGATTGGATCTACTACATAAATAGAACAGATAGCAGCAGACCATATAAAATAAGGCTTGATGGCAAAGGTCGGCAGAAAATCAGCAATTATACCGCCTCAAATCTTATGGTTTCAAATGGATGGATTTATTTCATAAATGATGATAATATTTGCCGTATTCGTACAAATGGTAAGGATTATTCTGTTTTATGCGAAGGCACATCGGGATATATGTGCTTTAACAAAGCTAAAGACAAGATTTATCTCAGTATAAACAGCTTTAGGAATAGTGGAATCTATGAAATTAAAACCGATGGAACCGGTAAAAACAAGCTTATTAGTGTTGAGGCAAATTGCATAAATTCCTCTGATGGATTTCTATTTTATAATGATTTTGAAGGAAACCTCTACAAAATCAATGAGGATGGAAGTGGAAAGAAAAAGATAGCTAATCAGGTTAAAGGCAGTTTGAATACATCTGGCAACTGGATATATTATACAAATTATATATTACCAAAGAGTTCACTAGATAGCCAGATAACGAAAACACCCATAGAGTCAATCGATGATATGGATAATGACATAAGGGCTAACCTCAAAACAAAGGAGTTCAGGGTTAAGACCGATGGCTCTGTTAAGGAAAACATGGATAATGAAGGACCTTTTCAGGAAATACCTATCTATATTCCCGGAACCACCTTAACCACTCCACATCCCATAACAGTTGCTCCAATCCCACGTCCTGAAGCTACCTTATCTCCAAAGGAAATTGCAAAAAATACAGGTGCCATTTTCCTTTTAAAAACCTTTGATGAAAATGGAGAACCAATTGGTTCGGGCACAGGATTTAACATTGAAAGCAGCGGAATTATAGTAACAAATTACCATGTAATAAAGGGAGCCTCTACGATAAAATGCAATTTAGATAAAGTAAAAACGTATGATGTTGATTATGTTTTAAATTATAATACGTTAAATGATATCGCTGTACTAAAGCTCAAGAATACTTCTGACCTGCCTGTTTTAGGCCTTGGGGATTCCGACAATCTTGAGCTTGGTGAGGAAGTCATCGCTATAGGAAATCCCCTTCAGCTTCAAAACTCTGTTACAGCAGGTATAGTAAGCGGTGAGCTAAGAGAATTTTTCGGTGCAAGCTATATACAGACCGATGCTTCAATATCTCCCGGAAACAGCGGCGGCCCTCTTTTAAATTCATATGGTGAAGTTATCGGCATTACAACTATGTCCATATCAGACTCACAGAACATTAACTTTGCAGTTCCCATTAACAATGTTAAAAAATTGTTTCCAACTGCATCAATAATCCCGCTTTCAGCAGCAAGCAGCGTTGATGAAAGTTATGAAGAATCAGAGCCCAACGACACAATTTCAAAAGCCAATGATTTGTTTTCAAACACCATTATGAAAGGATCATTTAAAGATGCAAAGGATCTTGATTATTTTAATTTCACACTAAACACTAAAACAAAAGTTACAATTATAGGGCTAAACGAATTATCAATTTATACGACAAATCCTATCGCACCTTTGGATTTTTCACTGATTGACAAAAGCGGTAATGAGATTGCAAAAAGCATTATTAAGCATGAAAGTCAATATACAACGCAAAACGTGACCATTGAATTAAATCCAGGCGATTATAAGGTTTTAGTCAAACCCTCAGCCCGGTATAAAAACGATTCTTTTAGCGACTATCAGCTTATCTTTGTAACTGATTGATATTAAGGCATGAATGAAAAATTACTTCCGCTTTTTACGCGGCTGGTCGTTTAGCTTCGCTAAACTGCTCGCCATGCATCCTGGATGTTGGCGAACTAAGTCAACATATAAGGAATGCCTTAGAAATAACGACCTATTCTCAAGGAGAAAATCCCGACGATTTAACGGGGTTTTGGACGATGAGAATCGGATGTTATTTCTTAGCCATTACTGAGCGAAAATTATAGCGGAAGTTATTTTTTGATCATAACTAAAGTCTAATAATGGGTTAAAATTATACAAATAATAAAAGTAAAAATTATGGGGGGTTATCATGAGTAAAAACATTTACATTTATCTTACTTCATTCTTTTGCGGAATGTCAGTAATGGCTGTAGAACTTAGTGCAACAAGACTTCTTGCACCTACCTTCGGTACATCAAGCATAATATGGACTATCGTAATAGGCCTTATTATGATCTCATTAAGTCTTGGTAACATACTAGGCGGAAGGTCTGCAGACAAGCATAACAGCATGGACAGGCTTTATGCACTTATATGGGCTGCTGCTATTTATATAGCACTTATCCCCTTTGTTGGAAAATATATAATTATTCTATCAGTTACAATTTTTATGTGGGTTTCTCCCGGCAATCTTGTAATTTCCGGATCAATACTGTCATGCCTCGTTATATTTTCCATACCTCTTGTCATACTTGGCATGGTAACTCCATACCTGGTAAAACTGGGAATAACCGATATGAGTAAAAGCGGTAAAACTGCAGGTGAAATATACGCCCTTTCCACCATCGGAAGCATTATAGGAACATTTATACCTACATTTATCACAATACCATTAGTTGGGACAAGTAAAACATTTTTATTATTTTCTTTGATCCTCAATTTAATATGCCTTTACTACTTTGTTTCCAAAAAAACAAGGCTTGCAAAGTCAATTATAACAAGTTTTATAGTACTGGTACTGACTGTCACGCCTTTTCATGATTCATATGCATTTTGGAAGCAAAACATCGTTTATGAGGGCGAGTCATTATATAATTATCTGCAGGTATCGGAGGATTCAAAGTCAGTCATACTTTCCACCAATGTAGCCTTCGGTGTCCAATCCATTTACAAAAAAAACAGTACCGTGACAGGTCTATATTATGACTATGCTCTTATGGCCCCATTTTTTATTAAAGATACCGACTTTAAATCCAGCAAGGACGTTTTGATATTGGGGCTTGGAACAGGTACTTATGCGAAACAGCTTAAACACTTTTTCCCTAATACCAAAACAGACGGTGTCGAAATAGACCCTACTATCGTTGATCTTTCAAAAAAGTATTTTAATTTGAAGGAAAATGAGGCCAATATCTATATAAATGACGGAAGAACATTTTTAAACACTCACAAGGACAAGAAATATGACCTTATAATGGTTGATGCATATCATGACATTACAATACCATTCCATATGTCTACCAAAGAATTCTTCGGACTTGTGAAAGAAACTTTAAAACCTGGCGGTGTTATTGTTGTAAATATTAATATCCGCTCAAAAAAAGACTCCCAGATTAACGACTACATTTGTCAAACCATTAAGAGTCAAATGGAAAAGGTATATAAATGCGAATTAAAAAACAGCACCAACACAATAGTATTTGCATCAAGAGATGATGATTCCTTAACCTATTTTATTGATAACTCTGAAAAAATGGATAAGCAAAGTCCTTTAAAACCAATTTCCGAATATGTTAAATCAAATATTTCCGAGATAAAAGAGTCCAAACTGATTTTTACAGATGAGGTTGCACCGGTTGAAATCATGGGGCAAAAAGTATTGGATGAAATTGTTGCCAATGAGTTGGAATCCTTCAAGAACGAGCTTAATTCGGGCAAGGGATTTTGGGATAACATCATGCAATACTTAAAATAAAGAACAAAATATAAGCGTAATTTCCAAGACATAAAAAAAAGCTAAGGAGATAGTCAATTCTATCTCCTTAGCTTTTTAAGTACTACGAGATATTACATCATCAATCGCAGATATCACAGTTTCTTCCATTGAAGAACAATAACAAGAAAATGAGTATGAAGAATAATATTTCGCTGTTATCACCTAAAAATCCTTTAAATAAACCATTAGACATTATTGATTACCTCCATAAATTTATGATACTATATATTATTCTTTTTTCATTAATTGGTGCTTGTAAATAATTACTTTTATAAATTAATATTTTATTCTTTTGTTTGTCATTAAAGTAATATAGTAACAAATCTAATCGAGTAGATATCACACAATAAAACATCATCAGAACCTGTAGGTCTTAATAGAATATAGCTTGCTCCAACAGCTATCAAAGTTCCGACTCTGTCAATCAAAGGTCCGTTAGTCCCTATCAAAAACTCCACACGCATCAGTTTTCCTATCTGAGTTGCAAGAAAACCCGGTGTGTACATAGTACTTTGAACAGTCGTCGGAATAGGAATCGCTTGACCCGTCCCCTGTACTTGCTGGTTTGTAGGCCCTGGAACCAGTCCCGGTGCAAATCCGGTACCCATGCCTGTTGGTGATGCAGGAAGTGCACCTGCAGACATTGTACCAGCTGGCACCATGCCCTGCATTTGTGCGGTTCCGTTAGTACCAAGGGTATGCATGTCAGCTGTGCCACTGCTGTAAGTATTACCGCATGGACGCATAATAGGTGGATATATCACAAAAATTCCTCCTCGTTTAATATAATTTGGGTTTTAATAATATTTTTCAAAAAATGTATTCCAATTTTACTCATTGTCTTTTGAAGTATATGTTTAATTGTTTCTATATTAAAAGTGTTAATAATCTTACATTTGGCGGAGCAAATAACGAACGGTTCAACGGGATTTGCGACAGACAAATGTAATAGATTTATCACTTTTAATATATATGAAAATTTATGTTTCTGCATATAGTGGGGTCGGCAAGTAGAAACAATGCTCTCCTACCCTGTTAAAGAAACTTCCTGTCCTGTTATATGGAAAATAATTAGAACATACAACACTATATGGATTATAATACCAAAGACAATCTCCGGCTCCCCCGTGTTGATTACCGGCAAGAGCCCAGTCCGCAACGTCATAATGAATTTGCTCAGGCTCGCTGGACCAGACTGTTTGCGGATTTACTTCTCCATAAACCTCCGGCATAATGCATGTAAACTGGTACGGCTGCTCAATGACCCTTCTTAAGTTCCCCTGACCGGTTCTCAAGTACTCACCATAGGCAACATGTACTCTATTCATGACAACAGTAGCAACTGCTTTCATACCGTCAAGGCCTTCGCCGCCAGCCTCACATTTAATGAGCCTTGCAAATAACTCTCTTTCTGAATATGCCATCTTAACCACCTTAAACTGTGTTTTATATATTATATTTACATAACAACCATTATGATACAACGAATAATTATTTTTTTTGAACCAATACTAAATAATAAGTGCCATTAAGCACTTTTAAGAATTAATATAAAATCATTTAACTTTTATATTAATTTTATATTTATATTAAAAGTGATAAATCTATTACATTTGTCTGTCGCAAATCCCGTTGATCCGTTCGTTATTTGCTCCGCCAAATGTAAGATTATTAACACTTTTAATATAGTATAAGCAAATTCTATATATTGGGAGGCGGATAATTTTGTATAATATGTACTTTAAAAACGGTGTTTATATAACCCCAAATGTTGTTGTCAAAGGCGATGATGCATCAGTAACATACAAAGGCATATTAAGCGACTCAGGTGCCCATGCAGTATATATGCATGTAGGATATGGTGATAACTGGGAAAATACTAAAGACATAATAATGAACAAGACCGAAGAAGGTTTCGAAGCCAATTTGCCAATATCGGATGACAAACCTCTCAAACTGGCTTTTAAAGATTGTGCTAACAATTGGGACAATAATGGCGGACGAAATTATACATTTGATGTTCAATCAAGGCTGTAAAATGTCTTTGTTTTTCTTAAAACCATAAACATGAGTAGCCCCAAAAGCATTGGCTAACCAGTGCTTTTGGGGCTTTTAAGTACTTTGCTTTAATTTTCAACCTTTAATTCTTTATTCAGCTTCTTTATTGCCTTTTTCTCAATTCTTGATACATATGATCTCGCTTATGATAAATGATCTAATTGTTGAAATCTAAAGTAAACAAGTATCTCCAGATCCTTTGTTATTTCAATTCGGTCAATCATACTAAAGATCAATTCCTTATTAACCTCAGTTGTATTAAGAAATCTATTTACAAGATCTTTAACTCTTTTATCATATCCTACGTCACAGGTTTGTTCTTCTTTTAACTGATCAAGCTTGCTTTGTAACTGTATTCTTTCTTCCTTTATTCTTTCATATATTCTAATAAAGTCAGACTCTGATAATACTCCTGAAAGTTTATCAGAATAAACCTTATCAAGGTTACGAGTGAGGTTTTCAATTTTCGCTGAAAGTATTTTTATACTATCCTCTATTTGTTTTTTACCATCATCTTTTTTTATTTCGTTTTCTGCAATGCTCATCATTTCTTCTTTATCAACATATTTTAAACAAACTTCCTTAACCTTCTCTAAAACTTTGTCTGTTACAACGTCAACTCTTATATTATAACCTGAACATTTCTTATAGCTAGTAAATCTCTGATATGTCCTGCAAAGAAAGTACATAACCTCTCTATTTCCAGATAGGGTCCTAAGTATCACTGCAACTCTTTTACCGCATTCATGGCAATATACCAGCCCTTTAAGCAGATAATTAAGCGTTCTTGTCCTTGTATATTTCCTTTTTTCTAACATTAATTGTACCTTATCAAATACTTCCTTATCAATAATGGGTTCATGAGTATTTGGCACAACTATCCAGCTTTCTTTAGGTAGCCTAATAACTTTTTGGGATTTATAATTAATTTTCTTTGACCTTCCCTGAACCATGTTCCCAATATAAACTTGATTTTGTAATATGTACGATACTTTTTCAGCCTTCCAAACATGTGAAAATGGTGAATTGTAGGGTAAATTGATATTGGCATACTCTGCAGGCGTTGGAATATTTTTTTCTGTAAGTATTTGAGCTATTTGCCTTCCGGATTTACCTTCAATTGCTAAGTTGAACATCATTCTTACAACATCCGCAGTTTCCTCATCAACAACTATCTTATTTTTTTCACTTTTAGATATTTTATAACCATATGATGCCTTGCTGCCAATAAACAATCCTTTTTTCTGTTTATCTTCTTTTACACTTTTAATTTTTTTTGATATATCCTTTGCATACATATCATTCATAATTGCTTTAAATGGAGTTATATCATTTAAAGAACTATCAGTTCCCGTATCTACGTTATCAAGTAAAGAAATATACCTGACCCTGTTTTCTGGAAAATATCTTTCAAGATAATACCCAGTTTGTATATAATCTCTTCCTAACCTTGACATATCCTTTGTTATTACCATATTTACCTTTTTATTTTGAATATCCTGCAATAATCTTTGAAAAGAAGGTCTGTCAAAATTAGTTCCGCTATAGCCATCATCAATATATATGTCATAAACATCTAATCTCTGACTATCCGCAAATGTTTTCAACATACTTTTTTGATTTACTACACTTTCCGATTCTCGTTCGTTATCATCCTCCTTTGACAGCCTTATATAGAAAGCTGCTTTATAGTCCATTGGGTTACTTATTTCCAAGTACATACTATCCCTCCTGAAATAAGCGACCATTCACAAACTGTATTATAGCGTTTTTTTACCATTTGTTCAATAATGTATACAAAATTTATAAGCTTTTTTCTCATTTTTTGCTCAACTCCTTTTGGATAAACACTATAAATGATTTTTTTAAAATTTCTCTTAAATCTTGTTTGTCATCATATATATATTTAACATTCGACTTTTTCTCCTTTGTGTTATCTGAAGCTTTTGTCATAAAATAACACCTCCCTAATCTCAATAAAAGCTATATTTAATACTATTCCAATCCTATCATTGATATGATTTCTACTACTTGTCATAATCTCTCCCTAAGCATCTTACAATTATCAAATAATGTATAATATTGACATAACTAATAGGTCTGATTTAATTTATTTAATAGAAACTTTCCTTAACCATCTCTTATTTTTATAATATTTCAGGCAGCTTATGGTTATAAGCATCATAATGCCACAACGGCACTTTCCCTCGCTGAGCGAACTGTCCCTTTCTGTGAAGATAGCCAGACAGAAGTATCATTATTTCTCTTGTAAGTCATGGCAAGTCAATCCACCAAAGATTGATTAAGAACCAAAAGTAATCGCTCGTACCTATATAATCCTAGGTAGTCTTGGCGTTTTCGTTCATGTTGCTATCTGCTCATCGCAGTCACAAGAGTAACGTACCTGAAATACTGAATATTTAATTGTCAATGTCCCACGAAAAAATACCCCCTCATTACTTAAGCCGAAAAATGAGGGGGGGTGTCCAAATTTTTTTAAATTTTTTTAACTTTATTAATTACTTTCAATTAATTTCTTAAGCTTTTTCAAAATCTTATCTCTCTTATATTTAATTGTACTTTGGGGAATTAATATTTTTTTTGATAGTTTTCTAATATGTGTTTCTTTAATAAATATTTCTTCAATAATAAACCATTCTTCCCTAGATAATTTTTTAATTGCAATTTTCAATTTACTTCTTAAAATCTTGTCTATTGCAATATCATCAGTAAGTTTAACTGGTTCTATCAACTTTTCTTCCACTGGAAAGTCCTCTTCAATTAATTGTTCGTAGGACAGTGTTTTCTTTTTATCCACCTCATCTAAATATCTTTCTCTCCGTGACATTTTGTAATATGTAACATATAGCTCTTTATTAACATGAACCAATTCTTTTCCAATCTTTACAATGTATTCTTTCACCTTTCATTCCTCCATTTCGTTTTTGGTTGAAACTGAACAGAGAAAATCAAGGGTACCTTATGTAATACCAGTAGTACTCTTTCATATGCCCCCTTTGGCCATAAAAAAAGAGCCGCACGACTTTGCGTACGACCCTTTCTTAAACCTATTATCTTTTAGTTTTTGTATTGAATATTGCAGAGTAAAAGCCACCATCCATAGTTTTTATCGACTTGAAAACGTATCCATTTATATTTTCAAGCTCTGAAAATTAACCATTATGACTCTACAGCCTTTAGTCAGTGCTGGGTAATCTGGCATTTAAATTTTTTTGTTTTTTATAAAAAAGTTAAATGAGTGTTATTTAAATATTCGAGCATTTTATGCTCAAATCGCAATAAAATATAATTTTAATTGCAATACTGTCTAATCCTGCTATAATATATAATTGTATAAAAAATTCCATTTCAAAGGAGAACATACGTGTTGCCAGAAAATTTTCAAAACTCCAGTGATGAAGATATTGCTGAGATGCTTGTTAACTGCATTGTTAATGACAATAAGGATAAATATAACTTACTTTTTGATTTGATATGGAATAGATTCCATAAAAGATTTAGAGCCTATATTAGAACAAACTATTATAAAGCTTCTCAAGGTGATATAGATGATATTCTCCAGGAAGTATTTTCAAATATAAAAGGACTTTTACTCAAATATAATCCATCAAAAAGTTCTTTGAAAACATATCTCTACAAAATATTATATTTTAAAACGATAGATTATATTAAAGACCATCAAACTTACATAACTGACTTACCTTCTGGTGAAGATATATATTCCCCCGACCTTAGTCAACCATTTAATGATATTTACGCAATAAACTTTGTCTTAGAATTACATACTGAACCAACTCGTATTAAATCTGAATATTTAGAACCTCGAATAATTTATTTTTGTTATAATACCTTTTTAGACATAAACGGTTTATATTTCATTTCTGAAGGCTTTAGTGAGCAAACACTAATAATATTATTAGGATACTTAATAAAAAAATACTGTAGTCTATATGGTATTGAGAGAACTGATGTTAAATATGAAGAATTTGTAAACTCATTACTTAAAAAATCAATTGAGCATAGGCCTTTACGTTTTTTTATTGAAGGAAACCCTTCAGTTTGCTTAACAAGATGGCAAGAACAAATAAAAAGAACTTTAAAAACAAGAATTAGAGACATGTACTAATTAACCCTTAATTTATATAATCACTATTTAAAAGGAGTAATCCCTTTATGAAGATGAATAAATGCAGTTTCTTGAATCAAAATGAAAAAGAAGTGTATGCAAATTTTGTAGTAAATGGAGTAATTGATGATGAACAATCAAATATAGTAGATAAAGTTCTTGATCATTTAGATGTTTGTAATGAATGCTTTGAGTCAATAATCAAGGATATAAAAGCATGTGAAGCAACAGAAAATATATGTAATAGGTTCAAGAAATTATCGAATAACCAATCGAGTATAAGTATTGAAGATTTACAAAATGATAATTACGAATGGATATACCCTAAATCTGAAAATTATTTTTTCAGTTATATCGTTAAGATTTCAAAGTATTTAAACAAACTATATCCCCAAATTTATCCTTCGAGTGTTTTTGGATTAACTAAAGATATAAATACTAATAAACGGATTTTGTCTGCAACATATAATGAAACATTTTGCTTAAAGCTTGTTGGTTCAATACCTGAAAATAGTGATATTTTTTTAGTAGGAAAAGAAGGGACAAAGATAGAAGGTAAAATAAAAGTATTCGAAAATTATACTATTATAGACTTTGGTAACATTCCTGAAGGAGAATATAAAATTGATATTTTTCTAGAAAAACGTTAATCAATAGGAGTAGACCTTGGATAAATCAGAGCAACAAAAATATGCAAATGATATTATGTTAAAAGTTTTAAAAAAACATGGTAAAAAAAATTCAGAATATATCGAAGAAATGTTTTTAAAAGCTGAGGAATTAATAGACATATATCTTTATACTGCAGAGATCCTTATGGCAGAAGTAGCATCACTTTTGAAAGATCAAAAAACAAACAACTATACTGATAGCCTTTGCGAGTTGGCTAGAATAAATTTGAAATTGAACAATTTCGAAACAGCAGAAAATTTATTAGTTCTCGCATCCGAAATTATAAAGGAGAATGAGGGTGAATGTAATTACTATACAATAAGCCTTTATTATTTAGCAAACCTTTATTTTAAAACAAATAGATTAGTCGAAGCCGAGTCACTCTATAACAATATATTAGAAATCAAAAAAAAAATTTCCGAGGAAGACAACACTTTTTATACAATAATTTTGAATGAACTTGGCTCACTTTATCAAGCAATGGGAAAATATAATGAAGCAGAAATTTGCTTTTTAAGAGCAATAAACACTATAAAATCTATAAGTGAAAATTTTATGGCTGATTCTAGATATGCAGAATTTCTTTATTCATTGGCTAATTTGTATATAGTAAGCGAAAAGTTTAAAGACGTTTCCAACTTACTTACAGAAGCTTTGATAGTAGAAAAAGGTACAAAAGGTGAAAATTCCAAATTGTATATTATGATTTTACACGGATTTGGATATTACTTTATGAAAATAGAGAAGTTTAAAGACGCTGAATACTATTATAAAAAAGCCTTAGATATTTCAAATAATAATTTATACACTAATTCATTATCTCATGCCAGTATATTACATTCTATTGCATGCCTTTATTTTTTGATGGGTAAAAATAATGATTCAGATTTATATTTCAATAAGGCACTCGAATTGAAGAAAAAATTAGTAGGAATAAATTCTCGTTCATATGCAGTGAGCTTACAAGCCTCTGCAAATTTGTATTTACAGATGGGACGAATTTCACAAGCAGAACTTGGATTCAAAGATGCACTAAATATTCTGAAGGTGTGTAATAGAGAAAATACAGTTGAATTTTCTTCTGCTGTACACGGACTTGCTTCACTATATACTCAAGTAGGCAAATTTTGTGAAGCTGAATTAGAACTTAAAAAAGCATTGAATTTAGAAAAAGTATTATTTGGTGAAAAATCGACCTATTTTGCATCAACCCTGCATCAATTAGCATATTATTACTTTCAAATTAACAAATTTGATGAATCCGAGAAAAACTATATAAAAGTTCTAGATATCATCAAGGAAATTATTGGCAGCAATACAATTACTTATGCTATTAGTTTATATACATTAGGGTGCCTTTATAACCACATGAATTACATCGATAAAGCTATAGACTGTCTAACAAATTGTTTAAATATTTATAAATTTCATTCAAGAGAATATACAATCCATTATGCAGCATGTATATATGAATTAGGTAATATTTATACCCGAGCAGGATATTTAGATAAAGCAGAAAAATATTTAGCAATTGCACGAAAAGTTATTTTGGATGCGAGTGGTGAAAAAACAATTATGTATGCATCAGTTCAACACTCTTTCGCTTATTATAACCGTACAAAAGGTAATTACACGGAAGCAGAGAACTGTTTAAATGATGCAATAACTATAAAAAAAGATTTATTTGGAGAAGATGCAATGGGATATGCAAACAGCTTACATGAATTAGCTTCCATTTACATAAAAACTAATAGGTTTCATGAGGCTGAAAGAATTTTATTATATACTTTAGAGATTAAAAAGAAAACTATTGGAGAGAAAACAACTTCTTATGCATATTCTTGCTATAATTTAAGTATCACTTTTTATTACCTAGGAAAATTTGTTGATGCAATAAGTACTTCAAAAAAAGCTATTTACATAATGGACTCCATATCTAAGAATATATTATATAAGAATACGAAACAATCTTCATTATCATTTTTGTATAATATTAAAATGTTCCAGAATATGTATTTATCACTTCACAGAGCAATTACTAATAAGGATAAAATGTTTGATTTAACCATGCTATTATTCCGGAAATATGGAGATATCAATATAACAAATTTAAAAGATGGATTATTTTATGAAAACGCATCTGAAGAATCAATAATTACTAGAAATAATCTTAAAAAAGAAATAAATGATATTGAAGAAAAGTTATCACAATTATTATTTATATATAATAATTACGATTCTTCACCTGAACTTATCAATAGAATTAATGTAATTAGCAAGGAAAAAAAAGAACTGATTTCTATTTTAGAGGAAAAAAAAAGCAAGCTTGAAGAAGAGATTTGGAAACTTGAAGGCGAAGTTCTCCCAAGCCTAACAAAATCAGAGAATCACGAACTTTTTAATACACGGTTATTTTTAAAATGGTTTGATCTTGAAGATATTGTTGTCGAATTTATTAAATATATCGATGTACTAGATAAATCAAAAGAGAAATACTGTGTAATTGTTTATCAGCCAAAAAAAAATCAAGAAATTAAGCTCTTTCACCTTAGTGACGCTTCAATCATTGATTCATTAGTTATACAATTAAGGAAAGCTTATATACCAGTTCAAGGCTATTCTAATAGTAGTGAAATTTTTGAAAAATGGTTAGATTCTGATGCTAGAAAAGTAGCATTAGAAATAAATTTAAATCTGTATTCGGAAATTATTTTACCAATAGAAGGCTTCATTTCTCAAGCTAAAACAGTTACAATTTGTGCAGATGGAGAACTTTGTCGACTACCTTTTGAAATTTTTTTTGAAGGGAAGAGAGTTAAATACTTAAATACCATTAGCGATTCAATATGGCTTAGCAACTTAAAAAGAAATAATAACAGTATAAGTTTGATAGCCTATGATGCAAACTATGATATTATTCCACTCGGCACAGACGAGTATGTACAGGATTTTGAATATGATACAATTTACAATTTTGATAATCTTCTATATTCTGCCGTAGAAGGAAAGAAAATTGAAGAAAGGTTTAACGAACATGGCTTTAAGTTTGATTCTATTTCCGAGCTAAATTTCAATAAAAATAATATTATCATAGCTACTGCACCTAAAATTTTACACATATCTACTCATGGATTTTATAAAGAGAATACTAGAGAGTCTGATTTTGAAGACCAAGTAATATTTGACTTTCAAAATATTTTAGCTAACATTAAAGATCCGTTTGAAAGATCGGGCTTTGTAGTATCAGGTATTAATGCTGCAATTAAAAATAATTCTAAAAACCTTAAAGACTATATTGTAACTGCTAGGGATATACTGCATATGAATTTATTAGGAACAGAACTTGTCGTTTTATCTGCTTGTGATTGTGGCTTAGGTGATATAAAAGTTGGTGATGGTGTTTATGGGATGCAGAGGGCTTTTATGCTTTCTGGAACAAAGACATTAATAATGGCATTATGGAAAGTCGATGCTATGGCAACCAGCATTTTATTTTGGGTATTTTATGATTATTTGTTTAAAGGTTTTAGAATAGATGATTCTTTATATAAAGCAAAAAAATACCTTAAATCTGTAAAAAGGGACGAGTTGTTAAATAAGGGCTGGGACGTTGAACAAATTATAAAGGAAACCCCTTTTCAAGACCCTTATTTTTGGGCAGGCTTTATATGTATTGGGGATGGGGGAAATATATATATATAAGCTTCCTTTGAGATTTCACCTAGCATATACTTTTCAGAGCCTTAAGCGTATTTTCAATTATCCTGTTTGTTGCACTGTTGCGAATTTCGATAACTGCATTATTGAGTTTGAGAATTATTGCAGGTTGTGTTGCTTCAATAGTCGGAACTTTGATTTCAGTAAAAACAGGTGGAACTACATTATCAACTTTAAGCGGAACAATTAGCTCTTGGAGACTGTGAGAAGTAATGTGTAAAAACAAAACTTCTCACAGTTTTTTATGTACTTCTGAAAAAACTGCTGGGGAAATGTCAAAAATCACTAAGTAGAATTTTTTAGGTTTTAGGAGACATGGGAAATATGAATTATGAATATATGAATATATAAAATACTTTGAGAAATACGGGAAATACTTTGAATTCTAAATTTGGTTTTAGCCCGGTTGTAGGTTGTAGGTTCTCTGTTGCTTCCCAGCATAGCAGATTATCGGACATAGCCGAACCTCGTTCTTAATTTTGTCAAATTTTATTTATTTTATGCAATTATTTCCCGAAACAAAATGATAGGTTGCATAAACCTACCATTTTTTGAGATACTATTATTATGATACTTTTATAAAAGTTATTTGCATGTAATTAATTTACACACTACTTCATACAGACCCCATTATTCATCTGCTTCATCCTCAATGAGACATTTAGGGACTTTGTCTGTATATATTCTCCACGGCCAGCTCATTTGGACTGACAGAGAAGCTGCAAATATGCATACAGCCACCATTGAACTGCATAAAGCATTTTCAATATTCTTTGATCTCAACATAAAATCACCTCCTTCCAATGTTATTTGATTTCTATTAACTATACACCTTATCAGATAACCTACATTTATTTGCAAAATATCCTACAGGAGTCAATAGCAACATGGTATAAATATTAGAAATTACTATTATGTTTGATATAACAACATCTATATTTCTCATAACAATAGATCCCACATAGAGAAAACATACAATTAGGATAGATATCCTTTTGAGCTTTTTCCGTCTTTTCAAGCCTATTAATGGTTTTTGAATTGTATCACCTGGAGCATAAGCTATGAATATAATTATGTTAATTATCCAGCAAGCCACATCAAAAAGAACACTCATTCCAAGTATCTTTGATAAAAATATTGTGCTCCATATAATAATATTGTATGTTAAAAAGCATTTTATTCTTGAGTTTGCATGACTTCCACCAGCCAATAATCTTGTTGCCCCAAATGTTAAAGTTGTTACTACTAAGTACGGCATAACTCCCATTACGATTCCAGCCACCATCATAAACATTTCCACTGCAATTTCAAACATAATCATTTTTAACCCATAATTAACGACTTCTACTTGTTTATTATCTAAGCCTTTATTGACCTTCAAATAATCAATGAACTTCTGGTATAACTTTTTGAGCATTGACCTCACTCCCATTCTTTTAAAAATAACTAATAATTTCTTGACCTATTCTAAGAATTAATTGTCTATTCACCTTTATACGAAAGACTAAAATTACATAAAAAAAAGCCTCCTCTCTTTGCTTTGTCTTTCACTTAGTTATTCTTTAAAAAATGGAAGCCAATCGCATAAGCAGAAAACTTTTTTAATTTTAAATAAAAAAAGAATCAGAATTAAATTTACAAAATTCTGATCCATTAATATAATAAATCGTAATCTTAATTTGAACTAATTTGACTTTTTCTATTTCCTAAGCTGTACTACACTGTAAGCGTCAATTTACTGGCTGTAAGAATTAACACTTAATCTGATATTTTTTTCTTGAAAATAATTTTTGTGAATAGCGGATGATAAATGCATAAACATTAGATACTTTACTTCCATGGTCAAAAGATTCTACCAGCTGAATGACTGAATGCCGTATTGCAAAGCAGATCAAAACCACTAAATTTTCTACCTTTAGAAGTGGTGGAATTTTATAACGGTACTCATGGTTAACCGCTTACGAACGCCCATGCTGGGTACACATAAAAAAAGCAGCCAAATTCTTCAAGAACTCAACGACTACCTGCTGAAGCAGGTAGGTTGGTATGATACTAAATTACCTTAAAACTCCCCAATTGAAAAGTTATCTCTTCTTTGTTCTTTGTTCTTTGTTCTTCTTCTATATCTTAAGTTCTTATATATTCAACTATTACTTCATCTGTCACATTTCCACTACCCTTAAATTTACAAACATACAAAATACAAAAATACAATATGTACTTAACGAAATTCAAAATTCAAAATAAATATAGTTGATTACTGAAAATTGTAATTTATTTTTAGCCTGTATAATATCGCCTTTTCATATCTGATTTGACCTTACTAATCATTGAAATGCTACACACACCGTATTTTTCAAAGTTTTCTTTCCCTTCAATTAATGTCATATGGTTTGGTGAACTATAAATTGATGGTTCATCATTTCCATCATCTTCCCAATAGCATACAGGACAAACATAATAATTTCCTCTTTTTATTATTGTTTTATAGCAACAACATGGACATCTAAATAATTCCTCTGGCCTACCTTCAACAGTTATTTCTTCTTGAAGTATGTCAAAAATAATTTCTGAAAGATATTCATTTTTTATACCTTTTAATTCTGCTTTAAGAGCAATTACCAACAAAGGGTCATACCTACTGTCTGTTATAGAATGTATGGGCTCATCAAAATTAGTAATTTCATCTTGAAGCGACTTAGGCAATGTATTAAATTCATTGTTAGAATTATCTATAGACCACCAGTTCAAAATGATTTCATTTCTTAAATTGCTATCATAATTACTGATTTTATGTTCACAAATAATACTTATTGCTTTCAACCTGTCCAATAATCTCACATCCTTAATCAAATAAATAATAACTTTCCATGAATAATCAGGTAAGGTTTTAAAGAGCCATTATTACTATCAAGAGATCTAATTTAAAGGTTCTATCGGCATGTTGAAAACATCTAAGCTTTCCCTACTGAACAAGGTAGAAAAACTCTTCATGTAGTGATGCCTGACAAACATCCAAACATGCCGATCTAACATTTTAGAAGACTTTCATGGCATAAAATGCACTGGCTTTATATCTCCGAAATCATGGTTCTTTATATGTACTTGTGGCTCTGACTACAAAAAAATTCAACTTTGAATTTTACAAATCACTTTTCTGTCGAGCTAAGTCTATTGCTGCTTGAAAAGGATCTTCGTCTCTACCATCTGCTTTATAAAATGTCCTGATTTCTCGTGATTTCCCATTACCAATCAATATCCTTCTTGTATCAGGATCATATTTGATTATAAAATTCCCAACCTTTGTTTCTTTAAAATTTTCACCCATTTCAGCTGCAAAATCTTTAGCAAGCTTTAGATATTCGTTTTGAGTAATATCCCCAAACTCATCTTTATGCTTATTATAATGTTCTGCAAGTTGTCCAGCTCTAAACCCTTTCCACTTGATTGATGACGCTAATCCAATTGTCTTATTTACTGCACCCTTAACATAATTGTCAATCTTATCATTAACCTTTTGCCAGTTCTTTTTAGCATCATCGACAATGGATGAATACATTGCTCCTATTTTCCCCATTGTCTTAGCTGATATTTTATCATCAACTTTTCCAATCCCTGCAAATACCGGCTCAAGCATATTACTATTTTTTAAAGCATTCCTAATAAAGTCAAACTCAGAGATGAATTTTAAAACTCCAATTGCCTTTTTGGCATTATCTTTTACTTTATCAATAAATTTAATAATCTTTTGACCAATTTTCACGCCATCTCCTGCACCAGGTAATAACCCCGCTACGGAGAAACCAATTTGAAGAACATCTCCTTTTGTAATTCCACCTATAATGTCCATTACATCGCCAATAACTAAAAATCCGGCAACAATTGACCCACAAATATAACCAATAGATTCTATGTCATCAGTTTTAATTAAGCCGTATTTCGCCAGAAACTCTCCACAGTCTCCAAGTATAAAGCCTTGAACAAAATTTCCTAAATGCTCCAAAAGCACTTTATCGTATACGTATGGCTCAGAATCCCTTAGATATTCTTCATAATCGTTATAAGAATCTCCATCAGGGTTTGCATCAAGTGGATTATAGTTCATTTTTAATTCAAGTTTATCATATAGTTCATCACCATCAGTATCAGAATTCCAAACATCTGTACCAAATTCAAATTCTAGTTCATCAGCTAAACCATCAAAGTCACTATCATCCGTTTCAGGACTTGTAACAATGTTATAAAATTCTCCATACTGTCCTAATAAGCAATCTCCGACTTCTTCTCCATCCCAATACCCGTCATAATCAGTATCGGGATTATTAGGATCAGTATAGAACATTCTTCCAAACCCATCACGCATTCCATTTATTTCAGCATTGTCAGGTATACCATCTTCATCAGTATCTTTTCCTTTTACCTCTATCTTAGAAACATCATCAAAGGCTTTGCTAAATTCAGAAGCATTACTTAATTGAATGTATTGCCCACCAGTTGTAGTCGATAAGTTACTCAATAACTGAGTATTTACATTACTACCAAGTCCGAAAGCATTTATTTGGATACCTTTATCCTTGGCTTTAATTGCTATTTGACTATAGTCATAGTTTATACTCGAATCACTATCCTGTCCATCAGTTATTAAAAAAATGAACTTCATTCTATCTTCACTGCTATAGTTATTTAAGTGCTCTATCGCTTGGTCTAATGCAGGATAGATTCTTGTCGCATCTTTTCTTCCTGATATAGAATCAAGTGCTGAATTAACTTTACTTCGATCTGTTGTCAGACCTTGTTTTAGATCAAAATATTTGTAGAAGCCTATAACCGCAACCCTTGTTTCTATATTAAATCTATTAATAAATGCTTTTGATTCACTTACTCTTAGCCTATAAGGGTCACTAACAGGTTCCTCCTTCATTACTTCTTCGTTCTCCATGCTGTTAGATTCATCAATTACAAAGACAACATCAGCATAAGTTTCAATAATTTTTTGATCATCCTTATTAAGTGGTGCTTCAAACTGCCTATGCCATTCAGGAACGTACATTAATACATATTTTGAGAAGTGTGTTGTCTCTCCTGTTACTATGCCTTTTTCTATATCTACAGCTTGATTTTCCAACTTAACATATGTATTTTGTTCCTCATCCATAAAGAACATAGCAACATTCTTCAAATCACCATTTGGTACTTTACTTTTGTCAATTGGAATACTTATTTTAGCCTTTTCAAATTCGGCATTATTAACACTAATGTCATAAATGCTTGATGCATATGCATTATTCTTTATTGCTTCAGAGGTATATACAGCTTGAGTAACGCTAATCCCCTCAATTAAATCACCTTTTCCAGTTATTTCTACAGCAACATTTGTTTCTTTATCTTTATAATTCTGGTCATAAGTTTCATTCGAGTCCTCTTCACCATCTTTATCGCTATCTGGATTATTAGGATCAGTGCCAAGCCTGTATTCTGCTCCATCATTTAGCCCATCTCCATCTGTATCTACTTTTAAAGGTGATGATTTAAAAGTGCCAACTTCAAAACCATCAATCAATTCATCATCATCAGTATCTGTGAGCTTTGGATTAGTTTCCAATATAAACTCTTGAGAGTTTTTCAAACCGTCATTGTCTAAATCTTCATCAGCATCACCTATTCCATCACCGTCAGAATCATGTTTTAATGGGTCTGTTATAGTTTTCGCTACCTCATAAAAATCTTGAAGTCCATCATTATCTGTATCAGCTTTTAATGTAGATAAGTTCAACTTCGCTTCAACGTCATCAGGTATTAAATCTCCATCACTATCAAGTAACATATTATCGCCATTTAAAGCATATAAAACTTCATTTGATGTTATGACTTTACCATTTGTACTCGAAGCAGTAAGTTTAAATTTATAAAGTGCGTTATTTTCTACTTTAACCTTAGCATAGTAATTTTCCTTAATATTTTCTGCAATATTTTCAAAGCCCTTATTATCTCTACTTTGGCTTAATGCAATATTCTTCAAACCATCTGTTTTATCCCAAAATAACTTTACTTCATTATTACTTGCTATTTCAAGTGATAAATTTAAGTGATCATCTGTTGAGTTTACTATAGTTGTCGAAGTTGGAATTGGTGTATTATAACTTTGTGAATTTGAACTACTAGAATTTTGTGGAGTAGTTGCTGGTATTGGCGTAGACGTAGGTATAGAAGTTGGTATAGCAGTAGGTGAAATTATTGATTTCGGAACCTCTGTCGGTTGTTCTTCAAAATATGTATTCTTTTCAAAAAAGCTCTTCACAAGCAAAAATGCAGTAAGTCTGTTATGCTTTGAACCATATTGAGCGGGCTTGCTTTTGAAAATATCAAAAATTCCTGTTTTTATTGATTTGATTATTGAGGCAAATGACCAGCTATTCTCATTTACATCAGTTACGTATTCCTTTATATCTGGAGTTAGGGTTACTGCATCATCTGTAATTGCTTTTGCAATAATTTCAGACATTTCTTCAAATGTTATTGCATTATTAGGTTTGAATGTACGATTTGGATAACCAGAGATAAGTCCTATCGCTTCAGCATATTTTATATATTTTTCTGACCAATGATTTATTAAGCTTTTATCATTGAATGATGTAACTTTACCCGAAATTTTTTCATCAATTATAGATTGTTCATAATCAGGAGTGAGCTTTGAATCTTTATAATTTTTTTGAGTATTAATTTTTTCTGATAAGATTGATGCTCTGACTATCAGTGTCACAAACTCAGACCTTGTTACATCATCATTAATTGATGCTTTTAGGTTATTTCCTATAGGCTTACCTTGAAGTATATTTTTTTCAGTGAGAAAATCTAGAGCACTTTCATACTGTTTTCCACGAAAATCATTAACATCAATGAACCGATCACTTGCTGCCCCTGCAAATGCCTCTGCTAAGTTTACAAACAGCAAAAGAAATGCTAAAACAACTGCCATACTTCTTCTAAAAATACTACTACCCATTAAATATCTCCCCCATTCTTTCAACAAATTTTTAATTTTTGGGTTTATTTTATCCCCATGCAATACCAAACCAGTAGTTTTGTAATAATTAAATTTTGGAATTGCATAAATGATAAAAGAGATATAGAATAATATTATAACAAATTAGGTATAATTTTGTAAATATATCATTCTATATTATTACATATTTTTTATATATTTCATAAGTCTGCATTTTCAAAAACATTATATATCCTTTTTTCTCTAGCAGTATTTATCTTTAATTACAAGTATGATATTATTATACGGATATAAGTGTAGTCTCAAATGTAGACTTCCACATATAAAAAAGATGTTCATTTCGTTAATTCAAAGATATAATATTAAATTTAAAAATGAAAATCAATTTTTTGGGCTTAAAATGGTTTTTTTATGGAGTGAAAAATAGTTATGTCTATCGTTTTGTTAGTGGAAGATGAAGTACAACAAGGAGAAGTTCTCAAAAAAGCAATTGAGAACAGCTACAAGGAAACGCAAGTATTACACGCTTATGATGTCAAACAAGCATGGATCTACATAAAAAAATATCATATAAATTTATTTATCATTGATATAGGATTGCCAGATGATCCTAATGGTAGACCGGGGATAAAGCTTGCAGAAGAAATTAGGAATTTACCTGAACACAAATTAACATGGTTACTTTTTATTTCTGGATTACCCAAAAATGAATGCTTACCTGATGCGTTGCATAAAGCTCATTGTTATGATTTTATTTCAAAGCCTTACAATATACAACAAGTGTTATTAACAATTAACAATTTATTGGATAATAAAATTGTACCTAAAAAAAGCACGCCAACTTCAGGAGGTTTTTTAACAGTAAAAACCGATGGTATTTTATATAATATACCTTTTGAAGATATAAGATTTATAGAAGTAAATAATAGAGATTGTTTCGTAAATACATGTTCTTATACATACAATATGAAAAGAAAATTAACAATCACTGAAGCCTCCCGGCAACTTCCTTCTAATAAATTTATACAATGTCATAAGTCATTCATTGTTAACATAGGGTACGTACATACTATCAAAAGCTATGACGGTATTTATAAGATTTCATTATTAAATTCTTCATACAAATTACCGATTGGAGAAAAATATCATAAAGCTTTACTCAATGCGATCCAATCATCTTCAACCTTTAAGGAGTAAGACATGGTAAACCAATTTTTATATTACATAAGAACTCTATTGCAGTTAGCACCATTATTTATATTATTATACAGCTTGCAGTCACATTCAAAAAAGAACCTAAAGAAAATGTTTATATTTTTTGCTATCATCTATATAACTAATTGTATACTTGAACAATTACAATTAGGCTTATTTGCTTTTATAACTGTTACATTTCTTACAATAGCATTAAACACTGTGTTATTTAAAAAGGATTTAATAGATTCATCTATTGATTATTCCGTTTTTTTAATTGTAAGCTATCCTATGTCATTAATTGTGGAACTTGTTTTTACATCCTTTGGATTGATTAAGACTGATCAAAATACAACCATTAATGAGATAACATTAGCTATCTATATGGTTATAATGATATTATGGTCCGTTATGCTTTACCTATTTGTACCTATAAGAAAACTTTTAAATAAGTACAGAAATCTTTTAAGATCTATTTTCTTAATATTGCTAAATATATTTATTTTTTACTTCATTTCAAGACAGGATACCATATCAAATTCTAGCAAGAATGTACCTATATATTTATTCTCCTGTATCGCTTTAATAACCTCAAGCATCTTTCTATATAAGGAAATATCCAAATTTAAGAGTAGAGAGCAACTAATAGAACAACATAACGACCATATTAAAATATTCGATTCTGTGATATCAGATATACGTTGCAAGCAACATGACTTTAAAAACCATTTATCAACCTTAAATGCTTTATGTTATGATAAAGAGGCTTTTGAAAAACATGTTTCATCTTATATTGTCTCAATCAATAAAGATATTGCCAATATTGATTATCTTACAGGATCAAAGAACAAGGTTCTTGGTGCTTTACTTTATAGTAAATCATGCGATTGTACTTCAAAAGGTATTGAGTTTTCTTTTGAAAATCATAACCCAGATATGTCTTTACCCCTTGAACAATATGATTTAACCTCTGTTCTATCAAATCTTATTGATAATGCTATAGAAGCTCTGGAAAAGGTTGATTTATCTGAGAAGAAAATAATAGTCTCCTTAGTAGAAGCTGATAATGAAAAATACTTTCAAGTTTCAAACACAAGTAATCCCATGCCTCCAGAAATAGTTTCCAAGTTATTCAATAAAGGATATACTTCCAAAGAGGATAAGATAGGCCATGGGCTTGGCTTATATAATGTTAGAAAAACAGTATCAAAGTACAAAGGAGTAATTAAGGTTATAAATAACACCCCATATGTAACATTTAGGGTATCATTTGAAACTTTAAGTTAATCCATTTTTATCTTTCCGGAAAACTTCATCTTTTATAAAGTCTCCGTAAGTATCAGAATTATTTGGATTTGTACCAACTCTATATTCTGCTTCGTCATCTAACCCATATCCAACATTCACAAATAGTCCTGGTCTATTCGTTTGCCTTTTGCTAAATGCTTTCTTGCTTTCTTGCTCTATCAATAAATTCAGGTGACAATTCCAAAACAAAGAAATCAAAATTTCTTCTTCGTTTTTTATTACCAAAGACTAATATTCTTTTAAAGTACTCTTCTTTTATATCTAACGCTATATCTTTACTAAAGTTTTGTTCTGCCCATAATTCATAAATCTTCTTTGGTAACTCAAATAAAAAGTCCCATGAGTTATTGTAGTACTCACTCCTAATCCTCCAGCTAGAATATTGATTATCCCAGTGAATTGTACACTTATTTACAAAGTTGTTAATGTATCCACAATCTGTATCAGAATATAAGAATAAAAGCATACCATTCTCTAACACTCCAACATACACTCTCTCAAATATCTCCTCCGATGCACCTATAAAACTATGGAAAAAGCCTGTTCTATGACTGTCAGACTCAAATGTTAGTTCTTCAAACTCTCCTTTAAAGAACTTTTCAAATACTTCTTTCTCTTCCCTATTCAATTCGTTTTCATATTCATCCATGCTACTTAAGTAATCACGGATACTTGCATAAATTACAGACTCGCCAAAAGAAATGAGTGGAATTCTATGGGTTGCAGCATATTCTTGTGCTGTTAGCTTAAAACCGCTTGATGAAGCAACAGCAATTTGATAATGATACCTCTCATGATTATATATTGCAGCACCTTTCCTTCGGTAATTTCTTCTTTTTTGCAGTAATTCTGGTGTTACTACTTCAAAACTATTTATATCTTCTCGTAATCCATGAGCCCCCCTGATAACAGGTAGTCCTATTTCTTCTCCATAACATTTGCACTCTACCAATATTCTGGATGGAAAGTGGAAAGGGATCTGAAATGGTGGAGACATCAAAATATCAGCATTATGTGGCTGTCCTAAACCATGAATCATAATTCCCTGAGGTCCTTTGTAAATAACATTCCCATCTGGAATTATTGTTTTAAATCCGCAAGTTTTCAAAATACCCCTAACAAACCATTCGAATGCAAATCCTTTTAATCGTCCTGAACTAGGCATAACTTTCCCTCCTACACGAAAGCATTTACTTAAATAATCCACAACCTTGCTCTTTAAATTCTTCTATCTTTACTAATAAATCCTCTTCTGTGCAGCTAAGGTAATCAGCAAAGCATGAGAGACATAAAAGCTTTTTAACCTGTCTACCAAGTAGCTTTTTATTAAGTGCTGTATGTTCTTTATCTAACTTTGTTCCGCACAAATGACATAACACTGTCTTCACTATTATCAATCCTTTAAGCTATTTCGTAACTTTATATCCGGGATATCCTTACACCTAAATTCTGTATCAATAATGCCAAGCTGAGTCTTAATAATCCTTCTCATAGATTTTGCTGGTTCAAGGCAGTATTGCTCAAATTCTTCTGCTTTTACATCTTCTGTTCTCCTAACATGTGGGAAAAGCAATTTCATAAACCCTGTACATATTCTTTTTATAGCCTCAGTATCCCTTGTATCAGCATTTTTAGGCACTTCTAATACATCATCAACAATTGCCCTATACATAAGTTCATTCCTCATTAAATGAATTATTTCGGAGAAGTACTCAACATTTAGTGCCCATCCATTAACCTTAAGGTTTTCCTTCATTCTAGGTATGTCCCAACCCTTTATGAAACCATGGAACCGGTCAATCAATGCTGACTCATGAAAAATCTCTGGTAAGTTAGAAAACATATTTACATTTACGTTCATACGTTCCTCTTCAATATTCCCGAGTAATATGAGCCCTGACTCTCCAACACCTCTATAATCACCAACCCGATATTCACCACTTTCCAAATACCCTTTTAATGCACCCTGCATTTCATTTTTATCAGGAAAAGCAATACTCTGAATCTCATCAAAAGCAACATAGTCATAATGTGATGCTAAACCGCTTGTCCTTTTACTGATATCATAGAACATTTTTGCCCTTGAGATACTGCCACCACTGACTAACCAGCCATACTTACTAATTTGTGAAAACAAATATGACTTACCTGTACCTTTTGGTGCCAATTCAATTAAATTTACCCTCTTCTCCACAAACGGTAGTAACCTGCTGAGCATTGTAAGCTTTTGAGTATTACTTGCGTATCCAGCAGGATTATAGTCAATAGCACTTAACACAACATCTATCCATTCATCAATTTCGAATCCTTTTCTTGCTTCAACATAATAATCTAGGTCAATGTTATAAGGGCAGAATTGCTTAAAATCTATCATCTTAATTTTACTTTCATTACGAGATCCATTACCCTCCTCGCAAATCAACTCTACAATACCCCAAACCTCATTTGGGGATAATAGGTATTCCTTATTCATTTCAACAGAATCCCAATCTGCAATAGCCTCACCTTTTTTCTTTGGCACTCCAAAATCAGGGAGGCTAAATAATGCAGTTCTGGTTGTTATATCAATTTCTACCTTTACTTTTGCTAGAAACTTCACACTCTGATAATTCCTAGCCATTTCAAACTTTAATTGCTCCCAGTGCTCCTTTTTAGGTATTACCTTTTTTACATAAGCTGCTACTTCTTCCTTATCAATAACACCGTTATCATCTGCAAACTTCATAAGAATCCAGTCTCTCATAAAGGACGGTAAACTTAATGCAGAAAAAAACTTGCCTTGCTCTGGAGATTTGTAAACAAGCATATCAGAGAAATATTTCTTAAGCTTATCAGTCATATATTTCACCTACTATATATCAAAATTTGATGTTATACCTTTAACTACCTTATATTCAATTGTACCTAATGTACGGTTTGAAACAATTTTTGCCTTATATATTTCCTTTTTATCAACATCAGGCTGGAAATACCAGAAGTCAGCTTCTTTGATACACTTATATCTCTGGCTTCCGATCACAGCATACAAATTATCATAATCTTTAGAAAGCTTAAATTTAACAATTACCTTTTGACCTGCTTTTTGTTTAATTTCTTTTGTTATCAATTTCGGAATATCTTCTTCGTCAAATGGCTTTTTGGATAGCTCAATTATGGGGACTAACACTTCTTCTAAACTTGCTCCACCATGTATTTCTGGCTTTGCGACACCACTAATACTAAATCTATCGTAATCTGCAAATATATGGTACTCTCCCTCGTCAATACACCCCGTGAATTCATCACCATACTGATAAGTGCTATCTACACAATATCTGCCATGCCTTTCCACCTTAGCATTTTCCTGAGCCTTACGTGTTTCACCTTGGGCTATGACAGCTAATCTGCTTGCCCCATGATCTGAGACGATAATTACTTTATCATGAGTATCCAACAATGAAACTGCTTCTTTCAATGCCTCCTCAATTAACCCGAATTCATTTGGAATATATTTCGGATACTCTAATAATTTATCATGCTTTGCTTTATCAAGCTTTCTAAATGGTGTAGCATAATTACGAGTCCTGAGAAAATCGTTATTGCATTCTGTAATAGTGGGGATATTCGCATACCCAATCTTAAAGTTAAAAAATACACTTGTATAGTTATTTTTCAATATATACTTTATAAAGTTCAGATACTCCACTCCAAGAGCATCGATCCAATAAATAATTGTATCGGAGTTATAAATATCGTCAATAATTCTATTTCTTGTTTCTAATCCTCTCCAGATACCCTTATCAGCCGCATATTTCTTGACAACCTTAATAAACTTTTCGTCTGCTTTATTTTCAATTTTCTGAACTTTGTATTGAGCAAAGTAATCTGTAAACCTTTCATCTTCAAGCACATAATCGCCAGCGTATGCATCTAATTTTGGATATACATACCCCACTACACTTCTAGTTTTCTCGTTGAATCCTTCGGAGTTAATAATATTCAGTATCTCATTCTGTTCTTTCAAAGTACAGTCAGTAAGGTAGTATATCCTCTCCTCAATCTTTATCCTACTAAGCTCCTCCCAGAATGACATAGGCAAATTTTCTATAGAAAGACTAGCAAGATACTCTTTCCGTTCAAAATAATATTCTTTATATTCACTCTTTTTGAAATTGACTGCAAATATTGAGTTAATTATTCTTTCAAAAAAATTGTCTGTATTACAATTATCATTAAGGACAATACTTAAATAACCTCTATTACCTTCTAATTTCGACCAAAGCCAAGCAGCCCATCTCTCAAAGTCTGTAAACTTACTCCACCTTGATAATAAGTTTTTGCTGTTATACATAGGGATATTAAATAAATGCTCAAATACACCTTTAAGTCCGAGGTTTGTTTTCATTCGGACAAGCAGTTCTCTCCATTGCCATTCGCTTCCCCATACTTCTCTTATAGCTTCACTAAGATGATAGTGGTATTTCAACAAATCATATGCAGTTATTAAGACTTTCACGTTATCAGAAAATATAATATCTGCATAATATTTCGCATTTGCTGTATGTAAAATAATTGGTTTACTTGGGTTCTCTTCCCAATACCTAAGATACTCCTTATATCCTAATAGATTATTCCCTTCTATATTTGCATCAATATCATTTGATACGATTGTAAGGGCATAATCATCATCTTGTCCTGTCTCAAGAAAGATAATATGATTTTTATATCTAGGGTCTTTATCAATTAGTCCTATAAGTTTGTTTCTCATACGATAAATCGGAATAAAAACCCTTACGCCTTTTTCATCCACATCATTAATAAATTCAGTCTTCAGTATCCGTTCCAAACATCCATCAGCCTCAGTATTATTGATGCGTAAATGCTCAGATAGTGGGATTATAAGAGTATGTTCATTAATTTTTTTCAAGGCATTTATCATTCTGTTGATATTCGGAGTTAAATCATCATTATCACAATAATCTGACAACCTTATTGTCTTGGTACACTTGTCATTCAAAAATGATTTAACCTTGACCCACATAGTAAGACTTTCCACATTCACAAAACGTACTATGCGAGCCTCTTTAACCTTTAAATCTTCATTAATGTAGTTATTCAATTCATCTAAAGTTTTAATGTTCACAATATCCCCCCTCTGTGTTAGTTCTTCATTATACGGATTCCAACTAGAGGTTCACTTTTAATAAGTTCTTTAAGATAATCCTTTGCTTTTTCAGGAGACAAACTATCAATCTTTTGGAAAACTTCAGAGTAGTAGCTTGTTTTGTATTTCTCTGAAGCATATTCCTTAATAATACTATCAATTTCACTTTTATGCATATACCATTCATATATGTTGCCGCCTAGCTTTCTTACGAAAATACTCTTTATCTCATCGATGTCATCAATAATGATGTCGTATTCTCCGGAAATGTACTCCTTAAATACTTTGTTACATACAGCTAAATCACCCAACTTATTGATATTCTTGCTTGAATTCAAAAAGTTAATAGCATCATTTATTTGCTCCTCACTAACTGAGGAATTTGACCTGTTAATTATCCCAAAAGTTATACGTGCATTGCTAAGTTCATCGGCAAACAAGCATAGAATTGGAACTTTATATTTTTCAGACCACTTTGAGGGACTTTCTGTTTCAGTCATTTGTTTCCACTTATCAATCAATAGATTGAATTTCTTATTTTTTTGATACTGGTCATAGTGTTGCTTCAGATTCTGCACATATTGTTCAACAACTCTATCAATAGCGTTAGAATCCATTTTGCTATAAAGATGGTTACACTCATCATCAGAAACTGATAAACCTAAGATCTCACTAGCCTTTTTCCTAAACAACTCATACTGATTACTGAAAACTGCATTAAATTCGTCTGCTTTCTGTTCTAAATCATTCATTAAAACATGTTTGTTTGCGTCCTTAAGACTATTAGTTTTATATACAGTGATTAAGTTTGAAAACAAAGTATCCAAACCAGTACAACTATCTTTAAAGAATTCATATGGCATTTTTATAGCACTAATCTTATCTCTGATACCAAATGCTGCTTCTTGTAAGGCACATACCTTTTTGGCAAGTATTCTATTAATTAGATCAATAAGTTTATAGTCCTCAAATACCTCTTCTATCTTTTTGTCTATATCGCCTTTGTTCCATAACCAGGATGCATCATAGGATAACTTTTTCTTAAGTTCTAAAATATATCCTTTATCTACGATTCCAAGTTTCCTTATTATCTGTATTAGTTCCGGCTTCTGCTGAGCAACATAAAACTCCATTCCAGTTTTCAAGTTATCACTGGTCATAATATTCCTTAAATACTCTTTTATTCCAGCATCCCCTTGGTATAACCTAGCAATTTCTTCTGCAATTTTTGTATCATCTCTTCCATCTTTCTTTTCAGAAGAAACAAACTCACATAGCAAATCAATAATCGGTAATACTTTATCTTTTAAACCAACCGAATCCGTTTCCTCAATATAAGGTTTTAATGACCACAAAGGAAAGTTAGCAATAGGTAAGTATGCTTTTATTCCATGTGCAATATCCTGAATACTATTCTGTTTATCTGTAGATATCTTAAATATTTCGCCAGTATACTTGCAGAAGATTTCGTGTTCAGGGGTCATTTTTACAATTGAAAGGTTTTCTGCCTTTGGAAGACCCTTAACAATGCTATATATCATGTCAGCTAACCCATCATGGGTTAAAGGTACAGTATTCATACCATCCTTTTTATAGAACTTACTATCAGCATACTCCTTTAATAAAAAGCCTAATACAAACACTGATCCAGTACAGCTCATTAAACCAAAAGGTTTCTTCTGAAGCATATCCCAGATATCAGCAACCCTTATAGAACTTTTCTCTTCAAATCCATTAGTAATAAGAGCTTCAACCGCAGACTTCATTTGTGACACTGCATGTGCTGAGTTTGCTTTAACATAATCATGATTGTTCCATACATTTCCTTGCTGAAGGTTAGTTTTAATTGCGTTAAGGTAACTATAATTTGAAGAAATAGTTGCTTTGTCCATACCCATAACTGCAACAGTTTCTTTAAATCCTGACTCAGAGAATATTCTGTCATTTTCAGTAAGCGTTTCTAAGCCACAAGTATAAAGTTTTGCATTTAATTCTTTTAAACGAGCCCTAAAATTAGCACTTCCTTGCAGTTGAATTGCTACTTCATGTTTTGAGTGTAATATAACAGTAGTTATGTCCAGCTTTAATTTCCAATCATCAATCACAGTTTTTGCATTGCTCTCGTAAAGTCTTGTCTGATTCGGGTCAATAGTCAAAAAATATTTTGCCTTTGTTTTAAGTTCTATGAAATTATTGTATCCTTGGTCACCAAGAGGCTGCGAAGACATGTCTGCAATTATTATATCCCGGTCAAACTCCTTCAGTATTTTATCAATGACCACACCGTTTTTAATTGAGTCTTCCTCAGTTCTTGCATATACAAATACTAGAGGAACTTTATTAATAGGCCATTCTCTAGTTGATTCGAGTCGTCTCCTTATATCTTTATGCGTTGAGCAAATAGTTTCAAACCTTGTGCTTGCAAATCCAGACAACTTAAAGCGATCAGAAATATTATAGTTTTGATCGGTAATTAGTTTCTCAAATGAAGTCGAATTGAGTATATCTTCCTTTAATTTATTGTATCTTTCCTCGTCTATAGTGCGTGACTGAGTAACATACAGTGTATCCTGGCCCTCAGGCATACTTCCAAGAATGCCTTTGCTAACAAACTTGTCCATAATGATTCTGATCTTATCCTGGATAGGCGTTCCTTCAAATGCTGAGGAAATATTCATTAGTGTAGGCCTTAAAAGATTTGATGATCCACGTCCACGATCTCCACCACTTTTTTGATGCATAGCACTAAGGAGTAGAGCTGTTTTCAGAACTCTCCGTTCATCTTCATTTTCACATTGGCTTTCAAAAGTGTTATAGTGGCTAATCATATTTCTTGAGCCTTCATCGAGATCAACATTATCCAAATTGAAGAAATACTCCCATATATAATCGCACGTGAGATAAAACCAATCATTTATAGAATGATTCTCAATATACCACCGGAAATTGTGTTTTATTTGATCATCTTGTCCTGGATCTCCACTAAGAAATTGAAACATTGTACGTTGGTTTGAGCTTATCGATGCAGAGATTACTTTTAGCATATATGCTGCATATGGATGTAAAGGTAGCAATGCTTTCAATTCATCATTCTTAACATCGACAGCATATTTACTTATTGTTTTTGAGACTACTTTCTCGACTTTTGTCCATAGTCCTTGAGAAATACTATTCCACTCATCTGCTAAATCCTTCGTTTTCTCTAAAGCGTTTTTCATTAACATAAAAGCTGTTGTATCAGCCATTTCTATATTTTTCAGTTTAAAGCGTGCTTCAATCTTTTTCTTAGCATCTGGGTCTGGCAAATATTGTGTATGAGTCCTATGAGTAATCAACAAGAAATAGAATGGCACAGTTCCAGATGCCTGTGCTAATTCCTGCAAACCAGTTATTGATTTCTGGTTATTTTGAAAGTATTCAGAAAACTCATCCCAAATAAATACAACTGCATATAAATTGTTACCTTTGATTATATCCTCTATCCAAGCAATAACATCCTCAGGAGTACGAGACCAATTAAATCCATCCCTGTCTGCAATCTCCATAATTCGTTGCAGTAAATCTAAGGAACCTTCGATATCCAATTCTTTAAGATCCCTAATCACGCCCTCATGAGTTGCATATTCTGTAAACTTTTCTTTATATCTATTAAATGCACCTGCAAAATTAAATGACGAATTTGGATCAGTCAATGTATCTATAATATTTTCGCGTAAACTTTTCCCACCTTTGTAACTATACCCCTTATCATCTAGTGCCTGTTTTAGTGACTCCTGAATAGCACTGAAAAGCTTATTGTCTCCGACTATACCAGATGATGATGAACGATGAACAACAAGAATATCATTTTTCTGCTTTAACCCAATAAAACGATTAAGCAAAGCAGGAGAGATGTCCTGTTTTCCAAAATACGTCTTTACTTCTTCAGCATTGTCTTCCAATATGTGTTTAATAGCAAAAGAGGCAAATGTTTTACCTGTACCATATGCTCCAGAAATCCAAAGGGACTTTCTACTCTCATTTGAGCCCATCTCGAGTGAACTAGCCAAATCCGATAGTATATCTTTAAATGTATTATGGGGATAGAACGACTTCCATCTATCAGGATACTTCTTGTCCCAATTCTTACTGAACACCGGTATAAAATCTTTATCTACAGATAAGTAATCCTTATATTTTCTAGCCATCTGTTCTTACACTCCCTTCAATAAAATTAAAACATTTTTACTACTTCCAATGATGTTCTCTCTTTATTAAGATTTATGTTATCTAGATCTTTATTAAATGCCACAGTTATAAAATCTGGATAATCCAGTGCAAGTCCTTGTATCTTTTGCATTAACACATCACGGTCAAGACCAAATATTTGTGCCGGACTTATCCCTTCACGCTCTGAATTATCGTTCATAAGATCTGTTAATGTAAAACTATAGTAACCTTCGCTAACTTCTGCAAATTTGAATAGTGAATATAATATAACTTGTGCGTCAGGATCATCCCACCCAGTCCTTGTAACAGCTAATATGGTTTTGCCCTTTGTCTCATAGTTACCAAGACCAAGCTCTATCCCTATGGGAGAAAACTTAAATGTTTCCTTCATTGATGTAATAGCATTCTCTCTAGTTGAAACAGAGTGTTCCTCACCTAATAGAGTAATAATATCCTCAATAGGGTATTTAAATCCGAACTCAACATTCTGAACATACCACTTTACAATTGTAGAGTGGTAAACCAAATTATTAAGAATTAAAGCCCAAGTTCTTATATCATTTACATCAAGTCTGAAGATTTCCTTACCAAATTCCGAAACGGAGTTATTTTTCGTAATTTCTGCTTCCTTTAGCCATACTTTAAAGCCATCAAACTGATATTTACCTAGCTTATCACAACTCCAGAAGCTATCACCAAGTTCAATATAATAACTTAGCCATTCTGATCTAAAGCCAAAGTGTTGGTAACGATTAATTCCCTTTAAGCTCATATTATTCCCTCCCATAGTAACGTGTAATGATTTGGCAACAAGACAACCCTTAGGCATATCCAGACAACTTTCACAATGTTTGCATTTATTATTTATAGTAATATTTCCGCTTTCAACAATTAAGGCACCAGTTGGGCATTCTACCATACAAACTTTACAGTACACACAGTACGCTGACTTATTAAAGACATTTTTAAACAAGTAAAAAAACCGTATAGCTTCTTTTGTATTTTCCGAATTATCTATACTAACTTTAAGTCCTACTTCCGTATCTACTACCTCAAATTTATAAATTTTCCCTTTGTGTTCTATTGTGTATTGATTATTGCTCTCTTGAGTGAATACACCTATAGCTTTAATCCACTCTTTCCAATTGCTGTGCACCTCATTTACATATATAGTAAGTAAATTTTTCTCAACCTTTTCAACTATACGGTTACCCCCAGAGTTTAAATCTCTTCCTCCCATACGTCCTTTCCAGCCACCTTCATTTAGATATTTATCTCTCTCTGCTTTTTTAGTGAACTTGTTTTTTGCATTGTTATCAATTATTTCAACAAAAGGTGCTATATCACTATGGTAAACTGAATTCGCAATGTATTCCCACCATGAAGATGCCATAGGGCACATAGAACAGCCAACACGAATTGCACCATGCCTATACGCATCATTTAACAATAAATCATTTTCCAGTATATATAAATACAACTCTCCTGTATTCCAATCCAATAGTGGACTACAATTTGATTGAGTTAAGTGCTTGTTCCCGTCAGAAGTCATAGAATACGTAGCCCTGGCATCACTTTCCTCAGCTCTTATCCCATCAAATACTAGTGCCTTTAAATTATCATTATTAAACAAATCCCTAAGCAAAAGAATTGATGGTGAAGATTTATGTACACTGCAGCACCATCTTTGTGTTCTTCCAGGAGGAGCAAAGAGTTTCCATGACTCTTCTGCAGTAAATGACGCTTGAGCAGTATGAAATTCAAGTGTATTCCAACGTCTCTTTGCTATTTCGATAGCTTTATAAGTATCGGAAACTTCCATAGTTGTATCTCCGAATATAACTTTAAATTCATTATGGGGTAGGGCTCTTTGCACCAAGTCTAGTAATACCAGAGAGTCTTTTCCACCGCTAAAGGCAACATAGAATGCTTCATACCTCCTATCTTTATATTGTTTGAAAGCATTATAGATATTTTGAAGAGTGCTCTGCACTATTCCATCCATAAGAGGTTTATTCTTTACAATCATACCTTCGACATCTACGGGTTCAATTGTTAAGCTATCTTCAAGAACCTTTAAAGTAGGGGCTGAATATAACCCTCCACCATTTGCTTCTGCAACAAATTGGCCTTTATAAAAATATCTTCTTGTTTCAGCCCAAAGTAAAGGCTTATCCGTATCAGGATAATTCCACCCCTTCTTCCTAAAGCCTAACAATTCCAATTCCTCAAAAAAAACAGGCCTCAACTCTTTTGTTACACCTGCTAATTTTGTGGTAAGTATATATCCACCCGTACTCGGGTCCCATTCATAGTTATACATTTAGATCCCCCTAAATTTACTAAAGTCTTAACAAATTAATTACTGAATATTTATAACGCCATTCTCACTTTCGGTAACTATACCTCTATCAATCAACATTTGTGGCATACTTTTTACTATAAGCTCTTTCTCTTTCAGCCACTTCTCAACCTCTTCTTTACTTCTAAAAGGTATATTTTCAGACTCACGTCTTAATGCATACCTGAGAATTTCTTCATAGGAATTAATGTTACTTCCTCTATCGACTATAATACCAGATACATATCTATAATCTCTATAATCTAGTTCAATGATTTTAAACCTCTTACTGTACTCATATATAATAGATTCAAGCAAAAACTGAGTCCATTCAATCCCGATATCTGGGTAATAGAAAAAGTCATTTACCTTTCTTAATGATATATAGTTGTTATTCATCATTAAAGATTCTGTAATATCATCAATCGCTTCAATTACATCATCTGCCAAGCATAACACATTCTTTCTCACGCAGTTATCCACGTCAACTCTGATAAACTCATCCCCAAGTCCTTCAATTATTGATTCCATAGTCATGATCTTAATCTGCATTTCATCACAGAATTCCTTAAGATCAGATATTTTGAATGAGTCTCTCTCAACTAAATAATCTTTAAGGATATCGAATTTTGTCTGAGCAGGACTTCCCTTCAGAGAAATATATGGTCTCCTAAATTCAAATTTATCTGGAAACATATACATAATCACACTATAAAGACAAAGATGGGTATGTATATCGTTTCTAGTCATAAATTCTGAATTCGACATATATAACATATCAAAAAGCTTTCTAGATGTAACAAAGCCACATGAAACCTGTTCCACAAGAATAACACTAACATTTTGATAATCATGCTCACTTATATTTAAAAGTGAAGAATGTAAATACTGTCCATAATCCCACGCAAGTAAATCATGAGTTGAATAAAGAGCATTTAAAAGTACAGCATCTGTTATACCTGCAAATTCTTGCTTAAGTTCTTCCTTAGATACAATACGCCCTTCTTGTTTTACAAACTCCTCAATAGCAATTCGAATAGAAGCTTCATTATTGCTATCCTTATTAAGGGTATCACGAGTATAGAAGAAGTCGTTTGGGTAATAGTATCTTAGAACCCCTTGTAAGAAGTACCTATTGGTAATATTACTTCTTTCTATAAGCTCATCTTTAAATCGTTCATACAACTCTGCAAACATAATAATGCTTCGGTCAGATTCATTTATAAATGTCCGAATCTTCTCCAGTATATCCATGGAAATACTTATTCTACTTGGCAAAATATGTTTACCTCTATCACATAAAACGGTTATTCTGCCTATTACTGAATCAATAGCCCTATTGTTATCGGATAGATTAACATCGCCAAACATTTCTTTTACATAACCCCTGAACCGTTTGGTTTCAAAAGCATCGTATAGTTTTATACCTTCACTATAATATTTATCAATAACAGCCAAATACATTTCAGAAGCACGCACTTTCTTTCTAAGATATACCTGCCCTGAAAGCTTATATTCGTTAATTATCATGTTCTTGATGCTTTCATAATCCAAAGGTGTTTTTGTACGCTCTGCAAGATTGATAACTAGAGAGTCAACTGCTGACATTTCAAGCATCTCAGGCAATTCATCTAAATACTCTTTTATCCTCTCATACCAAGATACATCTCCTATGATAAAACCTTGCAACTGTTCAACCCAAAGAGCAGTTGCACAATTGCACTCTTTCAAACAGTATATAAACATATCAGTCATTTCCCCATATACTTCAGCCACTTCTTTATCCCGAATATATGCGGTGTTTTCACTAAAAGCATTTAAAATAAGATGGGGGTTCAGCCTTGAAACATAACTTGTAAATCTACCATGAAACTTCTTTTCAATTTGACGAATTCTTTCACGTGTAATCCCAAATTCTTTTCCGGTTTCTTCAAGCGTTGCCCCTGAAGCACGCATTTTTACAACAGTTTCATCCCTATCACTTTTAAAAAGTTTACTTAACGCATCCCTCAGTGATTGCTTTATATCCTGATATAACCACTTAGAAAAGTTCATAAGCTGTATATAGTCTTTATTTATTATAGACAAGGATAATAACCTGTTCATTTCAGAAACACGAGTAATTTGAGCTTTCTCAAAAAGAAGCATAATACTTTCTTTACTTATATTATCTATTTTGATAGCCTTGATTAAAGGAATAACCCTTGCATTATAATTACATGAATTTATTAGATTAATCGACTGTGCTAAGTTTTTTTTTAATATTTCAGCCTCTTCACAAGTTTTTATATATGATTTTAAAATACTTGAAATACAAATAGTTCCTTCAATGTTTTTTATGAACCATACACATTCATCCTTACCTAATTCTTCCTTTGCCGATGTTATCCTGTTATGGACTTGATCTTCAATTTCATCATTCCTAATTTCTTCTGTTACAAAACCAAGATCATATATCTCTTCCTCAAAGGTACTGTTTAAAAAGCTTTTTAGCTGAGGTGTTAAAATATTTTTTTGTCTACATTCCCTATTGATTTCATTGTTATGACTGTGGTTCCTCTCTAAACTTTCATGACTTGTTGCTATATAGTAGTCATTTAAATATTTCTCTCTTATTTTTTTAAAATCGGAGTACTCAATTGAATCAAAGTTATGAAATAACTTTCTAAGATTCTCTCGATTAAAAGATGATACTCCAAAAAACTCACCCAAGTGAGAGTAAATACTATTTATATCAACTTTCTCTCTACCATTTTCTTTAAACATTCGCTCTACTTCGTCAACTATCCATTTAACAAGAACAAACCTCTTTGTAGTGCATTTATAGAACAAATTTGATTTCGTATTTACAATATTACATTCTGCATCAGATAACCCTTTCCAGAAAACCGGCTTTTCACAAAAATCAATGGCAATATATGACTTAATTAAAGAGTAATACTTTTCAACACGTGAAATTAGTGATGCTACTTCTGACTCTTTAAAACATTCTTGTTCATCAACACCATTCTCTACAATTCCTAAAGCCTCAGCAAAATAAGTTTGATTATTCTCCTCTATCTCTGATATATTTTCTTCCTGAGTTTCTGTATAACTGCATTCATCATCTTCATAAAAAAAGCAGTCCTCTTGATTAAGGGTTCCATTTGTAATATCTGTGAGCATTTTCCAATAATCCCTTGCACAATTTTTTTCATCATCTGTGACATCAAAAGAACTTTTAAACATAATGAAATCAACACTCTCAAGCTGATGTAAGTAAGTAATATCATTTATCTTGCAATACTCACAAAATTTAGCAAACCGTTTCGCCTTAAACAAATCTGTAATTTTACAATCAATCGATATGTTCATGTACATACTCATCACTTTAACCCCTATATTTAATACACTTAACACCTAGTCACTTTTTCTTAGACCCAGTTATATCTTTACATAGTTATTCTACACTTTTTGGAATAATCAATCTTGAAGCATGTTTTGCAACAACTATTCTTCCTTTGAAGTATAATGTTTGAACACTCCTAAATGTTATTACCCATTAAGTCGCAGTATCCTGATTGTCTCATATTCAAACATTCGTCACCCTACATACACTTATAGTAGTACATACTGTACCATATCTATTCTATTCGTTTTCGAGAACTAGGTCAATAAAAGCCAAAGAAGTTTGTCAATTTTTCTTTAACATAACAAAATTTTATAATATACGTAAAATGTGCATGTAAGTGGGGTTTACCCTCTAAGTATATTCTCTGCTATGCACTAAATTCCTTCTTAAAAATAAAATTTTGTCAAGTTTTGTAAACACTATAGTACTGTTTAATACATCTGTAAGAGAAATTCATCTTTAGTAAGTTAAGACTTTATTATGCTTGGTCATACTCTGTTTTTTTTCAGTAATTTGAGAGGAATCTATTCCATACTTAGTACTAAATTAAAAAGGTAATAACTCGAAAATGTTAAATAAACTAGAATATTTTATATTTTTGTATTTATTTTTTTCCATTTTTATGATACTATAATTAATACCATTTTTATTAATATCATTTCTACGTATATTTCCTTTTACTATATAAAAATTTTGGAGGTGTCTTAAAATGAATAATAGTTTTTCTTATAAGAGTGAGTTTCTATATAAAGCCATTGATGATACAACAAACACAATTAGGTTTCTAGATACAAAAGCAGGTGCTGTATTTGTTGGTATAAGTATTTGCCTTTCAATAATACAAGCTACGGCAAATACTTTGCTAAGTGTGTTTGTTTCTTTCAGACAGGTGTTTATTATTCATACACTTATGATAATACTCTTTATTTGCTATATTTTTTGTGCAATATTATCATTATTTTTTGGATTTAAGGCACTTAAACCAGCAAATAAAGAAATTCAAACGAATAATACCACAAACTTCAATTACACAAAGCTTTGGTATATACCTGACAATAAAAATATATCCTTATCTGAGTATTACAATCGACTAAAACCAATGTCTAGAAAAGATTGTTTGATGACTATTTCACATGAATTATTAAAGTTAAGTGTAATAAGAAATGTAAAGCTTAAAAACTCAAACTTGTCAATCTCATTCTTTATATGGAGCCTATTGCCACTGGGATTTATTTATTTAATTATGTTTGTGAAAATTTTCATTTTATAATTAGCTATGTTCATTGTTGTTGCATAAAAAATTTTAATAAAAATCAACTGTAATATTTACCTGTAAAAATGTGAAAGCCCCTCTGTTAATATGAAGTGGGTTGACCGAGAAGCAACCACAATAATTAACTAAGGAGC
>JAEYYB010000069.1 GCA_023430975.1 Bacillota bacterium | reverse complement strand
TGTATAATGGTAATAATAACTGGAAAATTTAATAACGAATTTTACTGATTTTTAGGGGTAAAACAGAAATGTGAAGTCTTAAAAATTAGATAAATAAAGCCCTCGGAGTTTCCGAGAGCATACAGAAAATAATTGTGAGGTGTTTATTGAGGAATGTTAACTATTCCATATATAAATAATGCGAAGGTATAATACTTCATATTATTTATAAAGTACGCACAAGTTTATATTACCAAACTAAAATCTTGATTGAGGCTTAGGATATGGTTGATGATAGATGGTATTGCCCTGCAACTGAAAAAGAAATTGATTGGGGACTATGCTGGGAATATTGTTTTGCAGATATAGGTGGACCTCTTGATACTGCTCGTGCACTAAAGAGCTGGATTGAACTAACAAAGAAGTTTAAGGATGTTGAAGATTTTCATAAAGTTTGTGAAAAGTGTATACATTGTCAATGGTCAAGGTAAACTGCTTATTTCACATCATTTATGTAATGTGAAATTCAAGAATCTAGTAATTAGAAGGTGTAAAAATGAGACGAAAAGTATTTTATTTAGTGATTATCATAGCGGTAACGACGTTCTGTTTAAGTGCATGCAATGAAAATAAGACAGTGAAAAAAGAAGTGTTATATTCACCAACAAAGCCAACCATAGCAGTATCTCCAACCCCATCGGTAAAACCCCAAAACATCATGACAAAGCAATTTATGGAAGATGCCAAACTGCCCACAGAAATTTATGAGAAGTTTGCGACAGCTATACATGGAGATATGAACGCCCAGGAGTGGATTGGTAAATATGTTGATGAAAATAAAAGTGTATATTTCTCTGCTCTAAATACAGTATTACCAACGAATTTCAGGATTTAAGGGACTTTATAGTTACTTCATCAATAAAGCAAATCAACGATAATGTGGCTATCATAGCAAGTATTGAGGAAAATATGAAAATACTCATTCCCAAATTTGGCTACAAGCTTGAAAGCATGAAAGGAATAAATACAGTGACGGCAGCTGGGATAATTTCTGAAATCGGTGATATATCAAGGTTTCCAAATGCTGATGCTCTCGCTGCTTATGCAGGAATAAGCCCGATGATATACTCTACAGGGCAGACAAACAAGAATTTCAGCAACAAACTTGGTAACAGGAATTTATATCAAATATTCTTCCAAATAGCTGTTTCTGTGCTGAGTAATCCCAAAGAAAAGCCTACAAATGCCTATTTTTACGAATATTATAAAAAGAAACTCTCATGTGGAAAAACAAAAAAGCAAGGGATCAAATGTATTATGAGAAAGCTTGTTAATATTGTTTACAAGATGATGCGGGATAAGTCGGAATACCGAGAACCAGCCATTCCAACGGAATAATGGAAATGATATAATTAATACAAATCCAGAAAAAGGTGCTATTATAAATTATATTGAAATCTATTGGTAATCTGTTTAGAACATTAGGAGATAATTATATGGCTAAATATAAAAAAGGAAGTAGAAAGATTGTTATCGACAGTACAGAATTTCGCTGGAGTGCTACAGGTAATGATGGATGGATAACGGTTGTAATCTGGGCTCCTAATAAAGATAGCCTTAAGTTAATTGGTACTTTTGAATATCACCATAAATATGTTGAAAGTTGCGGCGGTTGGACTTTAAAAGGACAAATAATTATAACCAATAGAGTTATAAGAAAAATCATTGAACATGTTGGTGTTAATAAAATCTTAAACTCAAAAGGACAACTTAACTTAGGTGATTTAGAGGAGATATATGATATAAATAATGCACTTAGAGCTGATAATTAGCTATCAGGAAAGCCATTAAGGAATATCAATGGTCCAAGAACTGCAAATTTATGATATATTAAAAATAGTTGTAGACTAAAAGCTACACTGGAAATTTACTTCTGGAAACCAGCAGAGAATATCAGCGGTGCAGAGACTACATTTATATGTAAAGATTGTATAGCGTTACAACGAGCTCTAAAAGTCAAAAATTTAGCTTTGAGTGTAAAAAAAGGAGTAGGTATGAAAATTGATTATTCCAGTAAAAAATGGCCTAAAGAAGTTGAAAACGTAAAAAAATTCTTAAAAGAAATAGGCGGAGATTTTTCTATAAATGAACAGACTTTGATAAAGAGGTTTAATGAGTCTTCAACTAAAAATTATTTAAGTTTTTATAATGGTTTATATAATACATATGAAAGTATGGCAAGATACTATTACTTAAATGATGTAGCCAATACAAAATGTATAGATTATACATATTTGTCTGGCTTAGCTCTGCTTTGTGTAAAGAGAATGTATGATAATGGAATTAGGACAGAGTATAATTTTACTGTAGAGGATAGCTTATCAGAATTTGATTATGCTTTATATGAACTTATAGCAGTGGATGAAACAAATTTTCCAATATTTAACGACGATGATAACTTAATTTGTTTAATGGTAAATCAAAATTATGATAAGGCTAAACAGTTAATAGATCTGCTGCCAGATCAAGCTGATGAATCAAAAGAAGTTTACTATTCGAAGCAAAAATATTTGAAGAACATTTATAAAGCAATAGTCACTCATGATGAAAAAATATTTAATGAGGAACTGGTAAAACGCATTAAGAAGTATAGAAAAAATATGGTTGGATATTCAACAATCATTGATATTGTATCAATCGCTCTAATTAAAATGGCAAAGTTAGCAGATATAAAATGTATTGTTGATGTAATTGAAATTCCGAAAATGTTTTTTGATAAATCATATGCAATTGACAAAGAAACAGTTAAACTTCCATTTTATGATAAATTATTGAAATTAAATTTATTTTAATGAATGTTATGAGTTAGTCAGTTCTGTGACTCATCATTAAAAATTAATAAGTAAATTGTTTTTGTAATCTTAGATTCTTATAAAGCTAGAGGATCAAGACCTCTGGCTTTTCTTCTGATGGTATTAGAACTGTATAAACCGATTATAAGATTATAAGGTTTTGGTCTTTGGGAATCAGCAGAGAATATCAGGGGTCTATTGCACATAATACAGTTACACCGTAGGCAGTATGCCTTACCTAATAAAAACGGCGGAAGAGTTCGCACATCAAAAGGCTTTAGAATTCAAGAAACTAAAGCCCTTGTTTAATTATCTATTGAAATGGATAATGCTAGAATTCAAACTATTGCTCAGTAGAAACTAGGACTCGTAAGCTCTGAACACTATCTTTATTAGCTTTAGCCCATTCTTTATAGTCTTTAATTGAGTTAATATCAAAATTGATTTTTTTGTTGCCTTCTACTAGTTTTTGCAAAGAAGGTATTAGTTGGGGATTACCTTGCTCAACTTCATCAAAAATAAGAGGTAACGCAGGAGTACCAAGTCTAACAATTTCTAAATTTTTAGTTTCTGCGTCTTTATTTGAACTTATTATATTTTTAAAATTACTAGATAAATTTTTTAAATGATTACTCCATTTATCTGACCATTCCTTGCCTGTGGACCACCCCAAATTGTCTCCTTTTAAATCAACTTTGGCAATTTTCTCAGCAGCAATAGCAAGAATATATTCTCTTAAACCATTTTCATCACTGTCATCTATTCTTTGTTTTATAATGGGAAGTGCATCAGGTCCAATAACTACTATATTATTAAACTCATTACTATCTCTGATATAGTCATATGGATTTGAACTTGATGTTTTAGGTAAACTAGTAAGGCTATTCATTATTATAGACATATTATTATCTATAATTTTTGCCGCACTTACATTTACAGAAGGTGAAGGAATAAATAAGAAATATATTAGCACTATTAAAACTGAAGATGCTGCTATTAAAGGTTTCGGAATGCGTTTTAGCATTTGAAATACATTCTTTTTCTCACGAGTTTTTAAAATATTACTCCATATATGGTCATATACTCGTGTGTCTGTAGCAATTTCAATCTTGTTTAATTCCTCATCAATAGCTGTTTTAACTAATGTCCTCATTTTCATAATTAATCAGTCCTTTCACTTAACAATTTTTTCTTTAAAATTTGTTTTCCATTAAACAATCTTGATTTTACGGTTCCTTCCTTGCAACCCATAATCTTGGATATTTCTTTTATACTTATATCATAATAATAGTAAAGCACAATTGATAATCTATAGTGATCTTGAAGCTCATAAATTATTTTTATAATTTTACTATTGAGTTCTTTTTTTAGCAGTTCATTTTCTGGTAAAGCGAAATCATCATCTATTTGAGATATTTCATAATCATCGCAATTTAAAATTTCTTCTTTTCTATTTTTTAATATAAATTTTATACAAGTATTAAAAATAATTTTGTATAGCCATGATTCAAATGTAATTGACATCTTCAGCTGTCGGATATTTGAGAATACTTTAATAAAAATTTCCTGTGTTATATCTTCAACACATTTATCATTTTTTAAAAGCATCTTAACATTGCAATAAACTTTCTTATTGTAGAGTTCATATATCTTTCTAAAAGCTTCAGAGTCACCATTTTTAGCCGACAATAAAATATATTCCTCGATCATATAAGCACCAGTTTCTTTTTTATTTTTGATCTCATTATACTAAGATACATAATTACGAAAAAAGTTCAAAGTATTTTTAATTTTTAATATTTAATACTACAAATCAATAGAACTGATTTAAATGGTCTAAATTCTAAAAAATTTGTTTGAACAAAAAACATTTAAGGCTGTCAGCATATAATAAATCTGACAGCCTTAAATAATATTGGCAATTAATTATAAATTCAAATTGAATTGCTTTTATTGTTTAGAAATCAATGTCATAAAGCTATCGTGGATAATTTTTACAAACATCGTTTTCTATTCAGCGAATGCTTATTGGCCTTAAGTGAAGTATTTCTCACATAACTCCTGTCATTTCTAATAGGGGTTAGATTCCGTTGAATTTCACTCATAATAGAGTCAAGAATTTCATTCCTCTTTGACGGTTCGTTTTCAAGAAGCATTATTACCAAAGAATCTTTCAACTTACCAATCAAAATATTTGTATTTGTCTTATATTCATATTTCAAATTCTTATTTAAATTAGTTTCTGCAATTTTTTCATTTGCATCATTTTTTGCTATTGATGCCATATTAATCAAATACATGGATGCATAAAAATCTTGCTCAACAGATATTTCAGAATCACCTGTAAAATTTTCAATTTGAAGACAACATTTTACTTCCTTAAACTTTGTTTCAATACCCCACCTCTTGAAATATAAGACTTTCAAATCTTCTGTTGTTAATGAGTCTTCAAATAAGTTTGTTATAAGGATTTCTTCCGTTCCATTTGATAGAATCACTCTAACCACTCTAGATTT